>NZ_JBXAPW010000008.1:38088-185845 GCF_058806635.1 Sediminibacterium sp. GW821-FHT12F12 | reverse complement strand
AACGACTGACTTCCAATCTTTAGTCTATCCTTTCCACATTAGCCTCTTTTATTTATTTAACTCAAACAGCTTCTTAGCCAGGTCCGAAGAATATTACCTGAAATCGCTTGCCATAGACAGGCTGTTGAACGATAAATTCGGAGCCGCACTGAACCAGCTGCAACTGGCTTCCATTCGTCAGCAGCAGGGAAGGAGCGATGCATCCATTGCCGATGCCAAAGAAGCGTATGGCTGTGCCTATGTGGTATCTGCGTATAACCTGATGAAAGATGCTTCTGCCAGGGTAATTGATGTGTACCGGCAGAAAAATGATATTATGCGGGCCTCAGAATGGCAGGATTCGCTGGTAAATGTATTGAACCTGCAGATCGCCAATGAAAAAGAGTATGCGCTCAATTTCATTGAAGTGATCAAGAACCAGAACGCCAAAAATACCAATGCAGAGAAAGACCTGGAAAAACAGAAACAGGTACAGAAAGAGCAGTTACTCATTATCACCGTAGGTACTTTTATCCTGATTATTGTGGCCGTACTGGCCGTGCTGGCCCTGGTAAACTACCAGCGTCAGCGTTTCTTTGGTAAAGAACTGAAGCAAAAAAATGAGATCATTGAAAAGAATTCCGCTTCACTTGATCAGTTGAACAAAGAGATCTCTCACCAGAACCTCCTACTCGAGGAAGATAACAAAACCAAAAACAAACTGCTCTCTATCATATCGCACGATCTCCGTACTCCATTGGTGAATACCAAAGGGGTGTTGAACCTCGTAAACCAGGGCATGGTTCCACCGGAAGAAGCGGATCGTTTACTGCAACTGCTTGAGACGCAGTACCTGGGCACCACATCCCTGCTGGATAACCTTCTGTTCTGGATCAAGGGGCAAATGGATGGTAAGGAAGATGATAAAGTAAAAGTAGGACTGCACCAGCTGATCAAAGTGCTGGAGGAAGAACACCGCATGCCACTGATGAAAAAGAAGATCACACTACGGAATCTGGTAGACCGTGATCTGGCTATTGTTGCAGAAAAAGAAATGATGCGGATCGTATGCCGTAACCTGATCAGTAATGCCATCAAGTTCACCAACGAAAACGGAACTATCGATATTACTTCCCGTTTGGGCGATGACCATTGCCTGTACCTGGCCGTAAAAGACAATGGCATTGGTATGACAAAAGAAGCGATTGAAAAAGTGAACGCCAAACAATACTACAATACCACCGGCACTTCTTATGAAAAAGGAAGTGGGTTCGGTTTAATGCTCTGCCGCGATCTCATCAGCAAAGCCGGCGGAGAACTCATTGTAGAAAGCGAACCCGGCAAAGGAAGTACATTCACGATACGTATGCCACTCACATAATGAACAGACGAACAGATGAACCGATGAACAGACGAAGTATATTTATTAAATAGCTCTTCACCTACTCATCAGATCATCGGTTCCTTGCTCGTCGGTTCATCGGTTCATCTGTTCCCTAGTCTTCGTTTTTGTTTCCGGCAGCAAAAATCTGGTCAACCGCGCCACCCAGCATGGGGAATCTTTCTTTTACAAAATTGGCAATGGTCTCAATGGCTTTCTGTGCCTGTTCCGGATTCAGTTTCGCTTCTTTCACCAGGCGCTCTACAAGTTCATTCATGATTGGGAGAGTTTAAGTAAGTTTTATGTTCTAAGTATTAGGTTCTAAGTTTTGTGTAAAGTGCAATACCATTCACCATTCACGACTCACGACTCACGACTCACGACTCACGACTCACGACTCACGACTCACGACTCACGACTCACGACTCACGACTCACGATGCAAATTACTGGCTCCCCACAAAAAAGCGACAAGAACTTATTCCCATCGCTAATGTGTTTATCGGTAAGTAAGCAGTTGATCAGGCTACTTTTAATGCACTGATCTTGCTTTTGCTGAACATCTGCTCTGCGTAATCGAGGGTAATATGCAGCTGTTTGGTATCGGTGCCGGGTAATTCAAACATGGCATCGGTGAGGATACTTTCGCAGATACTGCGTAAGCCCCGGGCACCCAGTTTGTATTCTAGGGCTTTCTTCACCATAAAATCAAGCACTTCGTTATCCATGATCAGTTCAATGCCCTCCAGCTCAAACAGGCGGGTAAATTGTTTGATGAGTGAGTTGCGGGGTTCGGTCAGGATATTTCTGAGTGTTTCCGCATCCAACGGGTTCAGGTGGGTGATCACGGGTAAACGTCCGAGCAGTTCCGGGATCAAGCCAAAACTTTTCAGGTCAGTGGCATTGATGAACTGTAGCAGGTTTTTACGCTGGTGCTCCTGTTCTTCCTTGTTTACACTGAAGCCGATGGCATTGGTGTTTACCCTGCGGGCGATCACTTTGTCAATTCCATCAAAAGCACCACCGCAGATAAAGAGAATATTTTTCGTATCCACTTTGATCATTTTCTGCTCCGGATGTTTACGGCCTCCCTGCGGGGGTACCAGTACTTCGGTCCCTTCCAGCATTTTCAGCAATCCCTGCTGTACCCCTTCACCGCTTACATCGCGGGTGATAGAGGGGTTATCGCCTTTACGGGCGATCTTGTCCAGCTCATCCACATATACAATCCCGCGTTCGGCAGCGGTTACATCATAATTACAGTTCTGTAACAGGCGGGTCAACATACTCTCCACATCTTCTCCCACATATCCCGCTTCGGTAAATACGGTTGCATCTACAATGGCAAAGGGAACATTCAGCAGGCGGGCAATGGTTTTGGCCAGCAGGGTTTTACCCGTACCGGTTTCGCCCACCATAATGATATTGCTCTTTTCAATTTCTACCTCATCCTGCTGGGCTTTGCTGTTAACCCGTTTGTAGTGATTGTAAACGGCTACCGACAATACCTTTTTGGCATCATCCTGGCCAATTACATATTCATCCAGGAATTTCTTGATCTCCGCCGGACGGCGAACATTGAGTTTGAAATTAGCGTTGGTGCTGTTTTCCTGTTTGGTTGATAATTCCTGTGCAATAATTTCCTGGGCATGTTCTACACAGTTCTCACAGATATGACCATCCTGCCCGGCAATGAGAATTTTTACCTCATCGCGGTTGCGGCCACAAAAAGAACAATGTAATTGAGATGCTTTCGCCATAATCTGTTTCCTTCACGTATAATAATAAAAGACACCTGTTGGCGGCTTATTGTTGCAAAGCTACCACAGTTCGGGGGTCTGCGCGTCTGTTTTGAGTAAAAACCGTGTAAAAACGGTCGAACGGGCTTAGATTTTGTCTAAAACCGCGTCTACAATACCGTAAGCCACCGCTTCTTTGGCGTCCATCCAGTAATCCCGGTCAAAATCCTTCATGATCTGTTCTACGGTTTTACCGCAGTTATCGGCCAGTATTTTGGCACCCAGTTCCTTGGTTTTGCGGATCTGGTTGGCCTGGATCTCGATATCGGCACTGGTTGCCTGAAAATAACCGCCCAGGCTTGGCTGGTGTATCATGATCTCGGCATGCGGGTATACAAAACGTTTGCCCTTGGTGCCGGCACTGAGTAAAATAGAGCCCATACTGGCCGCAAGTCCCATACAGATGGTGCTTACCGGACTCTGGATCAGCTTCATGGTATCATAAATGACCATACCGCTGGTAACTACGCCTCCCGGACTGTTGATATAGAATTTGATCTCCTGACCGGGTTTGTCCGCATCCAGCAACAGTAATTTGCTTACCACATCACGGGCAGACTTATCATCTACCACGCCCCATAAATACACGGCTCTTTTTTCGAAGAAGAGTTTTTCCATCTTCTTCATCATAAAGCCGGTCATGGGTTCTGGTTTTTCTTCTTTAGCGGGTTCGTTTTCTTCGTCGTCTTCCTGTAAGTAGGGGTTGATATATTTTGCGTCGATCATTTTTTCAATTTTATTTTTTGTGAATGGGCAATTGTGAGTGGGCAATTGGGAATAGTGAATTGAATGTTCTCATTCACTATTCACCACTGACTATTCACTACGATCAGCTTTTCTTCTCTTTTCTCGGATTCATAAACAACACCTCATCAATCAAACCATATTCCTTGGCTTCAGTGGCGGTCATCCAGAAATCACGGTCGCTGTCTTTGGCAATGGTTTCTACGTCTTTTCCGGTATGATGCGCGGTTACGGCATAGAGTTCCTGCTTCAGTTTCTTGATCTCACGGGCCGTGATCTCGATATCCGTTGCCTGTCCGCCAATGGCGCCACTGGGCTGGTGCATCATGATACGGCTGTGTTTCAAAGCAGTTCTTTTACCCTGGATACCCGCACATAACAGGATCTGACCCATACTAGCGGCAATACCGGTACAGATGGTAGCTACATCCGGACTGATAAACTGCATGGTATCATAAATACCCAAACCGGCATATACGCTACCACCGGGACTGTTGATGTACATCTGGATATCACGGGTACGGTCTGTACTTTCGAGGAAGAGTAGCTGGGCCGTTACAATATTGGCCACATAATCATTGATACCTTCTCCGAGGAAAATGATGCGATCCATCATCAAACGGCTGAATACATCCATGCTGGCTACATTCAACGGTCTTTCTTCAATGATATAGGGAGTGAGGTTGGTAAACCCCTGTTGTTGGTAATTATGCAAAGTGGCACTGCTGATGCCCCTGTGTTTTACCGCGTATTTCTCAAATTCTTGTCCAAGGTTCATGTGTTACGATTTTCGCTTTGAAGATAAGTGATTTGCTATTTCAAGAATGAATTCTACAGGCAAATACTGTGCAATTTGGATTTTACGACAACAAGTCAGGCCATATTGCTGCTTCTAACCATGTCCACGACCGTAGATCTGTAGACTGTAGACAGAATTTCCGATATAAAAATGCCGGACCAAGCAGGTCCGGCATTCAGGTATGTTCTCACGCCTGTTTCAGGGGTGTTGGGATTAATGATGATGATGGTGCAGTTTCTTGGCAAAATCTTCGGCGCTGATGGCTTCTTCTTTGGCCTTTACCTGTCCTTCCAGCGCGGTAAACATTTTGTCTGTGCTGATGCGGTGGTAGCTGTCTTCCACAAATTTGCGGTCCTGCATCATGCGGTTGGCATAATCATCTACCCACTGCTGGTTATCGCCCAGGGCACCTAACTGGCCACCCATGTAGCTGAACAGCTGCTGTTTGGCAAAATCACGGATATCGTCAGGCATTACTTCGATCTTATTGTCCTGGATCAGTTGGCTGCTTACCAGGGTCCATTTTAACTGGTTCACAAAAGTAGGGTAGTCCTGCTCTGCTTCTTCGGCCGTTTTAGGCTGTTCACCACCGGTTTGTAACCAGCGTTTCAGGAAACTTTCGGGGAACTGCATTTCGGTATGGTCTACCAAGTGGTGATAGATCTGGTCGAAGATCTGGTTGCGGGATTGCTGATCAAAATGCGCATCAATCTCCGCTTTTACCGCTGCACGGAAATCAGCTTCAGATTTGATCTCCTTGTTAGGATATACAGCGAGGAAAAATTCTTCGTTCAGTTCGGCTTTTTCTACAAGACCTACTTTAGTGATCAGGATCTTGAAATATTTATCGCCATCTTCTTTACTCAGTCCCAGATCTCCCAGAATGGCTTCTTTTTCTTTGTCTTCAAACGCTTTGCTCAACTGCAATACCAGGGTATCATCTTTCTTTTTACCCATCAGGTTCCTGCGGAAACCGGCTTCAAAATATTTCACCAGCAGTGAATTGTCTTTGCTGATACCACCTTCCACTTCATTACCTTCCTGATCGCACTCAATGAATTTTACATTCACCACATTATCCTCACCGGTAACGGTTTCTGGTTCTGTCATTTTACCGTTGCGGATCTGTAAGCGCTCCACTTCTTCCTGTACCATTTCATCGGTTACATTGATCTTGTAGCGGGTTACGTTAATCTTGCTGGCATCTACCTTCACATCCGGTTTCAGGCCTATTTCAAAAGAAAAAGTGTATTCAACCGGATTGTTCATATCCAGTTTGGCTGCATCGTTATCCAATGGCAGGGGCTGGGCAAAAATCTCCAGTTTTTCATTGTTCAGGTAGGCGTTCAGTTCGGCTTCTACCTTACGCAGTACTTCATCATTAAAAACGCCCTGGCCGTACATTTTCTTAACCAGTCCGGCAGGAACCATACCCTTACGGAAACCGGGGATATTGGCGGTTTTGGCATATTTTTTCAGGCTTTGTTCAAAGCCGTTATAATAATCTTCTTTATTCAGCTGAACGGTCAGTTTGTCGTTCAATAAACCAATGTTCTCTCTGGTAACAGATGCCATGATGGAATTTTTAGAATTCTTAAAATTTGGGGTGCAAAGGTAAGGGATTGTCTGAAACCACGAGGTTCTTGCCGGTTTTTAAGCAAAAATCCCATTCATCTCACCCTGAAAGATGTTTTTTCAATCGCAGGCAACGGAAAGTGGCGGAAAGGGCTCTACCTTTGTAATCAAAAGATGGTACAAGACCACTATAATATATATAAATATATTAATTTGTATAACATTATCTTAAAATGAGATAATCTGGCGGTCGCTGGCATCAATTTTGGTTGATTACTAACACATGAGGAAACCGCTGCTGATATCAATGCTGTTGTTGCATATTCTGGGAAACACAGAATTATGCCAGCTTTTGTCTGTGCACAAAATTTATCAGCATTACCAGCTTCACCTGCTCATGAATCCCCGGGAAGGTTTTGTGGATTATATCAGCGAACATTATGTGGGCGATGATGGTATAACGGCAGATGATGCCATGGATCATGAATTACCTTTTAAGAACCTGATACACCCGAGCAACCTGCCGGCCACAACACCACCGCTGGTATTTTCTACTACACTACATTCTTTTTTGCTGGAAAGCATTCCGTTTCCTTCAGGAATGCCCGAAGCTATTTTGTTCCCTTATACAGATTCACTTTTACGCCCTCCTGCCGCAATGGCCTGATGTTTACCCTTGTCTTGAAACCTTAGTGTAAAGTCATTCCTGTAGTTACAGCCGGAACCGAATGCCCGTTCCTGCCTGCACCTACCCGGATGTCTACATCAGCTTAAACAAATTTTATGAAAATAATGAGCGTAAAAACCGGTTTACTGACCGTAGTAACCGTACTGGTATTTTTTGCCTGTAAACATGAGATCCCGTTTCCGGCAGGTACCACTGTGGTAACGGAAGTGCCCAACCCCGGAACTTCGGGACGTACCTGCAGTCCGGATTCTGTCTATTTTGCCAACGAAATCCAACCCATGATCAATGCCGGCTGTGCCATGGCTGGTTGTCATGATGCGGTTACCCATGCAGAAGGACTGAACCTGACCACGTATACCGGCATCCTGAAAATTGTTTCGCCCCGGAATGCCGGCGGCAGCAAATTGTATAAAGAAATCATCCGTACCGATAAAGACCGGATGCCCCCACCGCCCATGCCGGCCATGAGCACCGACCAGTTGGCAAAAATCCAGAAATGGATTAACCAGGGTGCGGTAAACAATGTCTGCGATAAATGCGATACCACCGATTTCAAATACAGTACGGCCATCAAACCCTTACTCGCTACCAAATGTGTAGGATGTCATAACAGCGCTTCACTGGGTGGAGGTGTAGACCTCGCTTCCTATGCAACTGTGAAAACATCGGCCCTCAGTGGAAAATTACTGGGATCTGTAAAATGGACAGCCGGTATTTCTGCGATGCCCAAAGGAGGTGTAAAAATGCCTGACTGTGAAATCACACAAATTCAAAAATGGATCAACGCGGGAACGCCGAACAATTAAATATAGTAACCATGAAAAAGTCAATCTTATTTCTTTTAATCGGCTTCCTGATTATATCATTCTATTCCTGTTATTATGATAAAGCCGATCTGCTATATCCCACTGGTTCGGCCGTGTCCTGCGACACCAGCACCGTTATCTCCTATTCTCAAAAAATAGTACCCCTGCTGAAAAACCAGTGTTACGGATGCCATACACCCACCGGTGGTTCGGGTGGTATTAATATGGGAACCTATGCTACTGATAAAGCTATCGCGGTGAATGGAAAATTATATGGCAGTATCAGTCATGCAGCTGGGTTTATTCCCATGCCGCAGGGTACATCCAAAATGACCACCTGCCAGCTGGCTGCGATCAAAAAGTGGATAGATGGTGGGGCATTAAATAATTAATACTTATAACTGAGCACATGTCTAAGAAAACAATCACAAGAGTGTTGATCCCTGTCCTGGTCCTACTTGTTTTGGGAGCGGTATATGTGTATCATGAGTTTAACCGAAAAGCACCTGATACAGCTGATCTGACACCGGCGTATGAACTAACCGGTACACAGTTACTGGAAGCATTTCAGCAGGATGAGAAAAAAGCAAATACACTTTATCTCGGTAAAGTACTGGCTGTAACAGGCATGATCAAATCGCAGAGCAGCGATAGTGCCGGTGTACAAACCCTGGTCATCGGAGATACGGCTTCCCTCTCATCGGTACGTTGTATCATGAACGGTGATCCCGGATCGGTTACCGGACCCTTCAGTACGGGAACCAGGATTACCATTAAAGGTATCTGTACCGGATACAATGCTGATGATATGGGTCTGGGTGCAGATGTGCTGCTGAACCGTTCTGTTCCACAAAATTTACTAAAACCTTAAATGCATTTTTATGAAAAAGCTGATCATTTGTATACTGGCCCTGTTTGTCATCAAAAACATAACTGCCCAGGATAAATTTTTTACCAAGAGTGGCAGGATCTCTTTTGATGCTACTTCTCCCAAGTCGCCTGAAAATATTGAAGGCGTGAATAAAACCGTGACCTGTGTGCTGGATACCAAAACAGGAAATCTGCAAATGGCTGTATTAATGAAAGCCTTTGAATTTGACAGGGCTTTGATGCAGGAACATTTTAATGAGAATTATGTGGAGAGCAACAAATTTCCTAAAACAGAATTCAGAGGTGCTATTCTTGCGGGTACGGTTGTTAACTACGGTAAAGACGGAGTTTACCCGGTGAAAGTAAAAGGGAAACTGACCATGCATGGACAAACCAAAGAGGTTGAAGCGGAAGGTAAGCTGACAGTGAAAGCCGGCAAAATTCAGGTGCAGTCTGTTTTTTCCGAGCAGTTGGCCGATTATGGTGTTACCATTCCGCAACTGGTGGCAGATAAAGTAGCTAAAACCGCCAAGATCACGGTAGACTGTTTGCTGGATCCTTTGAAATAATTCGTACCCCCTAAAAAACATGTATGAGAAAGAATACCATATTGTTGATATGCCTGCTGGGCTTATCCACTACTCAAATAATCGCCCAGGAAACGGACCTGCTGAAGCTGGTGGGCGAAGACAAGCCCAGGAAAGAATATGTAAAATATGCCTTTAAATCACCGCGGGTAATTAACGGGCACTCGATGGAATTTCTGGCACCGGGTACACTTGACTTCCGGATCCTGCACCGTTTTGGATTGGTGAGTCAGGGTTTTGATAATTTATTCGGTCTTGACCAGGCCAGTATGCGCATGGGTTTTGATTTTGGTTTGCGCAGGAACCTGATGTTTGGTTTTGGCCGCAGCACTTTTAAAAAAGAACTGGATGGATATGTGAAATATGCACCCTTTCAACAAAGCACCGGCGAGGGCAGTTTTCCGGTTACTGTAGCTTTGGTGGGAGGAATGACAATGAATACCTTACCCTGGGCCGATCCTACCATCAAGAATTATTTTTCTTCCCGGCTGGCCTATTATTTTCAGACCATCATTGGCCGCAAGATCAGTGAAGGCTTTACGTTGCAGTTATCGCCAACATTAGTGCATAATAACCTCGTGGCCCTGCAAACTCAGCCCAATGATATTTATGCAGTAGGTTTTGGTGGCCGCGCCAAAGTATCTAACCGGATGGCACTTACCTGGGATTATTTTTATGTGGTAAACGGCATTGAAAAAGGAATCAATTACCATCCGCTGTCTGTGGGGGTAGATATTGAAACCGGCGGACACGTATTTCAGCTGCATGTGTCCAATGCAGCGGGAATGAATGAACGTGCTTTCATTACAGAAACTACCAATAGCTGGTCCAAAGGAGAATTACGTTTCGGGTTTAACCTCTCGAGAGTGTTCCAGATCGCTAAAAACAAAAAGCTCACACCGTGAGCCTTTTGTTTGAATAAGTTGGTTCGGATGGAGGGGTGCCTCCGAATTCTTAGTGGCAAACTGTGGGTTAGTAGTTGAGCGTTAGGGCAATATTTTTTTAAAGAAAAAACTATTCCCGTTTACTAAGATTCCTTGAATGAGAATGGTAGTCTTTCGGGGAATCTTAGTATTTTTTTGCTTGGTTTTCTGAAGTGAAGTGTATAAGTCTGATTCGTTTAAATAGGGTATCCATTGTAATGCTATCTGTGTATTACTTTTTCCTAAATTAGTATTAGCTTCTTCAATAAAAGGCATCGCTATTGAATAACCCGCGAGAGTTATAAAAGGGTTAGTAGTGCTATTAAGATATTGGCCGGGTAAATCTTCTGTTTTTTTAGTATACACAACAATGGAAGGCCTGCCGGCCATGCCCAATAAAAATATTTTCACGAGTGCTACATCTTTTACATATATATTCATTAATTCTTCTCTGCTAACGATGCCTTCATTTAAGTAAAATGTCCAACTGTGGGTGGTGTTTCTTGCAATTGTATTGGGATATGATAGCATAATATAATTCCAGACAGACAAACTAAAATCGCCATATGGTTCGTTAACAAGATCCAAAACCTTATCTGCCTGTCCACTAAATAATCCTTTCGTATATCTTTTGTCTAAAAGCTTTGTTTTTTGTCTTAATGTGATTGTAGAAACTACCGTAACCTCGTTTAGGTTTCTGCTGGAATCCTGAATGGTATTTTTTATTTCAATATTTTGGAGCGATTTGGTAGGTTTACTGTGTGTAATAATCGGAGATTCAAATCTACTTGAATCTGCAGGTATCCAAAGTCCTTCGTGTGTAAAATGCAGCCCGGCAACAGAATCTAGTACAAATTCTGTTGCTGGTTTTGCAGATTCACTGCCAGCTCTATCGGAGAAATAAACTTTCACTGTATCAAAAAAAATGCCTCCTTTTAGCGAATAAATATTTTCTGCATTTTTTTGAAAAATAGAGAAGTCCTTGTTATTACTCCTGTCAACAAAAACCGAATTGAGGTTGTCTGCTTTAAATGATTTTTTATTTTCTTTTGGTCTCACATATATCTCCAGGTAGTCAGATATCTTTTTCTTCGAATCAGGGCCATATTTATCAGTAAGAAGCTGTTCAAATTGAGGTATATTCAGATTAACACTCGCAAGTAAGGCATTAATATTTTGGATCGATGTAGGTGTAATAAACTGGAAATAGTCTTTTGGAAGAATTAGAGGTTCATTAAGATAATTTAACAAAAGGAGTGTCTCGGTGATATTTTTTGTTGGGTAGGAGAAATATTCTTCTGTTCGCTCACTCATGAGCGAAATACTAGCATCTTCAATGTTGCTATTATTCCATTCTTTTACAATATTGGCAGAATCTATATCCGGGGATGTCAGGTTCGATAGTGTCTGATTAAGTGCTTTACTGTTTTCAGTGAACACGAAAATCTTTTTTTCAGCAAGCACTTCCTGGTTACCATCTAATAGTAAAAGAGTAGCTATCCCATTTTCAAGATCTTTTATGGGTAATCTTACTTTGTGGTCTATTCTTGGTCCTTGAAATTCAAATTTAAATAGTTTATTAAGTCCATTTATCCCAATAAGCTGTTTCGGTGTTGCGGTATTCCCTCTGGTGCTTTTGGTTTCTATGATATAAGCATCGTCTTGTAAATAGGCGGAAAGACTAACTCCTTCTTCTGCTTCCTTTTTTATGTCGGAAATAGTGGTATCTCCGGATGTCATAAAGCCAACCTGGTATTTTTGTCCTGGCTCAGGTGTAAAAAACAGTTTGCCAGTTCCTATGTCATCTGACTGACCCGAGCAAATCGTATCCTTTCTTGCATTCAAAATAAATGCTGATGTTTTTTGGGGATAACCGAACTGATCGCGGGATAAATAATAGATATCATTCTCTATACCATTTAAAACTTTATTATTCTCGAATTTCCAGCTGATATGTGATTCTCGATAATATGGTTTTGCTCGTATTTCCAGGTCGGGGTATTTATTTGAAGTAATGATAATAGCCTCGGTGTAGCTAAGGGTTTTTGCTTTAAAGGCGGATGCTGCGTCTGTATAGCAAAAGATGAAATACCTGCCTTCTAAAAGATTTTCGGGTATATGTAAAGTGCCGATAGCCGTTTGGGAGAGAATTGGCCCAGTAAATTCAGTGATGACATCACCAGTCGCTTTTAATAGTTTAAATTTTATGTTGGAACCAACGTTAGTAGCCCCGGTTTTCAGGTAAGCCTTCAGATATATTGTTTCGCCGGCGGCATAGTGTTGTTTATTTGACTGGCAATAGATACTTCCATCAGGATATTTTTGTTGGGCTTTTGCAAGGATGGAATCAAAAGTTTGGGCAAAAAGAGTCTGATAAGAAACTATAATCAGTAGGCAAATCCTGAATGTAATTACAAACTTTTGAAACATATAACAAATAAAGTAGTTATTATTTAGCTAACATTGGTTTTTACCCTGAGACTTTTTTTAGTTCAGAATTGTATATTTTGGTTTTAGCAGAAATGAGGGAGTAATTTAGTTGTATAACAGATTGATGATCAATTAGTAGAAACTAAATGGGTTGAACCCACACATCTCGCGGTGTTATATCCTACGTATAGTGCCTCTGCTAAGTTCGCCACATCCGCTCATGTACGGAAAAAGAGATCCGGTTCCATTTTGTAACTATGCAAATCTAACATTTTATGTTAGATTTGCATACATGATTAAACGCCAACTGGCAAATACCATCCGTAAAGCACTTAAGCGAAGCCCTTCTGTTGCCTTAATAGGCCCCAGGCAGGTAGGCAAAACGACTATTGCCCTGGAGGTAGCAGAAACAATGCCATCCGTATATCTGGATCTGGAAAGCAGTCTGGATTTGCAAAAAGTGCGAGATATCGTGAGCTTTCACAATGCCAATCGGGATAAACTGATTATTCTGGATGAAATTCAGCGATTACCGGAAGTATTCGCTCCGTTAAGGGGAATTATTGATAAGGAACGGCGCAAGGGTAATAAAAGCGGTCAGTTTCTGTTTCTGGGGTCAGCATCCATTGATCTGCTGCGTCAATCAAGCGAATCGCTGGCGGGTAGGATTGCCTATCTGGAACTTTTTGGTATTAATCAATTAGAGTATTCCCATGATATGCATACACTTTGGCGTCGTGGGGGATTCCCGGAAAGTCTGTTAGCTACTTCAGAAAAAAATAGCCTGGAATGGAGACGTGATTTTATCAAAACCTATTTGGAACGTGACATCCCGCAACTGGGCCCCCGGATACCGGCGGAAACACTAGAACGTTTCTGGACAATGCTGGCTCATCACCAGGGCACTGTGTTGAATTCGGCTAACTTAGGTAGAAACCTTGATGTGAGTGGTGTTACCATCGGTCGTTATCTGGATTTGATGACAGACTTATTACTCGTCCGCCGCCTGAAACCATGGACGTTTAATATCGGTAAGCGCTTGGTTCGCTCACCCAAAATTTATGTGCGTGACAGCGGTATCGTCCATGCCTTACTTAACATCGCAGACCATAATCAGTTGCTCGGCCATCCGGTAGTAGGTGGAAGTTGGGAAGGGTTTGTGATTGAAAACATTCTCTCGGTAGCACCACCAGGCGTACAACCCTATTATTATGGTACACCCGGCGGTGCAGAAATTGACCTTGTATTAGAATTTTCGGGTGCAGAAAAGTGGGCCATTGAAATTAAACGTAGCTCTTCTCCGGTGGTAAGCAAAGGTTTTCACATTGCGTGTGATGATATCAAACCTGAAAGGAGTTATGTGGTGTATTCCGGAACAGATCAGTTTTCTCTGGGAGGGGGTGTCACCGCTATCTCCCTTGTTAAGCTCATGCAAGAGGTAATGAAACAATTTTAATGGAAAGGAGTAGACAGATAAGTATACAGAACTTCTACTCACTACCTGCAAGCAGATATTACGCAAATCACTCAAAAAACACAAAACCCGCCAAAGCGGGTTTTGAATGAAAGATTGAAAACAATCAGTGCGGATGGAGGGGGTCGAACCCACACGCCTCGCGGCGCTAGATCCTAAGTCTAGTGCGTCTGCCAATTTCGCCACATCCGCTCAGGGGCGCAAAAATAGGGGGATTTGGGAAAAACCGGCATTTTTTTGGTCGGTAGGATAAAAAGAACCGGGTAGATCGGCATTTAAGGCTGAATCGACTCCAGGATCTTTTTAATGGTCTGGTTCATGGCTTTGTTATCCGCAATCCAGCGAACCACCACTACCAGTTCATGTTCGGGGTCTACATATACCAGGTTATTGCCATTGCCGATATGCATGAATGTGGTAGCCGGCGCATCGGGCAGCATTTTCTGATTGGTATTGAGAAACCAGTTCATATAGCCGTAATCTGTTTTGGCCGGGGTAGGTGTAAGCGCCTGTTTTACCCATTGCTCGCTCAGCAATTGTTTGCCGTTCCAGTTGCCCTTGTGTAAAGTGAGCAGGCCAAAACGGGCCATATCATAGGCGTTGATAAACATGCCGCCGCCCCAATGTCCGCCACCACTAACCGATTGAACAGCCTGCCCATCCAGTACAATCCAGGCATTGCGGTAACCTGTCCAGCGCCAGGTATGGGAGGCTCCGATGGGGTCCATGATATATTGCTGCAGTACCTGAGGCAAAGGTTTGCGCCATACACTGGTAGCGGCCAGTGCCAGTACATTTACCCTTACATCATTGTATTCCCAGGAGCTGCCGGGTGTATTCCTTTTACGGTTGTGCCATTTAGCCGGATCGGGGTCGGGCCGGTCGGCCCAATCGGGTTTGCCCCATAGGGTACCTTCCCAATCGCTGGTTTGGCGTAAGAGATGATTCCAGGTAATGGTTCTGTTATGCTCTGTATCAAACAAGCGTAATAATTGTGGCTGACCAAACAGTTCTGCGGGTCTGTTTACCGGAAGGGGGGTGTATAATTCAATGGGCGGAACATAAGGTGCTACTGTATCGTTCACATTCCGGATCAGTCCCTGGTCTACGGCCAGTCCTACTACAGATGATAAAAAGCTTTTGGTTACACTATGCGTCATATCGCAACGCTGGGGTTCGCCCCAACTGGCGATGATGTAACCTTTGTAAATGATCAGTCCGGTAGGTTCACCACGTTCTGCAAATGGACCGATGGCTTCTCCGAAGGGTTCTTTACCGAAACTCTGGTAATGACTGATCTCCATGTTACGTGGATTTTTGCTTTCAGCTGCTTTGGCTATAGCAATGGCTTCATTGATTTTTCCAGGATTCATTCCCAGTTCTGCAGGTTGTCTGGTTTCCCATACCTGTGGTGGCGGAAAATAAGAAGCCTGCGTATTTTTTTGCTGGCTGAATAAAGCACTGCTGATACATAAACTGGCTGTCAGGAAAAGATTTCTTGGTAACATATATACTAAAATAAGCGAATTCCACGTTTCTTAGATACTCCCTTCATTTTCTGCCTTTATTAATCAGGTATATCTGCAGAAGCTGCCTCTTTTATCCTACTTACTGCAAGTTTCATATGCATTCATGGAACTGAACTATTATAAAATGACAGTTCCATTACAAAGGGAGTCCGGTGCCTGAAAGTGTTAAAATGAATAGCAAACTGCTGGTATTCATTTGATTGCAACTGAAAATCTATGAAAAATAATTTACGGAAAAACCAAAGTATGATATAAATCATAAAAACGTTTGATGTATATCATATTCACGCTCTCAATAGCGTTATAAGTTTGTGTAAGAAAGTAAGAAGAACAAAACAACCAACCACTACTTTAGTAATACACTAAAAAAAAAGATTATGAAAAACGTACTACAACCTACACAGAAAAAAATCTTCGCACTGGGTCTGGGGCTCATCCTGTTTATGGGAGCTTTTGCCCAGGTTAAGTACACTAACAGAAACAATGCGTCTTTAACTGTTAGCGGAACATCTACCCTTCACGATTGGGATATGAAATCTGCACAGGGCAATTGTGAAGCCACTATTACCCTGAATACAGCCGGTGCTTTAACCGCATTAAATGGTCTGTCTTTTTCTACCAATACCGCAGAACTGAAAAGTGGTAAAGGTGCGATGGACAAGAACGCCTATAAAGCCCTGAAAACTGACAAGAACCCAACTATCACTTATGTTGCGGCAACTTCTACGGTTTCTTTAATCAGTGGTACAGATTACCTGGTAAAAACCGTGGGTAAATTAACCATCGCGGGTACTACACTGGATGCAGAAGTAACTGCTAACTGTAAAGTACATCCCGATAAAACAGTTACTGTAATGGGGTCTAAAAAACTCAGCATGAAAGAGTTTGGAATGGTTCCGCCCAGTTTTATGATGGGCACCATTAAAACAGGAAACGATGTTACCCTGAAATTCGATTTCACACTCAGTAAATAAGTAAGAAACAAACCTATAACACTAAACAATAACACTATTGTTTATAAACCCAAAACCATTTTTATGAAAATGCAAATTAACAGGTTAAAAACAATGCTTGGTTTCGTTTTGATCGGGGTTCTACCTGTGGCCCTTAACGCACAACAACCAAAAATAGGACACTTCCGTGCATACGACCAGAGTGGTATCAACCAGTTTGAAACTTCTAAAGCTGATTCAGTTAAGTTTGAAGGACTGAAGATCAGATGGGGTTCAGGTTTTACCATGCAGTTCCAGAACCTGAAACACGAGAATGCCGCTTTGAATAATACCGGTACCGGTGCTAACCGTCTCTATCCATTAAGTAAAGGATTTATGACAGCTCAGGCTAACTTATACATGGATGTACAGCTGGCTGATGGTATCGCTATGAATGTGACCAGCTACCTCTCTTCCCGTCACCACAACGAAACCTGGGTAAAAGGTGGTTATATCCAGTTCGATAAAGTACCTTTTAAAGGAAAATTCTGGGATGATGTGATGAAACTGGTTACCCTGAAAGTAGGTCACTTTGAAGTGAACTATGGCGACCAGCACTTCCGCAGATCAGATGGTGGTCAGACTTTATACAATCCGTTCATGGATAACTATATCATGGATGCGTTTGCTACAGAAATCGGTGGTGAGGTATATGTTCAGAAAAACGGCTTCATGGGTATGATCGGTATCACCAACGGTATGATCAAAGGAAATGTGGATTCTGCCATAGCCACTACTCAGGATCCTAACGTAAGGAAAAATCCTTCTATCTACTTCAAAGGTAGTTATGATGCCAAAGTAGATAAAGATGTAAGGGTTCGTTTTGCAGTGAGCCATTATACCAATTACAGTAATGCAGGTAGTGGTCTTACCTTATATGGTGGCGACCGTACCGGTTCTAACTACCAGAACGTAATGGAAAAAGGGGTACCAGGTGCATTACCTGCTTCTACTGCCGTTGCTTTCTCTGGCCGCCTGAACCCGGGTTTCAGCAAAAAAATGTCTGCTACCATGTTCAATGCATTCCTGAAAGCGTATGGATTTGAACTGTTCACTACCTATGAATTCTCTAAAGGCAGAACCAAAACTGAGGTTGATGACAGAAAAGCCAGCCAGTTTGCAGTAGAAGGTGTATATCGCTTCGGTAAAGCAGAAAATCTGTTTGCCGGTATCCGTTACAACACTGCCAGTGCCAGATTAGCCAATTTTACCAGCGATATCAAAGTGAACAGAACTGCTTTTGCTGCCGGTTGGTTCATGACCAAAAACGTGCTGCTGAAAGCTGAGATCGTTAACCAGAAATACCTGGATTTCCCTACCACTGATTATCGTGCAGGTGGTAAATTCAACGGATATGTGATTGAAGCGATCGTAGGATTTTAAATAATTGGGTTTTTTTATAGTGTATGATAGCCGGATGAATTAATTTCATTCGGCTATCGTTTTTTTAGCAAACAGAAAGTGGCGGGGCACTATGAGAAAGAACTGGCTTTACCTGATATTATTATTTGTATTACCCGGGTTTAACGCTCCGGATACGACTATTACCAGCTGGGTGGTGATGCCAGGTAGCAGTCTGGCCGTGAATGGCAGTACCAATATCAATACTTTCCAGTGTGAAATCACCAATTATTCCCTGCCCGATACCCTGGCCTGCAGCCGAACAGCCGCCCGCGGACAGGTATTGCCCATGAATGGAAGATTGAAGCTGGACATACAATCTTTCGATTGCCACAATAAAATGATGACGAATGATCTGCGGAAAACGCTGAAGGCAAAGACGTATCCGCATTTGTCTATCCGGTTTATCTCCATCAACAGTTTTCCTGATTTCAAAAACCCAACACGCATTACCGGAGTGGTAGATATTGATCTGGCCGGTGTTACCAAAAGATTTGAGATCAATTACCTGTTTACGATAGGCAGCGGACAAATGGTACACCTGAAAGGAGACCGGGTAATCAATTTCTCGGACTTTAACCTCAATCCCCCCAGCAAACTGGGTGGTATCATCAAAGCCAAAGATGAGTTAAGTGTAGAATTTAAGCTGAACCTGAAACCGCTCGGTTAAGGATTCATTTTCGCAAAAATAATTCCCGCCGCACAGGATTGTAAGAAACCGAAACCCAGCCAGGAGAGGACCATGGTTTGGGATACATCTATCTGGCTATAGGTCATCCAGAGGATGGGCAGCAGGCCGGCAATGGTATAGGCTAAACCGAATTCCAGGCCGCGGAGAATAAAATGACCGTGAAATACTTTTTTAGAACGCTCCCAGAACCAGGAAAGTGCCATACTGATGAGCAGGGCATGCGAGTAGAAGAAGAAGTCTCTCGATCTGTCTGAGATAAATACATTACTCAGGTACTCTACAAAAAAAGGTTTCATCATCGGGATGGTTACGGCCAGAAACAATCCACCATATGAGAAGACCGACAAAATAACACCTGCCACGAGCCCGCTGATAAGCACCTTTTTCATTTCCTGAATTTGACCCTGAAATTAGTTTTTTTTGCGCAGATAGAAACAGCTCATGTCAAATTGTAGCTCAGTTTGATGGGATCAGTTTCACAAAAAAAACGGTTCTGCACTTACCGGCTAACCGATAGGGCAGAACCGCTGGGGAAAATTTACTTATTTACCTCTGTTGGCTGTCTGGTTGCCGGCATATCTCCTGGCATCTCCTCCGCGGAAAGAACGTCTGTTACCGTTCTGGCGTTGGCTTTGCGCAGGTTTTTGCGGCAGTGATTTATAGGTGCTGAGTGAGGTATCGCTCATCGCATACGGGTGTTCGGTAACTACCGGCACTGTATTGGTGATCAGTTTCTGTATATCACGCAGAAATTCTTTTTCTTCCTGATCGCAGAAAGAATATGCGATGCCACTGGCACCTGCCCGGCCGGTACGGCCAATACGGTGTACATAGGTTTCGGGTACATTCGGTAATTCAAAATTGATCACGTGTGAAAGATTGTCTACATCAATCCCCCTGGCGGCGATATCGGTAGCTACCAGTACACGGGTTTCGCCCGATTTGAAATTACCCAGTGCACGCTGCCTTGCATTCTGTGATTTATTACCGTGGATGGCTTCGGCGCCAATACCTACTCGGTTCAGTTCTTTCACCACTTTATCGGCACCGTGTTTGGTACGGGTAAATACCAGGGCACTTTTAATACCCGCATCTTTCAGCAGGTGGATCAGGAGGTGTTTTTTATTTTCCTTTTCAACAAAATACAATGATTGCTGAATGGTTTCAGCAGTAGAAGAAACCGGGGTTACTTCTACTTTGGCCGGGTTACTCAGAATAGTACTTGAGAGTTTCGCGATCTCTGTTGGCATGGTGGCCGAGAAGAAAAGCGTTTGTCTTTTAGCCGGTATTTTGGTGATGATCTTTTTTACATCATGAATGAATCCCATATCCAGCATACGGTCTGCCTCATCCAGCACAAACAATTCGATCTGTGACAGATTGATGAAACGTTGTTCTACCAGGTCCAGCAAACGGCCCGGGGTAGCGATCAGGATATCCACGCCATTGCGCAAGGCGTTGGTTTGGGGTTGTTGCGAAACGCCGCCAAAAATCACCAGGTGTTTCAGGTTCAGGTGTTTGCCATAGGCCGCAAAACTTTCATCGATCTGGATGGCCAGTTCGCGGGTAGGGGTTAAAATCAGGGCCTTGATACCTTTATTGGTACTGCCGACCAGTTTTCTTTCGTGCAGGATCTGCAGTATAGGGATGGCGAAAGCGGCGGTTTTGCCGGTTCCGGTCTGGGCACATCCTAGCAGGTCTCTTCCCTGTAAAACCATGGGGATAGATTGCTCCTGGATGGGCGTTGGGGTAGTGTAGCCTTCTGTTTTGAGCGCGCGTAATATGGGCTCAATAAGGTTTAATTGGTCGAATAACACAATAGATAATTTACATAAATGAACATCTGAAATTGCTCAGATGGTATATAACCTGCCCGTAATTGACTTGATGAAACTTTGTCACGGAAGAGTGATCAGTCTGTAGAGAGAGTATATGAATGGGACAAAGGTAAGGGAAAAATATTTAATAGGTTGTTAAGTCGTGCATACAGCGCAAAAAACAGATGAACAGATGAGCAAGGAACAGATGAATGATAAAGAACTGAAAAACAGGGGAATACTTCTTCGGTTCCTTGCTCATCTGTTCATCTGTTCATCTGTTCATCTGTTTCCTCGCTTAATGGCTGAGCAGGGAGATGATTTCTTCTAAATAGGTCTTGTCAGTTTCATCGAATTGGTCCAGTAATTCACTGTCTACATCCAATACACCCCACACTATTCCGTTTTGGAGCATGGGTACCACGATCTCGGATCGGGATAAACTGCTGCAGGCAATATGGCCGGGAAATTTTTCTACATCTGGAACGATCAGGGTTTCGGCTTTGGCCCAGCTGGTGCCACATACACCCCGACCCTTGTTGATGCGGGTACAGGCTACCGGGCCCTGAAAAGGTCCTAAGACCAGTTGTTCACCTTTTACAAGGTAAAAACCTACCCAGAACCAGCCGAACTGCTCTTTTAAGGCACCGGTTATATTGGCCAGGTTGGCTACAAGGTCAGGTTCTCCGTCGATCAGTGCTTTGATCTGGGGAATAAGTGCCTGGTATTGTTCTGCTTTTGTTCCTTTACTGATAGAGAGATCTTCCGCCATACTGCAAAATTATAGGAAGCCGGTTAATATGCTACCGGATGTATTTTCCGATTGCCGGTAATTTTTTGAACTCTTTTTTCTCTATCAATAAAATAAACCAGCACCAGGCAGCTAAAAACACGCAACCCAGGCTAAGACTGAAGTAAGTATACGGAATAAAATAAGTGATGCCTTTGTGCATGAAAAACAGGATCAGCACGATAACGCCATAAGCAATCAGCTTTTTGGTAACATAGGGAACGGGGTACACTTTCTGTCCCCAGCGGTAACTGATCACCATCATGGTACCATAACAAAAGAAAGTGGCCCAGGCACCTGCCATATAACCGATATAGGGGATGAGCAGGTAATTCAATCCAATGGTGATGGCTGTGCCAATCAATGTAATATAAGTGCCGGCAATGGTGCGGTTGCTGAGTTTGAACCAGATACTCAGGTTGTAATAAATACCGAGGAAGATATTGGCGAGCAAAAGAATCGGTACAATGGCTAAACCTACCCGGTAAGCAGGTCCGATCATTCTTGACCAGATGGGGAGGAACAGACTTACTGCGAGGAACATGGTAGTAACCACGATCACGAAAAATTTCATTACCCGTGCATAAGTCTTTTGTGGATTTTGCCCTTCTGCCTGTTTGAAAAAGAAAGGCTCGGCACCCATCCGGAAAGCCTGAACAAACAGGGTGATCAGCAATGATAATTTGTAACAGGCATTGTAAATACCTACCTGTTCATTACGGAATTCATCAGTTCCCGGTAACCAGGCTTTTAACATCAGCCTGTCGAATGTTTCGTTAATGATACCACCCAGGCCCACGATCACCAATGGCAGTGCATATACCATCATTTCCTTCCATAGTTTCCCGTCAAAATGAAAACGAACCATGGCAATCTCTTTGCTTAACAGCAATAAAGTAACGAGGCTCTGTACCACATTGGCCAATACTACATAAACGATCGGGTTCTGGTTATTATCATAGAAGCGGCCCACCCAATGTAATGGATCTTTTGCCATTTCTATGGGACAATAATATACAAAGAACCAAACCAGCAAGAGATTGATAAAGATGCCGGTTACCCTTACAAATGCATATTTGATGGGCCTTTCTTCCTGCCTTAGTTTGGCAAATGGAATTACCCCCAGTGTATCAATGGCAATGATAGCAATGGTGAGAATGGCTATCACCGGTATATCTGCAAACCCAACTATATTGCCCAGCCATCCCCTGTTGAACCATAGGATCGCTGAAAAAATAATGGTTGTAAACAGGATGGAAAGAAAAGAAGTACTGTAAATCGTTTTTTGATACTCCTGTTTGGCCGAAAAACGGAAATACGCAGTTTCAAAACCATAGGTGAATAATACACTTAAAACAGGGATCGCGGAGTACAACAAACTCTGCCTGCCGAAATCGGCCGTTTTTACATGACTTGAATAGGTAAGTAAAGGTGCCAACAGGTACCCCAGAAACCTGGCAGCAATAGAGCTGAGTCCATACCACATCGTTTGTCCGGCCAGTTTCTTTATTCCGCTCAAGGGGTGGTTTGTTTATTGGTTTATTGGTTTATTTGTTTACTGGTATGCTTCCCCACTCCCCACTCCCCACTCCCCACTCACCACTCACGTCTCACGTCTCACGTCTCACGTCTCACGTCTCACGTCTCACGTCTCACGTCTCACGTCTCACGATCCCGCGCTAAAGTAACAAAACTGTCGCTTACTGGTGAATATCTGCAGGAGGATTTGTATTCGTACCTGTTCCAGGTGGGGCAAAACGGGGATCTTTCAGAAAACTGGAATCAGTGAGGGTGAAAAGGAAAGCCGTTAACTGACCTATTTCATAATTGGATAAAGCCAGTTTTCGGGTGAGCAAAGAATCTGTAGTATTGCTCACTACCATATTCTTCCGGTAATGTTCAAATACATTCATGAGAGAGAAGAAACGTCCATCGTGGCCAAAAGGGAAACTGACTGCTACGTTCCGCAGGCTGGGTACTTTGAATTTGAGAGAATCTTTTGGGTTATTGGTGATCCGCATCCTTCCCTTGTCTTTCAGCGCCGGATCGAGGGGGAGGCCGGTATTTCGGTAAGAATAATCAGTGAACATGGGTTCTGTATGGCAGCTCACACATTTTTGCTGAAAGATCTCATAACCCAGTTTTTCAGGCAGGATAAAGCTGTCTTCTCCGCGTTTTACCCGATCATATTTGCTGTTGCTGCTCACCAGTTGTAAAACAAACTGGCTGATAGCTTTACCCAGACGCTGCGTATTGATGGTTTCATCGCCAAATGCGGCTTTGAATAATTTCCGGTATTCTTTATCTGCTTTCAGTTTATCGATGACATTGCTGATGCTCTCTGCCATTTCATTTTCGGCCGTAATGGGAGCAAGGGGCTGCAGGTCAAGATGATTGATACCTCCATCCCACATGAATTCTTTTTGCCAGGCCAGGTTAAACAGTCCGGGAGCATTGCGGGTGGTGAGGGAGTTATTGTACCCGTGGCTCAAACTATGATCGTAGGTGTTGAAAGCGCCGAACTGCTGGTGGCAACTGCCGCAGGAAAAATTACCGTCTTTGCTGAGCCGGCCGTCATAAAATAATTTTTTACCGAGTGTGATACCTTCTTCAGTAAGTGGATTCTTTGAAAAATCGTAAACAGGTAGCGGCCAGCCTTTGGGCACTTTGAAAGCTACTGGTTTGGGCTTGAAATACCGATTGTCCGCTACGATCCATTCTATGCCCGTAAACACTATCAGTAATAAGATCAAGCTGTGTTTGGTGATCTTCATATCAGCGGATGGAATGGATGGAGAACATGGTTTGATAATTGTCTGCTAATTTCATAGCCAACCCACCCGGCGAATGGCAAACCGGTGTTTCAGCGATGTTTATTTCGGATGCGCTTTTGAACCATTGGTTGATATCAGCAGTAATATGAATCTCCTGAACAGAACCGTTTGTAGGGGGAAGGGAAAGTTCAATATATCTCGCAGTGTTCATACCCATACGGAAACCACCCACATGATAGGTGAAACGATGGCCGGGAGTTAGCAGCGCTTCAGCAGTACCTTCCAGTTTGGCCATGATATATCCGCTGTTCCAGGTCCAGAACATGCCCTTCATGGGATCCAGTGCGCCGGTCTGTATGCCGGATACATTACGGATACTATCTACACCCAGTAAAAACCCAATCCGGCTTATCTGTATATCCGGTATGCTGAGTGAAATGGTTTTGGAGGCGGGTTCATTCTCATCTACCAGAAAATACTGTGCGGGTAGTTTTACTTGTTTGCCAGCGGCATTTGTAAGGCTGATATTAGATATGTAATATTTGAATTTTTCTATGCAGATACTATCGCCCAAAATATTCCTGACTGTTTTGCCTGTTTCCAGCAGTTCTTTGCCCAGCTGGTGATGAAATACCAGCCTTAGGTTTCGCTCAGGAGGCTGCTGCCTTTCAGGTAACTGAAAAGCAGTGAGGGGCAGCAGGGCGATATACAGGAGATAGCGCATTTTTTTCATAAATAATCATGCTTATTGATCTTCCTGCGAAGCTGTTTGTTCACGGTATTTTTTTTCTTGCTTTCGATCCTCTTTTCCTGGGCGGCCCGGGTAGGTTTGGTGGGACGCCTGATTTTCTGTTTTACCAATGCGGCTGTTACCAACTGGTTCATTTTGCGGATCACTTCCGCTTTATTACCCAACTGCGATCTCTCCGTCTGCGATTTTACCAGTAATACACCATCATCTGTGATCTTATTGGCCAGTTTTTCGCGGATTCTTTGTTTCTGTTCTTCTGAAAACAACTGCGAATCGTTCACTGGCCAACGACCTTCTACCATGGTCTCTACCTTGTTTACATTTTGTCCTCCTTTACCCCCACTTCTGGCTGTCTGGAACAAAATCTCCGTTGTAATGTCTACCTTCATTACACTAAAGTTCGGATAAAAACTGTTAAAGGAAAATGAGAATTGTATTACAAAGGGTCAGCGAGGCATCTGTAACCGTGGAAGACGCTGTTACAGGAGCGATCGGGCAGGGTTTGCTGGTATTGGCAGGCATTGAGGATGCAGATACAGAGGAGGATATTCAATGGCTCAGCAACAAGATTGTGAACCTCCGCATATTTAATGATGCAGCGGGTGTAATGAACCTGGGTATTAAAGAGGTAGATGGAGATATCCTGCTGGTGAGCCAGTTTACACTGCACGCAAATACCAAAAAAGGGAATCGTCCATCGTATATCAAAGCTTCCAAACCGGCTATTGCTATACCGATGTACGAAAAAATGATCCGCCAGCTGGAAACCGATCTGGGAAAAAAGATCCAGACCGGCATATTCGGCGCAGACATGAAAATTCGTTTATTGAACGATGGTCCGGTAACCATTATCATCGACTCGAAAAACAAAGAATAATCTTCCGGCTTAACAGATAAAAACATTCACTCGTTCAATCATTAACTCATGCCCGACATAGAAAACCGAACAGATCTTGAGCTGCTGATGGTCAATTTTTATGGCAAAGTATTACTGGATCAGGTGATTGGTCATTTTTTTACAGAAGTGGTGAAACTGGATATGGACAAACATATCCCGGTGATCGTCAATTTCTGGGAGTCGGTATTACTGGAGAAAAGTTCTTACCAGGGCAATGTACTGGATGTACATGAGCGTTTACATCATTTATCTGCCTTCCGTGATGAGCATTTTGAACGTTGGGTTACGGTATTCAAAGAAACGGTAGATGAACTATTTGCGGGTATTAATGCAGAAAAACTGAAACAAAGAGCAACATCCATTGCTACCGTCATGAAAATTAAGTTGGTTCACGGTGGAATTGGTTTGCAGAAGAGTTGAAGAAATGATCAGTAAAGTTTTATCAAACTAAATGAATGTAATATGACAATTGATGAAGCCCAGCAACAGGTAGACAACTGGATCAAAACAGTAGGTGTTCGCTATTTTTCTGAGCTGACCAATCTGGGCATCCTGATGGAAGAAGTGGGAGAGTTAAGCCGTCTCATGGTGCGCCGGTATGGCGAACAATCTTTTAAGGAATCTGATAAAGGGAAAGAAATGGCTGATGAGATGGCGGATGTGTTATGGGTATTGATCTGTCTGGCCAACCAGACAGGTGTGAATTTAACAGAAGCACTGCAAAAGAATTTCGAAAAGAAAAACATCCGTGATGCTACTCGCCATCTTCGGAATGATAAGTTACAGTGAGTGGTTTAATGATGTAAATTCAAGTGCCATGAAAAGACATATCATAAGTGTTTATGCAGTTTGTAAAGAGTCTCTACATGATTTTTCGCATCATAAGGCTTTACAGATGAGTGCTGCTTTGGCCTATTACACCGTCTTTGCCATTGCCCCGGTCATCATTGTAGTGATCAGTCTCTGCGATATTTTTTACGGAAGAGCTGCTATCGAGGGAAAAATTTTTCAGAATATACAGGGACTGGTAGGTGCTGATGCGGCCCTGCAGATAGAACAGATTATCCGGAACATCACCGTTTCAAGAGATGTGAGCTGGGCGTCGGTAGTAGGGGTAGTTGCCTTGATCCTGGCCGCTACGGGGGTGTTTGCCGAGATCCAGGATTCTATCAATTTTATCTGGCGTTTAAAAGCCAAACCCAAAAGAGGTTGGGTTAAACTGATCCTGAACCGGGTATTGAGTTTTTCCATGATCATCGTACTCGGTTTTATCCTGCTGGTATCGCTGGTAGTAAACTCGGTGCTTGATCTGCTTGGACAAGAGTTGTTAAAGCAGTTTCCGGATACAGCGGTGTTCCTGGTGCATAGCCTCAACCTGTTCATCACATTCCTGACAGTTGGTTTCCTGTTTGCCACCATTTTTAAAGTATTACCAGATGCGCGTATTGAATGGCGGGATGTGGCGGTTGGCTCACTGGTAACGGCATTTCTGTTCATGATCGGTAAATCCGTGATCGGGTATTATCTTACCAAAACGCATATCAGTTCTACCTATGGTGCTGCCGGTGCAGTGGTGATTATTTTATTGTGGGTATATTATTCTTCTATCATCCTCTATTTCGGGGCTTCTTTTACAAGGGTATATACCTTACGGCGAGGCCGAAACATTTTTCCTACTGACTATGCTGTGTGGATCCAGGAGATAGAGCTGGAGAACAAAGCCTCCCTGCAGGTGCAGGATAATCCCGTACTGACCAATACTACAATTTCGGTAGAAGAACCCAAAGTTTAATGGGGAAACTGCAAATAATAAAGCCGCATAATTTTTATGCGGCTTTGTTATGAAATGCAATTAGCAACTGCTTATTTGAAGATACTTTTCTGTTTAGCCATTTTCTCTATCTCGGCTACGGTTCTCGGACTGCCTGCAGACAGATTCCGGTATCCGCCATCGGGGGTGATCAGGATATCATCTTCGATGCGAACACCAATGCTCCACCATTTTTTATCGCATTTGCTTCCGGGTGCAATATAGATACCGGGTTCTACTGTAAAAACAGCGCCGGGTTCCAGTTTTGCAGGATTAGGGTCGTGTACATCGAGACCCAGTCCGTGGGATGTGCCATGTGGGAAATAGGTTCTGATTTCTGCATCGGTACTGATCAGCCCCAGTTGTTTCAGCCCCCGGGTAATCACACGTACCGCTGCTTTGTGAGGTTCGTTGGAAGCGTTTCCGGCTTTGCATTGTACAAAAGCGGAATCCTGCGCTTCCAGCACCAGTTCATAAATGATCTTCTGCTCAGGTGAGAATTTTCCGTTTACCGGAATGGTACGGGTAACATCTGCGCTATAGCCATGATATTCTGCGGCACAATCGCTCAGTAACAGGTCGCCGTCTTTCATCAGCCGCTGGTTGGTTTCGTAATGCAGTACACAACTGTTCTCTGCAGAACCATTGATACTGGGATAACCGGGATATTCAGCACCATTTTTCTTGAAATAATATTCCATTACGGCCTGTGCCTGGTACTCCGTCATGCCGGGTTTGATGGCACGGATCACCCCATTATGCCCTTCGGTACTCATCACCACCGCTTTCTCTATCAGCGCAATTTCTTCCGGTTGTTTGATGGCACGCAGGTTGCGCAGTATTGTGCCAATGGTTCGAACAGCATTGGGTTTTTTGTTGGCAGTAATGGCACTATCTACCAGTTGGGCCATTCTCGATAAAGGATCTACGCCACCGCGTCCATAATACTTAGACAGAATATTCTCATTATAGAGATTGGTCATCACAGAATCTACTTTACTGAAATCGAAACTGCCATAGGTAAACTGTTCGTGGGTGAATACGTTCTCAGGCTGTAGTTTGGCTTTCACTCCTTCTACGCCAAGAATCTTGCCGGTCCACATTTCGCGGGCAGGATTGCGGGGTTGTACAAAAAGGAACTCCGTACCGGTTTTATCATTAATTGTAACCGGCTCTTTAAACAGCAGCAACATGGCATTGGGTTCCTGCAGGCCGGTGAGGTAGTAAAAATTCTTATTCTGGGCGTAAATAAAATCTACATCGTTAGACCGGTTACGGGTTTGAGAGGCAAAAAATATGGCAACCGATTTTTTTGGCATTTGTTCCCTTACAGCATTTCTCCGGCCGGCATGAAAGGCCGGACTTAAGTAGTCTTCCGGATAATCCGTTACCTGCTGGGCGCTTGTCCATTGAGGAAGGGAAGCGGTAACCAGCAGTAAAGCAAGTAGTTTTCTGAGCATAGCAGCTTGGTTTTAGTAGCGCTAAAACTAATTTTTTTATTGGTTCGGCCATTAAGTTTTGGATGAATGAGCGGGTTTTTACCGGTTAAACCCCAAAAACAGGAAGTTTCGGCTTTTACTGACAGGCCTAAAAGCATATTTTTGCGCCGTTATGAGTATACAGCAAGACAACCAGTTTCAGGCGATCATATCGCATGCCAAAGAATATGGCTTTGTATTTCCGAGCAGTGAAATTTACGACGGTTTAAGTGCCGTGTATGATTATGGTCCGTACGGCAGTGAGCTGAAAAAGAATATCCGTGATTACTGGTGGAAAAGTATGACCCAGATGCATGAGAATATTGTGGGCATTGATGCCGCTATTTTTATGCATCCCACTACCTGGAAAGCAAGTGGCCACGTAGATAATTTCAGTGATCCGATGATCGATAACCGTGACAGCAAGAAACGATACCGGGTAGATCATTTACTGGAGGCTAAAGCGGATCAGTTAAGAGAGAAAGGTGATAATCAGGCGGCCGATACATTGCTCGCTTCTATGGACGCATTACTGGCCGCAGAAGATTTTGCCGGGTTGAAAGAACTGATTATTGATCAGAAGATCGTTTGTGCCGTTAGCGGTACCGCTAACTGGACAGATATCCGCCAGTTCAACCTCATGTTCTCTACCCAACTGGGTTCTGTGGCAGAAGATGCCGATACCATTTACCTGCGTCCCGAAACGGCACAGGGTATTTTTGTGAATTTCCTGAATGTGCAGAAAACCGCCCGGATGAAGATCCCGTTCGGTATTGCACAAACCGGTAAGGCTTTCCGTAATGAGATCGTGGCCAGGCAGTTCATTTTCCGCATGCGGGAGTTTGAGCAGATGGAAATGCAGTTTTTTGTACGTCCCGGCACAGAGGGCGAATGGTACCAGTACTGGAAAGAAGCGAGACTGCAATGGCATCTGAGCCTCGGTATAGTGAAAGATAAATACCGCTACCACGATCATGTAAAACTGGCGCACTATGCCAAAGAAGCCTGTGATATCGAATTTGAATTTCCTTTCGGATTCAAAGAGGTGGAAGGGATTCACTCCAGAAGTGATTTTGACCTCACCCAGCATCAGTTGTACAGCAAAAAGAAAATGCAGTATTTTGATACGGAGATTAACCAGAACTATGTTCCCTATGTGGTGGAAACTTCCATCGGTCTCGACAGGATGTTTCTGCTGATTCTCGCAAATGCCTACGAGGAAGAGAAGATCACCAAAGAAGACGGTAGTACGGATAGCCGGGTAGTATTACATATCCCGGCAAAGATTGCACCAATGAAACTGGCGATTCTGCCATTGACCAAAAAAGATGGTTTGCCGGAACTGGCACGTGAGCTGATGGATGAGTGCAAACCTTACTTTAAATGTTTTTACGAAGAGAAAGATGCCATCGGTAAACGATACAGAAGGCAGGATGCTATTGGTACTCCTTTCTGTGTAACCATTGATCATCAGACCAAAGAAGATAAGACTGTTACCATCCGCTATCGCGATAGTATGGTTCAGGAAAGGGTATTGATGAGCAAGGTAAAAGATCTTGTGCTGGAGCAGGTGTTCTAATATTAGTTGAATCTGTTCTGCTAAAACCTATCTATGAAATGGAAATGGAAGCTGGCCCAAAAACTTGAGTTTGTATGGTGGCAACGTTACCTCAAAAACAAAGATGCCGGGGCTTATCTGGACTGGAAAAAAAGCTATTGGCGGGAACTGCTGACAAAAATATCAGCTTCTCTGCCTCACACAAATGATCTTCAGATTCTGGATGCAGGCTGCGGACCAGCTGGTATTTTTCTTGCATTGGAAGGTAACCAGGTAGATGCGATAGATTCATTGCTGGATAAATATCAATTGCTGCTACATTTCCAGCCTGAAAAAGCTGTCTGGACCCGGTTCAGAAAAATCCCTCTTGAAGAACTGGATGAAGCAGGAAAGTATGATATCATTTTTTGCATGAATGTGATCAATCATGTGCAGGATCTTGCTCTTTGTTATGATAAGCTGGTAGCAGCTTTGAAGCCCAATGGATACCTGGTCATTTCTACTGATGCACACAGGAATGGTTTTTTGAAAAAAATCTTTCAGATGATCCCGGGAGATATGCTGCATCCTGTGCAACTGGATATTAACGAATATGCAGCTTTGCTGAACCAAAGAGGTATGTCCATCATCAATCAACTGCTATATAAGCGAGAGCCTATTTTCGATTATTATATCACCACCTCCCAAAAAAAAGCCTCCTGATACCGAAATAGTTCAGAAGGCTGAAAAATATAGAAGCAACAGGTTTTACCCGTATAATTCCAGGTGTATCGCTTTTTTGTCATAACCCAGGTCCACAATGCGTTGTTTGGCTTCATCAATCATATTTTTCCAGCCGCATAAGTAAAATTTGGCAGGTTTGGATCCTTTGCCGGTAAGTTCTTCGTATACCGGGTGTACATATCCTTTGTGTGCTCCTTCGGGAACCGTTTCCTCTCTTGAATAACAGGGATGAAAGAAAAATCCGGGTAAGTCTTTTTCCAGTTGTTTTAATTCATCAAGATATAATGCATCGCCGAATTTTCGGCAGCCAAAAATCAGGTGAAGGTTCTGGTGAGGAAGTTTTTCGTTATGTACTGCATGTACCATCGCACGGAATGGCGCAATGCCGGTGCCGGTGCAGATAAAATAAATATCTTCTTCTATCGGTTCCGGTAATGTGAACTTACCTTGTGGTCCGCGCAGGGGAAATTCGGTGCCTACTTTTACTTCATTGAATAAATAAGTAGTACCCAAGCCACCTTCCAGTAAAACAATTACGAGTTCAAATACGTTGGTGCCATCAGGTGCAGAGGCAATGGAATAACTTCTCCAGCGTTTGTTTTTCTGCTCATGAATAGGGAGGTCGAGGGTAACAAATTGGCCGGCTTTGTATTCAAAATTGTCTACTTCCGGAACCTGTATCCAGAAACGGCGGGTTAAGCCGTTTTCGATTGCATTTTCGATTTTGATCACCTTGCCGGTGCGCCAGGGTTCTGCCATGTGTCATTTTTTAAAGTGTGCAAATAAGGCAATCTATCGGGTCTCTTGGCTACTGCCATAGAAATCTGGTTATATAAAGATAACGATAAGACGCCAAAGCAAAAAGGCAACGTAAATCGTTGCCTTTTTGCTTTCTCCTATGAATCTTATCTGCTGCTATCGCTGGATCAGGATTTTCTGGAGGTAGGTCTTTTTATTGTGCATAATCTTCAGAATGTAAAATTCAGAGCTTACATTATCTATACGCAATTGTTTTGCGTATTTGCCCACAAAACCCGGTGTAGTACTGTTATATACCCGTTGCCCAGACGAACTGAGTAACTCTATCGAAAGATCCGCTTTGCTGGTTACCTCGAATGAGAGGTTAAATACCCCATTGTTCGGATTGGGAGATACGTTCAGCTTGATTTCTCTTGCCGTTGCATCAACGGTGGCGGTTATCACTACGGTTATTTCATTGGATGCCTGCTGACAGCCAAATCCATCTGTAACAACCGACTTGTATCTGCCTGCTTTGGTAGGTTTGTAACTCGCTTTATTGGCCAGGTTGATACCTGTATCATTGTAATACCACTGGTTGCCCGCGGCAATACTGCTTACGAGAGAGTCTCCCTGCTGACTGATTACCGGTGCAGCAATAGTGGCAGCTACTACCGGGATCCTGTCGCTTGTGCAGGCGCCGGTATTGATCTTCATATCATAAAAGAAATAGTAGAACTGACTCTGGGTGGTACCCGCACTGTTACCGGTGATCGATAAGATATTGGGTATGGAAATGGGGTAAGTATTTGCACCCGTAATACCATTGTTACGGAAAATGGTAGCTCCAAGATTAGTAATGGTATCAACATTTCCGTTTCTGTCTAAACATTCAGTTATGATGATGTGGTCACCCACAGAAGCTACCGGCAGGTCTAAACGGAAGATCGCTCCCGTATCAGCTGCCGTGTTTGAGGTTACGGCACCGGGGGTAGGGGTGCTGGTGGTGGCATAGGCATCCACTGTTGTTACTGCTAATGGCTGGTAGCTGAAAGAGGTAGAAGTTTCTGACAGTAGATTAGCCAGTGTAAACTTCACTTTACCAGGGTAACCGATATACAAGCGGGCTGTTTCTATCACCAACGGTACCGCATTATTGATTTTAACATAATTACCTCTAAAACTATTGTACCCACCTGTAGCAGCGATGGTGGTTTTGTTCACCGGCCCAATGGTTGTTTTTGCTTCCCTGGCAACATAATACGTTTTATCACTGGTGATGGTAGTGGTAGTAGCCGAGGGACCATTTGCGAAAGGTAAATTGCTTGTAGCGGAAGTGTACCAGAAATAATTAGAATTATCCGGACTGTTTATTTTCAGATTAACAGTGCTGCCGCAGATACCGGCTGCCGCAGATACCGATGCTGGTTTAGGCGCAGTAGTGATAGCGGAGGTAAGTGAGTTATTGGCTGTATACTGGTCGTTGGTTTTGTTAACCGCAGCCACAATGGTATAAGCCGTTGCCCCGTTGGTAACGATAGGGGTCTGGAAAGTATAGGTTTCTGTTGTTAACGGGGTTATCGGACCGGGATAGGTAAACGACAGGCTGGCCACAGTACCGGATGTGGTACTGATGGTTGCTGTAATGGGGATACTGCTTTGTGTGATTGAACCATTGTTACGGATCTTAACCGTTACATACTGGGCACCACTGGCACAATCATTACCGGCCGGAGCAACAATTTCGCTGATAGAAAGATCGTTGGAAGGACTGATTACCCTTACGCGGTAATCCTGTGTTTCACCTTTGCCATAAGGGCCGCAGGCGGCTACATCTCCTGCCACAGTGGTTTCCTGCACAATTACACGCATCAGGCAGATATTGCCAATGGTAACGGTACCCGGAGTAATGATATTGGCCGTAAATGTTTGTGCGGCTGAAGTTAATACGCCGCTGGTGGCTGCCAATTCAGTGGCAGCATCAAATACACCATTGTTATTGTAATCGATAAAGATCTTTACGATACGGCTGGCGGTAGTGGCATCTGCCGTACTTACCCTCACACGTACCGGGATGGTTTCTGCAGGTTCCACATCCGCCACAAAACGGGTATTATCGGTATAGGTTTTAGAACCGGCTGTGTTGGCAACCTGAATGCCTTTGAAACTCACACTGTCAATTCTGGCACCACCGCCACCAGATGCTGATGTACAAAATGCCGTTCCACCCACGCCGCTAACGAGCAAAGAATACGCCTGCGAACCCCTTGCCAGTGTACCCTTGTGTGATACAGTAATGGTATAGGTTTGACCCGGTACGGTGCTGTCAATATCAATTCTTTCTACATTATCGATGGTATTGTCGCCAGGCACAGCAGCTGCTCCCGGGTTGTTTACATCCAACGTCCATGGCAGATAAGTGCGGGTTCCTTTGGTGATACGGATATCCAGATCATTCACCAGATTTTTAGCGCGGTTATTCAGCAGATTTACTTTGTCTACGGAACCTTTTACATCCGTCCAGCAGATAGTAGCCTGCAAAGCACCTTTACCCGATGCAATCACCGTGGTGGTGAAACTTTGTCCCTGCGTTAAAGTATTCTCATACAAGAGGTGGTTACTGGTAGTTGCATTATTAGAGCTTACCGCTGCATTCATGGCCACCGCTGCTTTTTGCACATTCAATAAACCCCAGCCAAATTGGTAATCCGGTCCGGCAGCAATACCGGCTTCATCGGCTGTATGGATGGCCAAGCCTTTGAGGGTGGCTGAACGTAGAAAAGCCGTAGAGCTGTTTTTAAGTTTTGAATAATATTCCTGCAAAAGAAACAGGGATCCGGTTGCATTGGGTGCCGACATAGAAGTTCCGCTATACGTGGCATAACTGGTGGTAGAAGTAGCAATGGGAGATAAAAGGTTCACACCATCTGCCACCAGGTCAGGTTTAATCCTTCCATCATCGGTAGGTCCCCAGGAACTGAAGGCACTCATTACCACATCATCCACACGACTGTAACCGGAGGGGATACCATTTACTGCACCAACGGTTAAAATATTTTTAGCACCACAATCCCAGGAAATAATATCATAACCATCATTACTACTGATACCCGCCGGGCGGTTTCCGGCAGTAGTCATCTGTCCGCTTGCATTGCGGCGATAATAAGGCTGCCCAACTTCCGGTCCGTTCTCATTCCGGTTATTACCAGCTGATTTTACGATCAGGTAAAAAGGGGCATTGTAAGCGATAGAGTCCAGCGCCTGTGAATCATCGCTGTAATAACCGAATTTATAATCTTCTGTATCATCGGGGCGGCCATTGAATTCCCACCGGCTCTGGGTACTGTTATAACTCCATCCGGAAATAATAGAATAAGAGTGGTTGGATAAAAGCAGGGTGGAAGATTCATTCGCAATTTCTGCGAGGTCACTGGTAAAATCATAGGCTACAATACCGAGTGAGCCATAAGCCATTCCTTTGGCACTGCTGTTTACACCACTGGCGATCATGGTGCCGGCAACGTGTGTACTATGATCGCTGGAAGAAGAAGGATTGTCTTTTTGCGTAATGCGACCCGTTAATTCTACGTGCGAGCCCAGAACAGAACCTCCATCCCAGATCCCGAGTTTATTTTTGAGGTAAGTGGAACTGCCAGACAGATTCAAACCCGTAGCACCTCCTGGCCATAGCTGACTGGCCCGGGTTGTAGCTGCCGCGATAGTATTGTTATTGGTCATGTAATATTTGGGAAACCCAAAATCATCTACTCCTACCAATACCCCTTTTCTGCCATCACGTGAGAGAATGGTCAGGTCCCAGCCCTTTCTTTTGGCCAGTGAGAGGGCTTTGGCATAATTGGCCTCAAACGCCAGTTTATATCCTACCGAAGCCTGTTTCAGGATCCGGGTGTTGGTAGTTGTTTGGGCGGTAACAAAAAGTGCCAATCCAAAAATCACTACAAAAGACCCAACAATTTTTTTCATCATAACCTTAGAGATTTTCCTTCCGCCCTGTTTTGAAAAAATAGGCGTAATATTCACTAAATTAGATACTTTCATCATTCAAAGTGAGGTATGAAACACATTCTTTTTTTTCTTTTTACCGCCAGTTTGGTGCTCTTGGCCTGTTCGTCGGTAAAAAAGACAGATTCATCGGCCATCACCCAGGGAATTACCGGCCGGGTAACCGAACAAACCGGTAACCGGATGCCGATGAAAGATGCGGTGCCAGAAACACCTAAAGGGGTGGTTACCACTGTATTGATCTATGAACTCACCCATATCAGCCAGGTATCCCGCGAGGGTACTGCACCCATATATACGGCCATTCGTACCAAACTGGTTGCTTCTGTAGATACAGACAGTACCGGCAGTTTTACCGTTGCCTTACCCGTTGGAAATTATTCCCTCTTTGTGAAACTTGGACAGAACTTTTACGCCAATCTGTTCGACACCAATAACAATATCGCACCGTTTGCAGTAGAAGAAGGAAAATTAACCCAGGCTAACCTGTCGGTCAGCAACCGTGCCAGTTTCTAAGGTCGGGCAGGCTTTATAATGTTCTTCCTACTCATTATCTTTGCCCTCTTTTGTGAAGGAATTGATTAAGCGGATATGAATTTGAATGTGTTGCTGGAGCAGTATCAGAATTCCCCCCACCTTTTTCAGCTGGCGGACAGGTTATCATTTGCCCAAACCCAGCAACTCTTCCTCAAAAATTTACAGGGCAGCAGTTCAGAATTTGTGGTAAGTGCTGTGTTTATGCATCCCAACTGCCAGCAGTTGAATCACCTGGTGGTATTGAACGATGCGGAAGAAGCCGCTTATTTTCACAATACACTCGAGAACCTGACCCACGCGCTGGATCTGTTCTATTTTCCCTCGTCTTTTAAAAACCGCAAGAACTTCAGGTTGCTGAATAGTTCGCATGTAATGCTTCGGACTGAAGCATTAACCAAACTTTCCAACGGAGGTAATAAAAAGATCATCGTAACCTACCCTGAAGCATTATTTGAAAAAGTGGTGTTGCCCAAAACGCTCAGCAGTAATATCATCAGCATCAAAGCCCATGATACCATCAATCCTGACAGCCTGATGGATCTGTTTGTGATGTACGGATTTGAGCGTACCGACTTTGTGTATGAACCCGGCCAGTTTGCCCTTCGGGGAGGCATCCTCGATATTTATTCTTTTGGCAATGAAAAACCTTACCGGGTTGAGTTATTTGGGAACGAGGTAGATAGTATCCGCATCTTTGATCCGGAAACACAGTTGAGTGAAAGGAAATTGTTGCAGGTAAATATTATTCCGAATGTAGAAACACAGTTCGAAAGCGGGGAGAAAGTATCCATTCTCGAATTTCTTTCTGAGAATACGGTGGTATGGCTGAAGGATTGGGACGTGATCAGGGAAAAGATAGATGAGCAGGAAGCAGATATGCAGGGTTTCCGGGCTTTGCTGGATACGGGTTTCCGGATGCAGAACAATGAGGAAGAAGATGATACGCGGATCCTGAAAGAAGTAAAGGAAGCCGACTTTGTGAAAAGCAGTATCCTTGAAGAGCAGTTACAAAAAAGACATATAGTTGAGTTCGGTTATAAACCACAGATGGCAAAGGTGGAGATCGAATTCAAAACCCGTGCCCAACCTTCTTTTAACCGGCAGTTCGATCTGCTGATCAAAGACCTGAAAGCCCATGAAGCTGCGGGTTACGGACTGTATATTTTTGCAGAACAGGCCCGACAGCTGGAAAGACTGAACAGCATTTTTGCCGACCTGCATACAGAGATCCAGTTCGTGCCGGTGGCTACCGGGATTCATGAAGGGTTTATTGATGAGGAACTGAAAGTGGTCTGTTACACCGATCACCAGATTTTTCAGCGCTACCATAAATACAAGGTGAAACAGGCTTATAATAAGAACAAAGCCATCACCTTAAAAACCCTGCGCGATCTGCAGCCGGGCGATTATGTAACACATATCGATCATGGTGTGGGCACTTACAGTGGTCTGCAGAAAATTGAAGCCAATGGCAAAGTGCAGGAAGCGGTACGTATTATTTACAAAGACAGCGATATTCTGTATGTGAATATCAACTCACTGCATAAGATCTCGAAATATACCGGCAAGGAAGGAACGGTTCCCAAGATCAATAAACTTGGGTCGGATGTGTGGAATAAACTCAAAGAGAAAACCAAGACCAGGGTTAAGGAAATTGCGTTTGATCTGATCAAGCTATACGCGCAAAGAAAGGCACAGCATGGGTTTGCGCATACGCCTGATAATTATATGCAGACCGAGCTGGAAGCTTCTTTTATTTACGAAGACACTCCCGACCAGAGCAAAGCCACCGCCGATGTGAAGAAGGATATGGAAAGCGAAAGTCCGATGGACCGATTGGTTTGCGGTGACGTAGGTTTTGGTAAAACAGAAGTAGCCGTTCGGGCTGCTTTCAAAACCTGTGTGGATGGCAAACAGGCTGCTGTACTGGTTCCTACTACCATCCTGGCATTCCAGCATTTCAAAACTTTTCAGGAGCGACTGAAAGATTTCCCGGTAACAGTGGATTATATCAATCGTTTTAAATCGGCCAAAGAGAAAAAAGAAACACTGAAAAGACTGGAAGAAGGCAAGATCGATATCATCATCGGCACACATGGAATCCTGGGCAAGGAAGTAAAATTCAAGAACCTGGGATTGATGGTGATTGATGAGGAACAGAAATTTGGCGTGGGACATAAGGAGAAACTGAAGACACTGAAAACAAATGTGGACTGCTTAACGCTCACAGCCACCCCTATCCCGCGAACGCTGCAGTTCAGTTTGATGGGAGCAAGAGATCTTAGCATTATCAATACACCACCACCCAACCGGCAGCCGATACAGACAGAAGTACATGTATTCAACGACGACTTTATCCGCGATGCGATTTATTATGAAACGGAGCGTGGCGGGCAGGTATTCTTTATCCATAACCGCGTGCAGGGTTTGCCGGAAATGTGTGCGTTGATACAGGGGCTTTGCCCGGATCTGAGCATCGGCTTTGCCCACGGCCAGCTGGAAGGGCATGAACTGGAAGAGCGGATCCTTGATTTTATTGATAAGAAATACGATGTACTGGTTTGTACCAATATTGTGGAGAGCGGCGTAGATATTCCGAATGTGAATACCATCATCGTTAACAATGCCCATCACTTCGGCTTAAGCGATCTGCACCAGTTACGCGGCCGGGTAGGCAGAAGTAATAAAAAAGCATTCTGTTATCTGCTCGGTCCGCCAATGAGTACCATGCCCACCGATTCGAGAAAACGTTTGCAGACGCTGGAGCAATTCAGCGATCTGGGCAGCGGTTTCCAGATAGCCATGCGGGATCTTGATATCCGCGGTGCGGGTAACCTGCTGGGTGGCGAGCAAACGGGTTTTATGGCCGAGATCGGCTTTGAAATGTACCAGAAGATCCTCGAAGAAGCCATCCGCGAACTGAAGCGTACTTCGTTCAAAGACCTGTTCCAGGAAGAGATCAGTAAACAGGATGATTTTGTGAGCGATTGTACCATAGATACCGATCTGGAAATTCTGATCCCGGATAGTTATGTAGAAAGCATCACAGAGAGATTGTCTTTGTACACCCGTTTGGATAGCTGTGAGAAGGAAGAAGAACTGCAGGATTTTCACAAGGAAATGCTGGATCGTTTCGGTCCGGTACCGGCGCAGGTTGAAGATCTGTTTACTACTGTTCGCTGCCGCTGGCTGGCGGTGCAGTTAGGATTTGAGAAAATGGTCTTGAAAGATGAGACGCTGCGTTGCTATTTCATTAACCGCCCGGATTCTCCTTATTTCGAATCGGACCTGTTCCGCAAAGTGCTGGCTTATTTACAAACCGGCACCAATAAAGCCCGCCTGAAGCAGACCGGCCGTATGTTTATGCTGATTGTGGAGCCGATGAAAGACATGGTATCCATGCATCGTTTTCTCGAACATATGCATGGCGAAGTGGTTGGCAAAAAAGCCTGATCAGTCTTTTTTGATCAGGTTGATCAGGATCAGTTTGGCAACACGTGGGTCAACAATCACATTATCGTGTTCAAAGTCGAGTTTTAAGCGCCATTTCTGCATGGTATTAGCACCAATAATCACTTCTTCACTTAATCCAGGTACTACCAGAAACTCATCGCTCAGTCTCACTTCTTCATGATAAAAATCCAGCGTTGAGCGGTTGTTGATCTCCATATAAGTATGATCACTGGCCGTAGCTAACCGCATGGGGGTATGAAGCGGGGTTAATATCTCCAGATCCTCCACCAATGATTCATTGATACAGGAATAGGTAGCACCACTATCGAACAAAGCATAGAGATGTTTTTCTCCTTTGCTGCCTTCGAAACGTAAGGGTAAGCGGATAATCATGGATGGTGCTTTGTTCAAAATTAATCAATTCCCTTATTGGCAAACCGGGTATTAACCGCAGGTGAAAACACGGGATTACATAAAAAATCCGGCCCTGAAAGGGCCGGATCTAATCTCGTATCATTATGGCTTAGAAACCTTTTTTAGCAACACCATCAGCGATGGCCTGTAATGCTTTGGCTTCGCTCATGATAGCGGCCATTTTATTGCCTTTGCCATCATGACCGCCTGCCATATAACCACCTTTGGCAGTTTTGGTGATAACGGCATCCTGCATAGGAACGTTTTTTTCCTTTGTTTTCAGGCAATATGCTTTGATCATTTTTGAAGTGTCCATGTTGTTAGAATTTAAAAGTTAGTAGATAAACAATGGGTTATAGCGCACAATCTACCAATTTTTTTCAGGAAAGTGAAATTTCAGGGCTGAGGGGCTACTTAAACTCCGACAGCAGGTTAACAATGGAAAGGGAAAATAAAAAGCCGGTGCAGGGCACCGGCTTTCACTATTGTTTCATAAATCAGCTGTTTTTAGCTCATTTACACGTCGATTTTTGCGTATTTCGCATGACTTTCAATGAATTCACGGCGGGGGGCCACATCATCGCCCATCAGCATACTGAATACCCTGTCGGCTTCCGCGGCGCTTTCAATGGTTACCTGTTTCAGGGTACGGCGGGCTGGGTCCATGGTGGTTTCCCAGAGCTGGTCGGCGTTCATTTCACCCAAACCCTTGTATCGCTGAATGGTAACGCTATCGTCTTTTCCGCCCCCCAGTTTGGCTACCCAGCCTTTTCTTTGCTCTTCGCTATAGGCATATTCCTGGTCCTTTCCTTTTTTAACGAGGTATAAAGGCGGTTGAGCGATATATACATACCCCTGCTCCACCATTTCTTTCATATAACGGAACACAAAAGTCAGGATCAGTGTAGCGATATGCGAACCATCCACATCGGCATCGGTCATGATGATGAGTTTGTGGTAGCGCAGTTTGGCCATATTCAGGGCTTTGGGATCTTCCGGTGTGCCTACTGTAACGCCAAGAGCCGTGTACAGGTTACGGATCTCCTCATTTTCGTAGATCTTATGCTCCATGGCTTTTTCTACGTTCAGGATCTTACCACGTAAGGGCAGGATGGCCTGGTAACTTCTGTCGCGACCCTGTTTGGCCGTTCCACCCGCAGAGTCTCCCTCCACCAGGTATAATTCGCATTTCTGTGGGTCTCTTTCGCTGCAATCGGCCAGTTTACCGGGCAAACCGCCGCCGCTAAGTACCGTTTTACGCTGCACCATGTCCCGGGCCTTTTTGGCCGCTACCCTTGCCTGCGCTGCCAGAATGATCTTGGAGATCACATTTTTGGCTTCTTTGGGGTTTTCTTCCAGGTAAGCCTCCAGTGCACGGGCCACTGTGGTTTGCACGATCCCGCTTACTTCGCTGTTACCGAGTTTGGTCTTGGTTTGTCCTTCGAACTGCGGTTCAGGCACTTTTACAGAGATAATGGCGCTCAATCCTTCGCGGAAATCGTCTCCCTCAATGGTTACCTTGGCTTTTTCGAACAGGCCCTGTTTATCACCGTAGGTTTTGAACACACGGGTAAGCGCCTGGCGGAAACCGGTAACGTGGGTACCGCCTTCAATGGTATTAATATTATTTACATAGGAGAAGATATGCTCCTTGAAATCGTCGTTGTACGTTAAAGCCACTTCTACCGCAATATTGGAAGCTTCATCATGGCCATCCACATAAAGAGGAGAAGGAATCAGCGCGTTACGGTTACCGTTTTTGTCCAGCATTTCTACAAACTCAACGATACCGCCTTCGCTATAGAAGTTTTTGGAGTAGGCATTGCCGTCAGCATCCAGATCGCGCAGATCGGTGAGGGTGATGCTGATGCGTTTGTTGAGGTAGGAAAGTTCGCGCAAACGTCCTTCCAGGATCTCTTTGCGGTAAACGGTTTCCTGGAAAATGGTGGCGTCGGGCCAGAAATGAACAAGCGTACCGGTTTTATCGCTGGTGCCGATCTCTCTTACGGCATATTGCGGTACACCGATCTTGTATTCCTGTTCAAATATTTTTCCTTCGCGGTGTACGGTTACGTGCAGGGTGGTACTTAATGCATTCACGCAACTCACCCCTACACCGTGCAAACCACCCGATACTTTGTAAGTGTCTTTATCGAACTTACCACCGGCATGCAGCACGGTCATAACGATCTCGAGGGCACTTTTCTTTTCCTTGGTATTAATACCGGTAGGGATACCCCGGCCATCATCCTGCACACTGATGGAATTGTCTTCGTGGATGGTTACGGTAATATTCTTGCAATAACCGGCCAAAGCCTCATCAATGGAGTTATCTACTACTTCGTATACAAGGTGGTGGAGACCTTTGATGCCGATATCCCCGATATACATGGCGGGCCTTTTCCGCACCGCTTCCAAACCTTCCAATACCTGTATGCTGTCGGCGCCATAATTCCTGTTCTGGGCGTCGTTGCTATTCTGTTGTTCCTGGGTCATAAATGCTGATCAGTCCTGAGTTTTAACAATTTTTCAGAGGTGGGCAAATCTAACGAAAATAAAGGGGCTTTTTGGGCCAAAACAAGCCTATTTTTCCCCATTTTCAGGGCCATTGTGGATGAGAAAATGACGCTTGTATGACAGGCCCGGGAATGATGGGCTTGCAAAATAGATGTTTATACATTAAATTTGCGTTTGCATGTTACAGGTAATGGACATATTAAAGGTTTCGCAGCGCAGCGGTATTGAGCCCAGCATGGATCTGCTGTACGAGAAAGAGCAGAACATTCCGGGTTCCATTCAGTACAGCATCAAGCGTTACTACGCCCAGCATTCATGGGTGGCAGAAGATACCGGTATGATGGTATATCATTACAATGCCAAAAAGCCTGCTGAGAATTATCTTGAGCTCCGTTATTGTACTACCGGTAACCGCTATTGTGAAGAAAGAAGCTGCGGCCAGTGTAACCAGTTACCCACCAATAACTGCAGTGGTAAACACCAAACGGTGGATGTATTTACTTTCCATTTTACTTCCACATTTTTACACCAGTTCGTGCACAATGTGAAGATGAGTAACCGCAAGGATGAAGTGCTTGCGTTCAAACATCCACATGCTTTTACCAAAGTGTTTCCGCTGTGTAATAAAAAAAGAAACGTACTGGATGGATTACTGAACCACAGTTATTCCGGCTCGCTCGAAAATATTTTTGTGAATGCCAAGATCCATGAGCTCTTACTCTATAGCCTGGAATGCCTGGTTGACGAAAAAGAAGAAGGGTTTACCTGTAAGTTCCTGGCCGACGAAAGTGGTCGCGAAAGAATTTACCAATCGAGAGAAATTCTCCTGCAACATATCGGCGATCCCATTACCATCAAGGAACTGAGCCGCAAAGTGGCCATGAACGAGTGTTACCTGAAAAAAGGATTCAAAGAAGTGTTCGGCACCACCATCTTCGATTTTTACCAGCAGCAAAGAATGGAACACGCTAAATACCTTTTGTACGAGAAAGGATTAAGTGTTACAGATGTATCTGCTTTGCTTGGTTACTCTTCTATCTCTCATTTTTCCGCTGCTTTCAAAAAGCATACAGGGTTGAAGCCTTGTGAGCTGTTAAAGTAGACTGCTCCCTGCGGGAGAATATCGAATGTCGAACAGGGAATATCGATCACCGAAGTGAAAACATCCGAATTTCTCTGTGTATCTACTAACCTCTGTTTCTCTGTTTTGAAAAACACGACTATATTCCTATCATTCTACATTATCTGCCTGCTCTCAACATTGCTACCTGGAGATACAGAGGATTACAGCGTTTTAGATAGATCATCGAGTATTTTGTGGGTTAGAAATGATGTTTAAGGATAAACAACCTTACAACTTCGACATTCGACATTCCCTGCTCGACATTCGATATTCCCTCCTCCTCCCTATCTTTATCTCACTCAAACCATCACTATGCGAAAATTTCTTTTCCTGGGCATCCTCTTTGCCATCAGTTCCTGCTCCAGCTCCAAAGTAGACACCATCATACACCACGCCGTGGTTTACACAGTGGATTCTGCTTTTACCATGGCAGAAGCAATGGCGGTAAAAGACGGTAAGATTGTAGCAGTAGGAAAGAATGAGGAGATCATGGGCAAATACACGGCTACGGATAATATCGACGCCAAAGGCGAAGCGGTGTACCCGGGTTTCATTGATGCCCATGCGCATTTTGTGGGATATGGCCGTTCCCTGTTCCAGGCCGATCTGTTTGGTACCAATAGCTGGGAAGAAACGGTAGCCCGCATTAAAACTTTTGGAGAGGCACATCCCGATCTGCCCTGGATCCAGGGGCGGGGCTGGGACCAGAACCGCTGGCCGGGTAAAACCTATCCTACCAATGAGGAACTGAATAAACTGTTCCCGGATAAACCTGTGGTGATTACGCGGGTGGATGGACATGCATCTATTGCCAACCAGAAAGCACTGGAACTGGCCGGGATTGAAGCAGGGCAGACGGTGGTAGGTGGATCCATTGAAGTAAAGAACGGGAAACTGACCGGTGTGCTGATAGATAATGCCGATAACAAAGTACATGCACAGATTCCGGAGCCTACCAAAGAAACCTATCTGCAGTGGTTACAGGCGGCACAGAAGAATTGTTTTGAACAGGGACTGACCACTATCACCGATTGCGGACTTAGTTATCAGGATGTGGATGCCATTGATGCCTTACAAAAAGAAGGCAAACTGGATATGCGTTTGTTTGTGATGTTAAGTGATAATGATGATAATATTAGCCGGTACGTAAAGAAGGGGCCGTATAAAACGGATAAGTTATTTGTGAATGGATTCAAAGTGTATATGGATGGAGCGCTGGGCAGCCGCGGTGCCTGTTTGCTGGCGCCGTATGCAGATAAAGCAGGCTGGTCTGGTTTTTTGCTCCGCAATCAATCGCACTATGATTCTTTGGCCGGGGTGTTGATCAATACTTCGTTTCAGATGTGTACGCATGCCATCGGCGACAGTGCTAACCGCGAGATCCTGCATATTTACAACAAATACCTGCAGGGTAAAAATGATAAGCGCTGGCGGATTGAACATGCACAGATCATCAACCAGAATGATTTTAACCTGTTTGGTGCTGCCAATATCGTTCCATCGGTACAACCTACGCATGCTACCAGTGATATGTATTGGGCTGAAGAAAGACTGGGAAAAGAAAGACTGAAAGGCGGGTATGCTTTTAAACAATTACTGCAGCAGAATGGCTGGTTGCCATTGGGTACCGATTTTCCGGTGGAAGATATTTCTCCTTTCAAAACTTTCCTGGCGGCTGTGGCACGTAAGGATGCCCAGGGGTTTCCGGCAGATGGTTTTCAGAAAGAGAATGCTTTGAGCAGGGAAGAAACTTTACGGGGTATGACCATCTGGGCGGCCAAGGCCAGTTTTCTCGAAAAAGAAGTGGGCAGCCTGGAAGCGGGTAAAAAAGCTGATTTTATCATACTCGATAAAGACATTATGAAAGTAGCGGAGAACGCTATTCTGCAGGTGAAAGTAAATGCTACTTATCTGGGTGGCAAAAAAGTTCACTAAGAAGCACCAGGTTTACAGTGCCAATGCACAGATTTGCAAAATCTCTATTTTGTGGATCTGTGCATTTTCGTTTTCCATCTAATGGAATGGGGCTGCAAAGTTGTTTTCGTTACAAGCTGAAAAAAGCTAACTTTAAAACGATAAACGAATTGCTGTATGAGACTCCCCCGTCTTTCCAAACTTTCGTGGATAGTAACTATTCTCGTGCTGGGTGCAGCGGGTTTTTCGTTTATGATCTCCGGTCATACGGTTGATTACAATACAGAAGTAAAACCCATTTTCAACAAAAAATGTATTACCTGCCATGGCGGTGTTAAACGCCAGAGCGGGTTCAGTCTCTTATTCCGTTCCGAAGCATTGGCGGTGAATAAATCCGGAAAAGCGGCCATCATCCCCGGCGATCCCTCGCACAGTGAACTGGTCAGGCGTTTAACACTGAAAGATCCGGAAGAGCGGATGCCGTATAAACATCCTCCACTATCGGATGATGAAATCAATACCCTGAAAAAATGGATCAAACAGGGTGCCCCATGGGGAGATCACTGGGCTTATGTGCCCGTTGAAAAAACAACGGTTCCGAAAGTAGATAACTGGTTCTTCGGTACTACCGGTGGTGGTGATTGGGCGAAAAACGATATCGATCATTTTATTTACCAGCGTATGCGCGAAGAGGGGCTGACACCCTCTGCTGAAGCCGGCAAAGCCACGTTACTGCGAAGAGTAAGTTTGGATATTACCGGGTTACCCGCTTCTGTTGCAACCGCAGAAAAGTTTCTAACCAATAACAAAGCCGATGCATATGAAAAACTCGTAGACGAGCTGTTGGCCAATCCGCATTACGGAGAACGCTGGGCAGCCATGTGGATGGACCTGGCGAGATATGCCGATACCAAGGGCTATGAAAGAGACGACTGGCGTTCTATCTGGCGCTACCGCGATTGGCTGATACAGGCATTTAACGAGAACAAACCCTATAACCTTTTTTTAACAGAGCAACTGGCAGGAGATCTGTTACCTGATCCTACCGATGCGCAATACATCGCTACTGCCTTTCACCGCAACAGCATGACCAATGATGAAGGTGGAACAGATAATGAAGAATTCAGAACTGCTGCCGTGATTGACCGGGTGAACACTACCTGGGAAACCCTGATGGGTACCACTTTTGCCTGCGTACAATGCCACAGTCATCCCTATGATCCCTTCCGGCATGAAGAGTATTACCAGTTCATGGCTTTCTTTAATAACACAAGGGATGAAGACACGTATGATGATTATCCTTTGCTAAAAGAATTTCACAAAGAAGACAGCACTAAGTTCGTTCAACTGAAAACCTGGTTGGAAAAACAGGCGCCTGAAAGAGAAAAGGAACTGATCAAATTTGTAAAGACCGGACAGCCGGCCATTAACTCCATTGCAGCGGATCAGTTGGTGAATGCGGCTTTAACGGATACCAAATGGCTGGTCTTACGAAATAAAGCGGTTGCGAGAATTCCGGCGGTGGATTTTCAGAACCATACAGAACTGTTATACCGCTACAAAAGCTGGAAAACCGGTGGTACATGGGAGATCCACTTTGACAGGCCCAATGGTCCGCTGGTGAATGCTGTACAGGTAGCAGATACGAAAGGAGGTTGGAAGATCACTACATTGAGTCTGCCTGCCAGCTCCGGCGCTCGTGATCTGTTTTTTACTTACCGCAACAATTCACTCAGCAATGCAGAAGAAACCGGCATGCAGTTCGACTGGTTTTTTATCACCGATCCCTTTCCGGGAAAAGACAAACCGGGTCATGACAGTGCCGCTAAATATTTCAATGACCTGCTGGTTTCTCAACAGAAAACCATTACGCCGGTGATGGTAGAAAATCCTTCTTCTTTATTCCGTGCTACTTATCTGTTTGAAAGAGGTAACTGGCTCACCAAAGGGAAAAAAGTAACAGCCGCCGTACCGCGTTCGCTGGGAGCATTACCTGTTAATGCGCCGAAGAACCGGTTAGGACTGGCTGCCTGGATAACGGATAAAAAAAATCCGCTTACGGCCAGAACCATTGTGAACCGGATCTGGGAACAGTTCTTTGGGCAGGGTATTGCAGAAACATTGGAAGACCTGGGAACACAGGGGATCCCACCTACGCATCGGGAACTGCTGGATCATCTTTCCTGGAAACTAATGTATGAGTACAATTGGGATCTGAAAAAACTGATGAAAGAAATTCTCTTATCTGCCACTTACCGGCAGGATTCAAAACTGGATAAGGAAGCAACAACAAAAGATCCTTTTAATAAATTCTATGCAAGGGGTCCACGGGTTCGTTTATCGGCAGAGCAGGTGCGCGACCAGGCATTGGCGGTAAGTGGATTGTTATGCGAGAAAATGTACGGTCCAGGCGTATTTCCTTACCAGCCGGAAGGTATCTGGATGTCGCCATGGAATGGTGGAAGCTGGAAAAAAAGTGATAGCTGCGACCAGTACCGCAGGGCATTGTACACGTACTGGAAACGTTCTGCACCCTATCCTTCCATGATCAGTTTTGATGGCACATCGCGCGAAGTGTGCACACCAAGGCGGATCCGTACCAACACTCCCTTGCAATCGCTCACTACTTTGAATGATTCGGCGTATACAGAAGCTGCACAATTTTTTGCCTACCGGATGCAGGCAGAGGGTGGACAGGAATTAAAAACACAGATCAGCCGGGGGTATGAACTGGCCATGCACCAACCGATCTCTCCAGCAAAACTCGCTGTGTTTGAAAAGTTATATATGACAGCTTATAAAAGTTTCCGGACTGATACAGCGAAAACGAGATTGATGGCCGGCGCAGTTCTGAATAAACAAAACCCAACCACAGCTGCCCTGGTAGTAGTGGCCGGTGCTATGATGAACCTGGATGAATTCATTACCAAAAACTAAACCGCATGTCAAAGAACAACCATCGGATATTCAACGAAGCCAGGAATAAAAAACTGGAACTGGAAACCCGCCGGTTGTTTCTGAAAGAATGTTTATTGGGCATGGGCGGATTAGCCATGGGTTCGGTATTGGGTGGATGTAACTGGTTGGGAGGAAACGATACAGCAGCCGGCCAGTTGTATAACAGTGCCAATCCTTTGTTACCGCATTCACCACATTTTCCAGGTAAAGCACGATCAGTGATTTATCTGCACATGGCCGGTGCCCCCTCGCAGCTGGAATTGTTTGATTACAAACCAGACCTGATGAAATTAGACGGACAGGATTGTCCGCCCTCTTTACTCGAAGGGAAAAAATTTGCTTTTATCCGTGGTGTTCCTAAAATGATGGGGCCGCAGGCGGTATTTCAGCAACGGGGCCAGAGTGGCGCCTGGGTATCGGATCACTTACCCCATTTTGCCAAAGTAGCCGATGAAGTCAGTTTTCTGAAAGCGGTACAGACCGATCAGTTCAATCATGGTCCTGCCCAATTACTGATGCATACCGGAACCCCGCGTTTGGGAAGACCTAGTATCGGTGCCTGGTCTACTTACGGATTGGGCAGCGAGAACAGTAATCTCCCCGGATTTGTGGTACTCACTTCCGGCGGAAAATTTCCGGATGCGGGTAAGAGTGTGTGGGGCAGTGGTTTTCTTCCTTCGGTGTACCAGGGTGTGCAGTGCCGGAGTGAGGGTGATCCGGTATTATTTATCAAGGATCCCGCGGGCATGGATCGTGATCTGCGTAAAGCTTCTATTGATGCGATCAATGAAGCCAATCGCCTGAGTTTTGAAGAGTTTAAGGATCCCGAAATTCTCTCCCGCATCTCACAATATGAAATGGCCTACCGCATGCAGATCTCTGTACCGGAGATGATGAATATTAATGATGAACCCGCCTATATCCACGAAATGTATGGCACGCAGCCCGGTAAAGCCTGTTTTGCCAACAATGTACTGCTGGCGCGCAAGCTGGTGGAGAAAGGAGTTCGCTTTGTACAGTTATTTGATTGGGGGTGGGACAGCCATGGCACCGATGAAAACCTGGCCATTGATTATGGTTTTGTGAATAAATGCAGAAGCATTGATAAACCGATTACTGCTTTGCTACTCGATCTGAAACAGCGTGGTTTGCTGGATGAAACGCTGATTGTTTGGGGTGGAGAGTTTGGACGTACCCCAATGCAGGAGAACAGAGATGGCAAAAAGAATCCTTTCAAAGGAAGGGATCATCACACCGAAGCATTCACCATGTGGATGGCCGGTGGTGGTATTAAACAGGGCACCAGTTTTGGCGAAACGGATGAGATCGGATACGCAGCTATCAGCGGTAAAACAACGGCATTTGATATCCAGGCCACTATCCTGAACCAGTTAGGGTTTGATCATGAAAAACTGACCTATCAGTTTCAGGGAAGACCGTTCCGGTTAACGGATGTGCATGGGAGGGTGATCAATGAGATTGTTACGTGATGGTGATGATGTTGTTGGTCTGGCGACCAACAACGGCAATCTGAATTTTTGCCACGCTCTTCAGAGCGTGGGTAAGGAGATGAGATCTGATTTTTCTTTCGGGACTTTAGTCCCGAGTATATAGTGGATTTTATTTCTCAGAGTAGAATAGCCAGCATCGAAAAGCTGGAAAATATATGAGTGTAGACAGACGAAAATTTTTATCTATGACAGCAACCCTTGGGACACTGGCGCTTTCGCCATTCGAAGAATTGATGGCCGCAAAACCTGCATTTACGGTTCCCGCAGACTTTCGTTTACGGGTGCTGGGAACCAACTGGGGTTTTGCCGGAACGGTAGATGCTTTTTGTGCAAAAGCCAAAAAAGCAGGATATGATGGCATAGAAATGTGGTGGCCCGGAACAGCTGTAGCGCAGAGAGAATTATTTGATGCACTGCAGAAGTACCAGCTCGAGATCGGTTTTCTGGCAGGTGGATCTGATCCGGATCCAAAGAAACATTTTGAACAGTTCAAAGTCATGGTAGATGGGGCAGCTTATCAAACTGTACAGCGGCCTTTGTATATCAACTGTCATTCAGGACGAGATTTTTTCTCGATGAAAGAGAATGGGCCATTCATCGAATACACGAATAAGGTTGCGAAAGAAACGGGTATTATTATCTGCCACGAGTCGCATCGCAGCCGCATTCTCTTTGCGGCACATGTGGCCAAACAATATTTTCAGCAATATCCTGATCTGCGTTTAACACTGGATATTTCGCATTGGTGTAATGTACACGAATCATTGTTACACGACCAGGAGGAAACGGTACAACTGGCACTCAGCAGAACCGATCATGTGCATGCACGTATCGGTCATCCCGAAGGCCCACAGGTAAATGATCCCCGCGCACCGGAATGGGAAGGAACGGTAAAGCGGCACCTGGAATGGTGGGATACGGTGGTGCAGACCAAGATCAAACAGGGAACCAAACAGTTAACCATACTCACAGAGTTTGGTCCGCCGGATTATATGCCCACTTTGCCTTATACCCGGCAGGCATTATCTGACCAATGGGCCATTAACGAATACATGATGCAATTACTCCGTAAAAGATATCACCGCAACTGATGAATGCATTCACAAACTTCTTCGGACGATTTCACCCCTTGCTGGTACACCTGCCCATTGGCTTTTTGTTGATGGCATTGGTCTTGCAATGGCTTTGCAACAAAAAAAAGTATGCTGCCATTGCACCGGCTGTACCGGTTGTTTTTTTACTGGGGATGATCAGTGCGGTACTTTCCTGTATTTCCGGCTGGTCGCTGGCCACTGGTGGAGAATATGAAGAAGCCACATTGGAGCTGCACCGATGGATGGGTATCGGAGTGGCGGTTGTTTCGGTTGCCGCTTATTATTTTTCGCGGCAGACAAAACTGGTTGTGAAAAGCATACTGGCTGTGGTGCTGTTTCTGCTGATCCTGTTAGCAGGTCATTTGGGTGGTACCCTTACGCATGGTGAAGGTTTCCTGACCAAAGGGATCTCCGGTGGAGCAAAAGATTCAACCACATCTGCCCGAAAAACCATTGTGAATGTACAGGAGGCCCAGGTGTTTGCCGATATTGTTCAACCCGTTTTATTAGATAAATGTGGCACCTGCCACAGTGCCAAAAAACAAAAAGGCGGACTGCGGCTGGATGGTCAGGAATGGATATTGAAAGGAGGTAAGGAAGGGAAAGTAATTACGTTAGGTAATGCCGAAGCCAGTGAATTATACAAACGGATATTACTCGATCCCCTGGAAGAAAAACACATGCCACCCAAAGGCAAGCCGCAGTTAACCGAACAGGAAATTGCCCTGTTACACTGGTGGATCAGCAGTAATGCCGGCTTCGATAAAAAAGTAAAAGAAGTGGAACAGCCTGCAAACCTGAAACCTGCTTTACTCGCTATGCAATCTGCCGCTGTTACCATGCAAAGACCTGCCATCCCCGATGAACAGGTGGAAGCAGCCGGAACGGCTGTACTGGATACGCTCCGAAATGCAGGCGTTGTGGTTTTGCCTGTGGCTGCTAACAGTAATTACCTGCTCGCTAATTTTGTAAGCATTCCACAGATTTCAGAGAGAACGGTGGGACTGTTACAACAGATCAGCAAACAACTGGTGTGGTTAAAACTGGGTTATACAGCACTATCAGAGAATTCCTGGAAAATGATCGGTCAATGCACAAATCTCACCCGGCTGCAGGTAGATCATACCAATCTTACCGATGCGTCTGTCAGATACCTGACTTCTCTGCCAAAGCTTCAATACCTCAACCTTGTGGGAACCAAAATAACCGCACAGGGTGTTCAGCAATTAAAAGGACTGGCCAAATTAGAAAACATATATCTCGGCCAAACAATGGTGAAAGGAAATGATATAGCAGTGTTACAAAAACTATTTCCCAAAGTACAGATCGATTCCGGCAATTACCGCGTAGAAAATCTGGCAACAGACACGCAGGTTCTGAAAGCACCACCGGCTAAGAAATAAAACCTGAATTAGTAATTGATAATTAGTAGTTAGTAATTAAAAAAGCGACTGTCCGCAAAGAACAGTCGCCCAATTATTAATTTCTAATTACTAACTACTAATTATTTAATCTCGCCTACCATATTGCCCGGCACTACCCACTCATCAAATTCCTCAGCAGTCAGGTAACCCAGTTTTATTGCCATTTCTTTCAATGTGGTTCCTTCTTTATGCGCGGTCTGTGCAATTTCGGCTGCTTTGTAGTAACCGATCTTGGTGTTGAGGGCTGTAACCAGCATCAGGCTGTTATCAACGTGTTTTTTGATATTAGCTTCGATCGGTGCCAGTCCTACGGCGCATTTATCATTAAAACTTACACAACCATCGCCGATCAAACGGGCACTGTGCAGGAAGTTGTAGATCATGACCGGTTTAAATACATTCAATTCAAAGTGACCGGTTGCACCACCGATATTGATGGCCACATCGTTGCCCATTACCTGTGCGGCAATCATGGTTAATGCTTCGCACTGGGTAGGGTTTACTTTACCGGGCATGATAGAAGAACCTGGTTCGTTATCGGGTATAAACAGTTCGCCGATACCGCTTCGGGGGCCGGAAGAAAGCATACGGATATCATTGGCGATCTTCATCAGGCTAACGGCTACTGTTTTTAAAGCGCCATGGGCTTCCACAATGGCATCGTGAGCGGCCAGGGCTTCGAATTTATTTTCAGCCGTTACAAAAGGCAAACCGGTAAGGTTGGCAATGTGTTTGGCAACATTTACGTCATAGCCTTTGGGCGTGTTGATGCCGGTACCTACGGCAGTTCCGCCCAGTGCCAGTTCGCTCAGGTGAGCCAGGGTATTGCTGATCGCTTTCAGACCATGATCCAACTGCGATACATATCCGCTGATCTCCTGGCCCAGGGTAAGCGGGGTGGCATCCATGAAATGCGTACGTCCGATTTTTACCACGTGCATGAAATCTTTGCTTTTCTGTGCCAGGGTATCCCTTAATTTTTTGATACCGGGAATGGTGGTCTCCAGAAGGATCTTATATGCAGCAATGTGCATGGCAGTAGGAAAAGTATCGTTGGAGGATTGTGATTTGTTCACATCATCATTCGGATGCAGAAATTTATCCTTGTCGGTCAGCGAGCCTCCTTTGATCACATGACCACGGTAAGCCACCACTTCATTCACATTCATATTACTCTGGGTACCGCTACCGGTTTGCCAAACCACTAAAGGGAACTGGCTGTCTAATTTTCCTTCCAGGATTTCATCGCAAACCTGTCCGATCAGTTCTGCTTTTTCTTTGGGTAATACACCGGCATCCAGGTTGGTTAAAGCGGCCGCTTTTTTCAGGTAGGCAAATGCCTTGATGATCTCTTTAGGCATTTTATTGATATCCTGCGCAATCTTGAAATTTTCGATACTGCGCTGGGTCTGGGCTCCCCAATATACGTCGGCGGGTACATGCACTTCGCCCATGGTGTCTTTTTCGATACGGAATTCCATTATCTTGAATTTAGATGGTTGACGATCAGTTTTTATTGGTTTTGCAAAGGTAAGTGTCTGGGGGGAATCCTCGGGCAGGAATCGTGAGTCGTGAGTCGTCAGTAGTGAGTGGTGGGTATTTTTTTGGGGAGGCACTCACACCTCACGCTTCACGCCTTATATCTCGTCATATTTTGGTATTTTTCAGCAATAACTGGGTATATGAAAAGAATACTATGCACCATTTTTTTGCTGAACAGCTGGTTGATGATGCGCGCGCAACAAACGGAGAACATTATTATCATTACTACAGATGGGTTTCGCTGGCAGGAATTGTTTGGTGGGATGGATTCGGTACTGGCAGCAGATAAAGCTTATAACCAGAAAGACAGTTTTCGGATATTTTCCCGTTTCTGGTCGGAAGATGCCGGTGAGCGCCGTAAAAAATTAATGCCTTTTTTCTGGAATACCCTTGCCAATAACGGGCAGGTGTATGGCAACCGCTGGCTGGATAACAAAGTGGAAGTGTCTAATCCCTACCGTATCTCTTATCCGGGGTATAGCGAAATCATGTGCGGGTATGTGGATACAGCCATTAAAAGCAATGGTTACCCCGATAATCCCAATACCACCATTCTTGAATTCTTTAATCAACAACCCGGGCTGAAAGGAAAAGTAGCCGCATTTGGTGCGTGGGGCGTGTTTAACCGGATCATACCCGAACAGAAAAGCGGCGTGCCGGTGGTGGCCGCCTATGAGCATTTTGGGGGCAGAAATCCCACAGCCAATGAACAACTGCTCAATACCATGCTTGATCATTCGCATCGGGCCTGGCCGGACGAGTGTTTTGATGTGTTTACGCACTATGGAGCCATGGAGTACCTGAAAACACGTAAACCCAAAGTACTTTTTATCGGTTATGGAGAAACGGATGAGTTTGCGCATGGACGGGAGTACCGTTCATACCTGGATGCAGCCCATAGGGTTGATAGCTGGTTGCAAGAGATTTGGGATTTTGTACAGAGTGATCCGCAATACCGTAATAAAACTACCATCCTGTTTACCACAGATCATGGCAGGGGCGATAAAATAAAATCAAAATGGAATGCACACGGAACTTCCGTAGAGGATTCACATGAGATCTGGTTTGCTGCCATGGGGCCCAATACACCTGCTTTGGGCGAAGTAAAAACGGGAGGGCCACTTTACCAGAAACAGTTTGCCCAAACAATGGCGAAGTTGATGGGATTAACATTTGAGGCAGAACATCCGGTGGCAGAAGAAATCAAAACCGTAATCAAAAAATAAGTACTCAGCTGCCTGCTGGTTCCCCGCAGTAAAACATTTTTATCAGCGGAGCCGGCAGGCAGTAGCTCTTTATTTACCCGTAAACACCGCTTTCCTTTTTTCCAGGAAGGCCGCTGTTCCTTCTTTCATATCTTCTGTACCAAAACAATCACCGAAAGCATTTACTTCTACTTCGTAACCGTTTTTGGTTTCATCAAATACGGCATTGGCACTTTCTATGCATTTGCCAACGGCAATCGGGGCCTTGGTATTGATCAGATCCAGTATCGACTTTGCTTTGGTGAGCATTTCTTCCTGAGGTACCACATAGTTTACCAATCCATATTGTAAAGCGGCAGCAGCATCCAGCATCCCGCCACTCATCAGTAGTTCCAGTGCTCTCCCTTTACCAATCAGCTGTACCAGCCTTTGTGTGCCGCCGTAACCGGGTATCAGTCCCAGGTTTACTTCCGGTTGACCGAATTTGGCATTCTCTGATGCGATCCTGAAATGACAACTCATGGCCAGCTCACAACCCCCACCCAGCGCAAAACCGTTTACACAGGCAATAATGGGTTTGGGCGAATGTTCGATCCTGAAAAAAGTATCCTGTCCGGCCTTAGCCAATGCCTTACTGGCTGCTACGGTTAAACTGTTGAATTCACTGATATCGGCCCCTGCTACAAAGGCTTTGGGTCCGGCACCGGTAATGATGACAGAACGGATGGCAGGGTTACTGTATACTTCATCCAGCGCTTTGTTGAGGTCTGCAAATACTTCTTTGTTCAGCGCGTTCATTTTATCGGGGCGGTTAATGGTAATGGTAAATACGTGGTTTTCGAGGGTAGTTAGTAAAGTATGATACATGATAGCAAGTTTGTACCAAAGGTAAGCAGCTCCGTTCATTTTGTTATGGCTGAAATAAAGGTAGCGGATGCACTATCGTTTCATTGCCGGTTTTACCCGGTTCAACAGCTGATCAGGCTGCTTAACACAGGTAAGTTTCAATATGGAATGGCGAATGAGGAGATTTGCACTATCAAATAAAAAAACACATAATTATATGGAACACAGAATTCAATTATCAACCAACCTGCTGATCGCCGTAAAGGCCAAACCTGTCAAAAAGATCCGTAAACCGCTGGTAGCGGGTATTCAAATAGATGTGAATCCTGCTTCATTGCAGGAAAAAAGCCGCCACCTGGTAGATGTGCTGGGCAATATCATTCCGGAGGGCAGTAAAGAAATTATGCTGCTTTCCTAACGCGTTGATTTTTCATAGTACAGTTGATCAGAAAACAAGGCCCCGCCAATTGGCGGGGTTTTGTTTGCGAAGCTGTTCAAAACTTCTGTAAAAGGATCCACCTTCTTTTGTATTTTGAGGTATGAATCTGATCCAGATCATCATGTACTCGGGTATTTTTGTTTTTGCCGGTACCGGCGCGCTGAAAGCACGTACGCACCAGATGGATATTTTCGGCGGGGCTGTAATCGCTTTTGCCACGGCCTATGGTGGAGGTACCATCCGCGATCTGCTGATAGGTGCACACCCGGTAAACTGGATCAATGATTATCTTGCATTAGCCCTGGTTGTGAGTGCCGTTATTATTGTTTCCTTTTTCCGCACCGACCAGATCCGTTTCCGGCGTACCATTTTTTTTACCGATGCCATTGGCCTGGGCATGTTCACCGTAACCGGAATTGAGCGAAGCATCTCTTACAATATCAATGATGGGTATGCGATCATCATGGGTGTGATTACGGCTACTTTTGGCGGACTGCTGGCTGACCTGTTATGTGGCGAAAAACCCGACCTGCTGAAAAGGGGAGAACTCTATGCCACTGCCTGCGCCATTGGCGGAGTGATTTATATACTGCTGAAGAAATGGGGCATTGAATACAACCTGGGTCTCTTTATCTGTGTTTGTATAGTGGTAGCTGTCCGGATCTTTTCTAAAAAGAACCGGGTTCGTTTACCGGAGGTATAATATAGATTCTTTGATTACAATAGTGTTATAGACTATTCATGCAAAAAGCCTGTCAAACGACAGGCTTTGGTTTTTCCGGGATAGGAATGAGGGGATTAATTATATAAAAACTGTTTCAGAAACGCGATACTGCGTGCACGTGCAAGTACAGAAGCATTGGCATCGGTACCGGCTGCCGTTTCTCCGTCAAATCCATGTTCGGCACCACTGTACACTTGTTTAGTGATGGGGGCAGAAGCCGGGTTCAGTTGTGCTTTCTGGATTAATCCATCATAAGAACTGATCTGTGTATTATTATCCCAGTTGGTATAGGTACCGGTATACAAAGGATCAGCACCTGCAGCGTGAATCAGCATAGGAGCATAGTTTACATACTTACCGTCGCTGGGTGTACCGGGTTTGCCAAAATAACTGAACATAGCCGCGCCGGGATAGTAGGATACGGCTGCTACAAATCCACCCTCTGCCGGTTTGCTGGCAGGAGTCAGTACATTATTAGTGTAAGTGGTACCGGCACTGATCTGCGACCAGGCAGTATTTTTAGCCACTGCATCCGCATCAACCATGGTACCTAAAACGGTGGTTCCACCGTGCGAAAAACCTAAGAGACCGATTTTGTTAGGGATGATTTTCACCGTAAGCGTGCGCAGGTAGGCAAGCCCGGCATAGGCATCTCTTGGCCTTACAAATTCTGCCGCAATCGGTAAACTATTTGGCGGCACCATATTATGAAAGGTTTTGGTGCCACGGGGCGTATAGCTGTCTACAAAGAGTGCAGCGATCTTATGAACCCTGAACGAGTCGATCCAGCCCTTGAACTGAGAAGCCATTTTTGTATTGGTGCTATCGGTGCTGCTCCATAAGCCACCGCTACCGTGCATCACCACTACCGCCGGTACGGGAACCGATGTGGAAGGAATATATAATACCGCTTTCAGTTGGTTGCCTCCGGTTGGATTGGGCAGGTAAACAATTTGAGTGGTTTCAGGATTGGCGCCTGTTGTGCCCACCTCGATAGGAGTGGGTACCACATTACCGGCAGTATCTGTGTTGGTAACCGTTTTAGTACAGGAGAAAAGCAGCAGACTAATCGTTAATTTAATGGCACCCGCCAGCAGCATTTTTTTCCATCCGATTTGTTTGATCAGGTTCATTGTGTGTTTTTTTATTTGCATGTTTAAATATTTCGGGTGCAAAATTTGATTTTTACAATCCTCCCGCAAAACATACTACACCCACACGCAGTAAGTTTTTAATGAAGTGAGCCCAAACCCCAACGAACCGTAAATTCCAGCATTTGTTAAGGAACAACGCGGCAGCTGTTTATCTGATTACCTCAGGTACCCAACACTTTCTATCATAAAAACACAAAACAAAAAACTTATTACTCACCATTCACAATTGACCATTCACCACTCACTTCCCCGCTTCATTCCCCAAATCCCCCGCTTCATTACAATTCCACCATTCTTCATCCGCTTAAATTTTTACACGCCAGATTATCGCAGCAGATTTGTCCTGTCAAAACAAAAAAAACATGACAAAAAATACGCCTACCCAATTTGTACAGTACATAACGGCCGTATATGTTACCCTCGGTATTGCTGCCAGTTCCTATTATATCAATCATTGGTTCCTGCCGGCATCGCCGGTGGCTACGCAAAGCCAATCCTTGATTGACCTGAATACGGCTATCGGGAAAGAGCATGGCATCTATGTTCATTTCGTGCAATAATTTTTTCATCATTATAAATTCATACAATGACCAACCATCAGATCACACTTGTTAAAAATACCTGGGGCATGGTAGCATCGCTCGACCCGGTAACCGTAGGAGGTTTGTTTTATAACCGCTTGTTCGAGATCGCCCCGCCGATCCGCACCATGTTCCGTACACCCGTAGCCGAGCAATCTAAAAAACTGCTTACGATGATCGGGTATGTTATCAATAAGCTGGATAAGCTGGAAGATATCATTGATGAGGTAGCCAAACTGGCCAAAGGACATGTGCAGTACGGTGTAAAAGCAGAACATTATTCCATTGTGGGAGAAGCGCTGCTCTGGACACTTGAGAAAGGACTGGCAGAACACTGGACTGAAGAAGTAAAAGAAGCCTGGATACTTTGTTACACCACCCTGGCCAATGCCATGATCGCTGCTGCAGAAGATGTGCAGGCAGCTGCTTAATAAGCTCCATCCTGTGAAAATCCTGTTATCCCGTTCTTTGAGCGGGATAACTTACTGTTTTGTACCGGACCGAAAAGAAATTTTTGCAAACGGTTTTTATACAGGATGATTTAGTTTCTTTACACCTGATTTGTGCTAACGCAAAACACCCCCAATGACTGAGCGGCAAATGATACTGGTAAAGAATAGCTGGAAACTGTTCCGGAAAATTGAACCGAAATTTATCGGGGAGGTTTTTTATGGAAGACTGTTTCAGCAGTTGCCCTCGCTCCGTGCCATGTTCAAAAATGACATGTCTGCGCAATATGGCAAACTGGTGGATATGCTCAGCCTGGTCATTTCCCAGTTGGATAAGCCGGAAACCGTGAATGAGGAAATCCGGCAACTGGCTATCCGTCACGTGGAATATGGTGTACGCCCCGCCCATTACAAACTGGTTGGCGATGCCCTGTTATGGACCATGCAAAAGGGTTTGGGTACAGACTGGACAGATGAGACGGCTGAAGCCTGGATTACCTGTTATGCCATGTTATCCGATACCATGATCAAAGCAGCTGCCGGTATCGGCAAGGGCTGATGCCCAACGCTTCGATGCGTTTTTACTACGCTTCCTTTTAATTTTGCCCTGTTTCGTATATCGTTCTTTTCTAAGCCTGCGGTTTTATGTATTTTGTTTGTCTAATCCTGTAAAACAGGTACAAACCGGATGTACATGCAGCAACAAAAAAGCAGGCTTCCTTCTATTTTTTACTGGCTGGTTTCCGGTTTGCTACTGTGTGCAACTGCCCATGCCCAGCTTCCGCGCGATCTGAAGATCACCAACTTTGATGGTTCTGCCGGTTTTTACAGCCGCATGGTGCGCTGTTTTCTGAAAGATGATCAGGGGTTTATCTGGATCGGCACGGCAGATGGTTTATACCGTTATGATGGGTACACTTTCCGCAATTACCATAAACAACCCAACGATACCAATAGCCTGCCCGACAACAATGTATTACAGCTGGCTGCAGGTAAAGATGGTAAGATATGGATGGGATTGGAAAAAGGTGGCGTCAGCTGTTTTGATCCTGCTACGGGTACTTTCCGCAACTATCCCGTACGCATAAATGGTAAAACAGTACCGGCAGTTGTCTCGATGTTGCTGGTAGATCATGCTAACGAGGTATGGGTGGGCCTCAAACAAAAAGGTCTCTGGCAACTGAATACCCTTACCGGAACCTACACGGCTTATGACAGGTTAACGGACCCAAAGCGGCTGATACCAGATAGCAAAATATTCTCCTCCACTACCATCAGCACTGCTGTTGAGGGCGATCCGGGTGTGTTGTGGCTGGGTACCTATTATGGTTTGTTTCGTTTTACTACTGCTACCAAAGAACTCGTACCCATTCGCAGCCAGCCTTTGCAAACAACTGTTTTCAGGGATGATGATTTTATTTCAGTGGCACTGGATGGAGATCTGCTCTGGTTGGGTTCCTGGGCTGGTGGACTGAGTCGTTATGATATACAAACGGGCCAGTGGAAGAATTTTAAGATCAACCAAGCCGAACCCCAAAAATATACGACCAATATCATTTCCGGTATCAGGGTGCGTTCGAGCAAAGAACTCTGGATCAGCAGTAACGACCGCGGTTTGGGCATATTTAATAAACAGACAACACAGTTCAGTTTTTATGCAGATGATCCGGTGCATCGGAACGATATACCCGCTATTCTTTGTTATGACGTAGCCACCGACAAACACAATAATATCTGGTTAATGCACGAGTGGGGATTGACCCGCATTCAACCCCGGGAAAGTAAGTTCCGTTTTACAGAAGTGCCGGTAAGTAAAACAGACAACAAACAGTTCTATTATATCCGCGATCTGGTAGAAGATGAAGAGCATATCTATGTAGCTACTTTGCTGGCGGATGGATTTCATGTTAAAAATAAAAAAACAGGGGTTGATCGTCATTTCCCGGTAAAACTGATGCCGGGCGAGGAACCTTTTCTTTCCGTTTTTAAAATACTGAAAGACAGCAAGGGAAAGGTTTGGGTAGTATCGAGGGATTATATCTATCAGTATGATACACAACGGGAGAAGCTGGTGCTGATTGATCAGCCGACCGGTGCAGAACTACCAAAAGGGTCTAATCACTACAATAATATTACGGAAGATGCAAAAGGGAATATCTGGATTACCAGCACGCGTAATGGCGTGTTTCGCTATGATCCGATAACCGGGAAGTATGCGCATTTTTATCATGATCCGAAAAATAAACAGTCGCTTACGTCTAATACCATTACTGCGATTACGGCAGATAGTTACGGACGTGTCTGGATTGGTGGTCCAGCGGGCCTGCTCGCTTTTTATGATCTGCAAACGCAGCAATTCAGTGGTTACGCTTTCTACTCCTCAAAAAATAATGCAGAAGCCGGAAATACGATCACGGCTTTACTAGCTGATAGGAACGGAATGGTATGGGCAGGATCGGACGACGGGTTGATACAGATCGATATCACCAAACCGGTACCCAAGGTGGTTAAAGTATACAGTTCGCAGGATGGCTTGAGGGGAGATGTAGTGTATGCTATCCGGCAGGATTGGAACGGCACGATCTGGTTCACCACTAATTCTTCTCTCTGCATGGTAAACCAACGCACTCAACGTGTGAACAGCCTGCTGTTGAGTAATGATGTGATGAAAACGGTGGCAGATGGTATTTATCTGACCGTAAATGGCAACAAACTGCAGGTGCTTACCTATGGCGGCTACTACTCATTTGATCCCGTATCGCTGCGCGAAAAAGAAAAAGACTCGGTGATAACCATCACTTCTTTCCGTGTTAAAGACAAAGAATATTACTACCAGCAGGAACTGAAAGAAAAAGGCAGGGTACGTTTGGGTGCCACCGAAAACATGTTCACTTTTGAGTTTACGGTGTTGGATTTCAGCCAGTCAGATAACCGCCAGTACGCCTATATGCTGGAGGGGTTTGATAAGGATTGGGTAAATGCCGGCAGCAGGCGCTATGCCAGTTATACCAATATTCCCGGGGGCAATTATGTGTTCAAAGTAAAATCGCTGGATACCTATGGCGATGTGAATAGTTCTGTGGTGAGTATTCCTCTGCATGTGAATGCGCCTTTTTACAAAGCATGGTGGTTTATACTGATCGTTGCTGTGGTAATAACATCACTTTTATATGTGTTCTACCGTTTCAGGATAGAGAAAGAAAGGGAGATTCTGCAATTGCAGACAAAGGCCCAGACACTGGAGAAAGAAAAAACGCAGGTGCAGTACGAGAACCTGAAGCAGCACCTGAATCCGCATTTCCTGTTTAACTCCCTCACTTCTTTAAGCAGCCTCATCCGCATTAACCAGAAACTGGCAGGTGAGTTTCTGGATGGGATGAGCCGGATCTACCGTTATATACTGCAGAGTAAAGACAGTGAGTTGGTTCCGTTGAAAGATGAGATCCGCTTTATCCAGACTTTTATCAGTTTGCAGAAAACAAGGTTTAATGAAGGTTTGCAGGTGAATCTGCAGATCGATGAGGAATATATGCATCAAAAAATTGTGCCGGTTACCCTGCAGAATCTGATCGAGAATGCCATCAAGCACAATATTGTGGATGAGGAAACCCCTTTGGTGATTGAGTTATTTGTAGAAGATGGATACCTGTTTGTGAAGAATAACCTGCAGAAAAAATCTTTTGTTGATACCAGTAACAAACAGGGACTTGATAATCTCCTGTCATTATATAAATACCTCTCAGACCGTCCCATGCTGATTGAAGAGGACGAACTCTATTTCACTGTTAAAATTCCGCTGATATGATAAAGGCTGTGATCATTGAAGATGAGCAACTGATTGCCAAAGAACTGGCCAACAAGATTGCTAATGTGACAGATGATATTACCATTGTGGAGATATTACCCAGTTTAAAAACTGCTAAAAAATGGTTCATGCAGAATGCCGAACCCGATCTTCTGTTCATGGACATACAGCTGAGTGATGGGGTTAGTTTTGAACTCTTTGATCATTTTACATTGAAATGCCCGGTGATCTTTACTACAGCTTATGATGAATACGCGATCCGTGCTTTCAAAGTAAACGGGATCGATTACCTGCTAAAACCAATTGATGAAACAGACCTGAAAAATGCCATTGAAAAATACCGTAACCTGCTCAGCGGGAAAACAAATTTCCCTGTAGATATGCAGCAACTGATGGCTACGCTGTCTGCACCACAAGCATCACTGTACAAAGAAAAATTTATTGTAAATGTGCGCAATAACTGGATACCCGTGGATACCCGGGAGATTGCCTGTTTTATGCGCGATAACCTGAATTATCTGTATACGTTTGCAGGTGATAAATTTATCCTCGATTATACCACTCTGGAAGATGTAGAAGAACTGCTGGATCCCAAACTGTTTTACCGGGCCAACCGGCAAAGCATTATCCATATCAATGCCATACAAAGTGTGAAACCGCACGAGAACCAGAAACTATCTGTATTCCTGAAAGCCCCTCTTAAAATGGAAGTGGATATCAGCCGGGAAAAAGCGCCGGCCTTTAAAAAGTGGTTCGACCGATAATATGTACAGGCATGCTGTTGCAATTAGCCACAAACTAACTATTGTAAAAGCGGAGTTCTAGAAATTACGGTTAACTTTTACCCAGTCGGTAATATAGGCAGCAATATCTGCGGTAGCGGCCCCGGGGGCAAAGAGTTTGCCCACGCCCATCGCATGTAATTCTTTCATATCCTCTTCAGGAATAATGCCGCCGCCGGTAACCAATACATCATTCATTCCCTTTTCCTTCATAAAAGCCATTACTTTCGGAAACACGGTCATATGCGCGCCACTCAGGATACTGATGCCGATAGCGTCCACATCTTCCTGCAGGGCGGCATTTACCACCATCTCCGGGGTTTGCCGTAAGCCGGTATAGATCACTTCCATGCCCGCATCCCGCAAAGCGGTGGCAATTACTTTGGCGCCACGGTCGTGGCCATCCAGTCCAACTTTGGCAACTAAAACACGGATCGGTCTTTGCATATCGCTTAATTAAACAGGAATAATACTGTAAAAATAGTTCAATTGTACTTAGGTTTACACCTCTAACAGACGAATCAATGAACTACCGGAAATTTGGAAATACCGATCTTAGCGTAAGCGAGATCGGATTTGGTACCTGGGCCATCGGTGGTGCCGCTTTTGTAGGTAATACACCCATTGGCTGGGGACCATCAGATGATGCTGTTTCTATTGCCGCTTTACACAAAGCACTGGATGCCGGCATCAACTTTTTCGATACCGCCGATTTTTATGGTTTGGGTCATTCAGAAGAGTTGCTCGGTAAGATCATCGGTAACCGCAAAGATGTTCTCATCGCTTCTAAAGTGGGGCAGACCATCGGCGCCAATCATACCATCGAACTCAATTATACCAAAGACTATGTGATAAAAGCCTGCGATGCCAGCCTGCAAAGACTGAAACGTGATCATATCGATTTTCATCACCTGCACGTGGCACGCATACATCATCTCGAGAACGGTGAATGTATTGAAGCTATGCAACAGCTGCAGCAGCAGGGCAAGATTCGGTATTGGGGCATTTCGCTTATCACTTTTAATCCTTTTCCGGAAGCTGATTTCTTTTTTGAACACCACCTGGGGCAGGGATTTCAGCTGGTATTCAACCTCATTAACCAGAAAGCCTTACCCATCCTCACCAAAGCGGCTGCCCGTGGTTATGGAATTATTGCCCGTATGCCGCTCCAGTTCGGACTTTTATCCGGAAAGATCCAGCCCGATACTGTTTTTACGGCCGATGATCACCGGAGTTACCGGGTAGTGCCCCCGATTACAGAAGCTACTTTGCAGATTCTGAAAGAGCAGGTTTGGCCTTTGTGTGATAAATACCATACCACTGCGTCAGGACTGGCACTCAGTTATATCCTCAGTTATCCTGAAATTTCTACCGTGATTCCCGGCATCAGAACACCCGAACATGTATCACTCAACACCGATCACCTCGTTACCCTGGAAGCAGCAGATAAACAACATCTGCAGGATCTTTATGCATCACACTGGCTGCCGGTGATGGAGATGATGGAGAAACAGGGATGAGAGTTTGGGGTTTGGAGTTGGAAAAGTTGCTAAATTTTGTTTCTCGTTATTACTCCTGTTTCATTAGTTGATTTTATCGAAGATTAAATTGTTTTCTGCCCGCTTTGATATTGCGTTCGGCGATCACTTTTACGGAATCATCGGGGGCGCTGTAGAAGATGATCTTGTCTTTATACTGCCTGGATAGTTGATTGGTAACAGAGTCCAGGATCTCTCTTTTGCCCCAGTGATTAAAAAACGAATCATCGGCGTCTGGTAAGTCATCTGTTACGAATAAAAAATACCGGTAGTTGAATTGATCGGGTAACCAGAACAGAAAACTGGCATCATCGCTATAGATCTCCGGCAGGTGCAGGGGTTTTCGGTAAAAACTCAGGCAGGCTGCGTGCGAATAACTGTCGCCATAGATCATGGTTTGCTTTTTCACAGAATCGGGCAAGCTATGGTAAATCTTCGCTGTTTTATCGGCCATTTCTTTCCAGCCGATCATGTCGGCAAAATCCTGTGGTAATGGATGTTGCTTATGATCTTCCCAGCGTAGCATAGAACTTTTCCCGATGCCCATTCTCTGATAAGTTGCTGCCAGTTTCTCCGGCGACTGGTAAGGAATCAAGATGGGGAGTATCAGCAGCGTAAATGCCAGCATAAGTGTTGCCATGGTACCACCGATCCAGACGGCATATTTTCCTCTCATCCATCCTGAGAGCCAGATGCCGCCAAACGCCACAAGGGTTGGATAAATAGCCGCAGCATAATATCCTTTTCCGTTAAAGTATAACAAGAGGCCGATGATGCCCATATAGATAAATGCAATCAGCATGTATTTCCTTCCTTCTTGTTTCATCAGTATATACCACAGTCCGCCTATCCAGATAAAAAAGCCGGGCAGGAGCATGAGTAATTGATCCACCATAAAATCTGTGCGGCTATTATATTGTAACTGCTGTTTGGTAAGCAGGTTCATGTGGTGCATTACCGGAAAATGATGGATGTATTGCCAATACAGGTTGGGCAAGCAGACCAGTACGCCCAACAACATCGCCCAATAAAAATGAGGGTTCAATAACCATCTGCGCTGTTGCGTAAGTAAAAGGGCTGCAGTAAATGCGAGTATATAAAAAGCAGTAGAATATTTACCGAGTATTCCCAACCCAAAACAGATTCCGAGGTAGTAGAAATATTTTTTGTGCGGAGAGTTGATCAGGCAGATAATATGGTAGCTGCTTAGTGTCCAGAAAAATACATCCAGAAAATTAGGCTGAAAGAGGATATGCATCCGCAGAAAACCTGCACAAAGAAAACCGAGGCAGGCAAAGAATACAGCTGTACTGTTTCCTTTTAAGGCTAACACTATTTTGCCCACTACTATCATCGTTAAAGCACCGGATAAACCACTCCAGAAATAAACCGTGTAAACAGAACCGCCGGCCAGTTTGCTTAACCAGCCCAGCGCGGCCAGTAAGGGAGGCATTTCAATATAACCCCATGCCATATGATCTGCATCGGCGAGGTAAAGCAGTTCGTCTCTGTGCAATTCAAAACCAGGATGGATGAGTACGAAGGGAATCAGTAATTTGATCAGCGCAAAAAAACCAATGATGTATACCGGTCTGGACAAAGCCTTCATCAGGAAAGATTTCCAACAAGATATACAAAAAAGACGCCTCAGCAACTTTGCGGTACTATTTGTCCGCAAAAGCTCTGAGGCGAAGTAAAACAATATAAGAATTATTGCAGCAGAGCCAGGGTATGTTTGATGCGGTTAACCGTTTCATACATACCTATCAACGCCGCTATATCAAATACACCCGGCCCGAATTTGCCACCCACCAGCATAATACGGAAGGGCAACATCAGCTCGCCCGGTTTCAGGTGATTGGCAGCTGCCAGTTCCTTGAATTCATTTTCCAGTCCCTGTGCTTCCCAGGTATTGCTTAACTCATAAGCCCTGATCAGTTCAGTAAAGAACAGGTTTTTCTTATCGTCCCATTTGGGTTTGATGGCGTCTACTTCAACAGTAGCTGGTGCCTGAAAAAAGAAACTTCCCTGCTGCACAAAATCAGGCAGTAGCGTACAACGGTCTTTCACCAGTTCTATCACTTTCGGTAGTAACGCATCATCATCGGCAATACGGATTCCCCCTTTTTCAAATTCCGCTTTCACTCCCAACTCCAGACTCCCAACTCCTAACTTGCGTATCCATTCATGGTTATACCATTTGGCTTTTTCATAATCAAACTTGGCGCCGCCTTTGTGTACGCGCTCAATCGAAAACTTCTCAATCAGTTCCGGTAAAGAGAAGATCTCATTATCGGTACCATCGTTCCAGCCCAGCATGGCAAGCAGGTTCACAAAAGCTTCGGGTACAAACCCTCTTTCTTTAAATCCGATGGTGGTTTCGCCGGTTTTGGGATCGGTCCAGTCCATGGCAAATACCGGAAACCCCAGTCTGTCGCCATCGCGTTTGCTCAGTTTGCCATTACCATCAGGTTTTAAGATGAGGGGTAAATGTGCCCATTCCGGCATGTCAGATTCCCATCCCAGGTATTTCCATACCAGTAAATGAACAGGTGCAGAGGGCAACCATTCTTCACCACGAAAAGCATGCGTGATCTTCATCGCATAATCATCCACCACCACAGCCAGGTGATAAGTGGGCATACCATCGGCTTTCAATAAAACTTTATCATCTACCTGCGAAGTATGGAAAGAAACTTCCCCGCGGATCATATCCACAAAACGGATGGTTTCATTCTCGGGCATTTTGATACGGATCACATAGGGTGTTCCCTCTTCTAATAAACGTTCTGTCTCAGCTGCATCCAGGGTTAATGAATTGCGCATCTGCTCACGGATCTGCTGGTTGTATTGGGGGGAAGGATTTTCAGTCGTTTTAAAACGAATCCGCATCTCTTCCAGTTCGGCTGGTGTATCGAACGCATAATAGGCATATCCCTCTTTTACCAATTGCTCGGCATACTGGCGATAGCTCGGTTTGCGCTCGCTCTGCCGATAAGGGGCATAAGGACCGCCATGCACCGGACTCTCGTCGGGTTCAAGTCCACACCAGCGTAAAGTGTTCAGGATATATTCTTCTGCGCCGGGCACAAAACGTCCCTGATCGGTATCTTCAATACGTAATATAAAATCTCCTCCCTGCTGTTTGGCAAACAGGTAGTTAAACAACACTGTTCTCACCCCACCCAAATGCAGTCCCCCGGTAGGCGAGGGGGCAAAACGTACGCGGACCTTCTTATTCATGGGGCAAAGATAAGGAAGAGATGAACAGATGAACAAGGAACAGATGAACAAGGATCGGAGGGGAAGGTGAATATCGAATATTGAACAGGGAATATCGAATGCCGAAGGGAAGAGAAGAACAGATGAACAGACGAACAAGGAACAGACGAACAAGGATCGGAGGGGAAGGTGAATATCGAATATCGAACAGGGAATATCGAATGTCGAAGGGAAGAGATGAACAAGGAACAGATGAACAAGGATCGGAGGGGAAGGTGAATATCGAATATCGAACAGAGAATATCGAATGTCGAAGGGAAGACAGCCTTATTCCTTCGGCCTTCCTTCGTCTGTTCCTTGTTCGATATTCGTCTGTTCGATATTCTGCCCCTTATCTTTGCGCCATGTATCTCATCAAAACACCCTGGTGGTTGCGCCGGTTGTATCCTGGTTTGACCTGGCGGATCCCGGGGCGGGAGAAAATACTGTATCTCACATTTGATGATGGTCCGCACGAAATGGCTACGCCCTATGTGCTGGATCAGCTGCATTGTTTTGGCGCCAAAGCCACTTTTTTTTGTATAGGCAAAAATGTGGCAGCCTACCCCGAGATATATCAACGGATCTTAGCTGAAGGGCATGCTGTTGGGAACCATACCCAGCATCATGTAAACGGATGGAAAGTGAGTGATGAAGTATATATGCACGAGGTAAAACAGGCCGCTACCCTGATCCGGTCTGATCTGTTCCGTCCCCCCTATGGCCGTATCAAACGCAGCCAGCAACAAAAACTCCAAACCCAAAACCCCCAACTCCAAACCATTATGTGGGACGTGCTCAGTGCCGATTTTGATGAACAGCTTACCGGCGAAGCCTGCCTGGGATATGTGGTGTATCATAGCAAACCCGGTTCCATTATTGTTTTTCATGATAGTACAAAAGCCTGGAACAGGATGCAGTATGCACTACCGCGGGTGTTGGAATATTTCAGTAAAGAAGGATATGTATTTAAGACGATCCCTTCAACACGCTAACCCCAACTGACTACAAACAACTGTGCCGGTGTGGAAACACCGGCACTTTTTTTAATCCGTACCCTATAAAAACAGCGGTTAGTATTGGTTGGTTGAGGCGCTACCATAGTAGAATAGTCCTCGCTATCTAAACGACAACGCATTGGATTTTAGTATTTTATCCTCTAAAAAACCAATAACCCATGGACTGATTGGGTTTGTATCGTTTTTAGGAGGAATTTTGCTCTATGAACCTGATAGATACCCATTGCCACCTCTATTCCGAAGAATTTAATGCCGATCGGGATGCCATGATCCAGCGGGCCTTGGCTGTAGGGGTGTCGCGGTTTTACCTGCCAGCGATAGATAGCGAAGCCATTCCCGGTATGCTGGCACTCGAAGCCCAATATCCCGGCGTTTGTATAGCCATGATGGGATTGCACCCCTGTTATGTAAAAGCCAATTACAGGGAAGAACTCGCCATTGTGGAAGAATGGCTGGCAAAAAAGCCTTTTGTGGCCGTGGGCGAGATTGGTCTGGATTTTTATTGGGACAGAACCTTTGCCGCCGAACAGCTTGAAGCTTTCAACCTGCAAATGCAGTGGGCGCTGAACCGGAACCTGCCCATTGTGATCCATACCCGCAAAGCCATGTCGGAAACGCTTGCTGCTGTAAAACCCTTTGCCGCCAAAGGGCTACGGGGTATTTTTCACTGTTTCAGCGGTTCGGCACAGGATGCCGCACTGATCGTGAAAATGGGGTTTTACCTGGGTATTGGTGGAGTAGTAACCTATAAAAACGCCGGTTTACCCGATGCGCTGGCCGGAATAGGCCCCGAATACCTGGTGCTTGAAACAGATGCCCCTTACCTCAGTCCGGTACCCTACCGCGGCAAACGCAATGAGAGCAGCTATCTGGAGCCCATTCTGAACCGTTTGGCTGAGGTAAAAAACCTTTCTCCGGCCGAGATGGCGGCCATTACAACGGCCAATGCCCAAAAAATATTCGGTTGCTAACGCTGAAAAGCTATTTTTGCAGTCCTTAAAACGGGGGCCTTGTCCAAGGGCCGTATATCCCGTCATAAACAGAGAGGTGTCCGAGTGGTTGAAGGAGCACGCCTGGAAAGTGTGTATACGGGAAACCGTATCGAGGGTTCGAATCCCTTCCTCTCTGCGAGTAACAATTAAGTAAGATGTACTTAAAGCTGAAAAGCCTGCAAAATCAATGGTTTGCGGGCTTTTTGCTTTTTAGCCTTACCCGTATTTACCCCACTTTATTGCCATAGTTGACGGAGTAATTCGTGGAGTAGTGCTAAACTTTACTACTACTCCGGCTACTTTACACAAACGACTCGTTATTAACACTTTATAAGACCTGAACTATTCAGTTCACTACGCCCGAAGCGTAATTTTATCACCTTTTAAGTGGAGTAATTATGGAAAAAAGTTTTGGTCTACATTTTCACCTCAAAAAATGTATAAACAATGAGAATGAATTTCCCATTTACATGCGAATAACCGTTAATGGAGATTATCGGGAAATAAGCGTTAAAAGGAAATGTGATTCTGAAAAATGGAATGTTGGTGCTGGCAGAGTTGACGGCAAAACTGAGTTCGCCAAGTCTCTTAATTCTTATCTGGATGTATTGCAACGAAAGGTATATGATGCTCGTATAGACTTGCTTGAAAATGATCATCCGGTTACTGCAGAAAATATTAAAACCCTGATATTAGGAAAGGAGATTAGTGTCCATAAATACATGCTGATGGAGGTATTTAAACATCACAATGATCAGATGGCGGTACTTGTTGGCAGTGAATACGCAGCGGGAACTCTTGAACGCTATACCACATCCTACAATCATACGAGGTCTTTTCTGGAATGGAAGTATAAGATTTCTGATATAGACATTAGCCGACTTAACTATGAATTTATCTCTGAATATGAGTTTTGGTTAAAGAGCGTTCGCAAGTGTGACCATAATACAACCATGAAATACTTAAGCAATTTCCGAAAAATAGTAAAGCGGTGTCTCTTAAATGGCTGGCTACAGAAAGATCCTTTTATGGGCTTTAAAATGCCAAAAAGAGAGGTAGAAAGAACCGCATTAACTGAAATGGAATTGCAGACCATAGCCTCCAAAATATTTTCTATTGAACGGCTTACACTCGTGAGGGATATATTCCTGTTCAGTTGTTATTCAGGGTTAGCGTATGCAGACGTAAAAAAACTTCGTCGTACTGACATTATTATTGGTGTTGATGGTGAAAAATGGATTATCAGCAAACGGCAAAAGACAGATGTTACAGCCAGGATCCCCTTATTGCCTCCTGCACTTGCTATACTTGATCAATACCAGAACCACCCCTCATGTATTTTAGAAGATAGAATACTACCTATATTAAGTAATCAAAAAATGAACGCTTATTTAAAAGAGATAGCAGACTTGTGCAGCATCGTTAAGAGCCTTACCTATCATATTGCCCGGCACACTTTTGCAACAACTGTTACTTTAAGCAATGGGGTTCCGATTGAAACTGTTTCCAAAATGCTCGGACACCGGAATTTAAAGACAACCCAACACTATGCAAGAATTTTGGATACAAAGATCAGTAAGGATATGAAACTGTTACGCGGAAAGTTTGAGTAAATGAAAACTTAATTAAGTTTTTTTGGGATGTAAAGAAGCTGGTGTGGGAAGGGTATTGAAATTAGTCAGATGTGGTAGTTTTTTTACTGTCGCATTTGTGCTGTAGGATCAACCTGGTGTTCTTTCAGCCAACTTTCAAACAGAATGAGGTCCGATCGGCCGATGTTAGTGTAAAGTAACTGCTCCATTGACAGGAGTGACTTTGTTATTTTAATTTCCTTGTGCATTTTATTATATGAATCGATAACGTCTCTGAAGATTGGTCGTCTCGCTTTGAAAAGCATGGATGAATTAAGAAACATTGCAGTAAGCGCGCGTATTTTCAAGATGAACTTTTCTTGCTGTGCAGGACGTAACTTCATTTTTGCCACCTGTTGCAAGGCAGCGTTTTGGATCTCGAACATATACATGGTGCGGATGCAATGCGACATATAATTGAGCCAATTCTGGTGTATTGGTTGGTTTGCTGCCATCTTAAGGTTATGAAGCACGCGCTGGTAAAACACTGCGCCCGAAAACACACCAATCGGAAGAAATGTTCCTGTCACGGTAAGCGCACCTGCTTCTAGGAAAGCGTTGCTGATTGGGTTGAAATAACCCCAATTGGGAATCGTACTGCACGCAGAAAGTATCACTAGCGGCGCTGCTATCCCGCGCATGATGATCTCGTCTCCCCCAACCCAATCTTCCCCGAACTGGATCAGAGTGGTCTTATCTTCTTTCATCGTCTTTCCGTGGGAATCGATTATAAGTAGTCCCGGTTTATATTTTTCAATGGCAGCCTGCGCATCTGCTATACTGTCACATCTCACCGTTTTGTAACCAAAAAAATTGCTGTTCGCCTCAACATTTTTAAACGCATCATCAAAAGCCTTGTTGCGGCCATGTGTTGTGGGTACACAAAGCAATACCAATGTCTTAGATAATATGTCTTCCGGTACCGTGTACTTCACAAGTTGGTTTTTAAGGTAGGTGGCAAGTATACCACCATACGGCAGTTCGGGAATACGGCACACATCGTGCGAAAATGAAAGGGGTACACCGTCAATATTGAACCATTCTACCGGAAGATCGCTGATGCACACGAGTTGCCGGTCCTTAACGGTAAATTGTTTGATCAGTTCAGGATGCATCGTTTCTTGCACATAAGCTTCACCGAATTGCTGTACCATGCGGAAGAATTTCTGCGGCGCGGGCGGTGGTGCATCGGGATTGAAAATAGAGATGTGTTTGTTTAAGGAAGGTCCTTTGATCGGTAAGCGCAAAACCGGCGAATAGGTAAACGTTGCGTGCAGGTAACCCACCGTATCTAGAAAATAGGATTTGTCACCCAGTAACTGCACACTTGCTTTAAGAGCTTCCATCATACTTTCCGGGTCAGCGAATTTCGAAGCATCGATCTTACCGCGGTAATCATTATCCTGTTCGCTTTTATAAAGATCACGTACCATGGAATAACCGGATAGTTCCCGGATCTTTTTCGAGATCACATCATCAATCCTGGGGTAATGAAAAGGTGCCACAACAATGAGCGGCGTAAAACGCGGAATATTGGTTGGCAGGCGTGGCGTGTCGTCTTCAAGTAGCACCATACGGAAGCGATCAATCTTATCGATTTGATCATTTACGATGAGAATTCGTTCTGTACGTTGACCCATTCGCGCCGTCTCTTCTATCACTTCCTCTTCCGTCCTGCTGTCCTTATCGCTATCGTACTCATGCCAGCAATTGCCGACGTACTGGTTCAGAATGCAATGGTTATTGAGAGAAGGAACAAAAGGGTCTCGCTGGTTGAAGCCTGCAAATTCGGGAGGAACCTGCTGGTCAAAATCCAGTTCCACAGGGTCGCCATATTTTCTGAAATGCGCCATGATTTTATTGCAGTCCCGTTTAAGTAACTGAACTAGTTCGGCGGGTGACCCTATATGTGGAACTGTTTTACCATCCACTGTATAAAAGAAGAATTCCTTTGCATTTAATTTATCAAGTATACGCTGACGGTTCTCAACGCCAGGATCAATGAATACAAAAGTGACAGGAATGTTACTGGCATTGTCAAGATAAATATCAAGGTTATGTTCATAAACGACCTGCAGGTCGAGTCCTGTGTACTGGTGCATTGTCCAGCCGAGGGCGATCCACTGCGTTGTTCGGTCGTTTAATTGCACGAGATTTTTGGGCAGTAAACGTAAACCTGTGAGATAAGGATTTGCAAATTCCTGTGGCGGGAAAAAGGGGATAAGGGGATAGCCGGGACTAATCAACAAGCTACGCAACTGGTAAGGCGACGGCTGCCTTGGTTGTAATAAGTGAGGATCCATTGTCTACTTGTTTGGGTGCGACACGAGATTACTCATGATCATTTTAGCGTAAGGCATTTTGCCAAGCCGGATGCGGTCCAGTGCATAAAGCAGCATTACAATACCAACTGATAAAGCGGAAGTCGGTTCTACTTTTTTATGTATCAATTTGGATCGTCCTTCAACAAAAAAGGGTGATTCGTACACAATTCTTTCCTGTCCAGAAAGCCCTGGGAACAACAAATCTTTTTCGCCTGCTACAACCAGGTCGGGATAGGGCATTCCTGTCGGCAAAGCACAACGACCGAGAGCGTCCATCAGGTCGCCAGCCCCTTCGATTTTCACATGCCGCGCGATGATAGCCGTATACATCGGGTTCTGGATTTGCGGCAAGTGGTCGGCACCCACCTGTTCCATATTCTGCAACACAGTATAGGGATCGATCGCATAGGTGTCTCGTTTTTCCCTGAACAAAGATTTGGCTTTTGCCGCTTGCGCAAATGCTTTTTCAAAACCCTGCCCGCTTTCCGGTTTGCCAAACACTAGTGTATGCTTGGCTTCAATATAACAATATGCTGCTTCGGCCGGAATTTCCTGCTTAACAGAAAACTTGTCGCTTGCTTCAACACGTATGGTGGGAAAACGGTCCTTTGCATAAATAATAATGTCATCCCCTGCAAATGCATCTTTCTCATCCACGATGAACCCTCGGCATACACCATACTGATCCGGCAAAATGCTTGTTAGCAGTTCGCAGAGCGCTATCTCGAATTCATCGCCATGATCAAAGCCGTAGCGCGCGGAAATTTGCAGAAACCTACTTTCAATGGCAGTTGCAATGTTGTCGAATAGTTTTTTATAAGCCATTGTTCTTCTCTTTAAAATATTCAGTAATTGATCCAGCATATCCAATGCATCGTTGGTATAGGTTCAGCCCTAGTGTAGTAGGTATAAGATGGATTACGTAATCATTTTTTTCAGCCATAAAGCGAAACACTTCTCCAAAATGATCCCAGTGTATATAATTCAGGCGTAGGGAAAGCATGTGGGTCAATAAGCCCTGTACGTAGGCGATATCCCCACCATCGGTCAGTGGTTCAAACTGGGTATAATATAAGCTTTTGCCGCTCGCGCGTGGAAGGCAGGTATTCTTAATAAAGGAAACCTTGCAGTTTTCCACCATGTACTGGAGGATGCGCGCTTCGTGCAGACATAGTTGTTTTAAAATACTGGCATAAACCAGGTTTTCGTCTGTTGGTTTGTCCGCGATCGCGGACACGAAAAGACCCGCCCAGAGATCCTGCACCTCAGCCTGGCTCTCGTTAGCGCAGCTATCAAGAATGGCAATCGCGACTTTCGGGTTAACGGTGCCAGAAGGCTTTCCTTGGGACTCGTATAGCACTTTTGCTTTGGCTAATGTATCCGTCACATTCCGAAGTTGGAAAGCGCGGATGTCATCGGCCTTTAAATGCAGTATCTGCGCTTCTGCATCTGCGCATACAACCTGCAGGAATTGTTGTGATGGATCGATTGTTTGCATGGTTTAATGATTAATGCAAAAAGGCTGAACTGAAGTACCCAGGTTTTAAGTTGGGGGGATTTTAAAGGTAGCTTTATTTCAGGGCAGAAATACTTGATTTTCCAGCCATTTTTTCTGTGCTCAAGAGTCTGAAAGCACGTCGTATTAATATTGCACACTTATTCCATTGCTAGAAAGCTTGAAAAAATATCAGCGATTTCATCATGACCAGAAGACCTTTCTTCCGTATAGTCAATACGTTCATTCTCTTTTTCGGGTTCATCGTATTCTGATTCCAGGCGGTGTAATTCTTTACTCTCCTGTTCAAAATCCAGGTCATAGTACTTCTGGATTTCAGAAAATGTGCTTAAAAAGGTTATCAATATCATCCGCCTTCACTCGCTCAATTTCTTTTTCAGCTATACAGTACAAACGCTCAGAAAAATCATCTGCATTGATAAAAGCGCGATAAAATAAGATCATTTTATTTTATCTAATATCTTTTGCATCAATTCAATTTTCTCTTTTTCACTTTTGACTAAAGCATCGTATAATTCAATAATCTTTTCAATTGGGTTAAAAGAGCAATAATTATTTACTGCATTTAATGTGGAGTTGTCATGACTAGTAAAAGTATTTGCAATAATACTTACCGCTGCATCCTCATCGAAATTCTTAATCGCTTCCACAGGCACCTTCAAGACCTTAGCCACTTGCTCCAACAATTCCTGCTCAACTACTTCTTTTTGTTCCAAAAGCGATATTTTACGCTGGTTCCAGTCTTCGCCTAATTCCAATGCCAAACCTTCCTGTTTGATCCCCAACATCTCTCTGAAACGCTTAATATTCCTTCCCTGATGAATAGTCTTTTCCATAATTGCGGATTGTCGTTTGAACAAATATACTAAAAGTAAGATAGGTAATATACCGGGGTAAATACCCATATTTCCGGTAAAATACCTTTCTATCAGATTGTTTAGTCAAAGCAGGCTCCAGAACTTGGATTGGTAAAAATCAAACGCTATGAAAGAGAATCCAAGGAGGGAATTACTGACTAAGTATCCTGAATGGCATCTTAATCCATTACGATTAAGCATTGACGAGATTGAAGCCCCATATAGCGTTTTGGATCAATTTTTTGAATGTTATACCCTTCCGCAGATAAGGGCTTGTTTTCAGGAGCTGGTTTATGATTCGCTCCGGGCTGATGATACGGATGCCCCCAGTCATGTAACAACCCATGAGGATATTGAAAAACTGGTGGAAGCAGCCTGGGTCATTTTCAAGCAGAAGGGTAATGAAATAGAACCGAAAACGCAGGATTCAGTAAATGACAATCAAATCAAAGCGGTAGAGGAGAATGTGCAATTGGTTGGATCTTATAGCGTTATCCATGATTTTTTCGAATCCTTTACCCTTCCTTTTGCCCGTTATTACCTGGTTTCAGCCCTCAAAGCCTCTGAGGATCTCAGTATCTGGGATAAAAGAGCTCCAACAGACCTGCTTCATTTTTTTGATATGTTGAAAGGGTTGATATCCGCTGTTTATTCTATCGTAAAGAAGGACAACACGGTAAAGCGTGTAATACTTTCTAAGCCAACCGGTTCCCCAGATATCACCCAATATCATTTATACTGCGGTCCTTATGACCAGCTTGAGGCATGGGATTTTCTCCCACGTTGTCTTAGTGCAAAAGAATACGGTAATCCCTATAAGGCACTTCAAAAATTTGTCAAATGGCATACTAAACAAGAATGGCAAAAGACGCTGCGCTATATTCTGAGTTATGCACTCGGTAAAAGCAGTCTCTCAGAGTTAGGTGTCAACCTGGAACTGATCAAGAATTCGGAACTATTACAAAAAATGCTGGAAGCCTGCCATTTGATTTATGTAAGAACCGCCGTCCTACCCCAAAAACCATGAAACCATTCACTATATATCATTCGATAATAGAGTCAAATCCGGGTCAACAGAAGAAACTCGTAACCCTTATAAAGGAGGTGGTAGAACCCGACATCATCTATTTACTGGGGGCTTCCCTCTACAGACGGCGTAGCGAAAGTATTTTCTGCCCAACTGCACCCAGTTCTGGGCATGTGTCCGACTATTATTTTCTGGTATTGATTAGTAATGCCGATAACAGATCATTGACCCAATTGCAGGATCAAATAGAGCAACGGTGTAGCAATTTACTGCCGGTAACCATCATTTTATTGGAAACAGACTTATTCTCTGACTGGCTCGCCAATGGTCACCTTTTTGCCCGGACGGTTTGCCGGACTGCCATACCCGTTTTTGAGGCTGAGAATCTATCCCTTCCCCCGGTTGGTGACTACAACCCAGAAACTGAACTGAAAACCCTGGAAAAACTTTTTCGGGATGGCTTAACCAAGTCTCAGGAATTTCTGGCCGGGGTAGATTTGTACCGTATAAGAAAACATTACAGGCTGGCTGCATTTATGTTGCACCAGGCGGCTGAACAGGCATTAAGCACATTGGTAAAAATCGGAACGGGATACTACTCTTGTACCCACAATATTGAGAGGTTACTTCGATACGCGGGCTTGGTATCCTACCGGACTCCGGATATCTTCCCCAGAAAAACCGAGAACGAGAAAAGACTATTCAATATTTTACAGAAAGCCTATATAGATAGCCGCTACCGGGAAGACTATAGTATTGGGTTTACAGACCTTCTCGATCTCACCGAAAGAGTGCGGCTAATTCAGGATATTCTGGCAGAATATGGTAAAACAATTATTCAAAAAAAGGAAGACAAATCAACCAGCTAATCCGGATCCCGTCTCAATTATCATTAAATACTTTTTGCATCAGTTTTTTATTTGCCTTAGTCTGGTGCTTATAGAGGGTTTCCCATGCCTTCTGGTACTTATTGTTTTCATATTCTTTTGTAATCCATTTGTCCCCCAGTAGGTAGGCATATTTGGCAATACAAAGCATGACCAGCCAGAACAGGATCCGACCGAATACAACTTTATAATACTCAGTTGTTCCATGCTCCGGGAACAGCAGGATCCGGAACTCACGTTTTACCGGTTGGGCGTGGCTGAAAACCTGCGTCGAAAACGCCTCCAATTTCGTCCTGATAAATGTCTGCTGTTCTTCATTCTGGCTGTCAAATTTTTCTTCCATCCTTTGCAAAACCAGCAACTGTTCTTCCAAAAGCTGACCGTTCTTTTTGGCCAGTTGGTAAAATTGTTTCTGCTCTTCCAGCACTTCTGTAAGTACGGTCTCAATAATTTCGTTTTCCATAGTTAGAATTATAAGTGAAGTGATCTTTTTTTCTTTCTTTTCTTCTTCAATAAAGGGGCAGGTGAATAATCAAAATCTTGCACAGGTTTCAGTAAGATTTCAAGTGCATTTGGTATAACGGATTTGCTTTCCGGTACGCTGGTTTTTGTTGAGCCAGGATGAGTGAATTTTAGATCCTGCAGAGGTGCATTTTCTTTTCTGATATCCCGGCTGATCATCCTTTGCTTTTCGTAAAGTGTCAGTTGTAACATCTTTTCAATTTTTGATAAGGAAAACCCCAATTCACTGCCTTTGGCATACATCTTCTTTCCATCCCGAAAAGCAATACCCCTTGCCTTAATTACTTCATAACCCTTTTGCTTCAGTAAGCTTTCAAATTCTTCATAAGAATAACTTTCTAATAGTGAGATCCGGATATCCGTTTTCATGGCCTCTTTGCGACTATCCAGGCGGGGGATATTGCGCCCTTCCTTTGGCTGGAAAGCACGAGGACTTAAGACCTTCTGTAGGTTGTATTGCAGCTCCATTTTGCGGCAGCAGGCAGCGATCTTTTTAAAGTTATTACTGTCGCTTAACGTCTTCCCATCAAACCCTATCCGGTTTACCACAATATGCAGGTGCAGGTGACCGGTATCATTGTGGGTCACAGCTATGTACTGATTCTTCTCAAAGCCTAAGTCTTTGGCGCAGTCTTCTACCATTGCCAGTAAGGTATTTTCGTTGAGGGTTTCTCCTGGCGACAAACTTAGGATCACATGCATTACCGGCTTAGCTAATTTGGGGTTCAAAAACCGCACTTGGTTAAACTGTTCAATCAGCTCTTTTTTATCGCCAAAACACTGGTTAAAACTGATGAGTTCGGCTCTAGGTAAGGAGGGCGATCCGGGTACAGATGGCAGCTTGTTTTCCAGTACATAACTGATGCACCCGCGAAAGGATTTTCCGAGTATGATTTTACCGATCATTTGAGGTGGTTTTTAATGTCCTTGGTTAGTTGTTTTAGAGATTGGCTAAGCTGGTTTAAATGGGCTCTTTCCAGTGCGTTTAATTGGTCAAATTGGTTCCTTTTTTTAGCGATCTGGTTAAGGTTGGCAGCCATGTGATTAAGTGTTCCTATAACCTGTATAATTTCTTTTGGGATGCTGATTTTTGGCCTGTCAATTTTACAGCCCAGACCCAGATTTCTTAGGAATTCTGAAACGGTCAACCCACTATTTTTTGCATTGGCTCGAATCAGAAATTTTTCTACAGAGGTACATTTGACACCCAATAATTTATTGCGCTTGATTTCTTTAGTAGGTCGCCCGCCTTTGTTCCGGCTTGGTGGTTTTGATTCTGTTATCATAGCTCACTTTTCTTGATCCTCGATTTGGTTTTCTTTATGAATCCCGCCCCATGGCGGGATGAATAAAGCCAGCGTTTCGGTAAAACCGAAACATAGCTGGCTCCTGAAAATTTTAAAGCCTTCTCCCTATTCTTGGGGATTGCCTTTGTCCCGGATGTTCATTGGTCAGATACTCATTTAAGTCCTTATGATCCTTATACAAATTGCTTTTATCCTGGTACTTATTGCCAAGTGCCAGTATTTCTTGAGTGACCGCTATGCCCCTATTGTCCCTGTCGAGGTATAGATGAACAGAAGCATATTCATCCAATGTTGGCTTCATCTTTTCAATAAATCCTATGGAATTTAGGATCAGGAAATTGGACTGCTGTTTTGGCAGCAGGATCAGTTTTCGCTGGTGGATGGCCAGATAAGACAGAAAGTCAAAAAAGCCTTCAAAAACAAGGATGGTTTTGGAAAAATCTTTACCCATTAAGGTTACTTCCTTAGGACTGCTACTACCTTTAAAATGGGGGCTTCTGAGCTCATAACCACCGGCACTGTTTTTAAAGCCGATGGCGGTGCTTTTTTTATCGTATAAAAGGAAGTCAATTTCCTTACAAAATCGGTTGGCAATTGGCAAGGGGATTTTCCTTAACAATAAATACTGTTGTAAAGACAATAATTGAATGCCGTCCCGGATGTCGATGATGACGATCTTTGCCTTTTCACCAGCAGGGGTTACATCATTCTTTTTTGCTGTTGATAGCGGCGGGTGAAAAGAAAATGGTTGTTGCAGGTTCAATTTGTCTAAAAATTCACTGACTGAACATTTGAAATAGAGGATACCAAAATCAATCATATTCCCGCCTTTGGAAAGCCCAAAATCATACCAGACATTAAAGTGTCGGTTAACTTTAAAGGGGGCTGTATTTTCGTTGCGCAAAGGAGATAAATACCAGTAGTCGTTATTCCTGATTTTTTGAGGCTGGTAATCCAGCACTCCGAGGTATTCCACCAGATCGATTTGTTTGGCTTCTCTAACCAATAGTTTTTGCATACACTTCAATTTCGTTTTCACTTCTATTTTTTCTTCGCAGCTCGAACCTGCTACTTATTTTATAATCTGGGTCCTCTGCGGTGTTTATTTTGTCGCTTCTTAATAAGTAAGGATTTTGTGAATTCATGTTTGAAAATTGACATGGGGTTTTGGACAGCTTTTTGTAATCTCCATTCCATTTGATGAAAAGAAATCGACCGGGAAAGGAACTCTATTTTTTCTAATCGGTTTATATCCTGATGATACAACAAGGCTGCATGTGCCATCCGGATGTTTACATCAGGGTATTTTTGCACAAAGCAGTCAGTCATTTTTTCGAGTGGCATCCTTTCGAGCAAAAAGAACAGGTCGATAAAATCCTTTAACCGCGAACCGTTATTAAGTATCGCATTGAGTTTCATGGCGGCGATGTCCGTTAGCGAAAGCATACGGATGCCATCTTCAGTGGTTACCGGATAAATGTTGGGATATTGATGGGCGATGAGATCCACTTTCACATTTCCGATAAAGCATAATACGCCATTCTTAAGGGTGTTGATTTCTTCTACAGGGTAGTGGCGGGATACATGAGCGGCCAAATGTTTGGCATCAAAATCCCTGTTTGTAAAAAGATCTATGTCAATTGATTTGCGGTGTCCGATCTGTAAAGAGAGTGCCGTACCGCCGACCAGGTTAAAGGCTGAGAACTCGGCGTCTTTTAATAAGGTTTTAATCAGATCCAGTGTCCCGGCCTCGACTGTTTGCGTCTGAAGCATAACAATTCCTCCTCACGGAGCTGGAAATAAGCGCATACGTCCTTGATGGCATAATCGGCCAGAAATATGATCTCGTTTTTGATGGCGTTGATTACAAAAGCTTCCCCATAAAACCGGATGATTTCAGTCCAATTGTCCGGGGTGCCTCTTTCAATCACACGTGCAATAACGGTATGGTATTCTTTCCTCCATTCTATGTCATCATACCTGAATTCCCAGAACAGGCGTCTGGGTAGATCAGGCTTGTCCGTTATGACCACTTTTTCCTCCATGTTTTAAAGTTACAAAATCTATTTTATAGGTTCTTAGCATTGGGTATTGACCATGCCAGGGCTTAGGCGGCAGATTATTCACCAGATGGCTGTAAAAGCTGCTGAATATCCTGCCATAGGAAAAATACCCTTGAACGGATTTTAAAGGGCTTTAGCTTCCCGTGTCTGATCCAGTCGTAGATGGTAGGCTTAGTTACATTAAAAAGGGTGCAAACCTCAGCTATTTTGTAAAGGGGTTTGTAGGTTAGGCCGGTTGTTTGCCAGGAGGGTGAATCAGGTCTTTGTTTTTCGGCTTGGGTTACTTCCTCACGGATAATCTGGCGAATGGATTGCCAGAACTGTTCCGGCTCATAGGGGAACAGCATGGGGGTAGCGTGGCTACCACTGGTTACATTTTCTTTCATCACTTTTCGGGTTTAGGCGAGCAATATGGCCTTTGGGGAAGGAGAAAAGAAGCTAAGTATACTTAAACTTGGAAATTGGTGGGTTTATATAATCTGCCTTTAAAAAGCTACATATTGTGTTCACTCATGTGATTTGTTCACTGAAAGTGAACGTATGTAAATTAATGAACAAAATAGTCGGAAATGTCAAAATGTTCACTAAATTTGCATGTTCACTGAAAATGAACGTAAACAAATGGATGAACAGGAAATTATAGAGACCGCACTAGCCAACCTGAAGGAACATACCGGCATTAAGGGGAAATTCATTCCCCCCACGGATAGGCATATAGGTGATGGGGAGGTAGAACTGGGGCTCGTGGAGACAAGGCAAAGGCTTGCGGTGGAAATCAAGGGAGAGGTGAAACCTTACCAGTTGCCAAATATTATAAAAAAGGCAACCGGGAAGCCCTTTTTACTAGTAGCTCAGAAGTTATATGGAGCGACAAAGGCGGCACTGCGGGAAAAAAAGATCAATTACCTGGACATGGCAGGGAACATCTATTACAAGCACGGATTATATCTGATACAGGTTGACGGCAATAAGACGGGGGATGAAAGAAAAGTAGCAACCAATCGTGCGTTCACAAAAACAGGTTTAAAAACTGTCTTTTATTTCCTACTGGATGAACACGCACTGAACAAACCTTATCGGGAAACAGCTCTCATGACAGGGGTTGCATTGGGGAACATCGGCAAGATAGTAGAAGGCTTAAAGGAGGCAGGTTTTATTTTGCAAATGACTGACAAGACCTGCGTGCTGAAAAATAAAAAGGGGTTACTCGACAGATGGATCGCGGGTTACCGAGAAACACTGAAACCCAACCTCCACATTGGAAATTTCAAACTTCCCCCCGAAACAACCACTGCAAATTTGCAGGACAGGATAGGAAGGGACGCTAAAAATGCACTCGGTGGTGAACCAGCGGCAGAGATCATGACCGGCCACTTACGGCCGGAAATTTATACTTTTTATACCGAGCGTACCAAACCAGAACTCATACAAAATGCCAGGCTGATCCCAGATCCGAACGGCAAATTACAGGTGTTTAAAAAATTCTGGAGGACGGATTATCCGGTGACAATGGGTGCAAATATCGCCCATCCTCTACTAATCTATGCAGACCTTGTGATTACTGATGATCCACGATGTATTGAAACCGCGCAAATTATTTATGACCAATACCTTAAGTATGAATTTGAGCAACGTTAAGGAAGGCGCATTAAAAGAAGTGTACGACGCAGTGGAAGAAGCGTTCAAGGCCTTGGGGATCGATTATTACCTGATAGGCGCGATAGCGCGGGACACATGGTATGCTTGCGCCAAAAAAGAACCTCGCAAAACATTTGATGTGGACTTCGCAGCACTTGTAGGCAGCAACGCAGAATATGAAAAGGTGAAACAATATCTAAAAGATCACAAGCAATACCAAGATACAAGATGGAATACTTTTGTCATGATCGCGCCTTCGGGAATGCAGGTGGACATACTGCCTTTCGGGGAAATTGAGATAGACGATGGAATACGACTGGAAGGCAAAGGGCTAACCACAATCAAAGTCAACGGTTTTAAAGAAGTATATGATAGCGGGACGCAAAGTGTTGAGATGGATACAGGGCATACCTTCCAAGTAGCTACCCTTTCAGCTATCGTGCTGTTGAAGCTTATTTCATACGATGACAGACCAGAGCTGAGACTCAAAGACGCGGGCGATATCGGCAATATCATCATCCATTTTGAGGACCTGGAGCCGGACCTGATCTATGCCGAACATAATCTGGATATGTATACAGGTGATGATCCCTATATAGAAACGCACAGCATGCAAAGTGCAAGTGCAGTCATCATAGGAAGAGAAATCAAAAGGATCATTGAAGGAAATGAAAATCTGCTGAACCGGGTGCGGGCTATTCTGGTCGATAAAATTGAGAAACAGGAAAACAGTCCATTTGTCCGCAGAATGACTGATGAAACTGGTTCGAATGTAGCGGAGGTTATGGATTGGATAGGGGGACTGCAAAAGGGAATAGAAATATGATAGATAATCCGAGGTTTAAAGACGCACATATCTCTTAATACTTGTGGAATCCCTCGTGAAAAGCACTGCATATAACTTCAGTTTTGCAATAGTTGGGCGGATAGAAGAGACCAATCAGAAGTAGGAATTTTGAGCCTGCTTGAGTAATTTGGTTTCTGCTAATCGATATATTGTGACCAAGTGGACGGCAGAATATTAAGTCCCAGCTTTCGCAAAGCCCTGAACGTTTCACACAATTATTTAGACCATTCTCGTTATGAAACATATTAAAAAAAGATTTTTACTTGAGTTTGAAGACGAAAATCAATTAATTGAAAAACAGGGTTTAGATGGATTCAAAATCACAAAAGAATTTGATCATAAAAATCTTGATGCACAAAAGAACAGAATTGTTTTGCTTGTCACCGAGACAAAAAATGTTTATGGTGGCTTTGTGCACAAAGTGAACAATAAGAATTTTGTTTTCCCTGTTCCAGACCCGACTCTCATTTATTTTCACAATGCTCAAATTAGTGTCGCAAGAATAGAGGCAGCTAGGGAAAAATTACTTAAAAAGTTAGACTTTAATGAACAACTCAGCGAGTCTGCAATAAATGAAATCTATGAATTCTATGGCGAAACCAGCAGTTTTGTGATTTACCTTTTCACTTCAATAGAATCATTCACAAATCAATTAATTCCTGACAATTATATTTTCGTAAGAAAACTGACCTCCAAAACAGAGTCCTTTGATAAAAACCAAATTCAAGACAACATTGATTTTAAAACTAAAATCAAAGAGGTTTTAAAAGATGCAATGGGCAAAGGTTTTTTCGATAAGGATACTCCAGCAAATCAACACATTTGGAACTTGAAAGAATTTAGGAATGATATAATTCACACAAAGCCCAAAAAAGATAATGTCTTATGGTATGACAACTTGATAAAAAAATCCTTGAATTTTAGGTACACTGAAACCTTAGAAGCTGTAGCTAAGTTTATGAACTTCTATAAGCCTGACTTTATTATCGAGTGTGATTGTGGTAAGGACTTTTAAATTCGCCATAAAAGCCTCGAACGTTGACTACTAGCTTAGACAGACAACAATATGTTTAAACGATTTTTCAACAAAAAAACAAAACACTAGGACGGACTTTCCAAAGTTGACTATTGGAGAAAATGGGAACTATTTGAGTTGTTTGACAACATACATGGAAATACCACTATTTCAGTACCTCGGATACCATTTGTGCTTGACCCCTATGAAATGCTTCTGTTTAATATTTGTGAAATTTAAACAACTGTATGATATTCAATACTTCTTGGGGATCAATATTATCTGGTCGATAGGGATCATACAAAAATGGGAAGGATGGGTCAAAGTACTCTGGGGAATGGGGGTCAATGAGTCCGGTTTTTCCAGCCTGACGCAGAAACAACTGGTTATTTGTTGCACATTAGAAACAAATTTAAAATACCGGTCTATTATAGGGCATTGGATATTCATACCGGAGAACTGTAGCGCGAATTTTGAAGATTATTTTGCAGTTAAGACCGATATGGAATAACTGATTTTTTAATTGTGACATTTTCATAGTGATGCTTCTTAAACAACGCATTCAATTCCTCACTGGCTTCCTCCATATTGAGCAAAGGACCAATGATCACTTCCTCTATCGGCAATTGTTTTGTCAAATAGGTTGGTTCCGGCTCGTCAATCTCTTTGGTCCTTTGAAAATAATGGTATTCTGTTTCAAGCGAGATATAGGGCACGCGGGCAGATTCCTTTGTCCTGAATTGAATATCTTTTTGTATACCGTCTTTTTGGAAATCAGCTATGCGCAATTCAAGCCTATATTCAAGTTCTTCGGAAAATGAATCATTCTTATAATCCGAGATCAATATTTCTAAAAACTCAATCATTGATACCGCTGCCACCTGCTCAAATAAATCATCACCCCAGTCAAAAAGTTCCCTTCTTTCTAAAAAAAAGTTCGCACCCTTTTCTAAAAACCACCGGATAGCTCTTTCCTGTTTGGCACGGTCATACAAAATATATTTCCCATACACGTGCCTGTCGAGGCAGGACTTTAATTCTCTTTGATTAAACCCGATGGAAACGCCTTTGCAGTTATTTGCATATGCCCTCCACTGGCTCAAAAGATCGCCTTTTTTTGAAAAGCAGGCAACATAGCGGTCGCTTTGATACAATCTTTTGGATTTAAGGACAATCTGGTTTAAAATGCCCCTGTTATCATCTGTTGCGATGCGCTGAGTGATTTCTTTGATAAGTGCTACCCCATGCGAAAATTCGGTGCTGTCATTCAGGTAATTCAGATCCGTTGCCCACAGTTGCTGAGTTTCTACTATTTTAATAAGGGTAGGCAATTCGGTATAGTGATACACCCTATCAACGAGGGAATGTTCGTAAGAGAGGCTCGTATCAACCACGGCATCAAAAATCGCCATATTAGCCAACTGGTATCGCAGGGTAGCAAGTGCGGTTTCTGTGAGTTTTATTTTCTCCATTGCCTTAAATGTAAGGCAGTTATGTATATTTAAAGTAACTTTTATCACTATGGCAGAGTTTTTAACCACCAACGGAACGTCTTATAATATTGAGAACATTATACTGGAGGCCAGAACGAAATTGGTTTTGGTTTCCCCGTATCTGCAATTATCCAAAACCTTTTATGAGCGTTTAAAGGATTGCTCGAATAAAGGTGTCGCCATTAAGATTGTTTATGGTAAGGATGATTTAAAGCCCAATGAGCGAAATTCCCTCGCCGAATTGAAAAATGTAGAGCTTTTTTATTTTGACAATTTGCATGCGAAATGTTATTTCAATGAAACAAAGATGGTGATCACTTCCATGAATATGTATGAGTTTTCAGAAAAGAATAACAGGGAAATGGGTGTATTGATTAACAGGAATACCGATAAAGAATTATTTGACAAAGCTGTAGAAGAAACGGCCTCCATTATTCAGTCAGCCGAACCGGTTGCCTTAAAAAAAGCCGATAGGAAAATATATACGAATACCCAGCAAACTAATACTTCTGTCTCTCCAAAAAAACAAGTTCGTGGTTATTGTATCCGGTGTGAAACAAGAATCCATTTTGATCCGAACAAACCTTACTGCCCGGAATGCTTTTCCATCTGGGCACAGTATGAAAATCCTGAATATACTGAAACGGTTTGCCACCGTTGTGGAGAATATGAAGGAACCAGCATGAACAAACCGCAATGTTATACCTGCTATAGCCAGTCCCAAAGGTTATGATACAATATTTCTATACTAGGTTTGGCGAAATATATCCCGGCTACGAATATCCTGAACCGACCTTACCGGGGTATAAGGTAATTATCCAGGCGAATAAATCTAACGCCTATCAACTGCTAACCTCGGCTGATAAAACAATTGAAAAAATTGAGGAATATGGTTGGGTGCTGAGCAACGATGTTATCACAAGAATAGTAAACCATAATCAGCTTCCTGCTGTTCAACCTCCTACGCAAAGCCAATCTTTTTATGGCGAATTTGACAAAAAAAACCTTTTCATTTTTGGAGCCGGTGCCTCTGCGAACTGCGTATATGGAGAAGCGAAAGCCGGTTATTTAGCTGATCCATTGCGTCCCCCACTCGGCAACGGCCTGTTTGATAAATGCTTTAAAGATCATTACGCCTCATACAAAGGCGTAAAAGAATCATTGGTCATTCTACAAGGACAAGGCGTGGATGTGGAGGCCCTGTTTGAAGAAGAATGGACAGAAATACACAGGCACAACAACCAGGAAATTTTAAGCAGGCATATCAACATCCAGTATTACTTGCAGAGATTGCTTGGTTTCCTGAGTAATCATATCATAGAAAACTATTCATCAAAAAATTTATACGCGCTGTTGTCGTATAAACTTCAAAAGATCCATGCAGCAAGCAAAAAAAATGAATATGGCAGAACATCATTCAAGAAATTTGCTTTTGTTTCTTTTAACCAGGATAACTTACTGGAACATTATATCACGCAATATTTTAAAAGACCAATCAGCAAGATGGATGATTATATAGAAGTCAATAATAGCCCTTACTGTATTTTTAAACCGCATGGATCTTTTAACTGGGGTTGGAAATTTCCCGCAATAGTCGGCACAGGAAACAATACACAGGAATGGTTATACGAAAACAATATTGATTTCGATACCCTATATTTTGAAATGCTCGGAGATCCTATAGGCATAGTTGACTGGTCAAGGTTTGGATATGAATCAGCCATCAACCAACATTCATTGGGAAAATTAACCGTTGATAAATCAAAAATTCAATTGATTACTGAAAATAACAGCGATCAATTCTTTCCGGCCTTATTACTTCCGTATCGTGATAAAGACGAGTTTACAATGCCGGCTTCTCACCACGACAACATGATTGGTTACCTTTTTCACATTGAAACAATTTTTATCATTGGATGGAAAGGAAACGAAGCGGCCTTTAACCGTGTACTTATAAAGTATGGAACAAATATCAAAAAAATAGTAATTGCTGATCCCAACCCCGATGCAATAAAAAAGAATCTGCAACCACTTCTATTAAAAAATAATATTGAGGTAAAAGTTTATAATGATTTTGAGGATTTTGTACTCAACGGTTTGGAAGAAGAGATAAAATAATATTTTAAGTAAATTACAATCATAAAAACCATTCATGTATCAGCCGATCAGGAAAGTCCTATTAATAGGTGCACCGGGAACAGGAAATAATAACCTGCCCGGCGTACCCTATGATTTGTATAACATGCGTGATTTCCTGCAATCTCCACGCGGTGGTGCCTGGTATCCAAATGAAATAGATATACTGGATAATCCTGCTACTTTAACCGTTCAGAATGCCATTGGTGCTGCAATTGCTGATTATGTATTTATTTATTTTTCCGGGCATGGGTATATGGACAACTGGAACAATAATGTATTGTCCCTGAAAGATTATGGCATCTTCGATTATTCACTATTCAATGCCGTTAGTCCAAGACAATTAATTATTGTTGATGCCTGCCGCGCATATTTGCCTACGATCAGCGGCATACCGGATGAAATTGAAAAATGGCAATATGCAGATGGTTATTCAGAAGCAAGGGCACTCTTTGACAGGTATATCATCAGTTCTCTTCCCGGAAAATTAATTATGCATTCTACTTCCGGGGGACAGTTTGCCTATGATGCAAGAAATGGCAGAGGCGGGGAATTTACGCTTGCATTGCTAAAATCCATTTTTGCAGCAAAAGCTTACCGTGGTTATTTTCCACTTTCGGTTGATATGGCTTTGCAGGATACGAAAAGACATTTATCAGAATCTGACGAACAGCAAGTACCCTGCATCACTTACCGGGAAGGAAATTTGGAAGTACCGCTGGCTATTGTCTCTGCTGATTTTCTACCTGTGGCCAATATCGAGCGGCAGTCACCATCACCTCCAAAACTCCGAAACAGTAACCTTGAAAATGCCGGAGCAGCCGCCTTGCTTCTGCTCTTTTTAGGTGCCTGCCTTTCAGATTGAGTAAACCATCAATTCATTTTGTTCAATAATTACTTAATACTCAGCAGATAAGGAAAACCTGTTTGAACTACTAAATATTTTAGTAATATTACAGTCTCATTACCTTTTATGATCTCATCCGCAAAAACCTACATAAAAACAACCTGCAGACACAATAGGTTGCTGATATTGGTAAGGGATGATATTGCCAGGGATAAGCTAATCTCTATCATGGAAGCTAATCAGCATATCTGGGGAGGAAGGTATAATCCGATTGTGCCGGTAACTGATGGAAAGATTCCAGATGAATGGCAAACGATGATCAGGCATTATGACCCTGATTATGTTTCATATCCGCGTGATCTAAACATAGATGCGATTAAAGAATTGTCATTTTTACATCCAAAGGAATTTATTGATTACCCGTCTGATATATTAAAGGATTGGTTTGCAGGAGTAAATATTCATTGCCTTATGCACCATGCTATGGGTCGGCAGTTGAGCGTTGACAAATTGTGTGTGCTGAAAAATAAAATGAATTGGAAAACGCCGGTAATAGCCAAGTCATTTTACACAATGAACCTTGGTTTCCAGGACTTATATATGGGAGAAGATAAGTGGTTGAAAGATATTCCGCAGGTTTCCGTCACTGATAAGACCGCGCATTTGATCAATCAGATAATAAATGAGAAAGCGCCGTTTTTTAAAAATATACTTTCTGCAACTCATATTACAACATGTTTACTTGATACAGGTTCAAGCTACCAGATGGAACAGTTCGAGTGGATTGTTTATAATGAAGAGAATTATCTAAATGACCTGCTATACTATTGGAACCGCCAGCAATATCTAAAACCGGATGACCGCATACAACAAATCATTTCAACAACAGGAGAACTTGATCTATTGATTAAAGATTCCTATTTCTTTGGAACACTCGGACATTTGGCATATACAAGTTCATTCTCTCTCGTTTCAAGAAGTCTTCCTGAAGCAGAACTAAAAGAATTAAGCGATGCAATAAAAGAGAAAAACCCAAGATTCGATCTGCGCAGGCTTGTGGTCAACGAATTTCCATTTACACCTTTCCGGCTAAATCATATTTCGGCAAAATATTTTTCACCAGTAAATAATTTGATAGTTGGATCAGAGGACTTTCTGAAATTTCAGCCGCTATCGTTTGAAAGTGGAAGGCCTGTTAACGAAGGGGTATATGCTATTGATACTATCATCCAAAGAACAGGCGAGGAATCCAATGAAATTAAATTCCCTTTTGAAACGCCGCTTCATCATCTTCTCTGTAAAAGTAAATGCCGTGTCAATGCACAACGTAGAGTAACGCTATTTGCGAATGATAAAATGATGGGTACCGAGATAAAAATATCGTCTGATTTTGAGATTGTCCGAGGTCTGCTAAATGCCAGGGAAAAGTATGGGGAATATATTTCTCTTCCCGTGCAATATGTCTCCTTAAGTAACAGTGGTCAGAAATTATCTGCATTATTTAAACTGCTGGATGAAAAATGGGACAATCTGCAATCCTTCTTAGAGGAACGTTTTTGGGTTGACTTATTCAGGTATGATTCATTATTAAAAGGTAGTGCCATCAAGACTGGCAAAGGGGTATTCAGCTTACAGGATTTAAAAAAGGAAGTAGCTGGCTTATTTGTAAAATACAAAACCAATGTGGCAGAGCGAATGAACATTCGGGCCGAACAAAATCTGGATGAAGAAACAGTGGTCAGAATAATTGAAAGGGACATCCGAGAATCTTTTGAATTGTATATTAATCCGAATTTGAATTATCTCATCAAAAAAAGCGGGTTACTCGTTGGAATGAAAGTGAGTTGTAATATATGTGGCTCCAACAAATGGTATTCCCTCGCAGAACTCAGTCAGGAAGTTAACTGCAAAGGATGTTACAACAAAATATTCCCGGATCTGAATAGCTCTGTTTACTACAAGTTAAGTGATGTTATTATCAATAACTTTCTATGCGATCAGACTAAGAATGCAAAAGCCTTTGATGGCAACTACGTTGTCCTTAAAACGCTGTTGCATTTGAGAAACCATATGAATTTTAGAAGCGACAGTTTTATTTGGTGTCCTCCGCTTGATTTTACGGCAGGCCATCGTCAGGAAAGCTGGTCGAGCGATCTTGACATTGTGGCTATTCAAAATGGCCGTTTTATATTGGGCGAAGCAAAAGCGAATGCAGAATTGTTTTATACCAAGGATATTCGGCAATTGATCTGGGTTGCAAATACGTTCAAACCCGATATTCTTATGCTTGCTTGTGAAACAGGAGATTTGGAACCCAAGATCGAAAAAATTAAGGCGGGTTTAACTGCAAAATGTGAAGTAATTGCTTACAACTGTTCAAAACCATGGTATCATTTTCCTGGTCTCTTTGGCTTACCTAATGATAAGTTTGAAAAAGATGAAAATGAGACAGTACAAGCAGTGTAATCAAACAAAACATTGACCATGCCCAACGACTCAAACATACAAGATGTGATCACCGATGAAGATTTTTACCAATACCCAGACCTGGAAACCTTTCGGGAAAAACTTGAAGAATTAGGAAATTTCGATTTTACAGGATTTGATCCCCACAAAATTTCGGAGACCATTTTTTCTTACCTGACGGTTATTCCATCTCTGTCAAGTAACTATAATCCCGATAGTTTCAATACGTTCAAATTCTATCGCGCGCGATTAAATATCGATCATAACACAGAAGATGAAAGGTTGATCCGAACATATTCCTATCCGCCTCCTTCTGCTTGTGCACAGAATGGCCGGGCCAATTTAAAGAACAGAAGTGTTTTTTATTCATCAAATTCAGCGCTTACCGCGATCATTGAAAGCAAACCGAAAGCAGATGATATTGGTTACCTGAGCGTATGGAATGGTTTCACAGACCGGGAAATAAAATGTGGTTTTTTGTTGCCAAGGGATTTAACCCAAGAAAATGAGTGGTATGTCCTTGCAAAAGATATATACGCTTATGCTGCGCTGCAACATGACCGAGGTTTGGTCAGGAGAAATGGTTTCTTCCATGAGGCGCTGGATTTTATTTCATCACTGTTCCTGACAGAAAAAATTCCCTATTCAATTACATCGTGGATAGCTACCGAATTATTGTACGGTACGGCGTGGAAGGATTTTATCATATACCCAAGCGTGGCTAATAATGCATATTCTTCAAATATCGTCTTCCATCCGAATGTCGCGGACCAGTACCTGAAATTTGAAAAGGTAATCAGGTTTAAAGTTTTGAAATTCGATGAGCCAAATATATCCTTATCAGTCGGAAAGGTTGGCGAACTTTTTCAGAATAATATCAAATGGAGGGATGCGACCGAAGAGGAAATGGATTTCGCCAGTTTTCCGGGATATTCCACAGAGGTCACACGTATTAAAAACAATTAACGGCAGATAAAGTAATACTATGAAAGAAACACATACCATCAAATGCTTTCTCAAATTTGGAACAGAAGAACATCTTCTGCAATTGCGGGATAAAGGCATTATATACATGAACCCGCTGGAGTATTTCCGTAACCTGGAGGATGAAGATTTGCGGGGAGACAATTATGAGGGAGTGACCGGCGTTTACAATTTACCACCCGGGGAGTTTGAAATTCCTACGTTACAGTTCAAAGGCAACCACGAGGGTATGCATTACTGTGAACGGTGGGAAAATCTTAATGGAAATATTTTCAGTTTGTATTGTGTTTCGTCACATGGTTTCCCCGATCCGCGTGAGTTCAAGGTCGATCCCAAAATGACCAAGTTCGGTACGCACGTACTGCTGATCAAGGACAACCCTAAATTCCTATCCCTGATCAAAAAAGAATTGCGGAGAAAAAAAATAAGTTTTGACGATGGATTTATCGAATACTATGACCGTTACGCGATCAATGGTAAAGTAAGTATTTTTCAAAAACCAAATGAGTTTACCTACCAAAAGGAATTCAGGATCTATGCCTGGCGCAACGGCGCAAAACCACTGGTTTTGGAGTTAGGTAGCCTTGCTCACATGACAGAGCTTCTACCTATGGAACTCGCACTGGAAATGAGTTTGGAACGGGAAGCCATTTAATTATTTCGCAATGATGAATAAACACGAGCATGTACAACATTTTTTCACTTCGTTATAGCAGGATATTTCCTGCGATATTGAAGTGTCTGTATATGCTCAAACACTGAAAGCTCTGTATAGAAAAATTCAGTTGATAGATCGTATCAAGAATAGCCTGGTCAAACTGGAAGAAGAACACTATTGTTCACAGATATTGTTCAGGAGTTTAGTTGAACACTACCTACTGGCCTATTTTTTTTTCTAAAATGTACCATAGACAGCACAGACAAAACCGGAGAGGATTATTATGACCGGTATGCGAATTCCGATTTTTTTAAACAACAGATGTATGGCATTCACCTTGACGACCTGAAAAAAAGGCAAAAGCGTAAAATTACGATAGACACAGTAAAAGAACTCTATCCCAGTCTTACCGATATGACCGATGCGGATCTCCAGGAGTATCATAAGGGTGCAACACAATTCACGGACATGAAAAAGATTGGTGACTACCTGATTGCCAACAAAGATTTTCAACCCTTCATCGGTGCAGTGAGTGAAAGCATTTTCAATCTGCTGGAAAGGTATAATGTTCTTTCTTCCTTTGTCCACGGAGGGCCTTATGCAGAGCGGCAACAATTCGATCCCAAGCATGCCGACCCGGAACCTTTCCGCCATGGAACACCGGTCGAATGGGCCTATACGCTTTCTGCCGTCGCCAAGACTTTGTTGGTATTAATTTTGAGAAACGAGTTCCCTGGCAAATATGCGCAGCATTTTACAAACATGTACTCGGGCAATGAGTAGATACATTGCATTTCAATTCGGAGATTTTTTTCGCCTTGCTTCGTTCTCTTTTTTAAGCCTCCGGTTTTCAAGGAAAGTATAAAGCCGGCCCACCACATTGTAATAGAGATATGAGCGCTGATCAGCCAACATTGTTTCTTTTTCATAACGGGCATATGCCTGTTGAACATTCTGATTGAAATCTATCACTTCAAAAGAATCAAAATGCAATTTTCCTTGATCAACCAAAGCTTGAATATGACTCTGAAATACCTCCCGGCTGGCGAGTGCGTCCTTAGTTAATTTGAATTGGTCTGTCCATGCAAGTTCTTCATCCCCTTCTTTAAACGATACAACGTGTTTCTTCCCGGTCACCGTAAAAACAAGAAGGTATTTCACATTAGGCCCATAACTCTTCCCATCATAGCTAAGGTATTGAGGGCTGATGATCGCCGTTAAATAGTTCTTGAAAAAAGCATAGTGTGGCCGCCAGTGTTTCATCCCGAATTTGACTGTTTTCTTCCCTTCTGTTGTTGAAACGATCAGCCTGCGTTTGGATTTAGGGCTATTCAATAACGTATCAATTTTTATGCGCTTTACGCCAACTTCATAGAATAAAGGCGGGTCATAGGATTGGTGGTATACTTCAAAACCCCCAAGGATCAGTGGCTTATTCGAAAAATCATCTAATTGCAAATAATACCCGTGTCCGATCCTTATATAAATTTCAAAAATAACCGCTGGCCTGTCTTTAAGATTTTCCAAAGTCAGTGAGGAAACATATACATCGTTGCATTCCATAGAACTGGCCGTTGAAATGCTGCACCTGAATTTATGTCCCCGTTTAAGCAGGTAGGTTTGTGCAGTATAGACAAGCGCAATAATGGATATGATTGCAGATGCCAGTGCAATTAATAGGTTGGTTGTTTCTGTTGTAAGATGCATAAGCCAGGCTTAAATATTTAAAACTAATGTATTACTGGACTGCACTTCCCGGAAGTGGTATGTTTTGATTCGGGTAGGCTTCTTTTAATTTAATGTAAAAACGCGCCTGGATAGATTTTTTCAAAGCACCACCTTCACCTTCCGTTCGATCAAAGACTTTATCAAATGCATCCGAAGCTTCGTCAATGGCGTCCGAAAGAAGTTCGAAGTGCTTGTTCAATAATGCATGTTCCGCGGCTTTTTCTTTTTGTTCATCAGCCAGTGCAATTTCCTGCGCTATTGTATGAAGTACCCTTTCAATACACGCTAATATTTTTCCATAAAAATTACTGAAAGCAGCCCGGTAGGCACTTTCCAGCAATGAAGGTGCCTCTCCATAATCAATATCATTATCCAATTCGAGGTATGGCTCTATCCTTTTTTTGTTTTCCGTGATATCCAGCACACCCATCATGGTATCAATATCACTGTTATGCATCAATTGGTTCCTGATCTCCATAAATATTTGCAGGTCTTTACACTCTTCTTTGGTCAGTTTACCCAAATCAAACAGAAAATCAACTTTTGATCTAAGTGAAAATGCAGTTGATTTATTGCCGATGGTTCTGGATTCCATTTTAGGTATCCGCATCAAAATGCCGATCAGGTCGCTGAAAAGCGCTTCAATAGTCAGGCTCATATCGAGCACCTCCGAACGAAGTTCCATTCCCATAGTATTATGTTTCTGAAAGTTAATCTTTGAAATCATTACGAACCGCTTCGCTTTACCGGCTAAGTCTGTACAGAAAGTAACATGTGTTCTGCTTCGCCTCAGCCCTGGGTTTAGTTACACCCTGGTACATTTTATATAAGAGATTAATACCCGTTAGCATTCCTGACACTGGTTCGTGCGAAGCCAAAATCGCTGTAAGATCAATACTTGCGGGGATGAGATCCATCCGAGAAAATTTAAACCGGAACCTGATCCTGTTTTTAATCTCTTTTATTTTGGATTCATATTTGGCAGAAAGATCCTTTGAAAAAGAGTCCAGTTCTTCTTTTGAACCCGCATTCCTCAATGCAATAACGTCATCCGCCAGTTGCTTTCTGAAATTATTGAATTCCTCGTCAAATGCTTTTCTGACTTCCATGACATTCTCAAATGAAGTGGATTGAATAGAAGGCATTGATAAATGCGTAGCAACTTTGACTGCCCTGCTCTCTACAGTTGTTGTATCAACGCCTAAAACAGAACTGAAGAAATCGTCCTCAAAGCGCGATTCGGTAGATAAAATTGCTCCGAACTTTATGCGGTATTCATTCTTTGCTATAATTGCCTCATACCGGTCTCGAATGGATTTGATAATTTCTTCTGTTTTCCAGGTTTCAAAAGCCTCAGATGATGGAACGACATCTTTAAGAACATAATTGTTCGTTCCCGGCTGCTGTATGATCTCCCGATAGGCTGGCAGAAAGATTCCATAGTCTTCATCATGAAGGAAGGAAATACCCAATTTATTACAAGGGCCATCCAATTCAACAATCTGCTGGCTTTCATCGACTTTTCTTACAGTAGTGCGTTCTTCAAACCACTTATAAATTTCGGGGAACTCGTTGGGGAATGACAATTCAGGGATCTGGATAAAATGTAAAAACTCGTTGGTCGGTGCTTTACTTAAAGGATAAAACTTTATGTATTCCACATCTGCGTTCACTCCGGCAACAAGCGATTTGATATACTGTGACTTTTCCCAGATCTCATTCTTTATTTCACTTTCAGTAGTTGGGGATAAACCTCTTAATTTCCTGTCTTCGTTGATTATCCCCATGTTTTTATGTGACGTGCTATACAAGGGATCATCAATAATGAACTTATTGATGAATAAAGATTTTGCTGTGATCTCTTTATACTTCGGGCGATGATCTGTACTTCCGAAATCAGATAATAACGCAGACTCATCATCATCTGTTAAGCATTCCTCCTCCAGCTTGGCTGTATTGGAATTTATGAAATCCCGGTACCTGTCCAATTCATTTTCCAATTCAGAAAGTGATCTGGCATTAAAAGATTGACGCATATCTGTCAGCAGGAAACTATTGGCAAGGAAATTCAAAGAGGTATTTGACATTTAGTTAGTTTTTACAGTATTGAATCCAGTTCACCATACTCATATAAAGATAAAACATTATATTCGTAAGTAATCTGAAACTTACCGCCTTGACTGAATCCATTTTCATACAACCCTACCAGGAGATCAGGGACCACCAATATGACGATGTTGTTCTTATGTTACAGGATGCGCCATTTGCAGGTATCCTCCCGCGCGCCGGACAAATCGTTTTCACTTTTATTGGATGCAGATTTAATTCCATCAACATCAGCAATAGTAAAGCAGTAGTTTTCGATGATATAAGTATTGCGTTTGAAGGTTGCATTATTGGTGAAATAAAAGATCGGGAAATCGAAACCAAAAATTTGTCGATACATTTTCTCAGTTGCATTTTATCCGGAAATTTTAAAAATCCTAAAATACATTCGGTCAGTTTTAATAATTGTATCATCCGTGACAGTTTCTTTCTGACGGATATTAGCAGAATCGAAATAACGTATACTGAAGAAAACATTTATGTTGAAAAATGGGCCTGGCTGATAGAATTGATGCATACCGATAGTCAGAAAATCCTTCGCTATTTCCAGAAATATTATATATATAATCCTGGTAAAGTTTATTTCAAAATCAATGAAGTTCAAAATAAAAAACCTGGATTTTACCGTGATCCGGCGGTATTGGGCGGACGGTTAAAGTATAGACTTACTGCCACAGAAAAGAAACTCTTATACCTGAGTCTTTATATTTCGCTGAGTGAACTAAAAGAAACCAATATTAACTTAGAAACTTCCTACCTGAAATCCCTTTCGATAAATAAAAAAGGAAAAGGCCAGATAAATGTGGATCAAACAAAAATTGATTCTCTATACATGCACGATTTTTCTTTTGCAGGAAAAGTAAATTTCTTTAAGCTTTCTCCTTCCACCAATGAAATAAAAGACCAGAAAATTGAAGTACACAAATCAAACCTGGATTCGGTGAAATTTGAAAACGTGAGATTCAACCGGTATAACATTGTTTCTTTTTACCGGACCAATTTTGAAGGGGCACAATTCATTGCATGTGATTTCCCCGATAAAGCCGCTGATTTTGATAAATTCAAGGCACTGGCTAACGTACATTACCAGGAAACCGTTTCAGAAAATTATTACAAGGACCAATATGAAATATTTATACAGCTAAAATCGATACTCGACAAAAATGGAAATTTTCACGAGGCCCAAAAGCTGAATGCTATTTCCAACGAGGCCTTGAGAAAGACAAACGATATAAATGCATGGGATAAAAGTATATTATGGATCAATAGCCACTCTAATTATCATGGGTTATCAGTAACTAAACCCTTTAAAGGTTTAATTGTCTTCTCCATCATTTGTTACATGCTGTATCTCGCAAGCATTGGCAGGATTTTCACTCATGAAGATGTGGATTGGACTTTGTTCGGTTATTATTTCAGTTTCATTGATATAACACACAAAATTGATTTCCTGGTGGATAAAACTGAATTCAATGGCTGGACATTAGCAATTGATTTTCTAAACAAACTCTTTGTTGGGTTTTTCATTTATCAATTCGTCGCGGCTTTTCGCAAATATGGAAAAAGCAGATAGTGAATAATAATCGTATACTGAACATCCCGGGCCGTTGCTTCAGGCCGCGCATTTGTTTTATATAGCGATGGGAACCTTCCTGATTTTTACTTGTTCGGATTTCACAAATATTAAACAGAAACTTTTCATAGGGGTCAAGCACAAATGGTATCCGAGGTACCGAAATAGTGGTATTTCCAGTAATGGGACTAGAGTGAATTTCGCTTAAGAGCAAATATAGGAATTAACAGATTTTGATTTAGTTGTAAGAGAATTGAATAAACATTTCAGAAAAATTTAGCTTCCAATTCTTTTAGCCTTTCAATCCCTGCACTAAATTCTAATGCTTCCAAATAATCATAGGTCTCGGCAAACCGGTTTCGGATTTCCGTTATTTTTCTGGCTGACATATTTTTTCTTTTGGCCGTTCCCAAAATCAGCTCGAGGTTCTTTTTCATACTTCCAGAATCAACTCCATACAACTTTCTAAGAAGATTGGCTGAATGATCATCGCAGGAAATTGCATTGAGGCTATTTGTTTTGGTCAATACATAGAAGAAAAGAGCCAATGAAAAATTGGATAACTGAGCTTGTCGACATTTTTCGAACTGTTCAATTTGCTTTTTCTCATAAGCTTCTTTAACAGTTTCAAGATGGGGTAAATAGGTTGAATTAAATTCGGGGCGGTACTGAAAAAAGTACAATACTAAATAAACGATAGGACCTGTTACAAACACATTTACTAAGAATACACCAGGTTGGCTAAATCCTCCAAACATCAAAAATAAGATTCCGGCAGGCAATCCAAATAGCACTGCAAAATGCAAAATCACATGTGTAGACCAATAGTAAGAGGCCAGTTGCTGACGGGTAGCTTTTGTGCTCCATTCGTCTATTTTAGCCTGTCTTTTGAGATGTGTTTCAGAAAATTGTAAACTGATTTGTTGAGCCTGCAGGTGAGTATCGAATGTAAGAAAGTCAATCGCTCTGCTCATTAGATCTTTCATCACTTATCCTTTTTTTAAAGATACTATCTCAAAGGAAAAATTGAAGAAAGTATGGGTATGGAAAATGTGAAAGAAGTGTTGTTATTTATTTATCTTTATGAAAGTAACCAGTTCTTATAAAGAAAACAGATTTGCGAGCGTAATTCGTGGAGTTATTATTTTGCAGATCTTAATTAATTGATACTCAACGCATGAAGAGATAGGTTCATATCCCTTCCTCTCTGCTAAATTGGTTTTCTGTCTTGCTTGTTTCAACAGGAAATAGTAAGAATAATTCTTCAGAAAGATGCTTAGCGTGTTTTCTTAATTTAAATAGGTTGTGAGTCTTCGGTTTGTAGCCAGTAAATACCAGCAGTGTTGCATAGTATAAGCTTTCGGTAACCTGGTGGAGATAAAAGACAGAATTTCTAAAACTTTTTCTCTAGAAGGCATTCTTGGAGTCAATAAGAAATTCTACAGATCGGTTAAACCAAATATCATAATACCGCTGCGCGATTTCTTTTTCCTCCTCGGGCATCAGCTCTCTGGGTTCGGCAAAATCGACGACGGCGGTGTCATATAATAATACACCCTCCTTCACTATATCAGCAAAAAAGTACTGCCCGAACTCCAGACCCTCATTGATGTAATCAATTTCGTGGATTTCCAGATTGATAGGCTGCTTAAAATGCTAGGTCCGGCTGTTTACAATATCTTCCAGCTCATAGTGTTGAATATCATTGTGTAAGGTGACTACCAGGAAATCATAATCGCTGATATACTCATACAGAATCCCATCCTTGCCTATATAGCGGTGTTCCACATATTTTCCCTTTGCATAACTTCCAAACAGAATGATCTTTTCGGGAGACACTACTTCCCTGATAATTTCCACGATTTCCAGGATCTGGTTTCGTTTGCTGAGGGGGAGGTGGTTGAGGGAAGATTTCATTATTGTAAAATTATAGATTAATGAACATTTCCGAACAACCCTTTTTTGGAGCATTAAAAACTAACGTTATAAAAGTGATTATTTCATAATAATCGGATCAGAATATTAATACCTTTGAAATAGTCCATAAATCATTGAAGTGCATCATAAGTGGCATATTTGTGCCGCAATAGTAATTTCCATTGAGATTCGAATGAGGCTGTAATCGATAAACTATCATTGCATTTAAGAATATACAGAGGCATCTGTAATAGGCTAATCGGTAATCTCTTATTGACTCTTTAATAATTTCGAGATCGCTCTCCTGATCTGTGGGGACCCAGGTCGGTCGGCATCGGCATCAACTACCTCTCCTAGCTTGTTAATAAGAACATATCTGGGTATAATAGAAAGATCAATTTGTTTTATAATAGAATCATTTTGTTCCATACTCAATAGGAAGCTATTGGGATAGTCAGACAAAAATTCCTCCTTGTTTGCAGAATGCCAATTTGTAATAACCTTATCAATGGAAAAATAGGCAAACACTACATTGCTGTCTTTATAGTGATTTCTTAGTTCCCTTGACGCAGGCATTTCACCTCGGCATGGCGAACACCAACTTGCCCAAAAATCGATATACACAACATTTCCAAGCTGCTTGCTTAACCAATTTTTAAGCAAAAGAGGTGGCGTTGTTGCTAATTCACTTATTAGTTGAGCTGAAAATCCGCTTGAAGGGCTTTTCTCCGCATTAATCCTCACATATTCAATATACTCCGTATTGTTGCAAAGCTTGAAGAACTTTTCCTTGTACGCAATGAAATTTTCCGATGTTTCTTTTTTAAGCTCTTTTAAAGCCAGCAGCAACATATAATCCCTTGCATTGACAACTGGCATTGCCGCAATGAATGCAAATTTCGCATTTGCTTTAGTTAAATAATTTCTTTTGCAAAGGTGATTATAATATGCAAAAACAAATTGCCTGTAACTTACAAGTTGATCCCCACCCTTTAATTGTAAATATTTATCAATTAAAGCCTGTTCGGTGGGAGAAATAGTGGTTTTAAATTGGCTAGCTAATTCAATTGTATTTGAAAGAAAAACTAGTTCCGATAACTGTTTATAAACAAAGTATATTTCTGGAGAAATACGGTTAATATTTTTCAAACTGTCAAGCATATGTTTCGACCTAGAAAGCTGCCAATTCAACACATTTTTTTTCTGGTCTAGCCCACTTAACTTTCTAACTTGACTGTTCCATTGGAACTCAAATAAGCTTTCATTGTTTTCAGAAAGCTCAGCATATAAATCAAGATTATCAGGATCTGATCTTTGTTTAAAACAAGCTGTACCATTGCTTCTAAAATAAACATCTATTACATCACCGGGCTTTACATATATCATTGAATGTCGGGGAAGAACAAGGTATTCAATAATTACGGGTTGTTTGGTTTGAATAGACCTTCTCAAGATCTTGTTACTTTCTTCATTGCCTATTAAGTCAGCTGGGCGAATTATATAATGCTGCTGGTTGAAGATGTCAAAATAGAATAAAGCTGGAATTGATCTTTTCTCAAAGTGAAAATTGAAAATAATACTATCGTTTTGTAAAACTTTTTTTTGGTTAAAAGCAGTATCACTTCTGGCGAAAGCTACAGTAGTAATAAATAGGAAGCTAAGCAAAGAGAAATATAATTTCATAAATTTTAAAGTGGGAGAAACGACAGCAGTTTATACAAAGTTTGCAATAGGTAATCTAATATAATGAATTTTTGTATCTATGTGGTTGTTTAAAGGCAATGGTTGATCCCATATGGTAAAACAGGGAAGGATTTTTAGAAAAGGCTGTAGTAATGAAAACCAAACAATAAACACAATAGTGAATAACGGTATTGTAATTTCACAATACCGTTATTCCTGTGAACTAAAAGGTTTCGAAATTAGCACAACTTGCGCAACACCAGTTATAGCCGAGTTCAGCAGCTTTCCGAATTGCATCGTCTTTTGTAAGACCGTCGCCGTTTTCATCATACGCGTATGTCACATACCGTACACCGTTATAAGGAAATACTACACCGCAAGAGCCTGTACCGCCGCTTTCATCATACACTCCACCGATTACTTTTTTGAGTTCTTCCCTGCTGAGGATTTTTACTCCTTGTAAATCAACGTTTAAATTTTTCATTGAGTTTTTTTTTGGGGTCCCTCGGGACCGTGATTAAAAAGGTTTGCTAATAAGATAATGATAAATGGAATGTACTACGTAAAACGGTAAGCGAATAGGGTGAAAAGCCCCTGGAATCTGATTATTTAACACATTTTTAATATTGCATTTAGTATCAGAAATTAATTAAAGTCAATGATCAAGAGGTATGCCAGTAAACGATTGGAATTGATAATAATTTTCCCAAAAGCTTCGTATGGCACTTATATACGACCTCCTTGCCGTTTCTTTAGCGAATTCAGAGGATTGGAAATCAAAAAGTGATATTTTTCCTGCAATATATAATCTGTGTGCAATCGCGTACCTTTTTTCGGCAATCGTGTTTAATTCTTGGGCTATTATAATATTTTGTCGCAAAATCGGAATATTAAGCAAAATGCCAATAGCTTCATTAAAAAAGGTGGTTTCCTCTGAAATATTATTTAGTTCTACCTGTTTTTCCAAATTGTTTGCTAAAGATAAGCTCTGCTTTCTTTTTCCCCAATCGTAAATAGGTATAGAAAGTCCTATACTTAATCTTTGCTGTTCATTTGGTTGTTTATATATAGATTCGATTTGATCTCCTGCTTTGCTTAATCCATAGTTAACAATCAAACTTACCTGTCTATTAGTGGATTTGGTTTTAGCCACATTAAACTGGGCTTCTTTAAGTTTCCTTTTGTTAGAAAGGTACATGACAGAATTCTCCTTAATTTTTGCAATAATAGCCGTCTGATCAAATTGAATTAAAGGAATTATTTCAGGGAGGTTAAGTTCCAGATTCGCAGTGTCAAGGTCTGGAGTATAAACCAGTAAATTTGATAATGCATTTCTAATGCGTAAATCTATACTTGCAATAGATTGTTGTATGACGAGAGATTGCATTTTCAATTGTAGTATTTTGTCTTCTGTCGATTGCCCAAGTTCTACTTTTCGTTTCTCTATCAAGTAATTCGCATTATTTATTTGCAAATTGATATTTGATATTGATTTTTCGTTTCTTGCTTCTATTACTTCGAAATATCTATTACATACATTATAGGCCAGAGCATTCATTTCCAGCTTAAATTCAAGATCGGACTCAAGTATTTTCATTAATTCAATTTCCTTACTCCATTTGAATTCATTAAACGAAAAAAGCGGCTGTGTATACTGTATATAAATTGGGATCCCGTTATACTGAGTTGAACTATTGATAAAATTATCCACTCTGTATAATTCTGTATTAATTGAGAAGGTTCCATTTGTGGATGTTATAGGTTGAGTAAAACCAATACCCAAAAAGCTTTCATTTTGACGGCGTCTTAAATATTTTATATTTCCATCTGGCTGAATTACCTGGAAATTGTCATTATTGAATCCAATTAAATTACTATTTAATGAAATTGTAGGTTTTTTTTTAAGCTTAAAAATAGAGTAATTCATAAATGCTGCATCTTTTCTTAGTTTAGATAACCTATAATGAACAGATTTAGCTTGTGCATCTTGTATGACTTCCGATAAAGTTTTGTTTTGTTGCGAAAAAGTATAATCTATTCTGATTGTAGCCAAGAAAGTTATAAGTAGAATAGCCCAAGATGTATTGTAAGTCATCTGAATTAGTAATTGAAATATTTTAGAAAATTATCGGTATAACCTTTTGGGTAAATGATTCAAATATTATTTTTATTTCTATTTTTTCATTCCTTCTAAAATATTGTTATAAAACCTTTGTATTAGTCGCATGTCTCGAGTTATTACGAGAGCATCTGCGGTTAAGCCTGAACGATATTCGATTGATTTGGAATGATTGGTAACTAGTCCTTTGGGCAACTCGAGATAAGATAGATATCCACTATCTGTAGGTATCTGTGAAATATAGGTAATTTTTGCAATTACATGTCCGTATTCAGCAAAGGGATATGATTCAAATTGTAATTGTACCTCTTGCCCTTTTTTTACTTTACCTAAATTTATTTGCGGAAGATTTATCTCGGCAATATACTGTCTTGTCCTGGGTATAACATACCCCAGAATCATTCCGGCAGATAGCATTTCCTGTTCTTGAATGGGATGGGTTAACGTGATGATTCCAGTTATCGGTGCCTGAAGAATATATTTTTGCTTCCAATTTATTAGTTGGCTCTGAAAAGTTAATATTGATTGTCTGAAAATGAGTCTTTGTTGTGAATATGTATGATCAAGTTCAAAAATTTCCTTATTCTTTTCCCTTTGCTGCATTTGGTTAGACAATAAACTAATTTCCATCAGAGGCTCACTAATTCTCTTTCCAAGAAGTTTACTTTTTTCATTTCGAAAATCTTGTGTCGAAATAATCCTATCATTAAAGAGAGAGTCATTGGAGTTATAACTTTCTAAAGCTAGATTTAAATCTTTGCGCATAATTTCCTGCTGTTGTAAAAGAAATTTATAATTCTTGTTTAAATAAGTAATATCCTCTTTTATTATTTCTTTTTTTCTGGCATAATATCCATTTGACATATAATCAACATATGTTTGGAATGCGAGTATAAAGTTTTGAAAATGGGGCTGTAATTCCCCTAGGTTTGATGATAATTTGAATATATCACTTGGAATTTCCACTATCTTATTTTTATCGGATAGTTCGAGTATTTTTTCTATTTGAAGAGACAATTTCAATATCTCTTCGTGATTAGCAGTATTTTCGATATAACCAATAACCTGTCCTTTTTCAACTTCTTCTTCATTTTTAACTGATAGCTTAGATAGTCTTCCTTCTTGCAAAACACTAATCGATTTAGGGGAATTTATTGCTGTAAGTCGTGCCCGTGTTTTTACTAATTCTGGATAATGAATAAAATATGTTGAGCCGATCAATGCTACAAGAACTAAAAATGTTATTGGAAGTGTCCATCGAGTAAGTGCGTCCGGGTAGTTTGAAACCATTTCGGACATAGCTTCGCTTCTTAATTTGCTTTCATTGATATTAAACTCAATATTAGTAGTATTGATTTCTGCCATATTAATTCCCTAATTCTAGCTGGTTTTTAACGAGTTCATAATATTTACCTCTCAAATTTGTCAAAAATTCATGTGTACCCTGCTCCGCTATTTTTCCGTTGTGCAGTACTATTATATTATCCGCATGTTTTACTGTACTTAATCTGTGTGCTACTACCACCACTGTTTTACCATTTATAAATTGCTTAAGATTTTCGACAATAACTTTTTCATTGTTGGCATCTAGGGAATTTGTAGCTTCATCTAAAAAGAAATAGTCTGGATTTTTGTATACAGCCCTTGCTATTAGGATACGTTGCTTTTGACCTTGACTTATACCAACTCCATCGGTACCCAACCTAGTTTGTAATCCGTTTGGTAAACTGTCAATATACTCCTGTATATTAGCTATGTGACAGGCATTTAATAGCTTTTGAGTGTCAGGTTCTTCATATCCAATTGCAATATTTTTGGCAATGGTATCATTAAAGATGTATCCAGTTTGTAATACTGAACCACAGTGCCTACGCCAAAAAGATGGACTGATATTTTTCAAGCGAACGCCTAAAATATCCTCGGAATTACTGTCTTGTTTCTCTCCAATGATAATTTCACCTTCATAATCCTCATAGAATTTTAAAAGAAGTTTTATAAGTGTTGTTTTACCACTGCCGCTTGCTCCTATGATGGCAGTCGTTTTCCCTTCTGGAATTTCAATATTTATTTTGTCCAGTACAGGTGAATTACCCGCGCCAGGATATTTATAACTTAGTCCAGATATAAACATTGAGCGTTCTAATGGAATATTTTTTGTATTATTTAAATCAGTATTTTCAGTTCCTTCTTCATCTGGTAAATTATGAATTTCTGTTAAACGTTCAAGGCTGATTTTTGCATCTTGTGCATTTTGTATAAATCCCACAAACTGTTCGATGGGGCTGTTTAATTGTCCGATGATATATTGTATGGCCAACATTGCGCCGAAAGTTAGCTGGCCATTAATAACCATGCCAGCGACAAGGAATGTAATAAATTGGTTTTTCCCTTCGTTAATTAATAAGGCCCCGGCTTGTTGTAATTGACTATAGGATAGATTTTTATAATTAAGCTTAAATATTGAGGACTGAATATTTTCCCATTCCCATCGTTTTAGTTGTTCTGCTCCATTCAATTTTAGTTCTTGCATTCCTTGAATTAGCTGCAGAGATGCCGAATTTTCATTTGAAGAAAGATGAAAAGTTTGATAATTGATTTTTCTGCGTATCCTTAAAAATAAATTTACCCAGATCACATATAATATACTGGCAGCGGTAAAAACAAAAAAAAGTTGCGCATTGTACATGATTAGTACGATAGCAAATATTAAGAAATTGAAAATTGAAAAGAAGGTATTTAAAGCTGTGCCTGTTAAAAAAGATTCAATTTTTTTAGTATCGCCAAGTCTCTGAATTGTATCTCCGGTATGATATCTGTCAAAATGATTTAAGGGTAATCTTGTAAGTTTGATCCAAAAATCTGAAAGTAATGAAAAATTTAAGCTTATTGAAATATTTAGTAATATTCGGCTCCTTATAAAATCAATAAATGTTCTGCTGAAAACCAGCATCAACTGCGCGATAAGAACTATTGTAATGTATTGAAGGTTTTGAGTGTTGATCCCTACATCTACAATGCTCTGTGTAAGGAATGGAAACAATAGTTGAAAAAGAGATGTTAGTGCAAGTGTTATGAAGATTTGTGTAAAACGCCATTTGGATTTTTTTAAATATGGTAGGAGCATACTATACGTGGCTGACTCCTTTTTATCTTCAGGTGTTTCGTAGAATTTGTTTGTGGGTTCGAGTAGAAGTGCTGTGCCCATGCTGTTTTCTTCTTCTTTGCGGATTCGTGTTAACCAATGGGCACAAAATTCGTCCTTTCGCAAGGTTACAATACCCTTTGCAGGGTCGGCGATTTTGATTTTCCCTGATCGCCTTAATACATTTGTCAACGGAAGCAAAACCACAAAATGATTCTGATCCCAATGAAGCACAGCTGGTAATGCTGCCTCTGTTGTGAGTGTGGTATAATTTAGCTGAACTCCCCTTGTTCGAAAACCTAGTATTTCAGCTGCTTCAGATAAGCCTAGTAAGCTGACACCTTCTTTGTCGAAACCTGCCAATTTCCTGATGCGCTCACCTGTATAATATTTTCCATAATACTTGGAAATAATTCTAAGACATGTTGGACCGCAGTCCATTGCATTCAACTGCTTGTAAAAGAAGTCTTTCATAGACTAGTAGCTATTGCAATTCGTTGGCGAATTCAGTTAATTTAAATTCTGGTTAAAGTATAGTGATATTTATTCCTTCTTTAGACGTTGAAGGTATTGGCCTTCGAAAGCACGGGGGGATAGTTTCGAGTGTCAATATTATTGTATTTTAATCAAATAAATAGTTGGTTCATTGTTCAGACTCGATAAATACACTATTTTATTTTCAAAAAAATAGGGTGTTTTACCCCTATTTTTTATTTATTTAAATTGTATTTTCACTCGCTGTATACTTACTCTCCCCCCACCTGGACTCTTAATATTAATATTTTACAAAATTTTGGAGATGACGTACATCGGCTTGGTTGATGATCACATTGCTATGCGGTCGGGCTTAAAATTTCTTCTTGAAACGCAAGGATCGTTAAAGGTACTTCTTGAGGCTTGCAATGGTAAAGAATTGGTTACTGCTTTAGAGTGTTCTGATAGGTTACCTGATATTATTTTGCTTGACATTAATATGCCTGAAATGAACGGACAGGAAGCTATTGAAGTGCTTAGAATTAGGTGGCCGCAAATTAAAATCATTATCTACACTTTTTATTCCGAACCCGACACCGTGATTGACATGATCAGCAGGGGAGCCTGTGCTTACATTAATAAAGGTTCAAAACCAGATATTCTTGTTAATGCCATTTTTATGGTTCATAAGAACGGATATTATGCTGGAGATCTTGTAAAACGTGATTTTTTCAAAAAAAGCAAACCACATTCCTGCAAAGAAGGTTTTTATTATGGGAATGTAACTTTAACATCTAAAGAAGTGCAATTTGTAAAACTTTCTGCTACCGACTACACATACAAGGAAATTGCTGAATTAATGGGTGTAAAACCAAAAACAATTGAAAACTACAGGGACAATCTTTTAAAAAAGCTTTTACTTAAAAACAGGATTTCTATAGTCATTTATGGAATTAAAACTGGTCTGATCAATGTTAATGACCCCGTTACGGAGTTCAGAGTAAGAAAATCATTTGTCCAGAATAAAATGAAATAATAATTAAGCAGCCCATGCATTTCACTTGCAGACAGTTGATATTCTACTTGGACGTAAACAATATTATTAGTTATAGAATAGAAATTTGATTCACTAAAATATTCAAAAGATAGTAATAAATTCTATTTTTTATTCATCATAAATATTTAATCAAAACGATTAGTTAGAGTTTGAAATTTTAGAAATCTGTTCATGCCTTTTGCGTCTATATATAAAGAGGACTTTTGACATGCTCGTATAGAATATTCTTTGGTTTAGTAAGTTGGATAAACAAGTTTATTTTATATAATTATAAATAGATATATTTCTTACTAATCTGATCTCCTTTAAATAGCTAAATTAAATTTGGTATCAATTTGCCTCAATCTTTTTCAAGATTTTTGAAAATAGATCGTTTCCTGATTCGTTGGCAAGAATTATTCCTTGTTCATCAATCAAAATAAATGTCGGGAAAGAAGATATTTTGTACTTTTCGATTAACGTATTTGCATCATCCCAGTCAACAAAGGCCACTGGCCATTGAAGTTGATTGTCATTTAGATATTTTTGGACCTTTTCCGGGTTGTCGTCGTAAGCAATTGCAAGAATGCTTAATCTGGCTAAATTGTGATGTTTTACCAAAGAGTCAACATCTTTTGATATTTCCCTGCAAACTGTGCACCATGTACCCCAAAAATATAGCAATACTTTCTTACCTTTCTGTTTATTTAAGATGAATATACTATCATCGAGTTTCCTTATTGAAAAGTGATATGCTGTTGATCCAGGTGTTACATCTCCCAGAGGCTTCCCAAGTCTTTTATATGCGGACAAAAGTGTGATGGACTGCCCATATAAGTCGATACCTTTTATTTTAAACATTTTATTTCCTGCCATAAAATAATCGCCGACCTTGTACTTTGTTTGATTAGTGGATAATTCCTGATTTTTCGTGGTCTTTTCCTGGATCATTATTTCTAATTCTTTCGATGGTCCCAGCACCCAATGAGGGCTTGGATAATGAACCGAAAATTTTAAGTTCTTCTGGTTTATAACTGCATCACCAGAATAATGCTGAAATACATTAGCAAATATAGATAGAGAATCTTTGGAATATTTTGGTGGATATTTTCTATAAAACTGAAAATAATTCCACGGGATGAGTTGTAATTCAAGCCTTTTGTAGGCACCGGAATTATTAATTTTAGTATTAAGCTTTATAGTCGGTATATTATTTTTAAGTAAAAGTAATTCCTGATCACTATATAATAATGTATTAACATAATTTATTGCGCTATCATCGTCAAAGCGACCGTTAAAATTCTGATCTGGGATAAGAATGAAGTGGTTTCCAGAATCTATGCCTACCCAAACTAGAAGCCTTTCATCTGTATTATCTCTTTTTGGATGAGACTGGAAGGATTTTTTAATGATTGTTTTCGTTGGGTGAACTTTATGAAGGTTGAAAGATACCACTCTATGCTTCAAGAAAATATAATGAGGTGCTTTGAATGGCACCTCATTATTGACAATTATAGCGGGAATATTATTCGTGGGAAAACCGGCATTACCAGTATACCGTTGAAGCTGAATTTTGATTTCCGTTTGACATATTCCGTGAGTTATGGCCATATGTAGCAAAACCAAACTTAATAATATGTTCCACTTCATTTTGAGTTTTACTATTTCTGGCTACAAGGTATAACTTTCTGGCAATTTGTTGGAAAATGATCTTTTCTCGTTTGTTACTTTGCCTTGCAGAAACCGTGATTTACTCCGCCGCAAGGTAATTGTTTGCAAACTTCCTTTGAACCACAGTCTTTGTCTTCTACGCATTCATCTTCACATGAAATCGGATCACCTTCAACACCACCTAAGATTAATTTTAATTCTTCTCTGTTTAACTGTTTCATTAACTTGTTTTTTATTTTTTTGAAATTAGTTACCTACAAAATAATTTAACAAACTAGAAAACTTAATGGGTACATTTTCACCTCATAGTTTCTAATACTTAAAGATCAGGTTTTTTTATTTCAGGAATAGGGTGTTTTACCCCTGGATTGAGATTTAAATTTTATTTTCCTGGTTTACCCAATATATTATTTCATGATAAGTGTTATGATTTGTGATGACCATGGAATTTTTCGCGCATGCATTAAAGAAATTATTCTAAATAAAATACTATAGATAGTCAAAGCCAAATTTAGCCAGGATAGAATAGCTATTGATTCGTTTGATATTGGTTAGAATCCAGATATTCTCTGGCTAGTTATAACTAAGCCTCTTAGAATGAATGGATAGGAGGTCGCTAATTATATATCGCGTAAACACCGGCATATCAAAATACTAATGACTTCAATATATTTTATGAGGAGACTATTAAAGCTATGTTCAATTATAGTGTGAAGGGATTTAAAATTTAATGTACAACTCGCGAGGCGTTGTTAGACGCAATTGATAAATTAACTAAGGGGAACGTTATCTTGAACTTAAAACAGTTTAAAAGCGAATCCAAAATATATCATTGGAAAACCATTTAATCCGCTGGTTAGTTTATTAACGTACCGTGAATTGCAGTTCAGAATGCTCTTGTGCTATTCGACTAGTTTTAAGGAAATCGCATACAAGTTGAATTTCTCGTATTGTACATTTGAAAACATAAGAGTAAGACTATTCAAGAAGATTAATGCTACATCTAGATTTGAAGTAATAATATTTATATTCAGAACTGGCTTCATGAATTAGATACTATAGATTGTGTTAAAAATATACCATAAGCAATTTCCTAGATTATTCTTTTAAAAGATACTCAAGATCTTTTATATTGTATTCGGACGGAAGCTGAAAGCCATTTATAAAGATTGCAGGTGTAAAGTTTAGGCCTTCGCTTCGACACCATGCAGACATGGCGTTCAATTTATCTCCCTGAAGCTCTTTTACATTTGAAGGATATGATAGCATAAATGCGGAAATATCTTTCACAGCTAATGAATACCATTCGCTTAAGATTCTATGCATTTTCTCTTTTGTATTAGTTTGGGCAAGTGCCATAAAATGATTGACTGCTTCATATCCCCAAGCAATTGGATCGTTTTCTGAGGTGTAAATAATTCGCACATTAATATTAGAATTATTGTGTACAAGATTATCGAGAAAAGTTTGCGATTTAGCGCTGGGGCCGCAGAGTGGGTTACATACTTTTATAATTTTGTATTTTGCATTTTCATTCCCTAGCAATATTCCAATATTGTCAGGAATTATATTCAGCTTGCGTTGTGTTGATACAACCGCTTTGAAAATTTTATTGTTAAACTTTAATTTAGCTAATGTTTCTTTACTTTTTTCGCCAACAATCGAATTTTGTATCACAGGTTTTATATAGTACCATGAAATCACGGGAATACTTCCTGAGATCAATAGATGATAGATGGATATCCAACTTAAACCAAAATTAATTTTGTACAAATTTGATGATATGGCTATAATAATCTCGGTTACTAAAAGAGCCTGCACAAATAAACAGAGGGTACACCATTGTCTTGCAATCTTCCACTGGTAGTAAATCGAATAAAACACAAAGGGCAAGGCTGTAATACTAATATAAGATAATAGAGATTGATATTGAATATTTAGAATACCAAATAATAAGAAGATAAATCCAGTTGCAAAATAAAAAAAGCCAACTTCACTCCAACTTAACCAGTAGGTCAATTTGGCTGCTGGAGATCCTAAAATTGCATTACAATTGACTTTGGTCGTAGCTCGACAAACATCCTGAACGGCAGGGTTATATCCGTCAGTATCAATCCATAAAAGAAGACCTGATATATATATGCCAATCAACTTTATTATGAGTAAAACAACTGCTAATAACCACGTGGAGCTAAGTATGTTATCATACCTGTAACTGGTTACAAATATTAATAGTAGTACTAGTGCTACAGGTGCAATTTTTAATATCTTTTTCCTTCGTTCAATTTTCAGTTTTTTATTATATTCTGGGTCACCCGATAGTTTATTGATTTGTGGGATTACTACTATTCCTGTAAAAATGTCGTAGAACTGTGAATGTGTTATTTTTCGCCAGGAATCTCTATTGAAATCAGAGACACTGATATGGGATTCTGAAATTTCTTTAATAGCAACAAAGAAGTTGTTATTGTTTTTTTTAACATGTGCTAAGAATGGCACTCGAGTTTCAAATAGGTTTTTTTTTTCTATCTGCACGGCCGAGTTGCTTATTTTCAATCCATCTAGCATGTCACAAATACTCAAGAGACTAGGATAATCGGGGTGATCTTTTATCCGTTTCTCTATCGTTCCTTTTGTAACCTTGACTTTTAAGGCTTTTAAAAGGCAATTTGTTGCATTAATACAATTCTCTTCTTTCTTTTCTAGTAGTGGATTTAATATTGACATATAAATATTGTTTACTCTATAATCCTAAATTTCAAATTCAAATTAAAAGAACTCGTATTAAATTAAAATATATAATGACCAACTTCGTGGCATTTAGAATTATATAGATCTGTTTTGGAACGAGATCTGTTTACAATAAATTTCTGAGATGGATAGTATCTGCTTTAAGATAACATTTTCGTACAACTTAAATTAGTTATTGTTTGACAATAGAAAAACATCATTTGAATTTGAAAATATTTTGTGCGGCGAAATAAAGATAGGAAATGGTATTAATACATGAATGAGAATAGTTTGAAGGTATTCGGTCTCAAAAATATTTCATGGGTTTAGTTTATATAATATTTTTTATTCAATAGATTTTAATATAGGGGCTTTTGCCCCTGTATGGTTACGGATTTGAATTTTAAATTCGATTTGAGACATTCGGACAGCTTTTTATAGATGTTTTTATAAGGAAAGAAAAATGGCTATTTATTTATCTAGTATTTGATGTTTTTATTGCGCAATAAAGGTGAAGCGTTTGGTACCTTAACCCAAACCTAATACTAATTTAAATTTACCAAAATGAAAAAATTCGATTTGTCGAAAATGAATTTGTCAGGGTCGGAGATTCTGGACAAAGTGCAATTGGCAAAAATTACCGGTGGAGTTATTGGTGATCCAAGCTTTTGTGCAGCCGATGGTACTGTTTGTTACACGGAAGGAACAACAAAGTACACTTGTTCAACTAATTGGACAGCAGGAGGACCCGAGGATCCAAATTCACAAGAGGAGTGCTGTTGCGGGCACTATATGGGAGACTCTGTTTGCGATACAGCGAGTGGGGGCTGATAGGTTCTAAGAACTGAGCATGGAGATACTCCAGCTCAGTTCTTAGTGTATTTTTATTCTGAATTTAGTTTTAAATTGTAATTATATTTTAATTGGGAAATATTTTTTTACAAATAAGTTATTTTAATACGTTTTTTTAGTTCGTACTTTGTTTCAATGGGGTAATATGAAAAGATACTCTCGCATACTGGGTTTTATTGTGTTCAGTTTATTTTGTCCGTTTTTATATGGGCAATTTACTTTCAAAATTGATGGAATTATAGCCGATGGTAATAATGGAATTTCTATTCGGCTATACACCCACGCTATGGATTCAGCATATGCAAGTGCCCGGGATTCAGTAACGATTAGTATGGTTAGAACCCCCTTACACGGAAAATTTAATTTTTCAGGAATGCTGAAAAATAAGTATGAATTTGTCACCCTTATGGTAATGCAAGGTGAAAAATGTATTAAATATTGGGACTTTTTCATTTCCGATACGCCTGCATTCATCAGAATATTAACTCTCAAATCAAATACACTTCCAGATATTCAGTTTAAAAACATTCCTTTCAGGAGTGAAACACTGGAATACGAAGCTGCTATAAATAACGAAAGGAACGCACTTCTGTATTCGTATTCTGCAGCAACACAAGGGCGCGGAAAGGAAAGAGATAGTTTGTTGGCAATTAAATCACTCGTCGCTAGACGTTTGATGCTTGCAAGGGTTAATTATATAACCTTACATCCCAACATCTATTTTTCAATGTATGTTTACGACAGAGATATCATTCGAAGTATACAGGGTATAGTAATGTCTGCTGATTCATTGATGAGAATATACAATAAATTTAGTGATGAGCTGAAGAATACAAGATTAGGTAAACATATTTATAAAAATATTAAAAAACGAGATGGCTATTCTATCGGACAAAAATCTATTGAATTTTCATATATTTCCAGTGATAATCAACCGTTTAGATTTCCGTCATTAGCAGAAAAAAAATATACCTTGTTGTGTTTTTGGGCCTCCTATTGTGGACCATGTATTCGTAGTATTCCCATTTTAAAAAGAATAGATAGCCTCTACGGTTCGAAGGGACTACAGATTGTATCTGTATCGATTGACAGTTCTGTAAGTCTATGGCAAACACTCTTGCAAAAGTACAAAATGCCCTGGATTCAGACAATTGACACTCCGCCATATATAAGCAAATCCCAAAACCTACAAGATTATTTTGATCTAACTTATATACCTCAATATTTCCTCGTGGATGAGAATCGTTTAATCCTTTATCAAAATGTGCAGTCTTCTGATTCTGAAGACCATCATAAACTATATGCTGTTTTGGAAAAGCTATTGAGTAATCAATAAGCTTAGAGATAGATAATTATTTATTCATTGATTCCATTATTTATTGAATTAATTAAATTATTAATGTAGGTGGATTTTGCAAAAAAATATTTAAAAATAACACTATAGAATTTATTTCAGGTGATTATCTTCTACTCTTTCCTGCAGAACTTACAGTGAGTGAAACAAATACTATTGGTTTTATTATTATGCATGTTATAGTGTCTTAATCTATAAGATAGATGCTCAATAACATCTTTTATGAATAAATTATTTTTATTAAAAGAGTTAATATCTAATTGCTTTTATGAGATTGAAAAACCTATTAGAGAAGAAAAGTTCTAATAATACAACTATAACTACGATTAATCTTGTGGAACGCCTAAAGGTCCGCGTTACTAATACTTCGATAATTGAGTTTTTGGAAACTCATCCTGCTTTCCCAAGCCTACTTAGTATTAGTGACTGCCTCAACAATCTAAATATTTCGAATATTTCTTTGCGAGTCGATCCCGAGAAACTAATGGATTTGCCAACACCTTTCATTGCACATTCAAAAGTAGGGAAGGGTAATTTTATGCTTATAACTTCAATAAATGAGGCTGTCACTCTTATAGATGATAAGGGAAGTACTATATTGAGAGAAAAGTCGGAATTTCTCCGGATGTGGGATAATGTGGTATTGCTTGCAGAGAAAGGCCCTTTAGCTGGCGAACCCAATTATAAACAGAATAGGCGAAAAGAATTAATTAGTCAAGCAGCTATTCCATTTATAGTAATTTTCACAGCTTTCCTTTCCTTTTCATCAATTTATATAAATGCTCATTTAGTACTTTTCCCTTCTATCATGATTATTTGTAAATTAGTTGGTACAATTATTTCCGGGTTATTGTTGTGGTTTGAAATTGATAAAGATAATGCTACACTAAAATCTATTTGTACTTCGGGTGGAAAAACGAATTGTTCCGCCGTATTGGGATCTCAACAAGCGAATCTATTTAAGGTAATCAGCTGGAGTGAGATAGGATTTGTTTATTTTGGCGGAGGACTTCTTTTTTCTTTGATAGGTGATCAGCCTTCAGTTTTTTATATTCTGAGTTGGTTAAATATATTTGCTTTCCCTTATACTGTATTCTCTATCTACTACCAATGGAAAATCGTTAAACAGTGGTGCCCTCTTTGTCTTGCAATTCAGGTAATTTTATTAATTGAATTTATTAGTGGGCTTAGAGGCTACTGGTTGCAAGGTAGGACAACTTTATTTCCTGACGAAGGCCTATTCAGATTTCTAATTAGTTATTCGCTGCCATTATTTTTCTGGATTGCAGTCAAGCCAGTTTATAAATTAGCTCAAATGGCCTCTATGGCTAAAGCCGAATTGGTTAAATTCAAGAATAATGGAGATGTTGTGAATGCTTTACTTCAAAAAGAACCGCGGTTTAGTAATTCGCCAATTGGGCTAGGTGTTGTCTTGGGTAACCGCGATGCTAACAATGTAATTGTCAAGGTCTGCAACCCCTTTTGTAAACCTTGCGCTGAAAGTCATTCGTTAATTGATGAACTTTTAGATTCAAGTAATAATCTAAAAGTACAGATATTATTCACTAGCTCTAAAGATGATACGAATGTGGAAAAAAAGGTTGTTATTAAGCATCTGATGTCGCTTTATAAAACATATGGTAGCGAAAAAATGAGGCATATTCTTGATGATTGGTATGTCCATACAAATCGTAATTATACGCAATTCATCAATAAGTATCCGATAAAAGATACTACTGAAGATGAAGACTTGAGTTTTGATGCCATGAACGAATGGTGTGATGCTAATGAAATATCATATACACCGACATTCTTTTTTAACGAACATAGGCTTCCTATTATTTATACTGTCAAAGAGCTTAAAACTGTTATATGAGATACGTATCGCTGACGTAATTTTCTATTTTAAAAATCTGACTCCCTTATGAATTGCTGCTAAATAGAGTATTAAAATAACTAAACGGACAACAAAAATTAAAATAGTTAACGTTTTAATATTATAAAATACCTCCCGATGCAGTGGATGTAATACATGTGTTTTATTGATCTTGGTGGCATTTTATATTAATGCGTCCTATGAAAAAAACTGCTGCTTTAACAGCGGATGACAATCATTTTCCTATCCTGCGGGAGATTCTTATCCGTGTAATTGCTATTGAAGATTTATTACATTCTCAGGCTGACTGTAATCTATTAGCTTATTCTTCAAATGCATTACCCGCTTTAAGCTGGACGGCCAGTAAAACCGATCTGATCGAACTGATCTATGGTCTCTATGCCAACAGGGTATTTAATAACGGAAAGACTACCATAAAAGATATTACTCATTTTTTCGAGGAAGCATTAGGTGTACAACTGGGGAATACCTCACTTCGTTTTCAGGAAATATTACGCCGTAAAGATTCGATAGCCTTTCTGGATCAGTTGCGTGATGCATTAGAAACTTATATGACCCGGATCGATGATAAAACAAGAACCTGATAGGTTCTTAACAAATTATTTTGAAAAATTCCTATCAGACTACGAATCCGACTACGAAATAGGCAGTGCTGATCATTCCACATTTGTGGTATGAAATCAATCTACTTTCTTTTTCTGCTATCTGGATGTTTTACTGCTAGGTCCCAGGCGGTTGGGTTTTTTGGCGGCAAGTCCCTTTTGCCTGCCGAATATATGGCTATTCAATATTTCCATCCTTCTAATTATCCAGTCCAGTTTACAGTCAAGTTCTTTGGTGAAGCTTCCAAACGCAATAGCCTGCGTTATGTCTCTTATGGGGCCTGTCTTGGATTCGATTATTCATCTACTCAGTCGTCAATGGAACCTCCTTTTTTGAGTTACCGATTCTTGCTGGGAGCCCTAATTCAAAGAGAACAAGAACGCTGGGTACAGAACAATCAGCAGCAACAAGCCAGGACTGGTTTTGGATGTATGGGGGAGGTAATGGGTACCTGGCATCTTTCCTCTGCTTTTATCCTCAGCGTTTTTGGTCAACAAAGATGGATGTGGAAACCCATATTGGGTAAACAAGAATTTGTATTGGGGCTGGGTTTTATCTATCAATTGAATACTGATTATTGAATTGCATTGATGCTAAATCTATCTTATGAAAAAAGTACTGCTGTTATTGTATTTATTACCATTTTGTTTTGACCTTGTTGCTCAGGGAAATTATTCCCTGAGTGTTAGTTCTGATAGGACGTTCTATTGTTCACCCGGTCAGGTTGCCAAAGTGAGTGGACAGGTCAGATCCTTCAACGCTACCTTATATACTGGTATTAAGTATCACTTTTATTATTATATATCTGGTTTCTACCAAGAGATCGGCTATTATTCTGTCAGCTCCGTAAGTGGTACTCTATATGGTAGTTATGGTAATATTCAACCCTCTTATTTTGATGGTAGCCAGTTGGGTAACCCGCAGCTTGTTATGGGAGGAGGAAACACTCTCTGGATCAACATCGATGTTCCTTACGGTGGTTTTTCCAGAAAGTGAGAATACAGCCCTCACGACTTTCACAAGTAGAAAAGTGGAGTAATTTCTATTTTAATTCCTTACATTTTTTACAAATGAAATGAAATCTCATGCTACCTTTATTATAACCAAGACAGTTTTCAAGGTTACACGTTCGGTGACACTGGAATTTGCAAGCTTCAATTGATTGAAAATCATATATTTAGAGGGTTGGTTCAGTGCCCTTCCTCTCTGCAAGAGATATTTATATGTAAACCCCTGTACTAATATTTGGCAGGGGTTTTTTAATGATTTTAACCGGAGACGCTGTTGGATCTTGTAGAGTGTCAGGCCGCAAATCTTTCTGTTCTTTTTTCATCTCCGGGCGAGCACCAGGTTATCCCGCCCAGGTAGAGGGCATAGTCAACGGAGGTATGGTCAAGGAAATAGCGATAGGCTCCGGAGGCCGTAAACCGGATGTCATACTCTGCGATCACCACCGATCTAATTGTTGTTCGTCAGCTCATGCAACGGCCTGGTGATGCGCGGATGCTACTCCTTTATAAGTAGGCGTTCCAATTATCTCAGACCAGATTCGGTAATTGGTGATTGCCCGGCCTTCCTATCTCATGTATACTGCTTATCCAGAGGAGTTGGCAGACTGTACAGGTATCAATACAAAACTGATAAGTCATACTGTTGGGTACAGGTTAGCAATCACAGTAAATTACAATTATTTGAGCGGAAATGACCGGATGTTGACGATGCTTGTCGGCATTTTGCTAGGGGGGATAGCTAAAAGGCTATTTAGATTTGCGATAACTGGTTAGGGACTATGTTTTTTTACTGAAGTATTTTTAATCCGGATTTCACGATTGGGGTCCCTAAAAACAGCCTTATGAAGAATGACCTCTTGCAGGCCACCATCAGTAAGATATCGGGCCATGAGTTCCGAACACCCATGAATGCCATTTTCGGATTTGCGAATCTGATACATGATTCGGCAGGGTCGATCTCTGCGGCCGAACAAAAAGAATTCAGTGAATACATATTAAACAGCGCCAGGCAATTAATGAATCATTCTGAGCGATTATACAGGTGGTATCATTACAAGGATGGCATGCAGACTGGCGGCGTTGCTGAAAAAATTGCTGTTGAAGAACTGATTAAGCTGATAGAAATAGCGGCAGAAAAGTATACCGTATCCGGTGAATTATTTATGTTTTCGTCTAACAGTAATTATATCAGTATCCCCGGAAAAAAGGAAGTTTTTTTTGCGTCTATCTCTGAACTGTTTGATAATGCGTTCAAATTTTCTGCTAAACATACCATACCTGGTTTCTCTGTAGTGGTAAGTCATGCAGGTAACCTGTTGATTACAGTACAGAATTATTCAGATAAAGCTTCCTCTGCTGATCTGCGGAAGTACACCGCATTTACGCAATTTAACAGGCAACAATATGAGCAACAGGGCTTAGGTCTGGGGTTAGAAATAGCCAAATTGGGTATTCTGCATTGCGGCGGTCTGGTTAGTATTCCGGAAATGGCTGACGAAAACGGGTATAAAAAAATCTGCATTCAGGTTTCGATCCCTGCGGTTTACGATTTATCTGATCCGGGTCAGATAAAGAATTAGATATGTTAAATTATAATTATATATGATTATACTTCTTGTTGTCCTTTGCTCATTATTCATGATGATGATGATCAGCTAACCTAACCCTCTGTTTTACCGAAGGCTGATGAAGTTTTAATGCAGCCACCCTCTTCTATAGCCTGTTGCTTTTTGTTGCAGCCGCAGTAAAATTTATTGTTTCCCTAAAACTTATGGGCAGAACCGTTATTTTTGTTCGGAACTAACTGGGTTTCAAGGAAATAATGCTTTTGACCATGAATTTTTTGATAATAGATGATCATTCGATGATCCGTGCAGGCATAAATATTTTGCTCTCCAAAGAATATCCGGGCATAACTTTTTTTGAGGCTGCCAATGAAAAACAAGCCTGCAGGCTTATCGCAGAAAAGAAATTTGACCTGATTATCATGGATTTAAACATGCCGGAATCGGATCCTGTTCGGTTATTGCAGTTTATTAAATCGAACCAGCCCGAGTCGCCGGTGGTGGTCTTAACCATGAACGAAGAGAAGAGTTTTGCCGGCCGCTTCTTTAAAATGGGTATTAAAGGGTATATCAATAAGTCAGCCGATAATGACGAGATACTGAATGCTGTTCGTATTGTTTTACAAAAGGGTATGTATATGAGTAATGACTTGAAAGATTCTCTTTTATATAGTTTTGTAAGTCAGCGAACAGATAACCCTTTTGAAGCACTCAGTGACCGTGAATTTCAGGTAATCAGAGAGTTGTTAAGGGGTAAGTCAATTGCAGAGATTGCAGAAGAGCAGGGAATTAATATTTCTACTGTTTCTACCTATAAGGGAAAAGCCTGCGAAAAATTAGGGGTAAAGCGTAATAATTTCATCGAACTTTTGTCACTCGCTAAAACCAATGGTATCATTTAACCGGTTCTCCGGAGTAGTATCGCTATTGTGGAATAGACCTTTTATTTTGGAAGAATCACCGTTATGGACGTTCCTCCAGATGCATTTTTTTGAATTTTTATTTTCCCGTTCATTTTTACTACCATATCGTACACGATTCTGAAGCCGATCTGGCTGCTTTCATTTGTTTTTTTCGTGATTACGCCATATTCAAGCTCCATCGCTTTATCGTTACTGATACCTGTTCCGGTATCAGCAATAGTCATATATTGATTTAAATCATCCGCATAACCATGAATGCTGACAGCCCCCTCTTCGGTGTTTTTGATGGCGTTATCGAGCAGGTTTCTGATCACTATCTGTAAAAGATTAAAATCGGCCCTTAGAATGAAGTCTGGCTTTGCTTTCAGCTCAAACTGCAAACCTTTTTTCTTTGCTATTTCTGCATAAACAGCACATTTATTAAGCAGAAAATCGTTGAATGGTTTCATGTCGGTCTGTAATGAAAAATTAGTATGGTTGCTGTTTAGCCAATCCAGCAAATCGTTTACAAAACCAACAATCTGGTAAGTAGTATGACTCATTTCTGCAGTAAGTTTATCCAGTTCCGGCTGAGACATTTTAGCATGCGAGAGATGGAGATGGTTGATGATCCGGTACAAAAATGAGAGCGGAGATTTTAAATCATGCACCACTATGCTGATGGCTCTTTCACGGAATGCCAGACTGTTTTTCAATTCCGTTTGAGAAGATTCCAATTGAAGCATAGAATATTGCAGTGCTTCTTTTCTTTCCTGTAACTCTTTCTGCAGGGCTGATATGTCTGATCTATACTTCCATAGAACATAAAAAAGAATAGACAGCAATAGTACGATAAGTAACCAGAGAAAAGCGGCAGGCTGTGTCAGGAATTTTTCCATTTGATTAATCGTTAAGAATAGTTGATCTGTAATGTATTGATTATTCTAATAACGTGTTCTGCTATAAAAAAATCGATCACCCTGCAATCCGGAATCAGGTGCCGATGGTGGTTGCTGCATAACCAGGAGCCCTTTCCTTTGATCCCGCCGATGGCGTAACGGGTTTGACTACAGATCAGCTCCAGGGGTTGCAGGTACTGATTAGCCATCATCCATCAGGCACCCTGCATGTCGGGATTTTCAATTGCTCAATAACACAATGCGCTATATTATTAAAATATGATTAAAGAAGACATTCGTTTATCGTGCTTACAGATGAATACTGTTGCAAAATTAATAATTCCCTTCATCCATACATTAGTGTAAGGAGTATCGGGATCGGAACTGCGGGCCCGTACTCCCATTCATCTCAGGTTACGGTAATCTCTACAACAGCACGGATAATTTTTTTATACCGATACTAACGGTTAACTGCCAAAAAGCATGCTGTCTTTTCCGGCATCGTTATCTGTTTGTGGCGCTGCTACTACATTGATAGCCTCTTTTTAAGGCTGTTTTTCATGCAACCAAGCAGATTAGATCTCCGAAATGCTACCAGCAAACTGCTATAAACAGACAGCAGCAAATGTTCAAACGGGCATGGGATTTCTCTTTGTTGCACAAAAAAATCTGACTGGATCAATGGCGTAGATTCAATGCTGATCTAAGTTTGATAGTATTGGCTTAACCAGGTGATTTTCCTCCTCCTGTGATTTTCTTCAGTTAGCGATCGGTGGTAAACCCATTAAAAAGCCGCTGTGTCATTTTTCAGCTATCAGGCATAACGATTTAGCTATTAAGGATAGTTAAAAAGCTACTTAAAGTCCTAAACGATAGTTATCGACTCTGAACCTGAAATCAGCAACCTTTGAAGTGGTTCTACTATATCCTTGTAGTGATATTATGTGTTGTATCAGTGATTTTCGGATGAGTGCTCAAAAATTACCTGTCTTGTAAAGCCAGGTAAGGATTCAGGAAACAAGAATGATAAAGTAATGTATATGCAGATAGCTTTCTTATCCAGCCGTTTAATGCAAACCCGGTTTTTCAGTAGTGCAGCTAAACGTTGTTTACTTGTGGTACTGTTTCTTTGTTGTATTTCTTTGCTTGCGCAAAGCCAGGCCCCTGCCAATATTACGTACAATGGAGGCCTGCAATGGGTTACCCCGTATCCTAATCGTGGAATTCCCTTAAACCTTGTTCCATCAGCCGGTACGGGTGGTGCCCCTACTTCTTATAGTGTAAGCCCAAGTTTTCCGGGTGGGGTTGCTTTTAATACCACTACAGGTGTCATTTCAGGAACAAGATCTGCCATTCTATCGCCCGCCATTTACAGGATCACGGCGAGCAATGCATCTGGCAGTACCTTTTTTGATCTTGCTTTAGGGGTAGATGATGTTACCAGTTTCAGTGGGATAGGCATAGGAACAGTGGTTCCTGCTGCGGTTTTCAGTTTACGTAAGGTTAACAGCGGTTACAATGGATTTGCGATGCTGGTACGCAGGAAAAGCGATGATGCAACCCGGCATATCGGTTTCACCGCGGGGGGAGACCTGGATACGGTAGCATTAAAGAGCTTTGTGGGTACCAGTGCTACTGATTCGGGCTTTGTGCAGGTATGGTATGACCAGAGTGGCGCTACCACCAAAATAGATTCTGCCCAATTAATTCCTTTTCGCCAGCCGATAATAGTTGGAGCAGGTAAGGTACTTCGCAGTGGAACCAATAACCGGCCTACCCTGGTATTTGATGGGGGCCGTTGGTTAACGAGTAAGGCAAATGTACCCATTAATGGCTTGAGTACCTTCAGTGCCAATGCGGTGGCTGCTGTAAGCAGCACCGGTGGTGTTTATGGGCGTATCGTTTCAGTCCGTTCATCAACATCAGCTAATGATGAGGGTTCTATCAATAGTGGTTCACTGCTTAATGTGCATGGAGGCAATAGTTATCTGGGTTCCATCCGGGGAGGCAATTTTTCCGGCGATGGGCCGTCTACTTTCACATTGAATACATTGTTTACTGCCATGACGATGTTTTCTCCCAATTCGTCCGGGTTTACGGATTCAATTGTGAGTAATATGCGCCCCATATCGCGGGTAGTAACTACCAGTTCGGGGGGCAGTGTTCTGGGGTCTAATATGATCCTGTCACTTGGCTGGAGTAATAACAGCACATTCCCTACCAATAACGGTAATCCGCTGAATGGTAATATATCGGAAGTATTGTTGCTGCCTTCTATATTACCTTTTACGTCCAGCAGTAATCCAAGGGTTGCTTTACCGAGCAACCAGGCCAGTTATTATGGTATTGCTGTAAGTGCTCCTTCGGGGATCAGTTATCCTTCCTTTAAGCATTATTTTACAACGAGTAAGGCTCTTTATTTAGCACCTTCTAATAGTACCGGAGGCGCTGCTACTTCCTTCAGTATTTCTCCGGCTTTACCTGCAGGTTTAACTTTTAATACGACTACCGGTATTATCACCGGTACTCCCACGGCAACATCTGGGCTAACAACCTATACCGTTACAGCCAGTAATGTAAGTGGTAATCAAACAACAACATTTTCTATGGCGGTCAATAGTGCACCTGATTTCGGTGCTATCGGCTTAACGGGTGTGAATGCCACTGCCATGTACAGTATGCGTAAACTGAATGCTTCGTATACAGGACCTTCCATCAATATTATGGTGAAAGCCACAGGCAGTGCATATAATTCTACCACATTGGCGAGTGGAGATATTGGTTTTGATGCGAATGGCAATCTGGATACGACAGCCATGAAAACACTGGTGAACGGAAGGGATGCCTATATCAATTTCTGGTATGATCAGAGTGGTAGCAACAGAACCATGCAGGCTTACCCTGGCGGTGCCAATGAATACCCCCGGATCATGTCGGCAGGTACTATACAGACCTTGAACGGGTTACCCGCATTGGATTTTGCCTGGAGTGGCAGAACCGTATTATATACGAATGAACTTACGGTAGACAATGCAGCTTCTGCGTTTGCCAATGCGGTACTTACAGCTGAGGCGGCCGCTACCAATGGTGCATTACTCAGCAGCCTGAGCAGTACCGCTAATGGTACCGGTATGCTGCAAAGAACTGATCTCGGTTACAATGCGAACGGTTTTTTGACCAGTACTGGGGGTGGGGGAGCATATATAAATGGAGGTACTTTTGCAAACCCCGGCACTATACCTGCGTATAGCAAGCCTTATATAGCCACTTTTAAGCGAGGTAGTACCGGTACGAGCGGTTATGAACTTACCGGAGGTATGTATATCGGTCGGCAGGTGGGAGGCGGGCATGGGGCTTTTGGTGGATATTTATCAGAATTGCTGGTACTGCCTTCGATTACTGATGCACAGCGTACTGCAATGGAAGCGAGTCAGGCTGCTTTTTATTTTAACCAAAGCATGACGAGCCCTACTACCACGAGTGCATGTAGTGGTCAGGCATTGTCGTACACGGCTACGGGTAGTATAGCAGGAACTTTTACCTGGTCGAGAGCTGCGGTAGCGGGTATCAGCAATGCTGCCAGCCTGAATAATGTATCGGCGAATATTACAGAAACGCTGGTGAATACCACGGCAGCTGCCATCGTGGTTCCCTATACCATCACTTTTGCCGGTACCTCTACCGGAATTCTTACTACGGCAACCTTGTCTGTTACCGTAAACCCTAGACCTCAGCTGAGTGCAGGCACCGTAACTACCTGTAGTGGGGTAGGTTTTAGTTTTACGCCTACGGGTTCTATGGTACCAGTGGGTACACTTTATACATGGAATGCTCCGGTAATAACGGTTAGTTCAGGAGCTATTACCGGTGGAGCCGCTCTGTCGGGGCAGTCGTTGGTTACCGGATTATTAAACAGCAGTTCTACCGCTAATGGTACGGCTTTGTATACGATAAGTCCTGTAGCACCGAGTGGTTGTACGGGAAATAGTTTTGCGCTAACGGTAACCGTACAACCGCCCATTACCAATAATACCATCAGTACTACCACACCCACTATCTGTAGCGGTGGTACACCGGCCGCATTTACTGCGGGCAGCCCTGCAGGGGGTAGTGGCAGTTATACCTATTTATGGCAGAGCAGTACAGATGGCAGCAATTTCTCTACTGCATCCGGAACCAGTAATGGGGCCACTTATGCTCCGGGGGCACTTACACAAGATACCTGGTACCGGAGAAGGGTGAGCAGCAGTAATTGTAGTAACAGCATTTCTGCTTCGTTCAAAATTACCGTGAGTTCCACGCCATTAACCGTGGCTACGCAGCCGACTGCAACACAAACGATCTGTAATAATACGAGTACCAGTTTAACGGTAGCGGGTACCGGTGCATCGGGCAGTTATACGTACCAGTGGTTCAGCAACAACAGTAACAGCAATACAGGCGGAACCAGTTTGGGTAGTGGAGTGGGAGCGCAAACGACCACGTATAGCGTACCTGCCACGGCAACAGCCGGCGCCCGTTATTATTATGTGGTGATAACGGATGTGGTTTGTGGTGTATCTGTCAGCAGCAATGCATCCACTATTACCACGCGGGCAGCACTTACGGTAAGTACCCAGCCCGATGCAACACAAACGATCTGTAATAATACGAGTACCACATTAACCGTAGCGGGTATTGGTGCATCGGGTAGTTATACTTACCAGTGGTACAGCAACAACAGTAACAGCAATACAGGCGGAACCAGTTTAGGCAGTGGAGCGGGCGCGCAAACGGCCACGTATAGTGTGCCAGCCACCCCTACGGCGGGCGACCGTTTTTATTATGTGGTGATAACGGATGCTACCTGTGGTGTATCCGTCAGCAGCAGTCCATCAATTATCAATACAAGGTCTGCGCTTACGGTAGGTACACAACCAATCTCTAAGTTCATTTGTAACAATACCAGCACCACTATATCAACTGAAGGGGCTGGAGCGATTGGTAGTTATAGTTTTCAGTGGTACAGCAACAACAGTAACAGCAATACAGGCGGAACCAGTTTGGGCAGTGGATCCGGCGCACAAACGGATACGTATACAGTACCTGCCACCACTACGGCTGGAAATCGGTTTTATTATGTGGAGATAACAAATGCCACTTGCGGGGTAACTGTTAAAAGCAATGCCGTATCTATAAATACATTTGCGGCAATTGGTTTTGCTACACAACCTACCGTTTCGCAGACTATCTGTAATAATACAAGCGTAGCGCTGACTGTGGGGGGGATAACAGGTGGTTCGGGTAATTACGGCATACGTTGGCATAGCAATAACAGCAACAGCAATACAGGTGGTACCCCAATTGCTCCTGGTTACGGCTCCGGCACAGTGACTTACACTGTTCCGGGTACCAGTACAGCCGGTGACCGGTATTTTTATGCGGTGGTAACAGATAATAACTGTTTGGTAAGCAACAGCAGTGATGCGGCAACAGTAACAACACGCAGTGCATTAACGGTATTAACGCAACCTACTGCTACACAAACGATCTGTAATAATACGAGCACTACATTAACCGTAGCGGGTATTGGTGCATCGGGCAGTTATACATACCAGTGGTACAGCAACAACAGTAACAGTAATACAGGTGGTATCAGTTTGGGCAGTGCAGCGGGCGCGCAAACGGATACGTATACGGTACCTGCCACAGCAACAGCGGGCGACCGTTTTTATTATGTGGTGATAACAGATGTTACCTGTGGGGTAAATGTTAGCAGCAATGCTTCAACAGTAACTACTCGCAGTGCATTAACGGTAGGTGCACAACCTGTAAGCCAGAAAACCTGTAATAATGTTACTTTTGACATTCAAACGGCCGGTGCTGGCGGTTCCTTAAGTTATACCTATCAATGGTACAGTAATACCAGTAATCTTAATACTGGTGGAACGGTTATTTCGGGAGCTATATCTGCTACGTATACTGTACCTGCCAGTACCCTTATACAGGATCGTTATTACTTTGCTGTTATTACCGATGCATCCTGTCTGGTGAATATCAGTACCCAGGCTGCCAAAATAACTACCGGGGAGATACTGGCCATTCTCTCTCAACCGGTTTCACAAACTGTTTGTAACAATATCGCCGTAGATGTGTCTACTATTGCTACTGGCGGTTCCTTAAGTTATACTTATCAATGGTTTAGCAATAGTAGTTTGAGTAATACCGGCGGCAGTTTAATTGTGGGAGCTACTGATGCTACCTATTCCGTACCAGGTACTTCTACCGGCGGGGATCGTTACTATTATGTGGTTATTACGGAAGTCAGTTGCGGACAACAATTGGTATCGAATCCTGTAACGATTACTACGCGTCCATTACTAAGTGTGGGTGTTTTACCTGGAAATCAAATTATCTGTAACAATACGACCGTTGATATTCGCACAGCAGGGGCTGGTGGATCAGGGGTATATACCTACCAGTGGTATAGCAATACCAGTAACAGCAATACAGGTGGTACCCATCTGGGCGGGGCACAGGGGGCAAATACAGATACCTATACGGTACCTGCTACCACCCTTGCCGGTAACCGCTATTATTACGCAGAAATCAGTGATATTGGTTGTAGTCAGGTGATCAATACCAGTGCCTTTACCGTAACCACCAGTTCAATATTGGGTATACAAACGCAACCCCAGGCGCAGACCATCTGTAATAACAACACTGCCAACATCAATGTGCAGGCATCCGGGGGTACGGGCGCGTATACTTATCAGTGGTTTAGTAATACTGTTAACAGTAATACCGGTGGTAGTAACCTGGGTAGTGGTTCAGGGGCACAGACCTCCGTTTATACGGTGCCGGCAACTACCCTATCGGGCGACCGGTTTTATTATGTGGTGATTACAGATGCGAGTTGCGGTGCAAGCGTAAGAAGTAATGTGGCAAAAATAACAACGGGATTGGCTTTATCGGTAGGTACGCAACCGCTATCGGGCACTATCTGTAATAATACAACCGTTACGATCAGTGCAGCAGGTGCAGGTGCATCGCTAAGTTATACGTACCAGTGGTTTAGTAATAGCAGTAATAGTAATACCGGAGGAACGATTGTTACAGGAGCGACTTCTGCGGATTATACCGTACCTGCTACCGGAACAGCCGGCGACCGTTTTTATTACGCAGTTATTACGGATGCCAGTTGTGGATTACAGGTTAGCACCAATGTGGCTACGGTAAATACGCGCGCGCCACTGGCTGTGGGAACACAGCCTTTATCGCAAACTATCTGCTATAATACAGCGGCCGACCTGACAATAGCAGGATCTGGCGGGTCACTTTCTTATACTTATCAATGGTACAGTAATACGAGTAACAGTAATAGCGGGGGTACGAACCTGGGCAGTGTATCCGGTGCCAATACGGCTACCTATCGCATACCGGCTGATTTAGTATCAGGCAACCGTTATTATTATGCAGTGATTACGGATGCTGTTTGCGGAGTTTCTGTAACCACCGATCCGGCCACTATTTTTACCAGAACGGCGTTAACCGTTGTTACGCAGCCCCAGGCATTACAAACGCTGATCAATAATGCTTCTGCCAATATTACAGTGGCTGGTGGCGGTGCATCGGGTACGTATAGCTATCAATGGTATAGCGTAACTGCCAGCAACAATTCAGGTGGCGAAGCAATTGCCGGTGCTACTGCTGCTACGTATGCGGTGCCTGCTACCGCTACTTCCGGCAGCCGTTATTTTTATGCCGTGATCACCGATGTGGTTTGTGGAAACGCCGTTTCTTCGGCAGTGGCAGAAGTAGTTACCACTTCGTCGCTTGTGATTGCTGTGCAACCGCTTGCGCAAACAGTATGTAATAATACCGGAACAACACTATCTGTTCAGGTTACTGGCGGCAGTTCCACTTATAGCTATCAATGGTATCGTAACTCGGTTAACAGTATGGCTGGTGCCACTTTGTTAGCGGGTGCAAACAGCGCCACCTATGCCGTGCCTGCCACCGGTTTGGTTAACGACAGGTATTTTTATGTGGTTGTAACGGATGTAAATCTGGGTAATACTGTTAACAGTGATGTTACAAAAATCATCACCCGTTCGGGAGCACCGGTAATTGTTAGTACTCAACCGGCAGCTACTACTTCTATTTGCGTAAACGGTACAGTTACCTTACGGGTAGCTGGAAATGGTGGTGCATCGGGTACGTTTGTATACCAGTGGTATAGAAATACGGTTGCTTCCAATACAGGGGGTACGCTTATTGCGGGCGAAACCGGTACCACTTATACCAGTGCATTGGCAACAACCGGTACTTATTATTATTATGCAACAGTTACAGATCCGGGTTGTGGCAGCGGTATTTCAAGTAATGTGGCCACTGTGGTAGTAAATGAAATGCCAACGGTATCTGTCAGTCCCAATCAGCAAACGGTATGTCAGAATGCAGGGGCTATCACAGCCGATGCTGCTATCAGCGGGGGTACCGGTACCGTAACCTATCAATGGTATTCCAGCAATACGAATACCAATACCGGTGGTACGAATCTGGGAACGGATAATGGTGCGCGTACTGTATCCTATACACCATCTGCTTTTTCGCTGGGCACTCTGTATTATTATATGGAAGCCAGCTTTTCGGGTAATGGCTGTGGGGTAGCAAAAAGTAATACCCACCAGGTAAATGTTACCTACGTATCGCAGGCCGCTGATATAGTCATAACTACATCCACGCCAAATCTTTGTAAAGGACTTTCTGCCAGTTTGCAGGCAACTTTGTCTGCGGGCAGCAGTATCCAGAATCCTGTATTTACCTGGTACACGGATGCGAATTTTACTGCCCAGGTGGGTACCGGAGCTAATTTTAATACCCCTGTGCTGAACAGTTCTACTACCTATTATGTAAAAGTAAGCGGAAGTAATGCCTGTGAAAACCTACCTGGTAATGGACAGTCTCAAACCATTACAGTAACCCAGCAGGCACCTGAGTTGGTGCAACCGGTAAACCAGACCTATTGTGCCGGCATAACCAGTTCGCCGATCACATTTGCCTCTTCTATTCCCGGAACCACCTATTCGTGGAATAACAATACTACTGCTGTGGGACTTCCCGCAAGCGGTAATGGAGATATTGCCTCTTTCCTTACTGTGAATAACGGTTTAGCCAATACGGTTGCGAGTATTTCCGTAACACCGTTTGCTAACGGATGTGTGGGTGTATCCAAATCTTTTACGATAACCGTTGTTCCCAATGCCCTGGTAAACGATACCTCATTTACGGTCTGTAGTGGTACGCAGTTGAGTTATATACCCACTAATGTTCCGTTGGGCAAACAATATAGTTGGGTGGTTATGTCTGCACCCGCTGCCATATCCGGGGCTTCGGGTAACGCGGTACCGGCCAACTCATTTACACAAACACTTACTAATTCCAGCGGGTTAGCTGTGCAGGTTGTTTATGCGGTAACACCTGATGGCTGTAGTGCAAGAACATTTACGGTTACGGTTACGGTAAATCCGGTTCCGCAGATCAGCAACCAAACGCTTGCGAGTGGTATATGTAATGGAGCCGGATTTAGCTTTGCCGATTTTGCAGGCATTGTGCCAAGTGGTACGTTATATACCTGGGCCTTACCGTCTTCTAATCCAATAAGTGCCATTGCCGGTGGAAACAGCCAGCCCAATAAACAGTCAGTGGTAAGTGAAAATAATCTATCTCATAGCAGGTCCGATGTTACCAATGCCTTGTATCTGATTACGCCATATAGTTCTGCTGCATTCGGGAGTTGTACCGGTCAGCCATTTACTTTAACAGTGCCTGTTAATCCCAAACCGCTTCTTGTAGCTACCAGTGCGGGTTCTATTTGTAATCATACGGCAGCTGTTTTTAATCCTTCTTCTCTTACTGCTGGTGTTTCGTATACCTGGAAGAGAGCAGTGCAACCACAGATATCCAACGCTGCAGCCAGCGGTGAGAATGGTTTTTCTGAAGTGCTTCACAATACGGGTACATTTCCTGTATTGGTAGACTATGAATATACACTTACGGCCAATGGATGTAGTAATACCCAGATTGTACAGGTGCTGGTTAATCCGGACCCTGTACTGAGTTCTCCAACCAGCCTGAGTGTATGTTCTGGTGCTTTGTTGAATTATAGTCCATCCAGTTTAACCAACGGTACTTTCTATGCATGGTCAAGGCAGGTGGTAGCTGGTATTAAAAACACGGCTAATTCCGGTACGGGCGATATTTTTGAGGCGTTGGTTAATACCACCAACCTGCCTGTTGTGGTAAGTTACCGGTTTACGCTTACAGCCAATGGTTGTTCGCATAGTGAGGATATACTGGTGACTGTTAATCCCATTCCGGTAGTAGCTGAATCTGCAGAGCAGCTGGTTTGTAACGGCTCGCAGGTGCAGGTAAATTTCAGTGGTTCTTCTATAGCCGGAACGGTGTATACCTGGACTAATACGAATAGTAATATCGGGTTAAGTACTTCGGGTAATGGTAATATATCATTTACGGCAGTGAACAGAGTCAACCAGGTACAAACGGGATCTATTTCCGTTATACCGGTGGCTAATGGCTGTTCCGGTGTAGCGAGGGGGTTCAATATCCTGGTTAAACCTACACCATCGCTGAGCAGTAGTACCACACCGCCAGCCGTATGCAGTAATACAGTGTTTACCTATTTCCCCGAAAGCAGTACTGACGGCGTAACCTTTAGTTGGTCGAGGAACCTCGTTACCGGTATCAGTAATGCAGCGGCTACCGGCGTGGGAACGATACGCGAAACACTGGTGAATACTTCGAATTCGGCCATTCAGGTTCCTTATGAAATTACGTTATTGGCGAATGGTTGCTCTGCCAAAAAAGCGATTATCGTGACCGTTAATCCCACACCTTCGATAGTGGATGTATCTAATAAGGTATTTTGTAATAATAGTATTGCTGTTGTTAATTTTTACGGCTCTGCGGTAAGCAATACTACTTATAGATGGACCAATGATAATACGGCACTGGGCATTTTATCTGAGGGAATTAATGACATGTTCTTTGTAGCTGACAATAAAACCAGTAAGCCGGTTGTTTCTTCTATCAGTGTAACACCTGAGGCGGGTGGTTGTAAAGGTGCAGCTGCGGCATTTACCATTACCATCAGCCCTTCGCTGAAACTGAAAAGTGCTACTACGTTACCTGCAATATGCAGCAATAGTTTGCTTACCTATGTACCGGTGGTTGATGGAGATACCGCTGCCACCGTTACCTGGTCAAGGGCATCCATTTTTGGTATTTCTAACAGGCCTGCCAACGGTACCGGATCTATCAGTGAACAATTAATCAATACAACTTCATCACAGATATTGGTAACGTATGTGTTTACGATCAAAAACAAGGAATGCAGCAATACGGAAAACGTTTATGTACTGATAAATCCTTCTGTCAATATTACCAATACGGGTACCGGGTTCTCTGTATGCAGTAATGAATTATTTCTGTTCTCCCCTACTTCCAGTGTAACGGGGTCGCAATTGGAATGGACAAGGGATGCAGTTGCAGGGATATCCAATGCTGCTGTGGCCGGGAAGGGTGATATAGCGGAAGTGTTAATCAATACTACTTCATCGCCTATTGACGTGTTGTATAAGTATAGTATACTACAGAGTTCTACCTGCAGTAACGACCAGTATGTAAAAGTTACAGTAAAACCATTGCCCAGATTAACCAGTGCCATCAGCCTGACAAAATGCAGTAACGATCCGGTTTCTTATAATCCGGTAAGTAATATTTCCGGAACCAACTTTATCTGGAGCCGTTCCATCGTAAATGGCATTTCGAATAACTCTGCCAATGGACTCGGAACGATTGGCGAAAGTCTGGTTAATAAAATCAGCCAACCGGTAACAGTTACTTATCAGATCAGTCTGGCTAATACAAATGGTTGTTCTAATATGGATACACTGCGGGTATCTGTAAAACCTAACCCAACAGTAAAAGTATTGGCCGACCGATCGGTTTGTAAGGATATGGTTATACAAACCATTCAGTTTACAGGTGATCATCCGAATACAGTATTTAACTGGACTAACTCTGAAACAGGAATAGGGTTGGCTGCCTCCGGAACGGGCAATATCGCTTCTTTTGTTGCGAGAAATAGTGGAACAGCTTCACTGTCTGGTTTGATTGAAGTGGTGCCTGTGTTAGATGGCTGTTTGGGTGCAGCAACCCCCGTTTTGAAAGTGAATGTTAATCCGGGTATAAGTTCTCAGTTTATTGAAACAGCCCCTGCTACTTCCTGTCCCGGCCAACTGGTTGGTCCGTTAGTGGCAAGTTATCCTAATGGCGGCGATGGAATCAGTTATGCTTTTCAATGGATGATTTCCAATGACGGTTTAAACTATGCGCCGGTTTCCGCCAGCGGATCAACCAATCGCAAGTTTTATGCCCCGGCTCAAACAAGGGATAGCTGGTATAAAATGATGGTCAGTTCCGGTGGATGTTCCGCGTATACTGATTCGGTTAAGGTGAAGCTGGGGGTTAACCCGGTAGTTACTGTGAGTAACCGTGATAATTATACAATCAGTATCGGTAACGCTACACAGGTAATTGCCGAAGGAGCCAGTATTTATGAATGGTCGCCCCGTGCCTATGTAAGTGATCCTTTTATCGCTAATCCGTTTTTGAGCCCGGTAACCGATAATACCAGATACATTGTAAAGGGTACCAATTCAGATGGATGTTCGGATACGGCCAGTGTAATCATCAAGGTAGTGCAAGGATATTCTATAGTACCCAGAAATATCCTTACCCCGAATGGAGATGGCTATAATGATACCTGGGAGATAAAGAATATTGAGCACTATCCTACTAATAATATTATTATATATAACAGGAGTGGGGTGAAGGTATATGAGGGCGAGAACTATACCGGAGGCTGGAAAGGTACGGCTAGTTCGGGCGCCAAATTGGCTACTGATGTTTACTACTATGTAATCAAAATCAAGTCCTCCACCGGAGAAGTAGTGGTAAAAGGATATTTAAATATTTTTAATTAATTGCCATGTCAAATAAATTAACCTGCCTGCTGATAGTACTGGTTATTGGTGGTTTATCGGTGAGTTATGTGAATGCCCAATCCAATTATTTCAGTACCAGTGTTTTTAATAACAAAGTCAGATTTAATCCCTCTCAGGCGGGTATGGCGAAGGGGTATAATTTCGACGGCAGTGTTAAAACACCCCGTGATAACTCTCAATCGGGTTTGCCAACTGAGTTTGCTTTTTCTGCTGATATGCCGGTGTCTGAATCGGCAGGGATTGGGGTTGTGTTTCAAAGCCAATCGGGAGGACTGCTGAAACAAACGATTTTTAATTTCTGTTACGCTTATGGCATCCAATTTAAAAAGGATCTTCATCTGCGTTTTGGTATTGCCGCAGGGTTTAAAAATGTCAGAGCCCAAACATCTGCTAATCTCGGCAATATCATTGGCGACCCGAATGATCCTGCCATTAGTGCTTATAACAGCATTCCACCGTCTTTTTATAATGCGTTCAGTTTTACCCTGCATTCTGAAAATCTGGAGTTGCAGGTGGTTGCCCCTAACCTTACAGCCGGTTTACAGAATAAAAACCTGCAGTCGATGGATTACCTGCAATTGCAGGCAGGTGCTACTTATCAGCGTAAGGTGGGAGGTGGCCGGTTACTTTCTGAAGATTCTTATATAAAACTTTTTGCTGGCATGATGAAGTATAAAGAATCCGGCTCTATCATTACAGGTGGAGTTTTATTAAATGCCAACGGTTTTCTTTCCGCTAATCTGCAATATAATACGGCTGGTGTAATTACGGCCGGTATCGGGATTCCGATTGAAAAAACCTATAACATTTTTGTTAACTATTCTATAGGGGGGCTTTATTCAAAAGCCATCTATGGTGGTGGCGGTGTTGCTGAAGTTCATTTCAATTGTTCATTTAAAAAGAAATAATCATGTTTAAGAAAAAGGTGGATGTATTCAATTTTTTTTACAGTATCGGTGCCGTGATTATCCTGATCGGGGTAATTGCCAAATTCATGGAATGGAAACTGCAGGATGCATTTCTATTAACCGGTCTGGGTGTGGAGGCGCTGGTATTTACCATGTCATCTATTCAGTTTAAAAGTGAAGAGAAAGAATACAAGTGGGAGCGCTTGTTTCCGGAGTTGGTGGATAATGCCGATGTTCCCAGCGGATTGAAGGGGATTCAGGAGAAAGTGGAAGAGCTTTCTCAACGCTATTTTAAAGGTATGTCGGAATATGTTGAAAAGTTTGAGACATTGAATACGGGTATTGTTAAGGGCAGTTCGCAATACCATGAGTCGCTGGAAATGATGTCTGGCCATCTGGCAGATTCTGCCGTAGCTTTTACTGCCTTCAAAGACAATGTATCGAAAGTGACGGCTTCCTTTATTGAACTGCATGCCATCAGTGATGATATCCGTGAATTACAGATCAATTTACAGAAAATGGCTGCTGTGTCTATTATATCCGGGGATAAGCTGAATCTGTTTCAGGAGCAGCTGGAAGGCCTTAATGATGCCATCTACCGTTTCAATAATCTTTCATCGGGTATCATCAAACAGTTTAAACAGATAGGAGAATAACCATGGCTGCCAAAATTAACAAAAACCGGTACCGGCTGATTACATTGCTGTATGTGATTTTTGTGTGCCTATCGGTATTAAATATCCCTTTCAGCCTGCTTGACTCCAATTATTACTGGATTAAAACACTTGAGTACCAGGAACGTGAACGTTTGTTACAGGTTGATTTTGCCAATAAGGTTATTGCTACTCACCGTGACCAACTTAATAAAGATACCACCCTTGTGTACCTGAATATACAAAGTCGGCTGCACAGAAGTTACGAGTGGGTAGATAGCCTGGATAAAATTATTCTGAAGGGTCTTGAGAAAATGGGCACGAATATTAAAGATGAGTTTCAGGATAAACGTAAGATTGAAGAAATCCTGGTGAAGGATTCCTTGATTTATCGGTTCAAAGAGGAAATGTTCAGTCTTAATAGTTTTATCAGGTCTCAACCTTACCAGATTGACAGTGCCATCGAAAACCTGCTTCCGGTAAAAGATACTTTGCGTACTCTTTCTAATAAGGAGGTTTCCTGGGAGCGTTACCTTTTTTTGCATAAACCCACTGCCATCAGTTATGTACAGATCAAACGGATCAAATTATTATTACTGGAGAACGAATATGTATACCAGGCAGCGGCTTTAAAAACCATTGACTATCTGCCAGCCTTCTTTTCGAGAAAAGAGAACCGGGTTTTTATTGACAAGAAAGTAGATGAACAGGTTCAGTTACAGAAAAAACCGGAAGTGAAGGAAATTAAACCGGTTTTGCCTGTCAATAAGTTATCACCCGCAGTAAGTGAGCCGGCTGCACCGGCGAAAAAGACGAAAGACAATGAATACGATAATCTGTTTCAGCAGATCATAGGTGCGATGTATGCAGAAAACCTGTATGTAGGGGTGTCGAATACTTTTATCAGGGAAATAGATGAAACTACCCGACGTGGTTTTTCAGTAAGTATTGACCCAACGGCCGACATCAGTCAATCCGGAAATAATTATACAGTCATTTTCCGCAAAAGCGGTGATTTTACATTCCGTTTCACTGATACCAGAAATAATTCGGAGAAACTTCTTTTTGAGAAAAAGGTACATGTATCGCTGCTTCCTAACCCAACGGTAAAGCTGAATATAGATAATGCTACCAAGGATGTTTTGAGTGTAAAGGACCTGTTGACGCTGAATCGAATGATCACTACTGTGGACATTGGATCACAGCTGATTCCCGGCAGGTTAAACGGCTTCCGGTTTACGCGTATTCCCAAAACAGGTGAACAGCGGTCTGTTTATAATTATGGCGAAATATTCCGTGGCCCCATGCAGGAACTGATTGGACAATTGCAAAAGGGAGATGTAGTGTTTTTTGATAACATTACGATTTCACTGACAGACGGAACTACCCGAACACCCAATCCTATTCTATATAAAATAGTTGAGTAAAAATGAAAAATATTGTGAAGGTTTTTTTATTTATTCTATGCCCGTTCACTGCTTTTGCACAGCAAGATACGCTGCGTGGTAACTTTTCCGGTTTGCATCTGGTTGAAAAAACCTATTACATTGCTGAAGTGATAACGGTTACAGATAGCCTGGTAGTGGATGCCGGAGCCAGCATTATTTTCGGAAATGGCATGTCTATTGTGTGCCTGGGTAAGTTGCAGATGAAGGGTGATGCTGCTAAAAGAATTATAGCGAAAAGTGATGCCGGGGCAACCGGACAGGGTTTTGTGATCATTAATAATGCTGAGACTGACATTTCTATCAGTTATACCCGTTTTGAAAACCTGCTGTTGCCTTTGAATTTTGAATATGGCTGGAGCAGACCCTCTGTAGAGTTAACTCAAAATGAGTTTATAAAAAATGCAGGATCAACGGCTGTATTGCAGCTGTTGAATCCGGGTCTGACGGGAGATGCTGCTTCCAGGAAAACAGTTTTTGTAATAAAAAAGAACCTGTTTGCAGAAAACCTTGCTCCATTGTATATCGAAGACCTGGTAAGCGACCGTATGCAGGTGATACTGGAGTCCAATGCTTTTGTAAACAACCGGATAGCCGAATATGGCAAGTACACTTTTTCCAGTAATTTTCTTTTTGGAAGGATGGATAAAACGGCTACAAAATACAAAGCCATTATAGCCGGAAATAGTTTTGTAGGTAATGTTTTGTGGGACAATAATGCTGATACCGTGTTGCATGCAGCGAATATTGGCTTGTATGGCAGTTTTGATAGTTTGCCGGTTCCGGGCAATTATTGGGGAGCCGTAACCGAAAGAGATATCCGTAAAGGAATTTATGATTATACGGTAAATTATACTTCTCCTAAGTTGATTGTAAACAACTTTCTCACTGAACCATCTGACAGTGTACCTCCGCATGTATATAAGATTGAAAAGTTGCCGCCCCGCGAAACTCATAGGGCCAGTTACCGGATGCGTGACGGGCGATGGAAACAGGTAGTGGATAGTGTGGGTACTGCCATCAGTGATAACTTTGCATTGTGGGGTGGACTGCAAACACTGCAGGTTATGCCCAACCGCCCTCTTTTAATTGATAAGCAGCAGGTCAGGTTGGTGTACCTGAAAGACTCTCTGAAGATAGCTGATACGGTTTTTATCAGGACCAGAATGGAAACCACCTATGATAAAGAAGGGCTGATATTTGATTTTGATTACCGGACTGATAGTATTTTCCGCGCCAAAAGGGGATACCTGACCATTACTGATCTGCAAGGTACAGACGGGGGATATATACCGGAGATCCGGGTAGGCTATGCCGCTTTTTTACGATTTTACGAGACGGAGAAACTTGCCTATGAATTGCGGGCAAAGAAAAAAGATAGTCTGGATGCCCAAAATAAAATCAGTATACCACCTGTTGTTAAAACCGTTTCTTTTAAGAAACGCTATGAACTCGGCTTTATGGGGGCATACGCGATTTATTATGGAACCTTATCCAATAAAAAATTGTTCAGTAATGATTTTAATTCCTTTGCGGGCGTACAGTTCCGGTATAGTTTGAAGAATCATGTGTCGCTCAGTTTATCATTAATGAAAATGACATTAACGGGTGCCGATGCGCGGTCTGGGGATACGGTTAAGATGGCCCGAGGATTTTCGTTTACCACGCCGGTAACCAATATCAGTTTTCAGGTGGAGTATGATTTCTTTGATAACCGCATATATTCTTCCCGGAATAAAATCAGGCCCTCTATCGGGTTTGGGGTAGACTATATCAAATTTGCCCCTAAGGGAGAGTTTCTTGGCGAGTTGTACGATCTCCAAACACTGGGTACTGGTGGACAGTATTTGCCAGGTGCAGAGAATGCGCCTTATGCGCTCTCGAGCCTGGGGGCACCTATCTCCATACAAGTCCGGTATTTGCTCAATAAAAATCTGATCTACTCCCTGTTTGCGAGTTATCATCTTGCTTTTACAGACTACCTGGATGATGTGGGGCCCGATCCTTATCCTGACGTGGTTCAGTTGGCGGCAGCGAATCCTGCATTGGCAGATGCTGCTGTGTATTTTTCAAATCCCACCAAAAAGTTTGTTGGCAAAAATCAATTAAGATCCGGAGTGGCAAGTGGAGCAGATAGTTTTTTCACTTTTGGATTTACATTGGCATATCATTTTTAGTAAAGATGCGATTTCGTCTCAGGTGATTTTGCTTTGGCAGGGATTGTAACAGGGAAGGTGATGTAACTATATCCTGATTCAGGATAAGAGGTTTTTAATGTAAACTAATTTTAGTATGAGAGCGAAGAATTCTTTTTTAATTGCGGATGATCATGCCGTTGTGAGAACGGGTATTTCCATTACCATCAGGGAAGCGGTTGTTTCTGCAGAAATTACCAGTGTTGATAGTTTTACAAAGGTTTTGGAACAGATATCACAACATCAGTTCCAGATGCTTGTTCTGGATATCAGTTTGCCAGGTGGTAATAACGTGGCAATGGTCAGGGAGGTCAGAAAAATTGATAAAGGAATCAAAATTCTGATGTTTACTGCTTTCAGTGAACTTACGTTTGCTCTGCGGTATTTGCAATCGGGGGCAGATGGTTTTTTGAGTAAAAGTGCGGATAATGAGGAAATTAAGACTGCAATTCGTACTGTTTTGGCAGGAAAACAATATGTGAGCGATAATGTGAAAGAATATTTATTTTCCGCAATGGTTCAGAATAATGGTGTGCAACAACCGCTCGACCTTTTATCTACGAGAGAAGCAGATGTGCTGCAATATGTGTTAAGCGGAAAAACGATTTCTGAAATTGCTGCATTACTTGCTTTGAGTCCAACCACAGTAAGCACCTATAAAAACCGGATTTTTGAAAAACTAAAGGTTAAAAACCTGGTTGAGTTGATTAACAAAGTTGGGCAACCCAATCAGCTTACCTGATTACCGCTTCCTTCCACAGGAGCTACTTAAACCACTTTTAAGCTCAATTTAATTGAATTTTTAATTTTTTCCCATACAGATTAAGCCTATTTTTATAGGCAGAACTATCTGATAGTGAATCCAATATGTGTTTTCATATTGGATTTTTTATATTAAATGCCTTAGCTTGACATGATGGAAGAAAATGAAATTGAAAATAGCGCCGCTTATACAGAACTACTGGAGAAGCATACAGATTTACTTGCGAAATATGAAACGATAGTAAAGGTTTGCAAGATTGTAATGCATGACATACGTTCACCCCTCAGGTTTTTAAGTGATGTTGCGGAGAGCCTTACGCTGGAAGAATTACGGCAACCTGAGCATGAACAAAGGCAACATTTCAATTTGTTGGTGGAAACGAGCAGGAATCTCAGTCTTTTCGGGAATAATGTACTTGACTGGTTCGTCAATAACAAAATCGAAATTTCCTTACAACGTGAAATAATTAATATCTCTGACATCCTGCATGAGAATATTCAGCTTTATGAAAAATCGATTAACGCAAATAACAATCAGCTGGAACTTGATTTTGCCGATGGAGAATATGTTACTTCTAATAAAGAGATATCGTCTATTATCATCAGGAATGCCATTGATAATGCCAATAAATATACAACCAACGGGGTCCTGAAAATTGCTGTTACTAAGAGAGATCAAACCGTATTAGTATCTATCATTGATAACGGAAAGGGATTCGATTCCGATAAGCTGCTGGAGAATATTAAAAATAATGTGACCGTATCACATAACCTGGGTTTCAGAATCATCCACGATATGGCTAAACAGGTTGGACTGGAATATACCATCTCCAGTAAAAAGGGGGTCGGTACAAATTTCACTTTAATGTATACCCAGGCTTAATACCCGTTTAACCTTTTCTGCCGGTTGTAAAATCTTCCGATACCTGACACTTGCCGGACTGTTGAAATTTATCTTTCAGGCATGTTTGTGTTACAAAAAGCCAAAGTGAACTATATTGAAACCCTTCTTTGTCCTCTCACAGGCATTGTAGAACCTGGATCTCTGTTTTAAAACGGCATTCGGCTGAAAAACATTTTTGTTTTACTAATGCTTTTTGTTATGGTGAAGCTGCTGGCATTGGCAACGGCCATATCCGGTTTTCCATCCCCGTCAAAATCACAAAAGGAGAGAAAATTCGGTGATGTATCTGTAGTAAGCGATACACGGCCTCCGAGACTGATCGTGCCGGATGTGGAATTATTGCGGAAAATATTAACGGTATTATTTCCTTTAGCCGTTACAGCAATATCCGGTTTCCCATCTCCGTCTATATCGGTCATTACCACACAACTGGGGGTAGTGGTGCCCAGAGGGGTTCCCGACCTGGCTGCAAAGTTGATTGTTCCGGATGTGGATATATTGCGAAGGGTGGCGATATTGTTTCCTCCCGTGTTGGTTGATACGAGGTCGGGTTTACCATCTCCATCCAGGTCTCCGGCTGTAAACCAGAAAGGACCGGTACCTGCTGTAACGGAGACTTTGGTTTGCACGAGAATATTACCTATGGAGCTTATATTTCGATAGATATCTGCTAAACCGTTACCACTGTTTACCCAGGATATATCAACCTTCCCGTCCTGGTCATAGTCGGCAAAAAAAATATTTTTCGAAGAATGGGAGTTCAATACTATATCGGATGTAAAGCTTGTTGAGCCAATGGTAGAATTATTGATAAAACCATGTACAGTGGTTGTGGAGAGAATGAATTTAATGTAGAAGACATCTATCTTACCATCGCCATCCATATCACTTGTGGCTAATTCATCTACAGTGTTTGGGATTGGTGTGGAATAATCCGCTTTAGCGGCAAAACTGATTGTACCGGTTGTAGAAGTATTCAGGATCACAGAAAAAGTTTTGTCGCCACTATTCCCCACAACCAGGTCATATTTCCCATCTCCGTCCATATCGTCAATAGCGATGGAAGTAGGGGTAACCCCGGTGGGGATATCTACCCCGGCAGCAAAGCTGAGTGATCCTACGGAGGAAGTGTTACGAAGAACAGTTACTGTATTGGCTGCCACATTTAATAAAACCACATCCGGTTTCCCATCACCGTCTATATCTCCCACTTTAAAATAGGGTTTGGAGGAGGAATAAGCTAACGTATAATCAGCAGAAGTGGAAAATTGCATAGCACCTTCATTATAAAAGGTAGGGATAAAGGGCTCTTGGGAGTAGGCTGTGGCCCTTTTCTCTGTTTCTTTGTTCAATACGCTCAGGTATTGATAGGTGGTTCCGGTGGGAACGTTGACTGTTAGCGTAGTAGCTGTTGCTGCAGACGGAACCACAGATACAGCACCAAAGAATACAAGATTATTAGCCGGTGTAGTACTAAAGCCCGTTCCGTTAATGGTGATGGTTGTAGAACCCTGTAAACCCGTTGGCCCGGAAACAGGCGAAAAGGAAGTGATGGTTTGTGAAAATGCAGGAATGGATCTAAGAAATAGTATAGCCAGATAAATGCAAACAGGTCTGTATTTAAAAGATAGTAAACGCACCATTATTTATTTGTTTGTAAGTGACTGCATTACTGTTAGAAATTTAACGCATAAGTGCCGTAATAATTGGTTCCATCCCAGATAAGGCTGATCAAATCGGTTTTCCCGGTTGCACAGGTTAAAGTGGGTGCCGTATTACTGCTCCACTTTACAGAAGCAGGCCAGGTAACAGTATATGCTGTTGCTGAACTATAGGCTATTTTAAAAACAAAGGAAGCTGGTTTAGTGGGGGCATTGCTAAAGGCAAGAATGGTACTGGTAGTAAGCGGAATGGAGACAATATTGCCCAGACTTAAATCTACAGTTAAATTGGCGGCAGCTACTACGTCATTCATATTGGTCTGATAGCTATTGGCCTGAACTGTTGTTGCAGTAATATTGGTTGCACTAAGTGTACCTGCTTTAACGGTTCCACTGGCTGCAATGGTAGCTGCTGCAATATTGTTGGTCACAGTCAGGTTCTGCACATTTGCCAGACTGGTAATTGTATTCTGGGCCGAGCTCGATAGCGTACCACTGAAAGTACCTCCTTCAATAGTACCGCTTACAGAGAGATTGCTTAGCTGACCAACGGAAGTGATATTGGGCTGTGCAGCAGTGTTAAGGGTGCCGGTAAGTGATCCGCTGAACGTACCTGCGGTTACGGTTCCACTGGCTGCAATGGTAGCTGCTGCAATATTGTTGGTTACAGTCAGGTTCTGCACATTTGCCAGACTGGTAATTGTATTCTGGGCCGAGCTCGATAGTGTACCGCTGAAAGTCCCCCCTTCAATAGTGCCACTAACAGAGAGATTGGTTAGCCGTCCTACGGATGTGATATTGGGCTGTGCGGCAGTATTAATTGTGCCGGTAAGGGGTCCGTTGAAACTACCTGCTGTTATGGTTCCACTGGCGGCAATGGTAGCAGCAGAAATATTGTTGGTCACGGTGAGGTTCTGCACATTGCCCAGGCTGGTAATTGTATTGAGGGCTGAATTGGATAGTGTACCGCTGAAAGTACCCCCTTCAATAGTGCCACTAACAGAGAGATTGGTTAGCCGTCCTACGGATGTGATATTGGGCTGTGCGGCAGTATTAATTGTGCCGGTAAGGGGTCCGTTGAAACTACCTGCTGTTATGGTTCCACTGGCGGCAATGGTAGCAGCAGAAATATTGTTGGTCACGGTGAGGTTCTGCACATTGCCCAGGCTGGTAATTGTATTGAGGGCTGAATTGGATAGTGTACCGCTGAAAGCCCCCCCTTCAATAGTGCCGCTAACAGAGAGATTGGTTAGCCGTCCTACGGATGTGATATTGGGCTGTGCGGCAGTATTGATTGTGCCGGTAAGGGGTCCGTTGAAACTACCTGCTGTTATGGTTCCACTGGCGGCAATGGTAGCAGCAGAAATATTG
>NZ_JBXAPW010000008.1:35934-37989 GCF_058806635.1 Sediminibacterium sp. GW821-FHT12F12 | reverse complement strand
GCCGGTAAGGGGTCCGTTGAAACTACCTGCTGTTATGGTTCCACTGGCGGCAATGGTAGCAGCAGAAATATTGTTGGCTACGGTGAGGTTCTGTAGATTACCCAGACTGGTAATCGTGTTCAGTGTTGCATTGTTTAATGTGCCACTGAAAGTACCTGCTTCGATGGTGCCGCTTACAGATAAACTACTAAGCGTACCAACAGCCGTAATATTAGGTTGAAGCGCTGTTGTTAATGTGCCACTGAGCTGATCCGCACTTACGGTACCTGTTACAGACAGAAAGTTCACCCAGTTCGCATTACCCAATGTAGCATCTCTTAAAATGTAGGCAGTATTATTCGACTGCACATACACCATCATGCCGTATTTTCTTCTTTCCGTTGTGATGGCATCACGTTCGGTAATATCTGCAACAACCCGGTATCCGCCATGGCCCAGGCTGTCTTTATGGGTGGGATAACTGGCGCTGCCATTGGTAGTGATATATCCCAATATCTTTACCTGGCCAGAAGCTTTACCGCCGATAAACAGGCATACCAATATTAAAAATGTTAATTTCTTCATGGTTAATTTGTTGTTAGGCTTACAGTAGCTGATGAAAAGCTGTTGTTGGAAACATAAATATTATAACTCTGGCTATACCCGGAGGCATTGGTAAAAGTTCTCGTTGTTAGCGTAAAGGTTCCAATACTTTCAAAACCTCCTGCCAGGATAGAGGTTAATGCACCTAATGAATTGGGATACGCAAAAAACAGGTAGTTGGCCGAGCCGGGTATTGTTACGCTGAAGGCTGATTTTACTTTGGACGAACTTAACTCTGATCCGCCACCGATTGCATTGATGATAGCAGCATCATTCGGACTGGTGGAATTTACATAACCCCAATATCTTTTGGGAAGTGGTGTATAGGTAACTGCAGAACTTGTGATAGTGCCTGCTGCAATTCTCCCTGTACAATCCAATGCACCTAAGTTGTCATTTTTACAGGCCCCTTGGGCATATGCTACTGTTACAACATATTGCACCGCGGATGTTATGTTGGTTATATTATCCGTATTACTACCTATGGCAGTACCGTTTTTCTTATAGGTGGTGGTAGTGGCTGCACCTGCATCGTTCTGTGTAAAGGTAGAGGACAGGGTGGCAGTTATGGAAGAGCCAATTTCAACGTTCCCCGCCGAGGGTGAAGTGCCGATAGATAAGGAAGGTGAGGTATAGGTTGGATGATTGGCTTTTACAGCACCTTCCTGTAATAACTGAATAGCCGTTTTTCCTCTGGCGGGAACTGTTTCTCCGTTTGTCCATTTCAGGTAATTCGCTACACCGTTTACAACAAAATCAGCAGCAAATGTTGGCTCATAAGCAGTTTGCTTTAATACCCCTCCTGAAATGGTTACAAAAGTGTCGGTTAAAGTTCCTGACGGTAAACTTAAACCGGTAATAGTTGTGAGGGTGGCATTGGTTGCGCTGACCGTTGCACCGGAAATGGTACCTGATACACTTAGGGTTGCTGCACTAATGGTACCTGTTACAGTTAAGTTCTGCAACCCAGCTAAACCTGACGTATTCACCTGGGTTGTACTGATGGTATTTGCCTGTATGGTTCCGGCTACGCTTAAGTTTAGCAGATTTCCCACACTGGTTATATTCGGTTGGGCTGCGGTTGTGATTACAGAACTGATGGTAGCCGAGCTGATATTGCCGGTTACAGTTAGTAATGCCAGACTACCTACGCTGGTGATGTTGGTTTGTGTACCGGCGCTTAGTACTCCACTTAATAGGCCTGCTGTGATAGTGCCATTTACCGAGAGGGCAGTTAGCTGACCTACTGAGGTAATAGTAGGTTGGGCCGGGTTGGATAAGGTACCGGAGAATACACCGCTTAGCGTACCCGCCGTGATGGTTCCGGGAACCGATAAATTTCCGATGGTGGCCCCGGAAGAACTAATCGTATTAGTTGAAATATTTCCTGTTATGGTAAGTGCCTGCAACCCTGATAAACTGGTAATAGTTGCATTGGAGGAGCTCACTGTGCCTGCAGTGATAGTAGCGGGA
>NZ_JBXAPW010000008.1:35355-35838 GCF_058806635.1 Sediminibacterium sp. GW821-FHT12F12 | reverse complement strand
GTTGCAGGAACAGATAGGTTTGTAATCGTTGCTGCAGGTGCAGTTACTGTATTAGCCGTAATGTTTCCTGTTACAGTAAGTGCCTGCAACCCTGATAAACTGGTAATAGTTGCATTGGAGGAGCTCACTGTGCCTGCAGTGATAGTAGCGGGAACTGATAGATTTGTAATTGTTGCTGCAGGTGCAGTTACTGTATTAGCCGCAATATTTCCTGTTACGGTAAGTGCCTGTAACCCGGATAAACTCGTAATAGTAGCATTGGCGGAGCTTACAGTACCTGCGGTAATGGTTGCAGGAACAGATAGGTTTGTAATCGTTGCTGCAGGTGCAGTTACTGTATTAGCCGTAATGTTTCCTGTTACAGTAAGAGCCTGCAACCCTGATAAACTGGTAATCGTTGCATTGGAAGAGCTCACTGTGCCTGCAGTGATAGTAGCGGGAACTGATAGATTTGTAATTGTTGCTACAGGTGCAGTAACTGTA
>NZ_JBXAPW010000008.1:0-35258 GCF_058806635.1 Sediminibacterium sp. GW821-FHT12F12 | reverse complement strand
GTATTAGCCGTAATGTTTCCTGTTACGGTAAGAGCCTGCAAACCGGATAAGCTGGTAATCGTTGCATTGGAAGAGCTCACTGTGCCTGCAGTGATAGTAGCGGGAACTGATAAATTTGTAATCGTTGCTACAGGTGCAGTTACTGTATTAGCCGTAATGTTTCCTGTTACGGTAAGAGCCTGCAAACCGGATAAACTGGTAAGCGTTGCATTGGAAGAGCTCACTGTGCCTGCAGTGATAGTAGCGGGAACTGATAGATTTGTAATCGTTGCTACAGGTGCAGTAACTGTATTAGCCGTAATGTTTCCTGTTACGGTAAGAGCCTGCAAACCGGATAAGCTGGTAATCGTTGCATTGGAAGAGCTGATAGTACCTGCGATAATGGTTGTTGGAACAGAGAGATTAATAATGGTTGCTGCTGGTGCTGTAACCATGTTGGCCGTAATATTTCCGGTTACTGTGAGTGCCTGTAAACCTGACAAACTGGTCAGATTTGCATTGGTGGCATTTAGGTTTCCAACAGTGATTGTACCCGGAACAGTTAAGTTTCCGATACTACCTCCTGCCGTACTGAATGTGTTAGATGTGATATTGCCCGATACCGTAATGGCTGACAGATTTCCTAAGGAGGTAATACCCTGCAATGTTCCTGTACTTAAAGCACCACTGAAATTGGCTGCAGAGATTGTGCCGCTAACAGATAGGCCGGACAATTGACCAATGGAAGTAATATTAGGTTGTGCAGCTGTTAGTAAGGTTCCTTTCAGTGTATCGAATACCCCTCTGGACGAAGTAATCGAAATAGGTGATATATTTCCCAGACTAATAGAAATAGATGGGGATGAAGATGGATTTTTTACAGTACCGTACACCCCATTAAGACTGTCAAAATGAACGCTGCTGACAAAAGCAGCTTTCCGCATATAGCCTGATAACATTTGAGCGGTATCGTATCCAGAACCGTTGTTTAAGTAGCGTGCGAGACTATCTTTTTTAACGTAACTGTTTAGTACGGAAGTGGTATCCCGTAGAAAAAACACCTGTGTACTGTCTATACCGTTCCCGGCAACTTTTGCATAAGGAACGCTTAGTAATTGTACAGTACCCGCATCTATCAGCGCATCCTGGTATCTCCAGTTTATTGGGGGAACAACAGGGGATACGGCGATTTTTATATTAAGACTATAACTTGCATCGGACCATTTGATGGCTGAAAACGAAGAGGTAGCCTGGTTTCCATTACCGATTACAATCGTAAAGATTCCGTCGGAACTGGTAATAGTATGGTGTGTTTCTGAATATACTGAAACCGGACTCGATGTACCTCTGATGATTTCAGCCTGTATAAAAACAGTACGGTTGGGGGCAATACTTCCGTTGGCATCGCGGGCAATGGATTGAAATGAAAAACCATTCGGAATAATATTCTGCGCAAAAGCAGTTGTGCCGAATACCATTCCTGCAAACAATAGAATTAAGCGGGGGAGCATGTAAATTCTTATTTGATGATGATTAATTTTTGAGATTCAGTGAAACCATCTGATTGAGAGGATATATTGATAATATATCCACCAGGGGGAAGGTTCGGTAATGTTATGCGGAGTCCGGCTTTCAGTTCTGCCAGACTTGCTGAACGATTTGTACTAACCAGGCCTTCACCTCCCATGATTTTTACCAGAAAATTTCCTACAGAACTCACAGGAGGCGAAATCAGCTTCACCATCACATAATTGGCAGTAATCGGATTCGGGAATAACATAAAGGAAAGTTGCAGGGGGCTTGCCTGCGTAGTACATGTCAACGAAAAAAGACCGGTTTCTGATTTCAGAAATTTAGAGATCCCGGTATTCAGGTTAATGCATTTTTTGTCTTCGGAAATGCTTAAAGGATCACTGTTGGTAGGTATATCGATATTATTCTGGGAAAGCTGCGTTGTAAACCCTATGGAATAGTTTAAACTGGCCTGTGCCGAGGCATTCCCGGAAAAGACTAACAGTAACGAGTTGACAATCAGGAATATGGCCGTTCTAAATAGCAAATGGTTCTCCAATGTTTTATAAGTATAGCAAAAAGCTGGACTACCCCTACCTTATGTAGTATATCCACTACAATGGTACATATATTTCGTCATTTGTAGAGTCTTTTAATAAATTTTAATTGAGTTTTTTGCTCAAAATGGATGGCGTTAGCTGTTGATAGTGAACTTTTTACTTGATTTTCGTTCTTTACTGATAGGTTGATGGTAATTTCTGTCTACGCGGTAGCCTGAACACAAGTGTGGTATTGTTACCTATAAGTAAGCCCCAGTGGGAGAAAGGCAATTGGCAGTATGCGTTTTTTATAAAAACAGCACCGCGTTTGACAAAAATAGCACTGCCTTTATTAAAAAATGTTTTGCATACCACCCCGGTCATTTGTTAAGTAATAACGTCTTGTGCTATTGGATAATTCAAAGTTTATTTGATTAGTTGAATAAACATTGCCCTTACAGGGTGTTCGATGAAAAATTTCTAATCAGTCCCTGTGGACGGGCCTCATTGGGATCGGTGTCAAGCGAAGCGAAGACAGATCAGATCATGCGTAGCAGATCTGATCAGAGGCCAATGCAGCCCGGTAACAGGGACGGGGCCTAGCGGCCGCGAGCGACAAGGGGTTTTGAGTTACTGGGTGTTTGATTTTTAATAGCACAACGCGTTAAGTAATATTCCATTTGAAAACACAAAATCCAATTTCAATAATCCGATTGCGCCGGATTTGATATTGCAGCCCTTACCGGTATAACCTGGAAGCGTGAGCCTGCAGCGTCTGCGCTATTTAGACCAGAAGTTTAATATCGTTAAACTCAATAAATATGCGGCTCCCCGCCTTTTGTTAACACGCAGGTAACCTTGCGGTAACAATTACGTAACATACCCCAATCACCTTTGCAACAATAAAATATACCTTGTTGTGAAGAAATTATTACCTCTCTTTTTACTGATTTGTCTCGCCTTCCAGGCCACTGCCCAAAAAGCAAGGGTTACCGGAAAGGTTACCAATGCCAGAAACGAAGGTTTGGCGGGTGTAACCATTAAAATATCCGGAGCTGCCAGTGGCATGACGAGATCAGACGTAGAGGGCAGATTCACTTTGTCGGTAGAAGCCGGTAAAAAATATACCATCGTTCTTTCTTATATCGGTTACAAAGACAAAACCATTGAAGACATCAGCGTAGCCAAAGCCGACGGGGAAGAGTTTCTGAATGTGTTGCTGGAAGAATCAGGGAAAGCCCTGCAGGCAGTTACCGTTACCGCCAGCGCCAGATCTGCCAGTGCTAAGGGAGAAACCGTAAATGCACTGATCGCCTACCAGAAAAATACCAATACGGTTGCTTCAGTGATCTCAGCAGAAGCTATCAGACGTTCTCCAGATAAAAATACCGGCGAAGTATTGAAAAGAACTCCGGGCGCGAGTATCCAGGATGGTAAATTCCTGATCGTTCGCGGTTTGGCCGAGCGTTATAACCTGGCCATGTTAAACGGTGTACAGCTGGGTAGCACAGAGCCCGATAGAAAAGCTTTCTCCTTCGATCTGATCCCTTCCAACATGATCGATAATATCGTGATCAACAAAGCCTTTGTACCGGAACTGCCAGGCGAATGGGCGGGTGGTCTGATCCAGGTGAATACACGTGATATCCCTTCTAAAAACTTCTTCAATATTTCTGTCGGCACCGGCTTTAACAGCCAGGTGATGGGCCATGATTTTTACGAATACAAAGGGGGTAAAACAGACTATCTCGGTATCGATGACGGTACCCGCAGTCTGCCGGGCAGCTACACCACCAAATCTGTTTTTGATGCATTGAGCAGTGCAGAGAAAACCGCTATCGGAAGTCAGTTCGAAAATAACTGGACCGCCAACAAAACCAATGGCCTCAACCGTTTTAACGGGCAGATCCAGGTAAGCGGCGGTTTTACTGCCAATACAAAAGGAAGCAGTAAACTGGGCGGTATTTTCGGACTAACCTATAACCGCTCGGCCCGTTACCAGAAAGGAACCAACAGTGGTTTCAACTTTATTGGCAACGGAACTTTCACACCGGATTTCAGTTTTATCGATGATAAATACAGTACCGACGTATTATGGGGTGCTATTGGAAACATCGCCTACCAGTTTGATAACAATAATAAGATCTCTGCCAAAACCCTGTTCAATATCAATGCCAGCGATTATACTACGCTCAGAACAGGTCTGGAAAACAACTACAATGCCTTACTCGATAGTGCCCGTGGTTATGAGTTCGGATTCAAACAGAATACTTTCTGGAATTCACAGATCAGCGGCGAGCATAACCTGAAACCGAATGTGCTGAAGCTGAAATGGAATGGATCATTCACCTTGCTCGATGGTTATATCCCCGACCAGCGCAGGTTGTATTACCTGAAAAATAATTCAGCCGCTTCCAATCCTTACACAGCCGTATTATCAAACGTACTGTCTCAGAAAAGTGGCAACCGTTTTTACCAGAACCTGAGCGATTATATCTATTCCGGTGGTGTAGATCTGGCTTATACTTTTGATGCATTGGGTGCCAAACAAACCCTGAAAGCCGGTTATATGCTGCAGGTGAAAGACCGTTTGTTTGATGCAAAGCCTTTCTCGATTTACCTGCCAAGAGATAATGCTGCCATCCGTTTACAGGGTCCTGAAGCCATTTTCGCCGCCAGCAATTTTGGGGATGGTTCTGTTACCAGTAACCAGCTTGCATTTGATGCCATTAAAGGAAACCTGTACCGTTATATCGGAAATACCATCCTGAACGCAGCCTATCTGCAGTTCGATAACCAGTTCGGACCCAAATTACGGGTGATCTGGGGTGTGCGAATGGAAGACTACGACCAACTGGTGGGTAGTACCAAAGTGTCTGATCCAAGATACAACCGTGGTGTGGTAAGAGATTATCTGCCAGGTTTGAATGCTACCTATAAACTGAATAACCAGACCAATCTCCGTTTTTCTGCTTCTCAAACAGTAGTAAGACCCGAGTTCAGGGAACTGGCTACCTTCCAGTACTACGATTTTGAATTGAATGCCGCTGTACAAGGCTTACCTTCTATTCAGCGAACCAAAATCTCCAATTTTGATCTGCGGTATGAATTGTATCCGAAGTCTGGCGAAGTATTTACCGCCGGCCTCTTCTACAAACATTTCGATAAACCTATCGAGATGATCTACAACTTCGGTCAGGGTGGATCCAGTGTATTCAATTTCGCCAATCCGGATGCGGCAGATGCCTATGGTTTTGAACTGGAGTTCCGTAAAAAATTAGACTTCTCCGAAGCGTTTAAAAACTTCACTTTCCAGGCCAACGGATCTTATATCTACAGCCGGGTAAAAGATACGCAGCTGTTCCTCGACAGACCATTACAGGGACAGTCGCCATACCTCGTAAACGTATCACTGATGTATGACCTGGAAAAATCAGGTTTAACAGCTACAGTATTGTACAACCAGATCGGCAGAAGGGTAACGTTTGTAGGTAGCCTCGATCAGCCGGATATTTATGAATCGTCAAGACCTGTGTTCGATTTTCAGTTAACCAAAAAACTCGCTAAGAATAAAGCGGAACTGAAACTGAATATCCAGGACATCCTCAACAACACACTTTATTTCTACCAGAATCCGGATGGCAATACCAGCCTGAACAAAGCAACAGATCCTTTCAGGCTCAGTCGCAGGTCAGGAACCAATATCGGTATCACATTCGGTTATTCTTTATAAGAAACACAACCATTAAAAAAAGCATAAACAAATACATCATGAAAAAGTCAATCGTTCTGGTAACTGCGCTGGCAGGTTTATTCATTACCAGTTGTCGGAAAGTTGAAATGGATGGCGGTACTACCACCGTTATTACCAATCCACCCCCAACCGGCGGACAAACCATTACCCTGAAAGGAAGAATTGATAAAGACACTGTTCTCCGTGCAGGTAACAATTACATCTTAAGTGGGATTGTTTACATGGTAAACAACGCTACCATGAAAGTTGAGCCAGGTGTTACCGTAAAAGGCGACTACCAGGGTGCCAACGTAGCAGCACTGGTAATTACCCGTGGTGCCAAGCTGGTAGCTGATGCAACACAGGATAATCCGATCGTATTTACTTCCAATTCACCGGTACCACGCTCAGGCGACTGGGGCGGTATTGTGTTACTCGGTAAAGCCAGTGTAAACGCAACGTATACCGGAACCGGCGGTGGTGCAGGTACACTGCAGATCGAAGGTGGTATTGATAATTCTTTTGGCGATGGTGTTTGTGGCGGTGGTGCTACCCCTAACGATGACGACAGTTCTGGTGTACTGCGTTATGTGCGTATCGAATATGCCGGTTATGCTTACCAGCCCGATAAAGAAATCAACAGTTTAACCATGGGTGCTGTGGGTAGAAAAACAGTGATCGATTATGTACAGGTTACTTACGCAAAAGATGATGCGTTTGAGTGGTTTGGTGGTACAGTAAACTGTAAACACCTGATTACGTACAAAACACAGGATGATGATTTTGATACAGATAATGGCTACAGCGGTAATGTACAATTTGGTATTGCCCTGCGTGATTCCACTATCGCTGATATCTCAAGAAGTGAAGCTTTTGAAAGTGATAACGACCCAAGTGGTTCACTGAATACACCACAAACAAGGGCCGTATTCAGCAATATGACTGTGATCGGACCAAGAGCTACACTCGGTAACAGCGGTAACAGCTTATACCTCTCAGGGGCGCATATCAGACGTAATACTGGCATCTCTATCTTCAATTCTGTTTTCCTGGGCTGGCCACAAGGTATTCTGGTTGATTCAAGAAATGGCCGTGCCATGGAACTGAATATCCAGGATAGTACAGTACGTTTCAGAAACAATACCATTGCAGGTTGCGGACCCGTTTCCGGAACTGATATCAGTTCTTATGCCTTTATTGCGTCTGCAGCTAATACCAGTCTTTGGAACAGAGATTCATTACAGAACCGTTTTTCTGCCAGCTTCATGGGTAATACTGTTCTGACCAATGTGTCTGATGCCAAAATGATTGCACCATTCAGTTACGCTGTACCTGACTTCCTGCCGTTTGGTGGTAGTAATGGTTACCAACCCATTCTGGTAGGTGCCAGTTTCACCGATCCTAAACTGGCTGGCTTTACCGTAGTTAAATTCCGCGGAGCCTGCGATGCAGCTGGAGTAGATGCCAACTGGTGGAGAGGTTGGACAAGATTCGTTAACTTATAAGTTTATATCAAATAGGTACATAAAAAAAGCGGAAGTTTTCTTCCGCTTTTTTTATGTCGTTATCATGTGTTACCAGTTATTCATCTGTTCAGGTACAATTCTTTCCGGTTTCGCAATGGGATGTTTCTCCCATTCCGGATCGTATTTTACGAACCAGCTTAGCCATAATACCCTCGATAAACGCATTAATACCGGCTGCAGGATAAACAGTAGCAGGAACGCAAATCCCATCCAGTAAAAAATACGGTTGTCATCGATAGAAAAAGTGACCCCGATCAATACTTTCCAGGCAACAAAACTGGCCGTCAGCACCGCAATACTCAAAGCATAACTCACATAACCGGTTCCGTAATAAAAGCCCACTTCAATTTCTGTGGGTTGTCCGCAAACAGGGCAGTTCTCATGCATGTGACTGCTGTTTTTCTGGTAGGCGCTGTCTTTGTCAAAAACTTTTCCCTCGCGGCATCTGGGACAACGGTTACTGAGTACACTGGTGAGGTAAAACCTTCTTTTCTTATTCTCCGGCATATACTTTCTGTTGATTCAGCTGCAAAGGTACTAAATTGATTCGGGGAACCCGAAAAGGAGGAAATCCAGCGATACAAATACTTGTGAAAACTGCGCCTTTGCGCCCTGGCGTGCAATATTTCTCGCCAGGGCGCAAAGGCGCAGTTATAGAACAGTTGATAGGAATTTTTAATAAATGGCCAGGTTTTTACACAAGTAATATCTTCTCCATCTGCATACTCCTGGAGCCTTTAATGAGGAAGTGTGTATGTTCAAAACCCTGTTCCTTGAACCATTTGCCCGCTGCAGTTGCATCAGGAAAAAAGGTAAAACCATGAGCGATTTTGGCAAAATCACCGCCCACCAGCACCACATTTTTCCAGTGGTATTGTTTGATGAGGGTAACAATACCTTCATGTTCGGCCACACTAGCTTCGCCCAGTTCCATCATTCCGCCCAGCATCAACACTTTATTAGTTGCCTGTATTTTGGCAAAATTTTCGATAGCGGCTCTCATACTGGTGGGATTAGCATTGTAAGCATCCAGTACAATACTGTTGGTTCCTCTCTGCACCAGTTGCGAACGACTGTTGGAAGGGACATACTGTTCTATGGCCGTTTTGATCTTTTCTTCCGGTACCGAAAAATATTTTCCGATCACAACGGCGCAAAGAATATTAGGCAGGTTATAATCACCCACTAATTGTGTTTTGATAATGGCAGGCTTCTCAAAACCCTCCTGTATCATCACTTCCAGAAAGGGTTCATTGGCGTAGACGGTTCCCTGCACCAGCCCGTCCTGCTGTCCGTATTGAACAATATGTTTTACCGCCCTGCTCATGGGCTTCAGGTAATCATAATCGGCATACACAAAAGCGGTGCCGTCATGAGCTGCCAGGAAATCGTACAGTTCGCCTTTTCCTTTTCTCACCCCTTCCACACCACCAAAACCTTCCAGGTGGGCTTTGCCGCAATTGGTGATCACACCATGGGTAGGTTCAGTGTAAACACAATAGCTTTCAATTTCTTTCTGGTGATTGGCTCCCATTTCTATCACGGCCATCTGTGCATCCGGTTTCACTCGCAAGAGGGTAAGCGGCACACCGATATGGTTATTCAGGTTACCTTGTGTAGTATAGGTTTTGTAGTGCGAAGCCAGTACGGCGTAAATCAGTTCCTTGCTGGTGGTTTTTCCATTGCTGCCGGTAATGCCGATAAAAGGGATAGTAAACCGTTTGCGGTGGTAATGGGCCAGCTCCTGCAAGGCCTGTAAGGTATCCGCTACCCTGATCAACCGGTTGTCTGAAGGATCAATATCTTCATCTATCACTGCATAAGCAGCCCCTGCTTCCAGGGCCTGTTTGGCAAAGAGGTTGCCATTAAAATTCGGCCCCTTCAATGCAAAGAACAGATCCCCTTGTTTCAGTTTCCGCGTATCTGTTTCCACAGAAGGGTACTGCTTGAAAATTTTGTATAAATCAGCTATGCTCACGGTATTATTTTTATCAAACTTATTCAATCCTTGTGAAAAAAAATCATTCATTCACTCACTATAAAACTGCTGCAAAGGAAGAGACTGCTAATTAACAGGAGATTTCACCCTCGTCGTTCCTCCTCCGTCGCAATGACGGTAGCTAAACATGTTTGCTCCATTCAAAACATTCACTCATTCACTCATCCTATCATTCACTCATTAACAAAAAAGCCACCCCTTTTCAGAGATGGCTTTTGCTGTATTTCTACCTTTTCCTTATCGTTTATTACGGCGGTTCGGGAAGAACGTGCCGGTCTGTGATTTTTTGGAAGTGGATTCTGGTGCACCGTAGTGGTTCATCGCACAACGGAAACCCAGTGTGTTGGTGCTCAGGTCTTCTTCGAGGAAGCGGCGTGCACCGGGACTGAGCCAGTAAGCCCTGTCGTTCCAGCTACCACCTTTATACACCCTTGATTTATCAGACACCAGGGTAGTGATACCGTAATTATACAGTACATTACTGGTAGAGTCTCCATCGAGGAAGTTGGTGGCATACGATTTCTGGTAGTTTCTGCGGCTACGCAGGGCAGAATCTTCTTCAGGAACCATTTTGATACGGCCCTTGTCATCGCGGAGGTTACCTGCACCACCGCTCATGTCTACTTTTTTGAAAACGTTACCACGGTAAGGATTGAAATCATCTTCTCCATCATTGGTAATCGGACGATACACATCCAATACCCACTCGTTCACGTTTCCGCTCATATTATATAAGCCAAATCCGTTGGGCATGAATGAAGTTACTTCTGCGGGGATGGCGGCATTATCATTCAAACCACCGGCCACACCCATATTATCACCAGCACCGCGTTTAAAGTTGGCCAGGAAAGCACCCTGAAAGGCACTTTTTTTGGTGTAACGGATATTGTCGAAACCATCATTTTTCCAGGCATAGATCTGTTTGTTGGAGATCACTTCTTCTCCACGAGAATTGCCTTTCTGCTTCCGCTGCGGGTTCTGCATGATAAATCCGTAGGCAGCATATTCCCACTCGGCTTCTGTCGGTAAACGGTAATCTCCGAAAAGGATCCCGTCTTCAAATTTCACGGTAGTACGTGGGCGGCCCTGGGCATCTTTCAGCGGATTGCTTTTGGAAGTGGCTTCTTTACCAGGGGTTGCCTGGTATTCGCCCATGATATAGGCTTTGCTGTTAAAGTTGTCCTGACCGGCACCATTCAGTTCTTTTTTGATCTGGCTACGTTTATCGAGGAACCCTTTGTTCATCAGCGTCAGTTCGTTTACACGGTCTGTACGCCAGATACAATATTCGTTGGCCTGTTTCCAGCTTACACCTACTACGGGGTAATAGTTATAAGAAGGGTGGCGGAAATAATACTCAACATAAGGCTCATTAAAAGCCAGCTCGCTTCTCCATACCAGGGTATCGGGTTTGGCCTGGTCTACTACAGAGTCCATACCCGCCTGTCCGAAAACATTCTCCAGCCAGTACAGGTACTCGCGGTAGTGTACGTTGGCCACTTCGGTCTTATCGATGAAAAAGGAGTTAACAGTGATACGGCGGGGGATATTGTTCCAGTCGCCCATCACATCTTCCTGTGCGGCACCCATGGTAAAAGTACCACCCTGCACAAATACCAGTCCAGGAGCGGTCTTCACATCCTGGGGTTTGGCAACAGCAAAATTGCCCTGGTCTTTATCGTTGTAATTCCAACCGGTTGCTGTAGACTTCTCCTTTTTTTTCTTAAGCATACTACAGGAGGCCACTGAACCTGCCACTGCCAGAAGTAACACTGCATTTCTGGTTGTTTTCAATAACTGCATGTCAATAGATTGAATTTGGAATATAGGTTTCTCTAAGATACGTCTATGCGAATATATAAGATTTCTGTTAATCGGCTTCTGAGAACACCTGCTTTGATGTTAGCAAAAGCCTAATTTTAAACCTGATTCGTTACACGGGCCCATTGCTGCCTCATTAATTGTACGATCTTCCGTTTCTATGAACCTGCGGGTATTTTTTTGGGGATGTAGTTTTTGGGTGTTGGCTGGTACCGCATCTTTTGCCCAGCGGACCTATGCCCCCCATTCTGTGCTGGCTACCGGCAACTGGTATCGGATGGGAATCAAGCAGGAAGGCGTTTACAAGGTAGATGTTCCGCTACTGACCGCATTGGGTATTACTACGAGCAATCTTTCCTCATCAGCGATCCGTTTGTATGGCAATGGTGGTGCCATGGTGGATGAGAACAATGCGAGCGCCCGCCCGGACGACCTGTTTGAAAACGCGATTGATATGAACGATGGGGGAGACGGGATCTTTAATGGCAGTGATTTTTTCCTGTTTTATGCCCCCGGCCCGCATCGCTGGCTGAAAGATAGTGCCAGCCAGGGGTTCAGACACCAGAAAAACCTGTACACAGATACCGCGTATTATTTTATTACGATTGGTGGTAACGGGAAGAGACTCTCCCGACCGGCACCAGCTGCCAGCCCAACGATAACTGTAAACAGTTATCAGGAACACTATTTTCATGAAAATGATCTGGTAAACCTGCTCAACAGCGGTAAGGAATGGTATGGAGAAGCGTTTACGACCAACCTGGGTGGCAGCAGCAGCCGAACATTTACAGTAGACTGGCCGGGTCTGGTACAAACGCAACCGGTAACCCTTGTTACCGATCTGGCGGCCCGTTCAGTGGGTGCCAATAGTAGCTTTTCAGTGAAACTGAATGGTCAAAACGCCCAATCTGTGAACCTGCCCGGGGTTAGCGGTAATTTTCTGGATCCCACTGCCACAGCTTCTTCGCAGCAAAGCCTGGTATCGGTTTCATCCAATAGCCTTGCTGTAACTTTCGATTATACCCCTTTAACCGCCGGCAGCCAGGCTTGGCTAAACTGGTTCGAATTACAGGGACGGAGAACACTGGCCACTACGGCCGCTAACCAGCTTTTTTTCCGCGACTGGGCCTCGGTTCACCCCGGAGCCGTGGCCAGTTTTACCATATCCCATACGGGTTCAAATCTGATGGTATGGGAAGTGACCGATCCGCTGCTGCCGCAAGCTATGCCGGTAAGCAGCAATTCCACACAAACTACTTTTAACAGCGATGTTTCCCGCCTGCGGGAATATGTGGCTTTTACTGCCACCAACCTGCTTCAGCCCATCGCCCTCGGCAAACAGGCCAACCAGGACCTGCACGGGACCGCCACAGTAGATTATATCATCATTACGCATAGTGCCTTACTGGCAGAAGCCCAGCGACTGGCAGCTTTTCACCAGCAGAAAAACGGGTACCGTACGGTAATTGCCACCACGGAACAGGTATACCAGGAGTTTTCCGGCGGTCAGCCAGACCCAACGGCCTTACGCGATTTTGTAAAAATGTTTTATGACAGGGCAGGGGCCGACCTGACTAAAAGACCACGTTACCTTTTATTATTCGGCAGTGCTTCCTACGATTACCGCAACCGGGTGCCCGGCAATAGTAACCTGGTACCGGGTTATGAGTCCGTTAATTCACTGGATCCCTTGCTCACCCATACCTCCGATGATTTTTTTGGAATGCTGAAGGATGGAGATGATATCAACCTCAATGATCCCAAAACCACGCTTGCTCTGGGGATAGGAAGAATTCCGGCGCGTACGGTGGCAGAAGCCCGGATCATGGTAAATAAGATCATCCGCTATCACGCGGCGGCCAGTATGGGCGTTTGGCGTAACCAAACGGTTTTTGTGGCAGATGATAAGGACCAGAACCTGCACCTGGAAGATGCAGAAGCGATCGCCGCTACGGCTGCCGTTTCCAATCCATTGCAGAACCAGGGTAAAATTTACCTGGATGCTTTTCCTATGGTAAGCAGCAGCAGCGGTGCCAGGTATCCGGCGGTGAATGATGCCATTGTAAGCCAGGTGTTTAATGGGGCACTCATCGTTAACTACAGCGGGCATGGCAGTTACCAGCGGCTGGCCGATGAAGCCGTGCTCACGCAGGAGGAACTGAACCGCTTTACTAATCCGGATAAATTACCGCTGTTTATTACCGCCAGTTGCGACTTTGCCCCGCACGATGATCCTTCCAAAAATTCATTGGGCATGGGTATTCTTACCGGCAGTGAGAATGGGGCCATTGCCTTGCTGACCACTACCAGACTGGTGTTTGCGTACAGCAACCGGCAGATGAATGAGAATTACCTGCGGATAGCGCTGAAACCTTTGTCAGACGGGCAATACCTCAGTCTGGGGGAGTCGGTACAGCAGGCAAAAAATTACACTTCTCTCACCACCGGCGATCTGTTGAATAACCGCAAGTTTACCTTACTCGGAGATCCCGCCATGCGGCTGGCTTTCCCCGAAGGGCGGGTTCGTTTAACCACGATGAATGGAGTGCCTATCTCAGGTGCGGATACTTTGCGGGCCTTGCAGCAATATACGTTTACGGGCGAGGTTACAGATGGGCAGGGAAATCTTCTGTCTGGTTTTAACGGAAGGGTTCTGCCAACGGTGTATGATAAGGAACAGACCGTAAAAACAAGGGGTAACGATCCTGGGAGTAAAGTAACTTCCTATAACCAGCAGACCAATATTCTCTATAAAGGAATGGCAACGGTTACCAATGGCCGGTTCAGTTTTTCGTTTATCGTTCCCAAAGACATTACCTATCAGCCGGGCAAAGCGCGGATCAGTCTGTATGCAGCAGATGGCTTGCGCGATGCCAATGGTGTGCACACAGAACTGTCTATTGGCGGGGCCGCTACTTCTGTTATTACCGATAACACAGGACCACAGATACTGCCTTACCTCAATGACGATAAATTTCTTAATGGGGGACTAACACATGAGAATCCGGTGTTGCTCGTAAAACTCTATGATTCATCCGGGATCAGTACTTCCGGAACGGGGATCGGGCATGATATTACAGCTGTGATAGACGGAGTGGAAAGGAATATACTGGTACTGAATGATTTTTATACGGCTGAGCAGGATAGCTACCAGCGTGGGCAGGTATTGTTTCAGTTGCCAACGCTTACCGAAGGCAGGCACAGTATCCGGATCAAAGCCTGGGATGTGGCCAATCATTCCAGCGAAGCCGTGCTGGATTTTGTGGTGGTAAAGAAAGAACGGTTACAGGTCACGGAGCTCCGTAATTTCCCCAATCCGTTCCAGGGATCCACCACTTTCAGTTTTGAGCATAACCAGCCGAACACAGATCTCGATGTAACCATCCGGATCTTTCATACTGCGGGCGGATTGGTAAAAGAGATTCACCGGATCGTTAATACCGGTGGCACCCGGAATTGCACTATTAATTGGGCTGGGGATAACCAATCGGGTGCAAAACTCACAAAAGGTATTTATATTTACAGCGTTAAAGTTGTTGCCGCCGGCAGTCAAACAGAAACTGCCCGTCAACTGATCCTTTTCTAAAACTGTCTGAATGGTTTGATGTCTACACTTTTTTTGGGTTCTTTACGTTTCTGTTTTTAATGTAATATCATTGTATTACGCCTGTATATGCGAAAGCATTTGTGATCAGGGTTGAAAAGCAAACCTGCCCCGGGGTCGGGTAATCTTTTTTGTACCGGGAAGCACGGGAGGTAATTTGATGCTCTATTAAGTAATATCAGATAATCATTCATTAATCAAATTCATTTTGATGAGTCCGATCGTTCGTAAGATTGTTGCCGGTATGGCTGCGCTGGTAGGTATAACAGGCACTGTTTTTGCGCAGGCCGATTCGATTAATATCGTATCCACAGCAGTTCCCTTTCTGCGTATTTCACCCGATGCGCGGGCTGGTGGTATGGGCGATCTGGCCATAGCCACTTCTCCCGATGCCAATGCTCCTTTCTGGAACCTGGCCAAAGTGCCTTTTGCAAAGAAAAAATCTGCCATCGCCGTTAACTATACACCCTGGTTAAAAGACCTGGGATTAACTGATGTCTACCTCGCCAGCCTGGCGGCTTACCACCAGTTGGATGAGCAACAGGCGATCTCTACCTCTATCCGTTATTTCAGTCTGGGAAATATCCAGCTTACCGATTATTCCGGTAATATCCTGAACACGGTAAAACCCAGTGAGTTTTCGATCGATGCGGGTTATTCGCGCGTATTGAATGAAAAACTCAGTATCGGTGTGGCACTGCGTTATATCAATTCCAGACTGGTAGTGGGCGATGTGGGAACCGGTGTGGTGTATAAGGCCGGAAACGCAGTGGCAGGAGATGTGTCACTCTATTATCGCGGCGCCAATGAAGAGGGTGAAGGACTGAACTGGGGAGTGGTATTATCCAACCTGGGAAGCAAAGTGGGGTATACGAATGATTCAAGAAACAAAGATTATATCCCTGCCAATCTCGGCCTGGGCGTATCCTACACCAAAGTGATCAATGAAAGTAATAAGATCAGTTTCGGACTGGATATCAACAAACTGCTGGTGCCTGCTGCCCCTGCTGCCACCGGTAATTATTCGGTAGATTCTGCAAAGCTGGCCGATTACCGTTCTACCAGTGTGGTATCCAGCTGGATGAAATCTTTCAGCGATGGCAGTAACCAGCTCAATTCATTACAGGCATCACTGGGTGCAGAATATGCGTACAATGAGCAATTCTTTTTCCGGGCCGGCTATTTTTATGAAAACAAGAACCGCGGCAACCGTAAGTTTTTTTCAGTAGGGGCCGGTTTTTCCCTCGACCAGATGCAGGTCAACTTTTCTTATCTCGTGCCTTCGGGTAGCGGGGTTACACGTAATCCCTTATCGAATACCCTTCGTTTTGGAATTGTGTTTAACCTGAACAGTAATGAATAATCGATAAAACAAAACCGCGCCTTTGCGCCTCTGCGAGCGTTTTTTTCTCGTAAAGGCGCAAAGACGCGGTTGAATAAAATTTTATAAGATATCATACTTTTCACATTTTGTTTTTATAATAATCGAATTACTATGGGTTTCAGAATAGGTTACGGAATAGATTTCCACCAACTGGTCAGCGGCAGGGATTTGTTTATTGGAGGTGTACAGATCCCACACGATAAAGGGGCATTGGGACATAGCGATGCAGATGTGCTGCTACATGCCATTTGTGATGCCTTGCTCGGCGCAGCCTGTATGGGCGATATCGGGGTTCATTTCCCTGATACCTCGCAGGAGTTTAAGGATATTGACAGTAAAATACTGTTGGCCAAAACCTATGAGCTGATCACCAAAGAAGGCTATAAAATCGTAAATATCGATTCCACCCTTTGCCTCGAAGCCCCTAAGATCAAACCCTATGTACCAGCTATGCAGGAAACCATTGCCCGTATCCTGCATATTTCTACTAAAGATATCTCTATCAAAGCCACTACTACTGAGAAAATGGGTTTTGTGGGAAGGAAGGAGGGATTGGTGGCGCATGCTTGTTGTTTATTGGAAGCAATGAGTGGATGAGTGAATGGGTAAATAAAGTAAATAAAGTAAATAAAGTAAATAAAGTAAATAGGAAGGATTGCCCATTCGCCATTCACGATTTTCCACTCACCCCGGCCCCTCTCTGCTGCGCAAAGAGGGGGGATTGATTCGTGTTATCGTTATTGCCCATTGCCCATTCACCATTCACAGCTCATAGCTCTTGGCATTTAACGAAAACAAGCTTAGCAGATTGACCATTCTATCATTCTATCATACTATCATTCACCTCCCCCCAGAATCAATTACAACACATTATCTTTATCCCTATGAATCCTACACACCATATTGCGATTGTTGGATTAGGATATGTGGGTCTGCCTTTGGCATTGGCTTTTGCAACAAAGTACCGGGTAACGGGGTATGATATAGATCTCAAAAGGATAGAGGAACTACAGCATGGGTTTGACCGGACGCATGAAGTGACTCCGGAAATACTTGCGGATCAGTCTAACCTGACTTTTTCACACCAACTTGTCGCCATTGCTGACTGCACTATATACATTATTACAGTACCTACACCACTTACCGTGCAGAAAGAACCTGATCTGCATTTTCTGATACAGGCATCACAACAGGTGGGTAGTGTATTAAAGAAAGGGGATATTGTTGTGTATGAATCAACCGTTTATCCGGGTTGTACAGAAGAAGATTGTGTGCCTGTATTGGAACAAGCAAGTGGCTTAACCTATAATATTGATTTTTTCTGTGGGTATTCTCCTGAAAGAATTAATCCCGGTGATAAAACAAGGCCGGTTACCTCTATTCTAAAAGTAACTTCCGGGTCAACACCTGCTATTGCCAAACTGGTGGATGAGCTGTATGCCGGTGTCATTACAGCAGGTACCTATATGGCACCAAGTATAAAGGTTGCCGAAGCGGCCAAAGCCATTGAAAATGCCCAGCGTGACGTGAATATTTCCTTCATGAATGAACTCGCTTTCATATTCGACAGGATGGGTATTGACACACAGGAAGTATTAAAAGCCGCCGCTACCAAATGGAATTTTCTTCCCTTTACACCGGGTTTGGTAGGTGGGCACTGTATTGGAGTAGATCCTTATTACCTCGCTTATAAAGCCATGCAATTGGGCTACCAGCCAAAAGTAATCCTGTCAGGTAGAGAAGTGAATGACCGGATGGGCGTTTTTGTGGCCGAAAAAACAATTACCCTCCTTGCCGCCAGACATACAGGGAATATCCGCGGTTTACAAATCTTGATTCTCGGTATCGCCTTTAAAGAAAATTGTGCCGATACACGTAATACCAAGGTGGTAGATATTTATCACACTTTACGCAATGCCGGACTGTCTGTTTGTATCCATGATCCCTATGTAGATAAAGGGGCTGTTGAAAAAGAATATGCCATTACCTTAACGGATCAATTAGAGGATACCTATGATGGTATTATATTGGCAGTGGCACATACAGCCTTTCTGGATATTGATTTTGCCCGGTTCAAACAATCCGGGGCGATTATTTTTGATGCGAAGGGAGTGGTGGATAGGCGTTGGGTGGATGGGAGGTTGTAGGGGTTCGGTAATTAGGTAAATAAAGTAAATAAAGTAAATAAAGTAAATAAAGTAAATAAAGTAAATAGGTAATTGGTAAGCACTGCCTACTCACCACTCACCACTCACTACTCACGATTCACGGCTCACAGCTCAGCGCATTGGGTAATTGGTACGCACTGCCTATTCACCACTCACTACTCACCACTCACTGCTCACTGCTCGCAGCTCATGGCTCATAGCTCTTGGCATTTAGCATTTAGCAAAAACATAATTTGCGGATTGAATATTGACCACTCACTACTCACGGCTCGCGGCTCACAGCTCAGCGTATTGGCGCATTAGCGCATTGGCAGATCTGTAATAAATGGGTAAGTAGTTATACGATTCAGCGCTGCTACTAATTTGGAGGTATATAGAATATAAATTAGCGGGTAATCCTAAGCTTATAACTACTTACGTCATAAGATTTCTCTCCCGCCATTGGCGGCTTCGAAATGACGGGAAGCGTAGCAAATTGAATGGATGAGTGAATGAGCGTTTGTTGAAAGCCCGAAAAAAATCGCATGCCGCAGGCAGGCGTCCGAAACCCAATGCGCTAAATGCCAAATCGTAGCGAAGCTAAGATCCCGCTCTGCGAAAGACCAAAGACTAAAGACCAAAGACCATTCACTCATCCACTCATTCTCTCATTCTCTCATTCTCTCATTCTCTCATTCTCTCCCCCTCCTTCTATACTCCCCCGGCGAACAACCTGTATTTCTTCTGAAAGCCGTACTGAAATTGCTGGCGTTGTTGTAACCGCAGAGGCGGGCTATTTCTTTGATGCTTTTGTAGGAATCCAGTTCCTGTTTGGCCAGTTCCATTTTTTCCTTTTCTATGAAACGGTATGGGCTGTTCTGAAACAGGTAATTGAAACCTTTCTCCAGTTTCGTCTTGCTTATTCCATGCAGTTGGGCAAGCCACCCGGTATCCGGTGTGTCGCGTATATGTTGCTGTATATACTGTTTTACCGCAAACAGCTGCTGGATATCGGCAAGTGTCAGCTCCGTAGAGCCGATCTCTCCATATACCTGCTTTCGGATCATGTCTTTGATATGAGCTACACAGGTATGGTGAAACGGTAAGGGCTGCGGCGAATAGGAAGCCTGCGTTAATAGCAAACAGGAACGTATCAGGCGGGTATTGGCCCGGCCAATCGTCTGCCAGCAGCCATTACGAACCGATGGCTGATCCCTGGCAGATTCAGGGTAATGGATCAACAGTAAATGCAGGAACTGTTCGTTTTTCCACTCAGCCCAGACGCCTGTTTCCTTACCACTGCCTGTAACAAAATGCGCCGGATCAAGCAGCAGGGGCATTTCATTGTCGAGTTGTAAACAGCATTCACCTGAGAAAGCGATGCCAAATAAACGATCTGTTATTGAGCGCCGTAACTGTAACAGGTCAGCCTGTTTGAGCGATGCTACTACATACAATATATCAGCAGTACCTATTGTCTGGTTTTGTAACAGGATAGAACGCTGGTGATCGGTCCAGGCACTTGCTTCGGTGCCGGGCAGGCGGTAGACAAGCAGGTGATCGGGTACCTGCTTCGTGCAGACAAGAAGTGTATGGTTCAGTTGCAACTGCATGTGAAAAGGACTGTAAATCTACCCTTGTCCACTTATGCAGGATACTTTCCGCGAAAAATAGAGTATTTCCCACCAAAAATCGAGTATAAATACTCTATGTAGCATACTATATATCTGCTTCTTTTGTCAAAAACAAAAATTATGATCCCAAATCAAATCTCATTGCAGGAAGCCATAGCGCTTACCACCCGTTACCGCGACACACCCGTTGCTGACGCGTTTTTTTCTGAAGTCTATAACGGCAGTTCCGTACTGGCGCTGCTGAACCAGCCGGGTTGTCGGTCTTTTCGCGTATATTTAGGACGAAAGCCCGACCAACGAATCTGTACCATTTTGGTAGGTGTAGATGCCAACGGACATGATATCCTCCCCCCGGCCGGGCCAGCAACCCTTACTGATGATGAAGGTATTTTGCTGGAAGAAGCCATTCAATGCCCCCCGATCTGTCCAACGCCTTCGCCCTTAAATGCATGACATGCGCGATTTTGATATCCTGCTGGTATCTGCCTGCTCTATCCTGTTGCCGCTTATAGCGGCCGCAGGCAGGTACCGGCGTTTATCTTACCGCTACACACCGCTGGTATTTTTATTACTCGCTGGTGCATTGAACGAACTCATCAGTTATGCAGCGGCATACTGGTGGCACAGCAACCAGGTAAACGCCAACTGTTATACCCTCATCGAATACCTGCTCCTGCTTTGGCAATTGGCAAGAATAGATGCACAGACAAATAGCACCCTCGCCGTTGCCGCTTTAACCGGACTTGTCATCTGGCTTGCCGATAATATCTGGTTACATGGCATAGGCCAGGCCAATGTATGGTTCCGGATCGGCGCTTCCCTCATCATGGTTTATTTCAGCATCGATGCCGTTACACAGTTGTTGCTGGGTGGTTCCACCCATGTTCTGCAAAAGACCGACCTTGCACTCTGTCTTTCCTTTTTCGTATACCATACTTACCGGAGTTTTATCCTCCTTTTCAGCTTTTTCGCCAGTCACCCGTTTTCTGTTGTCAGTCGGCAGTTATGGCTGGTCCTCGCATTGATCAATATATTGATTCATATTACCTACACCCTCGCTATCTTATGGATACCCAAACAACCCTTGACCTCAAACAGGTATTCCTGACCTGTCTTGCCTTTATGAGTATACTATTACTCATAGTACTCGTTACCCTGATCCGCCGGTTCCGCCTGCGCCTGCAGCAATACCACCTGCAACTGGCCCGCGAAGTAGAACTGATTGATGCGGAACGAAGAAGGATACATACCGACCTGCACGATGAACTGGGTACGGGCCTTGCCAGTATCAGCCTGCTGGCACAGCAGGTGCAGACGCATAACTCTTTACCTGTTGTTGATAAGATCTACCACCAAACCCTGATCCTCCGAACCAAGATCAGGGAGATCGCTTATAATTTTGTGCCGGTTATCCTGGAAACACGCGGCCTGGCCATTGCCATACAGGATTATGTGGAAGACATTGCCAGTAATCATCCTGTTGCCATCACCGCAGATATTCAAATCGTGGATCATGGCTACTCTCTTCCCAAATCGGTGCATCTGTACCGGCTGATGCGCGAACTGCTTACGAATGCACTGAAACATGCCCGTTGCAGCCGTATTTTATTACAGCTAAGGGAGAACAGGAAATCAGTCATTCTTTCTCTCTCAGATAACGGTATTGGCTTTTTACCCGAGCAGGCAGCTACCTGGCTAAAGGGTACGGGGCTATCGCATATACAGTCCAGGGCCAATATTCTCAAAGCGCATTTATCCATTCGTTCTGCACCCGGTAACGGCACGGATATAACCATTCGTATACCCTTACAATCGCTGCGATCATGAATAAGACACCCATACGGATACTGCTGGCAGATGATCATGATCTTTACCTCGATGGCCTGAAAGGTTTGTTTCAAACCCAGCATACCTACGAAGTGGTGGCCGAAGCCCATAACGGGATGGAGCTGGTAATGCTGGCCGACTTATACCAGCCACAGATCGTACTCACCGATCTGCGCATGCCAATGCTCAGCGGCGCCCATGCCATCAATAAAATCACGCAGGCACGCCCCACCTGTAAATGCCTGGTGCTCACTAATTATGAAAACGATCTCTCCGTTATCGAAGCCCTGGAAGCGGGCGCAAGGGGGTATATTACCAAGAATATGCCGAAACAGGAACTCTTTACCGCACTGGATCAGATCAGTCGTGGGTACCCTTATTTCTGCCAGGCCACCACGGCCAAAATGGTGAGGCTCATCAGCAGAAGCAGCTACAATCCATTTTCCAATAAGCGGATATCCAAATTCTCCCATCATGAAAGAATCCTTATCTACCTGATCTGCCTCGAAAAAAGCAACCAGCAAATTGCCCATACCCTTTCCCTGAGTCCCCGCACCATCGAGAATAACCGCGCCCGCATCTACAAAAAAATGTGCGTAAAAACATCCGCCGGAGTAGCCATATACGCTATCAAAAATAATCTGGTATCGATGAGTGATCTGGAGGAGGGGGAGGAGGGGATGATAGAATGAGTGAATGAGTGGATGAGTGGATGGGCAATCCGCTAATCGTGTTTTTGCTAAATGCCAAGAGCTATGAGTTGTGAATGGTGAATGGGCAATAACGATAACACGAATCAATCCCCCCTCTTTGCGCAGCAGAGAGGGGCCGGGGGTGAGTGGAAAATCGTGAATGGTGAATAGGCAATTGTCAATCCCTAATTACCTAATGCGCTAATACGCCAATACGCCAAAACGCCCAATGCCATTCGCTCAAAAGCATTTCGCTATTTTTAGGGATTATCTTACCTTTAACGTATGCCTACTGCTGTTACAAATAAGGAATCTCTTTTGCAGCTTTTGAAAGAGCATGGTCCGCAGATTCGCGCCTATGGTATTCAGAGGCTGGGATTGTTTGGCTCCTTTGTACGTGACCGGGAAATTCATAAAAAAAGTGATGTAGACTTCTTAGTTGACTTTACAAGTGGCCAAAAAACATTTCGCAACCTGATGAATCTTGGCTATTTCCTGGAAGATTTACTCGGGCGGAAAGTTGAGTTGGTTACACGTGAATCATTGAGCCCTTATATTGGTCCGCACATTTTAAAAGAAGTACAGGATGTCGTTATCTGATGAAGATTTTGTACGACATGTACTGGACGAAGCGTGCAATATTGCCGCTTTTATGAAAGACACAAGCATAGAAGACCTTCGAAGCAATATTATGCTTGACCGCGCAGTAACCCGTTCTCTGGAGATTATGGGCGAAGCTTCTAAGAAGATCAGCAAGGAATACCAAAAAAAACATCCATCCCTACCCTGGCGCGAAATGTCGGACACCCGCAACCGCATCATCCATTTTTATTTCGGCATAGATCACGAAGTAATCATGGATATCGTCACCAACGAATTACCCGCCCTGACTGAAAAACTTACGCGACTATTGAATGGTGAGTAGTGAGTAGTGAATGGTGAATAGGCAATTGTCAATCCCTAATTACCCAATCCCCCTAATCCGCCAATCGTTTTCTGCCAAATGCCAAGAGCTATGAGCTGCGAGCCACGAGCTGTGAGTAGTGAGTAGTGAGTGGTGAATGGGCAATTGTCAATCCCGATTCTATTATTCTATCATCCTATCATTCTATCATCCTATCATTCTATCATTATCCCCCCCTTCCCTCATACAAGAAACCCCATCCCTCATAAAAACACCCTGCTAATTTGGTGCTATGAAAAACAGTGTACTGTTTGTTATCCGGTTAATGTTGATATGGCTGTATAGCTATGTAGCATTCAGCAAATGGTTTTCTTTTGGGCAGTTTGTACATGATATGCATAACCAGCCCTTTGCCCGCTGGTTGGCTGACGTATTGATAGGGGTGCTGCCCTTGCTGGAGTTAGCCGTTGCGGTGTTGCTCTTTTTTCCGAAGCTGGTAATATGGGGGTTTCGGTTATCGGTGGTGCTGATGGGGGCGTTTACACTGTATGTTGGGGCGGTGTTGCTTGGTTGGTTTAACCGGGCGCCCTGTGCCTGCGGTGGTTTTCTAAGCGGCTTAAGTTGGGGGCAGCACGGGGTGGTAAACCTGGTATTGTTGGGGGTATCGGTGTTGGGTGGGTACCTGCAAAAAAAAAAGAAATGAAAGAGATGCATGCATAACAGGGAAAGCCGAAAACCTGTATAAAAGAGTAGGCGATATTTCTTTCACCAATGTTGCCTAAGGAGCAACACATGGGTTTCTTTTTTTCACACTTAAAAAAATCATCATGAAAAAATTATCATCTATCCTTCCGATCCTGGCCCTGCTGCTGGCAGTGGCCGGTGCCGTTGCCATGAAGCCCGCACCCAAAAACAACCTGGTGCTGACCTATTATTTTACCGGTGCCTCCGGTGAAGAGTTTGATCACACCAAGTATGACGTCAATCCACCATCTGGTGGATGTTCTGGTAGCACTTTGGCCTGTGAGGTCCAGGTGCCGAACGGGTACTCCAGTATCGAAGATTACATGAACTGGCTCAACCAGCAGTCCAACAAGCAGGAACTGTTTGATGCGCAGGTGATCACTGAAAGGGACTAGGCATTCCAAAAAGAACACCAATGAGCAGTTATCATTGGTGTTCTTTCGTTTTTATCTCGGGTTCTGGGTAATCCCGGATAACTGTATGATTTCTTCGGGAATCGCAATAGCGTACCTCGGATCATTGGGTGGCAAGGTATAGGTCTGACCTCCCAACACTCTTGTCAGTGTAATATTGCTCCCCTCTACATTTAGTCTTTTCAAATCCATCCATCTCAGACCCCGCATCAACAGTTCCTTTCTTCTTTCGGCTCGTATCAATTGTAATAAGGCTGTTGCTGTTACATTGGAAACCGGTATATAGGTTCCGGTCCGCCAGCGGGTCTGCAGTAAGGTATTCAGGTCTGCCATGGCCTTAGTCAAGTTACCCAGTTTTGCATGGGCTTCAGCCCGCATCAGGTAAACCTCGTCTGTAGCTACCCCACTAAAGAGATTGCCTCCTCCTTCATAGCTGCCTTTAAACCCATAAGTTCCATTGCCATTGCTTTTAAAATACAGGGTTTTGCGCAGATCATTGGGATGATAACTATTATAAAGGGTTGAATCAATCTTCGCCCGGTTAATGGATATGGGGGCCGGGACTGGCATTACATTTTCCATCACGACTTCTGTGTTGAGTTGTGGGAAAGGAAAAGCATTATTCGCATTCAATGTATTATAGTTCAGCAGTGTGCTCTTGATTTGTAAAGACTTATCAGCATACAATAGGCAACTATCATAGTTCCCCATCGAAAGATAGGTTCTGGCGAGCAATCCGTATGCAGCAGCTTTGGAAGGACGCATTATATGCAGAGGGGTGGGGGCCAGGCGATCGGCAGCTTCCTTCAAGTCCTGCAAAATCTGATCATAGGTTTGCTTTAGTGTGCTTCTGGTAGATTTCTCGTTAAAATCCTGCGACAGGCGAAGGGGTATTCCCATCGCCGTTTCTGCATTGGCCGGTATATAAGGTCCGCACCAGATGAAGGCAGCCTGTAGGAAAGACCGGGCCCGAAATACCAAAGCTGACCCCTTTATATTACCCCACTCTGTTTGATTGGCGGCAGTTCTCTCAATGGATGTAATATTATCCAGAACGACATTTGTTACAAATACAGTACTGTATATATAAGACCAGTCATTCTGGTAATTGGAAAATACCCGGTCATCCTGCCAGGTATACTGTCTTCTGTACGGTTCTGCCAGCGTATTCCAATCCGCATCTGTCAGATAATAATTATCAGCACTGGTTTCAGAAGATCCCGGATCTGTATTATTCAGCTTGTAATAAGTATCCAACAAGGACTGTAGTTCAGCCAGTGACCTGGGTACCGACAATGCCTGGTTGGGTTTAGTGTCCAGGTATTTTGTACAGGAACCGAGTAAGATGGATACGACTAGTAAAAAACTGATTGTGAATGTATATTGTTGTTTCATAGTTGTTTGTTTAGTAATTAAAAACTAAGGTTGCATCCTACTGAAAAAGAGGCGGAAGGTGGTATGGTGTTATCCAGATAATCAGGATCCAGTTTGGCAGTATTGGCTCGCCAGAGAATACCCAGGTTACTGGCATTGGCAAATACCCTGATTCGACTAAAAGGAGAATTTCTCTTTTTGCCAGGTGCATATTCATAACTAAGGTTGATATACTGCAGGCGGATATGATCGCCTTTTTCCACAAGGGGTTCAGAACCCTTATAAAAGACATCTCTGTTTGTTACCAATGGATAAGTCATAGAGGGAACGGTGGTAGTAGTTTCATCACCTGGCTTCTGCCATCTTCTGACGAAATCTGCATGGCCCGCGCCATTATTGAAGAGATTATAGTAGTCAATGGTACTACGACGGAAATAATAACCGGTTTTGCCCACGATATTGACTATGAGTGAAAACCGTCCATAAGTAAAGGTATTTCTCAATGCCAGTTGTGATAAGGGAACCGCCGAACCATTGTACACCGCGTTTTTCAGGGAATCTCCCACCAACGCCGTATAGTCGGTGCTCAATTGTTTGTTGAAGATTCCCTGTGGATTGCCTGAGAGCGGATCCAGACCCGCAAAGGGGTAAGAAAAGACCGAATATACCGGGTAATCTTTTAAGGGAGAAAGGGAATAGGTTCCGGCGTCTAAAATGTACGATGACGCCCTGGCTGAATTGGTGTAATACTCGGTTACCTTGTTTTTTGCTATGTTCCACAGGAGTGTGGTTTGCCATTTGAATTTCCGATCAATATTCAGGCTGTTTAGTTCCAGATCCCATCCTGACCCCTTCATGGAAGCGGTATTTTTTACAAGTGTGTTTACAATCACACCGGTATAGTCTATGGGTGTCAGTCCATAGAGATCCTTTCCAGTTTTAGAGAAATATTCTATGGTACCACTCAACCGATTACGCAGTGATTTAAATTCCAGACGTATATTAAACTGGGCGGATTTTTCCCAGCGCAGGTCTGGGTTGCCGTACTGGCTGATGGTTGCCATCGGCAATAGGGTATAGGGGGAAGTTGACTGGGTCATCATGGTGGTCAGCGCTGATTGGTTGGGATTGATATTGCCGCTATAACCGTAACTCATGTTCAACTTGAGGAAGGGCAACCAGTCAACTCTATAAAATTTTTCTTTCGAAATCAACCAGGACAGGCCGGATGACCAGAGTGGGGTCCATTTCTGGTTGGTGTTCACACCAAAAATATTGGAGGCATCCCGGCGACCGCTCGCTGAAAGGGTATACCGATCCAGATAGGTCCAGGCAAAATTGGCGTAAGTGGATACATACCGATTGGTTAATTGGGAGAGAAAATTAGTATTGGGAATAAAGGATGAGAACCCGGTTACGAATTGCGGATAGGTACTTGTATAATCCACGCTGACGGAGGTCAGGTTATCCGGGTTATAACCATATATGCGGTACGTATTGGTATTGGTATTCACTTCGCGGATCTCGGCACCTGCCAGCCCACTTAAGCGGTGGTTTCTCCAGCTACGGTTGTACTGTAGCTGCCCCCGGTAGTTCTTGGCCAACAGCAGGATATTGGATTGATCAAGGATGCCACCCACTGGCACCCGATTGGTTTTCTGGCCCGTTGCATAATTGAGCTGTGTGAAGTTATTGATGGTATTTCTGGCAAAAAAACTCTCTTGATCATACAGGGTTTGGTTGGTGGTGCGCTGGTTCTCATAGCGGTATTGTAATTCTGCTGTCCAGTCGGGGGAGATTTTGTAATGGAGGTTGGCAAAAGCCATCAGATCATAACGGTTACTGACCGTAACTGCATGTTTGTAATCTTCCAGCGGGTAGTATTTCCAGTCAAGCAATTTGCCCTGCCCTACGGTGTCGAGATAGGACTGTCGGTAAGATTTATTCAAGGCAAGGACCTTGCCATTTTCGTCTGCAAGCATGGCATAGGGATACAAGGAAACACCACCGCCAGAAGTAATGGAGCCATAACCACCCTGACCGCTCGTAGTGATATTTTGTATGTAGGACATACCTGCTGTTAGTTGCAGTCTGGAATTCAGGCGGATGGTGTTTTCACTACGCAGGCTGATTCTTTGCAGGGAGGCAGATAATTCAGAAATATTACGATCATACCCTCCGGAAAGTAACCATGCGCTATGTTGGTTTCCTCCTCTCATCGAAAGTGCATATTGCTGCTGCACTGCCGGCTGATAGATGTACTTCTGAAAGTCATTTCTCACATCCACATTGCGTAAGGCATTGATCCTGGCATCCGCTTCAGCGGGTGTCAATTGCCCGTTTGATTTTTTGATCAATAGTTCCAGCACGGGGGAGAGAGCGGGTTTGTTTCCGGAATTAATATTGCTGTTATAAAATCCCTTGTTATATAAAAACTGCTCTACATCGATATAATCTGTGGAACTGATCGGTTTTGTATACCAGATGTCGGGTTTGCCAACAATAGTAAGGTTAGAGGAAAATTCAATGGTTGTAGGCTGGTTATAGTGTCCCTTTTTGGTGGTAATTACAATCACCCCATTACCGGCCCTTGTTCCCCAGATAGCAGCCGCAGCGGCATCTTTTAGAAGCGTAACAGACTCCACATCGTTGGGATTGATGTTATTCAGGTCGCCATCGTAGGGGAAATTATCTAATACAATTAACGGGTCCTTCGGGCCGCCAATGGTGCTCAGGCCACGGATCATGATGCCGGTAGAAAAAGAATTAGCTCTTTTTTTATCAATGGTAAACCCGTTTGCTATTCCATCCAATCTTGCCAGAACAGAAGTGCCTACCTGTTCATTAAATAAACGGTTACTAACCACGGCAAATGAACCGGTGGCTTTATCCCTGGCAATTGACTGGTAACCTGTCTGTACAGTTACTTCCTGCAGGGTTTCCCCGTTACCGGTCATGCGGATAAGCATTGGCCTTGATTGTAAGGCATTTACTGCCATGCTCAGTTTCGGATATCCAATATATTCAACGGTCAATGTATCCTTCTCAAAACGACAGTTCAGTAAAAAACTGCCATCTGAAGCCGAGAGTGTTTGGGTTTTAGATTGCTTCAGGCTCAACCTGGCTCCTGCCAGAACCGCACTGTCTGAACCGATAAGGGTCCCTTTGATCTGGAAGCCCGGCTGCGCGAATAACGCACTACAGGCATTGAGAAGGCAATAAAAAAGAATGATCAGGTATTTTTTCATGTGAGTTTATTTTTTTTGATGATAGGATGGGTTCTCAGTCAACACGAATACAGCAAGCTGTCTCTTTGCGGGAGTGAGCCTGAGTTGGTAAGGAATCAAAGCTTCGGTTAATACATCAGGATCTGATAGCGCTTTGAATGGAATAACGAGGTCAATCGGATAGTCTATCCCAGTTTCATTAACAATAATGGCTTTGCCGGGAGAAGGCTGGTTGGCACTATTACAAATAGCTGTAATGGCCTGCATGCTATGCCCTTGCATGAATACACTGTCTGAAAGATTGTCTTTCCTGTAAGCTGGTCTTTCTGCTTTAGATCGGGCAGGCCCATTCCCCTCAGTAGTAAGAACATAGCAGGGCAGTTCCCTGTTTTGCCAGGAACCCAGCAGGGGGGAGGCCGTTTGCAGGGAGGCTTTCAGGTCTTCTAATACAAGTGAATCAGGGCAATCACTCGGGAAAACCCCTTCGTAACAAAAAAGGTTATTCCTTTTCCATTCTTCAGGATCTGTGGTTTTATCGAGGTAGCGTGCCGGTTCCGGTACCTCCAGTAAAACCCGGTTAGCCTGAAATTTCCAGGCATGCTGAAAAAGACTTAACAAGCCCCAATTGATATGGTATACCCTTTTGGTGGCTGTTGTATACTCGGTTCCACGCCTGGTACCTAACCCCACGACCTGTCTGGTAAGCAGGTTCTGGCGCAGGAAAAGCGTAGAGTCAATCACCGCTAACTGACTACGTAAGGGCAGTTTCGGATTAAAATCCAAGAGGTCTTTTTTCAGGGGTAATTGCATTGTGGCTGAGGTTAAGGCCTTCTCCAGGTTAGCTGCTGTAATCGACTCCGCTTCTGTAATGGCCATCACTTTCCCGTTTTTGATCCAGACCTCATGGGGTAAGAGATAATGAGGGAAGTGCCGGCGAAGAACAGCATCACCAGTGAGAAAGGGTAACCGGGTATTTTTTCCCTTCGGATTGGTTTTCAGGAATCGGCCGATAGCCGTTGAAGATTCGGAACAGACCACCAATATGGAGAGCACATTACCGAATCGTTTTTGCAGGGAATCAAACCTGGGAAGTGACGCTATGCAGGAACCGCATCTGGTATCGAAGAAATCCAATATGACCAGTTTACCTTTTTTGGCTTTTAGGTGATAAGATGTAAAAGGTGCATTTAATAGGGGTCGAAGGATCCTGTCTGGAACATTGTCTCCCACAGTCAGTGGTCGGGTGTATTGCCCATAAATAGTTCCCAGATACAGGAAGGCCAGTAGACAAAGCATGTATTTCATTTTGCAGTGGTGGTTTTGTGTTGTTAAAACGGAAGCTGCCATCAGGCTGCCATCAGGATTGAAGTCTGGCATGCAGAAGCCTGAGTGAAGCATCTGCTATGGGATAAGAACTGTCTGCGGCGGAACGGATGTTTCCTGTGAGAACAATGCTTTGTGCCATATTGCGTAATGGGCATAACAATAACAGTAAGCAAAAAATGCGAATCATTTGCAGTAGTTTTAAGTTTGTACAATAGATTGAAAATCAGCGAATAGACTACTGCTGTTATACCGGGTTCTTGGGTTTTTTGGCAAACTGTGTTTTCAATAAACACAGGGCCTGTCCGGTGAGTGAGGGTAAGAGGCGGTTTTTCAGGCAATGATTTTTATAAAGGCAGCAGGCATTGGCCAGTGCGGGAAAACGTTTTTTGTGCGGATGCCGTTTCAGCAGCAGGTAATACAATACCCCTGACTGTACTATCCTGTTTTGGTTAACAGGCAGTTGTGCGGGAGGCAGGGGGTGGTGGGTGAGCATGAAGTATATAAAGTTGATAAAGTCAATAAAGTATATAGAGTCAATAAAGTATATAAAGTCGATAAAGTATGTCGGTATGTCCGCTAACCGGCAACGGTTCTTTGGCCGCTGCTGTTGCTTGTATGCGTTGGCCGCTTGTTACTGCTGCAACAGGGTTTCTGGCGGATAAGCCCGAAGCAAATGTTGCGTGCCTGCAAATACTTGCCTATAGGTGATTGAGTGGTAGCTGCAGAATCTTCAATTTTAAATCACTTATACTAAGCAGTATTGAAAACCAAAATAGACAGTTACGTAATAGAGCGGGTGAAAGAGAAAAGAATCGAAAACGGCCTTTCTCAGTCCGACCTTGCCTATGAACTGGGTATGTCTGTTGGTTTTATCGGCAAAGTGGAGAGCAAAAACTATCCTGCTCACTACAATCTCCGCCATCTCAACGACCTAGCCAAAATCCTCGGTTGCAGTCCACAGGATTTTCTGCCTAAAAAACCTATCTAACCGGATTACCAAACAATCAACAATTTCGGGGGGGCGTAGCTAAGATAGGAGCTTTTTTGATACTTGCCTATGGGTAAGTGATTTTTTTTTTCTGGAAATATGTCAGGGGGGTGTATTGGGTAATTGGGTAATTAGGTAATTGGTACACATTCACATGCACTACTCACGGTCTTTAGTCTTTGGCATTTGGTCTTTGACTTGTTAGGAGTAGGAAGGGTAAGCAGTTTATTTGTTAGAATTGGGCGTTAAGGCGTATTGGCGGAAAACGATTAGCGGATGACGGATCAACCATTGCCCACTCACTACTCACTACTCACAGCTCGTGGCTCATAGCTTTTGGCATTTAGCATTTGGCATTTGGCAGAAAACGATTGGCGGATTGACCATTGCTCACTCACTACTCACGACTCACGGTCTTTGGTGTATAGGCAATTGACCATTACCTGCCACTATTCACTACTTACAACTTCAATTCTTTCGTACTCCTTTTATAAAAGAAGGCCTGCAACGGCTTATTAAAGGAGCGCTATATAAATTATACCATGTATTCGCGTATTTTCGCCATATTCTTAAACATGTATCAATGAAGAAAGCCCTTATTACAGGTATAACCGGTCAGGATGGCGCTTATCTGGCGGAATTGTTATTGAAAAAGGGGTATGAAGTGCACGGTATTAAACGAAGAAGCTCTTTATTCAATACCGGACGTATCGACCATTTTTATGAAGATCCTCATGTGCCGCATCGCCATTTGATTTTGCATTACGGGGATCTGACAGATTCTACAAACCTGATCCGAATCATTCAGGAAGTGCAACCCGATGAAATCTACAACCTGGCTGCCATGAGTCATGTTCAGGTAAGTTTCGAGACTCCCGAATATACGGCCAATGCTGATGGAATAGGTACGTTACGGATTCTGGAAGCTGTTAGGTTACTGGGATTAACTAAAAAAACCAAAGTATATCAGGCTTCCACTTCCGAATTATATGGTCTGGTGCAGGAAGTGCCTCAGAAAGAAACCACGCCTTTTTACCCCCGTTCTCCTTATGCGGTAGCCAAAATGTATGCCTACTGGATTACGGTGAATTACCGGGAAGCCTATGGTATGTTTGCCTGCAATGGTATTTTATTTAACCACGAATCCCCGGTTCGTGGCGAAACCTTTGTTACCCGCAAAATTACACGGGCCGTGGCAAAAATTGCCCTGGGATTACAGGATACACTATATCTCGGTAACCTGGACGCCAAGCGCGACTGGGGCCATGCCAAAGACTATGTTGAAGGTATGTGGCGCATCTTGCAGCAGGATACCCCCGAAGATTTTGTATTGGCTACGGGTATTACTACGCCTATCCGGGAATTTGTTCGGATGGCATTTGCTGAAGTAGGAGTAGAACTGGCTTTTGAGGGTTCAGAGGAAAATGAAATAGCTAAAGTAGTATCCAGCACGGGTAAATATACTGTGCCGGTTGGACAGGTAGTTTTACAGGTAGATCCCCGTTATTACCGGCCCACTGAAGTGGATTTGTTGATTGGAGACGCTTCCAAAGCCAAACAGAAACTGGGCTGGGAACCCACTTACACACTGGCCGAAATGGTGAAAGAAATGGTGGAGAGTGATGTGGCGTTGTTTGAAAAGAGTAAGTTTTTGAAGGAGAAGGGGTTTGATGTGAAGAATGAGTATGAGTAGGATGTATGATACGAAGTTCGTCATTTTGGGTTGTGCCTGTGGTGGGTCAATGGTCTTTAGTCTTTGGCGTTTGGTCTTTAGTCTTTAGTCTTTGGTCTTCCGGGGAGCGGGATCTTCGTTATGCTGTGATTTGGTTTTGGGGGAGGGTTACATTAGCGATTTTCTTGGGTAGAAGCCGCATTGTAGGATTTGGATAGTTCTGGTAAATTTGGTAGAACTAAACCTCTCTTTGGTATGCGTGATTTTAGAAAGCTGGATGTTTGGGTGCAGGCACTTTTATTTGTTAAAAAAGTTTATACGATTACCCAGGCATTCCCCTATAAGGAACGATACGGTTTGGTTTCACAAATGAACCGGTCTGCTATTTCTATACCATCCAATATCGCCGAAGGTTGTAGCCGAAAGACCTCTGCAGATTTCTCCAGATTTCTGGAAATCGCACTTGGATCTTCCTTTGAACTGGAGACACAGATTGAAGTCAGCTATCTCGTGACTTATCTGAACATAGATGAATATGCAAGTTTGTTACAAGAGCTACATACTATAGAAAAAAGGATTAATGCTTTAAAAATCAGTATCATACCCTAAACCACTATCCCAAGCCCCCCCCAAAAAAAAATAACCCAAGACTAAAGACTAAAAGCTAAAGACCAAAGACCAAAACCAAATGGAAAAACATTCCAAAATTTACATAGCCGGCCACCGTGGAATGGTAGGCAGCGCCATTGTTAGAAAACTTCAGCAAGAGGGCTTCACCAATCTCATTACCCGCACCTCACAAGAATTGGATCTTCGGAACCAACAGGCTGTAAATGATTTCTTCAGTTTAGAAATGCCTCAATACGTTTTCTTAGCTGCTGCCAAAGTAGGGGGTATATTGGCTAACAATACCTACCGCGCCGATTTCATTTACGAAAACCTGATGATCGAAAGCAATATTATTAACGCCTCCTATGTGAACAAAGTAACCAAGCTGCTTTTCCTGGGATCATCTTGTATTTATCCCAAACTGGCTCCCCAGCCTTTAAAAGAAGAATATTTACTATCTGGGTATCTCGAATCTACCAATCAACCTTATGCTATTGCCAAAATTGCGGGTATCGAATTGTGTGATGCTTACCGGGCACAGTATGGCTGTAATTTTATTTCGGCTATGCCTACCAATCTCTATGGTCCGAATGATAATTACGATCTGGAAAAATCACATGTACTTCCGGCTTTGTTGCGAAAATTTATTGTAGCTAAAAAAAATGAGGATGCTGCTGTTGTATTATGGGGCAGTGGTACACCTTTACGCGAGTTTTTACATGTAGATGACCTGGCAGAAGCTTGTCTGTTTTTGATGAACCACTATCACCAGGCTGGATTGATCAATATCGGTTCCGGTAAGGAACTGACCATATTGGAGCTGGCCCAATTGATCAAACAAACAGTCGGTTTTACCGGTGATATCATTCTTGACAAAACCAAACCAGATGGCACCCCACGCAAACTAATGGATGTGTCTAAACTGAGTGCCTTAGGTTGGAATGCGAAAATTGGGTTGGGAGAGGGAGTTAGGAGAGTGTATGAGGAAGTGAAGGGGGTGGATTGGGAGTAAGGTAAAAGTCAAAAGTCAAGAGTGAAAGGGCCAGATTCGAATGCCCATTCTTCAAGTTTACCCGAATCGGCCCCCTCTTTACGAAGTAGAGAGGGGTTGGGGGTGAGTAGAAAAGCGTGAGTGGTGAATGGTCAATTCAAAATCCGATAATCCGCAAATCCGTCATCCGCCAATCGGTTTTCCGCCAAATGCCATGATCAACATAGAAAATCCCGAATGAAAACATGATCAACTAAAAACTACTGACCAAAGACCACCAAACACAAACTTAATTAACTTCCTTTCCCCTATATTTGCACCACTTTTATAACCAGATTGTCCCCCACTTTATATGGTTATAACAGGTTCAGTATGTGTGAGTAACCACCAAAGCGGATAGCTGGATGTTGGTTGCCGGACATGAAAAATCAATATTAGGCTGGCAGCAAAGAAAAGCTAGAAGCGAAATAATTGATGGAATCACTATTACAGTCGGAATTTTCAATTAAAATTTGGTCATTTTTCTATAAAATAGCTTAGAAGCTGTTTGAGTTAATTAATATTTTTTACCATTAGACACATCATCGCTAAAAAGATGTAACTGATAGCTGAT
>NZ_JBXAPW010000007.1:0-196455 GCF_058806635.1 Sediminibacterium sp. GW821-FHT12F12 | reverse complement strand
TGCGTTCTGCGTTCTGCGTTCTGCGTTCTGCGTTCTGCGTTCTGCGTTCTGCGTTCTGCGTTCTGCGTTCTGCGTTCATCTGTTCTCCAGCAGTCTGTCAATCGCTTTTGCCAACGCATGGTCTTTGGCAGTAACCACATCTCCTTCATCGTGCGTGTTTAACCAGATCTCTACGGTGTTCCAGACATTGGTCCAGCGGGGATGGTGGTTGGCTTTTTCGGCTTCGAGCGCTACCCTTGTCATAAAGGCAAAAGCTGCTGAAAAATCAGTAAAAGTGAATTTGCGGTAGAGGGTATTGTTTTCTTCGGTCCACATAGTTGTACAATTGAGTGCTGTATTGGTAAGGTATGCTTTCTGTAGCATGTACAGTGTACCGATAAAGTTAAAACACCATATTCCCTTTATTCCTGATCTGCTCATTGGTCAGTTCGGCTACCAGCTGTACACCATTCATATTCCGGACCGATTGTTTGATCCACTCCCCTTTCTCTGCATCTACCAGGTCTCCCTTCATCAGCCACAAAAAATCCATGTGTTTGAATTCGGGTAACAGGTATTCACCATCGCAGTGGTTATGATAGAGGTAATGCACCAAAAAACTATTGGGTTCGGGCGATTGGTATACCGAGAAATAATAACTGCGCTCTTTTCTGCGGAGATGGATCTCAATATCGTTGTTGAGACGGAAATGATACCCCAGCTGGTTATTCAGCTGCAGGCAGAACTGGTAATTCTTTACCGGAGCCGTAATACCCAGTAAACGGGTGTCTTCAAAGAAGTCATCATTCAGTTCTTCTATATCCAGTCTAAGCCGCATATAACTGTATTAAACCTCTGCGCAGAGGTGATTTAGAATACGATATCGAATGTTTTTTCTTCCTTGCCTCTTTTGATCTTCAACTGGGTCTTATCACCTTTGTTGAATTTACCCAAAGATTGCATATAACTGTTCACATCTATAAAAGTATACTCGCCCAGCTGTAACAGAATATCTCCTGTTTGCAGGCCGATCTTTTCGGCCAGTTTACCCGGACTAACCCCATCTATCCGCATACCGGTTCCGGTAAAACCATAATCGGGGATCACACCCAGGCTTACTTTGAACCCGCTGCTTCGGCCGGTTTGCGGGTCTTTGGTTTTGGTAAAGGGAAGTTTGCCTTTGCTGTCTGTTGTTTCAATGATCTGGTATACCAGTTTTACAATATCGCGCTGACCGGTGTAATTGATCTTGTCCCAATCATCGGTGGCTTTGTGGTAGTCGCTGTGGCTGCCGGTGAAGAGAAATAATACGGGCATGTCTTTCCGGTAAAAAGCAGCATGATCGCTGGGACCGCTGCCAGTGCTATCGAAACGGGTTACCAGTGTAGTAGCAGTTTTGCTGAACACTTCGCCCCATACGGGTGAAGTGCCATAACCGCCAATGGTGAGTTTATGCGATGTATCGTACCTGCCCACCATATCCATATTGATCATATAATTAGGCGTGATGTTGGTGGTGGGATTGTCTAACCAGTATTTACTCCCCAATAATCCCAGCTCTTCGCCTGAAAAATTGATGATGAGGTAATTGTTATTCACCGGCGCTTTTTTCTTCAGCATTCTCGCCAGCTCTATCAGGGCTGCTGTGCCGCTGGCATTGTCATCTGCTCCGTTGTGGATCAGGTGGCCGGTATCGAGTGCTGTTTTATCTTCCCCATATCCCAGGTGATCGTAATGTGCACCCAGGATCACGGTATTTGCTGCGTTGTTATTGATAAAACCCACCAGGTTGCGGGCAGTTCTTTTTTTCTCGGCAATAAACACCGCCAGTTCTACAGACAGTGTTGCAGCATGATCAGAAAAATAAGCATCATAGCCTTCTTTGGTGATATAGATCACAGGGATTTTCAGCGCCTGGCTTTTATCGTTTTTGTTATAGCGGATATTATCTGTAAGGGTAGATGTATTATACACAAACAAGGCGGTGGCACCTTTCGCGGCCACGGTATTGGCCGTTTTTTTGATCTCTTCTTCTATATCAAAATGCGGATTGGTCCTGTTTTCTTCCAGCAGGTCTTTCAGGTCTTTGAACCAGGGTTGCCTCGCTTCGCTGAGAGCCATGGCGGGATTACCTTTTACCTTTCCGGTGCCACTAAAAGCCAGGGGCTGGTATTCTTTTCCCAATAACAGGGTTTTCCCTTCCACGGTTACAAAACTGGCAGGGTCTATCTGGCGGCCTTCATCTACCGGAAATTCCTGTATAAACCCCTGGTTGCCTTTGGGTTCGATTCCCATCTGGGTGTACTGCTGTATAATATACTGCATGGCCAGTTCTTCTCCTTTTGATCCGGATCTTCTGCCTTCCAGTTTATCATCGGCCAGGTATTGTACATGCGCCGAGAGGTTGGTAACCAGTTCTGCATTGGCTTTTTCTTCGGCGAGGCGTTTTTTGCGCTTGCTTTGAGAAAAGGAAAAAACGGGCACCAATACCAGTACCAGCAGTATTTGTTTCATACAAGGTTCAGTTTATGCCGCAAAAATAAGTGGATGATATGGTCTTATTGCTACCCATTACCAAAATCGGTCAGATTCTGTTCCCAATCTCGTAACTCATACCCCTTCTTTGCGGCTACTTTTGCAACCATTCAATCCATTTGTCTACACCTGCCTTACATATTGCCCTGGTTGGTAACCCGAATAGCGGAAAAACCTCGCTGTTCAATGCCTTAACGGGCCTGAACCAGAAAGTGGGTAATTTTCCGGGTGTTACGGTTGATAAAAAGACCGGACATATACAACTTGAGCCCGGTTTACCTGCCGAGCTGATAGACCTGCCAGGCACCTACAGTCTCTATCCCCGCAGGGGAGATGAATGGGTGGCCTATAAAGTATTGATGGGGGCCGATGCAGAAATCAAACCCGATATTGTATTACTGGTAGCCGATGCCAGTAACCTGAAAAGAAACCTGCTGTTCTGCAGCCAGATCATTGACCTGAAAGTTCCCGTGGTGATGGCTTTGACCATGACCGATATTGCTGCTAAAAAAGACATAGAAATAGATATCAATGGCCTGCAGGCCGAGTTGGGTATTCCGATTGTGGCCGTGAACCCGCGGAAGAACAAAGGACTGGGCGATATCAGAAAAGTATTGGCACAGGTGGCCAAAATGAACCCGGGCACACAGGTCCGCGATTTTATGGACACCCGCAAACTGGCACCAGCTGCCATCGAAGCCGTTCAACTGCTGTTTCCGAAGCTGAGTGATTATGCGGGCATTCATTACCTCATCAACCACGAAAACTTCCCGTTAACCGAAAAGGAGCAGGAAATTGTAGAACAGATAGAGATCGATAACCGGTTCAATCCTACCAAAACGCAGGCAGAAGAGATCATGCAGCGGTATACCCGCATCCGCCAGATCATGCAGAAGCATGTGGTAGAACCCGGGCCACTGGAGAAAAAAATGTTCTCCGATAAACTGGATAACCTGCTGCTGCACCGCACCTGGGGTTATGTAATATTATTATCCGTTCTCTTTCTCCTGTTCCAGAGCATTTTCTGGCTGGCCCAGTTTCCGATGGACGGGATTGAATGGTTGTTTACCCAAAGCACCACCTGGTTAAATGCCCATCTGCCAAAAGCCTGGTGGAGCGATCTCTTTATTAATGGGATTGTGGCCGGACTCAGCGGCATCCTGGTATTTATTCCGCAGATCATGATCCTGTTCGGATTGATTACTATTCTGGAAGACACCGGTTATATGGCCCGTATCAGTTTTCTCAGTGATAAGCTGATGCGTAAAGTAGGACTGAACGGTAAAAGTGTGATGCCCATGATCAGCGGTTTTGCCTGTGCCGTACCGGCCATCATGAGCGCCCGGAATATTGAGAACAAAAAAGAAAGACTCTTAACCATACTGGTAACCCCTTTAATGAGTTGCAGTGCCCGATTACCGGTGTACACGATTCTGATCTCGCTGGTGGTAGATGATAATTATTATTTCGGTTTTCTGAGTGTACAGGGTCTGGTAATGATGGCTTTGTACCTGATGGGAACCGTGATGGCACTGATCGTAAGTTATGTGATGAAGTGGTTTATCAGGATCAAGGAAAAAAGTTTCTTTATCCTGGAACTGCCCATTTACCGTGCCCCACGCTGGAAGAATGTGGGTATTACCATGGTAGAAAAAGCGAGGATCTTTGTGTTTGATGCCGGAAAAATTATCATGATCATCAGTCTGCTGCTCTGGTTCCTGAGTTCGTACGGACCCGGCAACCGGATGGAAAAAGTAGAGGCCAAATATGCCGCACTGATACAGCAACAACCCGCAAAAGTAGATTCGCTGGAAAAACAGCTCTCTTCCGAAAAATTACAGAACTCCTACGCAGGTATATTGGGTAAATCCATTGAACCCGTGATCACACCCCTGGGGTATGACTGGAAGATCGGGATCGCACTCATCACTTCCTTTGCCGCAAGGGAAGTATTTGTGGGTACCATGGCCACTTTATATAGTGTGGAAGAATCTGACGATAGTTCGCTGCGCCAGAAAATGGCCGCGGCCACGCATGCCAATGGCAGCAAAGTGTACACGCTACCTGCGGCTTTCTCGCTCATGATCTTTTATGTATTTGCCATGCAGTGTATGAGTACCCTGGCCGTGGTAAAACGCGAAACCCGTACCTGGAAATGGCCGGTGTTTCAGTTTGTGTATATGACAGGATTGGCTTACGTGTTAAGCCTCATCGTATACCAGGTATTCAGTTAACTACTTTACACTGTGGTTGAATAGAACCTACGCCCCCTTCTCTATCAACGAAGTTTTTTTCGTGTCTTTCATAAACACATACACCAGCAAAGAAATAAAAATACAGGCCGTGGTATACCAGTAGTAACCCGTTTCGTTACCGGCATTTTTGAACCAGAGTGCGAGGTATTCCGCCGTACCGCCAAACAACGCCACTGTTACCGAATATGGAAAACCCACACCCAACGCACGGATCTTAGCGGGAAACAATTCTGCTTTTACCACTGCATTGATAGATGTATATCCGCTTACAATTAAGAGAGCAGCCATCATCAGCAAAAAAATAGAGAAGAGATCTGTTGTATGACTGAGCATAGTTAAGATAGGCACAGTTAACAGGGTACCCAATATGCCAAAGCCGATCAGTAAGGGCCTTCGGCCGATCCTGTCTGACAAAGCACCGAACAGCGGTTGTAGCAACGCATAAATAAATAAGGAAGCAAAGGTTAACTGCGTTGATTCGGTTTTGCTGAGATGTACCGTATTTACCAGAAACTTCTGCATATACGTGGTGTAGGTATAAAAAGCGATGGTGCCGCCCAGGGTTAATCCCACTACAGTAGCCACTGCTTTGGGGTGTTGTAAAAGTTCTTTGAGAGATCCCTTCTGTTCGTTGGATGCGTGTTTGCTCTTTTCAAAATCTGCCGTCTCTTCCATATTTCTGCGCAGGTAAAAAGCCACGAGCGAAAGCAGGGCACCGATGAAAAAAGGAATGCGCCATCCCCAGTTATGCATCTGTTCGTTCGTGAGAAAAAGGTTTTGCAAAATCAGCTGTATACCCAGTGCTACCAGTTGTCCGCCAATCAGGGTTACATACTGAAAACTGGAAAAAAAGCCGCGCCTGCCTTTTCCCGCCATTTCGCTGAGGTAAGTGGCAGCGGTTCCATATTCGCCGCCTACACTTAATCCCTGCAGTAATCTTGCGAGCAATAATAATATGGGAGCAGCAATACCGATCTGGTTATACGAAGGAGTAACAGCAATCATCAACGAACCAAACGACATGATCAGTACCGAGAGTGTCATGGCCCATTTTCTTCCTTTTCTGTCGGCCAGGCTGCCAAACAACCAGCCGCCAATAGGCCGCATCAGAAAACCCACAGCAAATATGCCGGCTGTTTGCAACAGATTGGCGGTGGCATCTTTGCCCGGGAAAAAAACAGGGGCGAAATATAAAGAGAACGCTGCGTATGCATACCAGTCGTACCATTCCACCAGGTTACCAATGGAGCCGCTAACGATGGCCCGGATCTTTTTGCCGGAATGAGTAGTTGTGGTTGCCTGCATAAACATCAGCTGTTGAAAGCCGGTGTCAAGATACTTATTTAAGGTATTGTGCTATTAAACCAGGCGTATAAATATTACCAAGTAAAAAATCTGTATCCCTCTGTTCCTCCATTACTCTGTGTTGAAAAAGACAGCAATAGCAGGATGATTGTGAATGAGTGATCATTTTCAACACAGAGAAACAGAGATGGGGAGTTTCACAGAGAGGAGCGTTCAACTAATGCAGGTTTGATAAAAATTGTTGCAGCAGGTTTAGCTGTACCGGGTTATCCGTTACCTGTTCCGCCACCTGTTGCAGCAGGTACTGGCGGGTGGCGGGCCGGGCATCGGCCATGTCTGCATATTGTTCATCCCGGATCTCAATGGATAAACGCAGGTATTTACCCGGATCCAGCATTTCATGGGTTTCGTAATGTGTGCTTTTATTTACACCCTTCATCATAATATCTGTGATGCGGGTAATCCATTGCAATTGTCCCCAGCTAACCGCTTCTTCCTCACTGATAGTTCCCTCATAACTGCCGGTACCGAGTGAGAGGATCCGGATATCATCATACATAACAGCTGAACCATCTCTTTTTTGATAGAAACCCGCATTACCATACCTACTCACTTCTGCCAATGCCGCCATGGAGGGATTGTTTACAAAAACACCACCGTCAATTCCCGTAATTAGTTGGTTCTTATGCGTAAATGAGTAAGCCGGTAAATATGTGGGTGCTGCAGAAGTGGCCCGGCACACATCGTATACCCTGGCATCGGCCGATGCATCGCCTGCCGCTTCGCTGGATTTGAAAAAAACAGGCTGGTTACTGCTCAGATCATAAGTAGATACCAATACCGGACGCAATGCTTCGCTGATGGTTTGCTGAGAGATGAATCGGCGCAAAACCTGGTCGAGCCCTTCGGGACTATACGACGGGGCAAGCAGGCTTACAATGCGATGCAGGATCTTATCAATCCCGGAACGGGTAGGAAAAATCGTATTCCCGTATCTCGTGTAGATATCTGCGATCTGTTCAAGCGAATACTTGGGACTGAGCGGATGTTTATCATCGCGCAGCGTAAGACAGCAGGCAATAAGGCCACCGGTAGAAGTGCCGGCAATCATGTCAAATACATCCTGTACCTTTTTACCGGTCATTGATTCGATCTTTTGCAGGATGCTGATGGGTACAATGCCCCTCAGCCCGCCTCCATCGATCGAAAGGATATTGAAGGTTGGCATAGACGAAGGATGATGGATGCAATAAATTTCCTGTTTTCCGGCCAGCTCTCAAAGGGCATATTTCCCATATAATCAACGGGAAATTTCCCGTATTAGCGGAAGAAAAAGCCCGGTTATAATCTGCGTAATTTTTTGAATATTTGAAGTTCTATATCCTCACCCCCAAAACTCGACAGCATGACACACGAATGTTGCATTGAATTTTACTTCAAAGCCGATGAATTAGCCAAATTACTGGCCGATAACCCAAATGCAAAAGGAATTATCATTTCTCAACAGATTATAAGAGAGAAGCCCAAGGGAGCTGAACATTATGTAAATATAGCCCGCATCAAAGCAAGACCTCACCTGGCAGAAGAAAACCCCACCGATAGTTTGCAGAAAACAGTTACCGGCGGAGAAGAAACCATTAATGGCTGCCCTTTCCCTCCCGGCTGTACAGAATAAGACGGCAAAGGTTTCTCTGCATTTTATGACCGATTGATACAGACAGTTGTGAAGATCTTCGTTACGATACTTAATTATATAGATATCGGGGCGCCCCTGGTGGCTTTATTGTTTTTCATCAAACCCTTCAAACAGCTGCCGAGGGCGCTCCGTTATATTTTCTGGTTTGTGGTGGTTCAGTTTGTGACCAACCTTACGGCTACTGTTCTGGAAAAACTGATCATCACCAATTATTCGGTGTATCTCGTAAACATTATTCTCTCGTTTGTGATCTTATCCATCATGTTTTATGAGATCGGCAATCAGTTTATCAGAAAAATATTTCCGTTCACCTCCCTGCTGTTTGTCTGGTTTGCTACCACTTCTATTGCCAATGGAGACGGGATTGGTACGTATAACAGTGCCATTTCTGCCTCGGCCAGTTTTATCATTACGGCTTATTGCCTGGTATTTTTTTACTGGCGGCTGGTGAGAGATGCGAAATACTCCGGACTAACCAACAGCGCGTTCTTCTGGATCATCATCGGGATTTTTACGTACTATACAGGTAGTTTTTTTATATTTATCTCTTACAAATACCTGATCGTACGTGAAGCCAGTATCATTGGTATTCTCTGGCGGTTCCACAATTTACTGTTAACCATTTTCTGTATTTACACGATTTACGGTCTTTCATGCAAAAACTATCAGAAAACATAAGCATTATTTTGGCAGCCTCCAGTATCCTGCTGCTGATCACGCTGTTTATTGTAATGCTGGTAGTGGCTTACCTGAAACGTGATCTGAAACACCTGAAGGAAAAAGAAAACATGGAAGCCGATTTTGAGAACCAGCTCCTGCAATCGCAGCTGGAAACACAGGAAGAAACCCTGCACCAGCTGAGTACCGAGATCCATGACAATGTGGGACAGTTATTAAACAGCACCAAACTGCTGATCGGTTTAACCCAGCGTTCCTTACCCGAACCGCCGGAAACCTTACTCATGGCGGATGACACACTGGGTAAAGCCATCCAGGAAATCCGTTCCCTGTCAAAATCGCTGAATAAAGAGTGGTTACAGCAATTTAATTTTATCGAGAACCTGGAAGCAGAGATCAGTCGGATCAATGCAGCCCGGGGCCTGCAGATCAATCTTTACCGGCCGGATACTTTATCGATGAAAGCCAGCGAACAGATCATTCTCTTCCGTATTGTGCAGGAAGTGTTACAGAATGCCATGAAACATGCTTTTGCCAAAACCATCGAGATCAAGATCAAAGAAGACAGCCGTTTACTCACCATTTTTATCGCTGATGATGGTACCGGCTTTGATGAAGCGGCCATTACACAAAGCGTAGGGCTACTGAATATTAAACACCGCACCAAACTGCTGGGTGGCACGGTGCGCTGGCTCTCTTCCATCAATAATGGCACCCAGGTTACCATCCAATTACCCGTTAATCCATCCACTCCATGAAAACACCGATCGGAATTGTAGATGATCACCAGTTGTTCCTGAAATCGCTGGGACTGATGCTCAAGAGTTTTAAAGTGTACGATGTGGTGCTCGAAGCACTGAATGGCAAAGAAGTGCAGCAAAAGCTGGCAGGGGATGGTTCAGTTCCCTCTATTATGCTGATTGATGTGAATATGCCGGTGATGAATGGAGTTGAAACCGCCAAATGGCTGAACAGCAAATACCCGCAGATGAAACTTGTAGCTTTATCTATGAATGATAATGATACGGTGATCATTGACATGATCAAAGCCGGCTGTTGTGCTTACCTGCTCAAGGAAACACACCCCGACGAACTGGAAAGGGCTTTACAGGAAATCAATAAAAAGGGATTTTACAATGCGGATAGCAGTAATGTTAATTTCCGCCGTTTGTTGATGACTGAACAGGAATCGCCGGTACTGTCTGAAAAGGAAAAAATATTTCTGCAATACGCCTGCTCCGACCTAACCTACAAAGAAATTGCCGCCACCATGTGCCTCAGCGAGCGCACCATTGATGGCTACCGCGAATCATTGTTCGGAAAACTGAAAGTGCAGAGCCGGGTTGGGTTAGCGATGGAAGCGATTAAGAAGGGGTTGGTGAGTTTGTCGTGAGGGAGTGTTTGTATAAAAGCAGTGGCGGGCTACACTTTAGGTTGTCTCAATAATTTTTATTTGCTTCTTCGGTCAAATTGTAAACCACATTTGATAATAATACTTGACTTATATTTCACTCCTGTCCTTGCTTCTGCAAATACTGTCGTTGTGCGTTCACACTGCTTATTTCCAGATTGGCTCTTTTTCCCAGTTATTTAAAAAGCCAAGTTTATAAATAGGAATAGTTGAACTGTTAGCAAATAATTCAAGAAGCTTTGTTTTTATATGATGTCCGGGCGTAACAAAATTGCATAAGTAGAGCATACAGGATATTATAAGAAAGGGCTTTTTACTCTGTACGGGTAGTAATGGGTTTTGAAACCACTGCCCTATTGGATTGTTTAGATTTTCAACAGGCTTTTTTACCATATTTCTACTCCATAGTCTTGAATGGTGAGCAATTATATTTCTTACATACGTAATAGCCTCCAGCCAACTTGAAAGTTCACTATGAAGGTTTAGGCCCATCTGTTTAGCTATCGTAGATTTTTCAGGAAGCTGGTGTTCAAGATTTTTATACAGCTTGGAAAGAGTTCCCATAGAAACTACTTCTAAAATTTTCCATGCATCGGCATCTTCCATTGGGTAGCGATTCCGGTGATCTTTAATAAATATTTCCTGACTTCGGCCGAATTCCTTTCGTAATTCATCGATTGTATGTAAATGAATTGTTTTCGTCGCACCCACAATGTTAACGTTTTGTCTAACAAATAAATTCGGGTTCAAATACCATAAGCCCCCATATTTCATTGATAGATGATAAATCATTTTTGTCCGTAAAGAGATTTCTATTCTTTCAATTGCATCAAAAAGAATCAATCTCAGATGACGGTCAAAATTGTAGCGGTCAACAATATCTTCAAAGTAAGTATTACTATTAAAAGTGTGAAGCGTATAATCGGCTTGCATATCCCACCAATAACCTTTAAGCCTGTAGTAACTTATGTTTTGTAAAAAATGAGGAGCATTAGCCTCATCTCTGAACAGCATTCCTCTTTGCTTTAGTAGCGTTATTTGCCCGGCTACGGATAATGGAGGTTTATTTGCCATAGCTAAAAAAATGACCCGCTATCAGTTCTTATGGTATGATAGCGGGTACTGTTAATACAAAGGTACTTTGTTTTTTGAATTAATAAATTCTTTCCCGCAGAATTTCATAAATGGTTGATTATCAAATCTGTCTTTGGTCAGACAAATTATTATTGCTTCACCGGGTGTTATACAGCAATAAAATATTATGTGTTCTCCTGGTTATCACTCGGAGAGGTTGCTCAAAAAATGCAATTCGATATTTTGCTACGCAAAAATGACTATCACCATTACCTATCATGCTGGCAGTTACCAACGTCAATGATAATACTCCCACAACCATTTCGAAATTTTCCGGGTAAGCTCCCATGCTTCATTGCTGCTGTTCCAGCTGGTATCCTGGTTATTTTTAGTGCAGATACAGAAGAGGTACCTCGCTTTTTTCCCATTTACATACAATACTTCACTGCGGCTGGCATTTACCGCTCCGCTTTTGCTGGCAATGAACACATCGGAGGGAATTTGTGAGATGGCTTCTTCGTCCCAGTAATTACGCCCCAGCAACCGAAGCATTTTTTCGCTGGCAGTTTCGCTGATCACTTCTTTTTGTACTATTTTCTCCAGCAGGGTGGCCATTTCGCGCGGAGTGGTTTGTCCCCAGCCAAATTCTGAGCGGTAGTTTTCCCGGCCCGGTGTGCGGCTGTTTACTTTGGTATTTACCAAGCCCAGACTATCCATCAAGCGGTTAATAGCGGTTCCGGTACCGGCCAGGCTTTGCAGCCAGAGGCTGGCCGTATTATCGCTCATGGTCAGCATCAGCATCATTACTTTACTCATTTCAATCTTTTCCCCGTTTTTAAATGAGCCGAGAATGTCTTCTCCTTCATATAAAAGAGAATCTTTATAAACCAGGGGTTGATGATACTGCAATTCCTGGCTTTCTATTTTACGCATAAGACCCGCAAGGATCGGTACTTTCACCATACTGGCAGTGGGAAAGAGGCTATCGGCCTGGATCGCCACTTCCCGGTTACGGGTAAGATCATGCACATACAAACCCAGGTTACCCCGAAACCCTTTTACCAGTTCCGTTAACTGCGCCTGCAGTTTTTTATCTGTTTTCTGTGCGTACAGATCCTGTACAAATACCCATAGCGCTAAAAAAACTATCCACTGTTTCATATGAAATGATTGCTGATTGTTCAATTTAGTGTTTTTTTGTATGCAAGAACGGGGGCCAGCACCCTCCACCCTGTTATTCTCCCGGGCTACGGGTATTGTTTTACTTTATCTGCCAACCTATGTTCCTGAAAAACCGGTCATACATTTATCCAGTTTTCCTGTTCCTGTTTACGGTGGGTGTATTGTCGGCTTCGGTAGCTTATGCAAAAAAGGACTCCTTACCTGTAGCTGAAAAAGGGATTATTGACCTGCGAAAAACCGATCTGCAGAAACTATCCGTGCCCTTAACCGGTGAATGGGCTTTTTACTGGGAACAATTACTGACACCTGCATCTCCTCCAAAAACACCCGATGCCTATCTCTTTTTCCCGAAACTGTTTAATAAAACCATCCTCAACGGAACCCGCTTGCCCGCCAAAGGTTATGCCACTTACGCCGTAACAGTAATATTGCCTCCACGTACCCATACACTGGCTTTGGAGGTACCGGATACCTATTGTTCGTACCGCCTTTTTGTGAACAATCAATTATTTGCCAATGCAGGTAGTCCGGATATACTCGAAGAAAAGGCCGTAGCCAAATGGGTTGAAAAAACCATCGAAATCACAGATCCTTCCGATACCCTTCACCTGTTGTTACAGGTAGCTAATTACTGGCATTCAAAAGGTGGTCCCTATAAAAATATTGTGATCGGCGATAAGGAAGCCCTTTTTTATGAACAGGAAAAAGACAAAGCTTTTGACCTGGTACTTACTGGTTGCCTTTTTATGGGTGGACTGTTCTTTTTTGGTCTGTTCCTGTTTGGCCGTCACGATAAATCGATCCTCTATTTTGCCCTGTTCTGTATGATGTACAGCTACCGTATGGTAGGGGCACGCAGTTATGTATTGCATACGCTTTTCCCCGATATTCCCTGGAATATTACCACTCACCTGGAATATCTTTCCCTGTTTATCTGCCTGGTATTTTTCAGTTTGTATACCCGCTATCTCTATCCCGAAGAATCCGGTAAACTGGCTACGCGGATAGAAGTGTGGCTGGGACTGATATTATCTGGCATTGTGGTCATTTTCCCACCGGAGATTTTTACCTATCTCATCAACCCCTTTCTCGTGGCCATGTTCGGGGTAATTGCCTATGCTTTTTATGTGTATGTAAAAGCCATGCAACATAAAAGGCTGGGAGCCGAATACGCTTTACTCAGTACCGGTGTGGTGTTGATGGTATTTATCGTCATCAATCTGCAGTATTTTGATATCATAACCGCGCACAAAGGCATTCTGTTTATCGGTTATATCAGTTTCTTTTTCCTGCAGTCGCTGATCCTTTCTTTCCGGTTCGCTTCTACGCTGAAGAAAGCAAAAGAAGAAGCTGAACAGGGATTGAAAGCCAAAAACGAATTCCTTTCTACTATGTCGCACGAGATCCGGACGCCGCTGAATTCGATTCTCGGTATGACACACCTGATTCTGCGCGACAATCCCCGATCCGAACAGAAAGAACAACTGAATGTATTGTTGTTCTCAGCCAATAACCTGCTGGCCATTGTGAATGATATTCTTGACTACAATAAGATCGAGGCCGGAAAAGTGAATTTTGAAATGATCGAAACAGATATTCCGAATATGGTGAAGAATATTGTTTCCGGTTTACGCACTTCTGCAGAAGATAAGGGTATTGAACTGAGGCTGCAGGTAGACCCTGCTTTACAACATAAAGTACTGGGCGACCCTACCCGTATCGGGCAGGTGATTAATAACCTGGTAAACAATGCTATCAAATTCACCCGCAAAGGATATGTTTTACTCGATATCAAGGTAGAAAGTCAAACCGATGCCACCATTACATTGCAGTTTAGTGTAGAAGATACGGGTATCGGCATTGCGCAGGAAAAGCAGAAGATCATTTTTGAACAGTTTACACAGGCTGATACCTCTACCTCCCGCAATTTTGGCGGAACAGGGCTCGGATTGGCCATCTGCAAAAAACTATTAGACCTGCAGGGAACCAGATTGCACCTGACCAGCGAACAGGGTAAAGGATCTGTCTTTTATTTCTCACAAACCTTCCCAAAAGTGATTACCGTGGAAAAGAAAACCGTAGATACCCCTTCTTCCATACCTACAGAAGAGAGTAAACCGCTATCCGGAATGTCTATTCTGCTGGTGGAGGATAATGAGATCAATATTCTTGTTGCCAAAACTTTTCTGGAGCGTTGGGGCGCCACCATTGATGTGGCGATGAACGGAAAAGAGGCCCTTGCCAAACTGGATACCAGCAAACACAGGCTGGTACTGATGGATATGCACATGCCCGTAATGGATGGCTATGAAGCCACCAAACAGATGCGTAACCAGGGCGTAACCATTCCCATCATTGCCCTTACCGCCAGCTTACCGAGAGAGATTGAAGACAGGATCAATGAAACAGGAGTGAATGATATTGTAGTAAAACCTTTTGTACCTGATGAGTTATTCAGGATTATTCTGCATTATACCAATATTCATCCTTCGAAGTAGGATATAGTTATTACGATCTCCGAAACAAAGAATCCCGCTCTGGCGGGATTCTTTGTTTCGGATTGCTTGCGGTTATTATGCCAAAGAAAAATTCAGTGATTGCTGCAATGTTTTCAGTTTTTCGGTTGAGAGCGCTTTTTCTGCGAGATGCATGAACTCATCCAACACAAACGGGGGTGCTGCTGCCTGGATCTTTTTGTACCAGTCGATGATCTCGTTCAAAGCCAGCCCCTTCAACATCCAGTAACCCGAAAACGCTTTTTCTGCGGGGGTTAAGGATGCTACAATCTGTTGTTCTCTTTCCAGCAGTTGTTCATCGGTGTATTCGCGGTGTAATACATCCAGTACCACCGTTTCTTCTGCATTCATGTGGGTGAGGTTGAATGCTGTAAAAGCATTCAGCGCCCTTTGTAGTTTTTTTCCTGCCAGGATTTTTTCCTGGTCAGTAACCGCATTACGGCAATCATGCATAGCATCTACCAGTTCTTCGCCCAGTTCATGGTCTTTTTCATGCTGCGCTTCAAAATCTGCCACCAGTTCCGGTGCCGCTGCTGCAATTAATGGAAATACCTGTGTATCTTCCTTGTGCGCATGCGCTTCAAAAAAGTTAACGAGTTCTTCTATTAAAGTAATGGTTTTGCCGGCCTGCGCCTCCTGTGTAAAATCGGTATGTTGCACAGTAATAGATGCGTGGTACAACAATGCCCGCAGTGCCTGGTGTACCTGGTGAAAAGGATTAAAACGAACTGTTTCCATATATATTGATCTTTGTTTACGAAAATCGCTTCTTTCATGTAGCTGTGCACAAATCTGCTGATTTTCTGTTTAGTCTTTTATCACATATTGATGTGGTTGGGATAAACGGAATTATTCTTCCTCCAATGGATGCCTTCAGCGGCAGACTGATAACCCTTAATTTTTTGTTAAGGGCGTAGGTTTATGGCTAAAACAGTATCTGATAAAAAAAGCGCCTATCGTTCCTGTTTACCCAAAACCAACCAGCATGAAACAGAAAAAAACAGGTACCCTCTTATGTTTGGGCGTTACGGCCATGCTTTTCCAGTATTGCGCCAAAACGGATGCGGCTGCCACCGTATCATCAGCCACCAATACCACAGCCACCGTTACCACACCACAATTACCGGCTACCAATTTTAATTATGGCAATTTTGCCCTGCCGGCCCATATTGCCGCAGCTTTACCGGCGGCAGATAATACGCCCGCCAATAATCCCATTACCAACGATGGCGCTACCCTGGGCAGGGTTTTGTTTTACGACAAAAAACTTTCGAAGAACAATACCATCAGTTGCGGCAGCTGTCACAGGCAGGATCTCTCTTTTTCCGATTCTGCTATTAAAAGCAAAGGTTTTCTGGGTGGTGTTACAGACAGGCATTCGATGCCTTTGCTGAATGTGCGTTTTTACCGTTCGGGAAAAATGTTCTGGGACGAGCGTGCTGCCACACTCGAAGAACAGGTATTACAACCCATACAGAACACCACAGAAATGGGACTAACCATGAACGAAGCCATGAGCAAAATTTCGGCGCAGTACTATTATCCTGCTTTGTTTCAAAAAGCTTTCGGCACAACCGAGATCAATGAAAACAGGGTAGCCCGGGCACTGGCCCAGTTTGTACGGTCTATTGTAACTACCCAATCAAAATACGACCAGGTGAAACAGGGGCTGGCCAGTTTTACCACAGACGAAAGGGATGGCGAAACCCTGTTCCTGACCGCCGGTAATATTCCCTGCGCCGGTTGCCATGCGCCGCCGATGTTCCTGACCTCCAACCCCACAGCGGGTTTTGCCCTGGCCGATCCTGCTGATCTCGGTATCAATAACCAACGAAGATTCAAATCATCAAGTCTGCGCAATATTGCCAATACGCCCCCCTATTTTCACAATGGTAGTGTTAACAGTCTGCAAGCCATGCTGAATAGCAATATTCCCGCACATGGTGTAGCCGCGCAGGACAGGCAGAAACTGCTGGCTTTTTTACAGACCCTGACAGATGTGGCCATTACCACCGACCTGAAATATTCAGACCCCTTTCAATAACCATTTCCCCCATCCTTTACAAAGCAAGCGATACCGCTTGCTTTGTTGTTATGTAAAAAACGGACACAGTGTTCCCGGTAACAACCCTTTCATCTATCTGATTTGACTGCTTGTATAACAACGCGTTGAAAAGGGTTAATAACAGAAGAATTTTAGCAAAAGTTTCTGTTGTTATGAAAAAAGTTTACCTGTTCTGCCTGAGCCTGTTATGTGTGGCAAGTTTACCCTTACTTGCGCAGGTAGCAGAGAGAGGAAAGATTACCGCAGCCATTCTGAATGAAAAAAACCAGCCGGTTGAGAATGCAACCGTAGAATTATTGAAAAGCAAAGACTCTTCGCTGGCCAAAACGGCTATCACTGATAAAAATGGTTTGGCTGAGTTGGATAATATCCGTCCGGGAAGCTATCTCGTAAGAACTTCTTTTGTGAACTATGCCACACAATACTCAGCAGTAATTGTACTCAGCCAGGAGCAGTTAAATCTCAGGCTGGCCAATATCGTACTACTGCCCAGCGCTAAAGAAATCGGCGAAGTAGTGGTAACCGCGAGAAAACCCTTTATCCAGCGTTTATCAGACAGGTTGGTGGTAAATGTGGAGAACAGTATTATCAGTGCCGGCAGTACGGCCATGGATGTACTGGAACGCTCGCCCGGTGTTACCATCGACCAGAATGATGTAATTGCGATGCGCGGTCGCCAGGGTGTCATTATTATGATTGATGGAAAACCTTCACCTTTAACCGGTGCAGAACTGGCTAACTACCTGCGCGGACTACCTTCCAATGCCATTGAACGGATAGACCTCATCACCAATCCCTCTGCCAGATATGATGCAGCAGGCAATTCGGGTATTATTGATATCCGTATGAAAAAAGACCAGCGTTTGGGTGCTAATGGAACACTGACCGCAGGTTACGGACAGGGTGTATATGCCAAAGCCAATGCCGGCGCTACGGTTAACTACCGTGATAAAAAAGTAAATCTCTTTGGCAACTATAACTATTCTTACCGGATCAATATGAATCACCTGTTTCTCGATAGAAACTTCTATACCAACAGTTTGTACAATGGCGGCGATCTGAAGGATAATTTTGCCAGAACACCGGCCGGTTTTCACACGGTACGTGTGGGTGCCGATTATTTCCCTGATAAAAAGAATATCATCGGTTTTGTGGTTACCCGTAATAGCGGTTCATTCAATACCACCATCAACAATAATTCGGTTGTGATAGATGCAGCTCATCAGCAGGCTTCTACCTTCCAGACAAGGGCGTATAATACCAACGATAACGGGAACACGGTTGCCAATATCAACTATAAACACAGTTTTAATACCACCGGTAAAGAATTAACGATTGATGCTGATTATGGTGAATACAGTTCATCTGCACTTACCAGCAACGCCACCAAATATTATAATCTGAACGGTGGTTTGTTACAGCCCGACTATCTGCTGAACGGTGATCAGCAGGGAAAACTGATCCTGCGTACTGCCAAAGCAGACTATAGCCATCCATTGGCACAGGGCGCACGTTTTGAAACGGGTGTTAAAACCAGTTATGTTTCTTCTGACAACGATGCCAAGTTTTTCGACATGAGCAGCGGCACACCGGTGGATGATGTAAACAAGACCAACCGTTTTTTTTACGAGGAGTATAATAATGCAGCCTATTTCAATTTCAGTAAAGAGTTTAAAAAATTTAACCTGCAACTGGGTTTACGCGGAGAGCATACGCACCTGAAAACACAGCAGGTAAAAGGTGCTATCTTCTTTGATTCCAGTTACCTGCAGTTATTTCCCAGCGCCTATTTTAATTACAAGATCAAAGACGATCAGACACTGGGCATTTCTGTGAGCAGGCGTATTGACAGACCCGGTTACTCGCAACTGAACCCATTTCTTTTCCTGATCGATGTAACCACGTATTCCACCGGCCGTCCCTCGCTGTTACCACAGTTTACCTGGGCCTATGAGTTGAATTATACCGTGAAGGGAATTAATTTCTCCGCTTCGTACAGTCATACAAAGAATAACCAGAATATTGCTATCGCACGTTTCAAAGATGTGTTCCCCAATATTCCGCAAATGGATAATGTAACGGTACAGATTCCTATCAACTTAAGCTCATCCGATTATTATGGTCTTTCTGTAGCAGCACCTGTTCGTGTAAACAGCCGCTGGAACATGATCAACAATGCCAATTTGTATTACAATCATTTCAACGGCTCACTCGGTGCCACTACCCTGAATAACGGTAAGCCCGCATTTGATTACCGGATGAACAATACATTCACACTGGGTAAAGGATGGATCACAGAATTAAACGGCAATTTTACCACCGGCGGTCAATATGGCTTTATGGTACAGGATCCTTTATGGGGTATTGCGGCGGGCGTGCAGAAATCGATGTTGAAGAACAAAGGAACACTCAGACTGAATGTAACTGATATCTTCTGGACCAATCTGCCCAAAGCCGTTATTACCTACACCAATTATATTGAGAAATGGCATGCCAAACGCGAAACAAGGGTGGTTACGCTAAGCTTCACTTATCGTTTTGGAAAAAATACCGTGCAGGCAGCCAGAAGAAGAACCACGGCTTCTGAAGAAGAACGACAAAGAGCCGGAAACTGATTATACAACGCAAGCAATCAAGATTATGTTTCTCGAACCCAACGCAACCAATGAAACCTGTCAGTCCATTATAGCTTGTGAAGCTTTGCCAATATTGGCAGGTGGGCTGGTAATTTTTGCATGGTGGTTTTTTGCAAAAACTGTTTCAGGTGTTTATAAAAATGACTATGATCATAATAAGCGAACTGAGTAAGATCAAAGGTCTCAGGTGCGGCTACCAGTAATTCTACAGCCTTGCGGATCCGGAGAATCTGCAGGGCTTTTTTAGTACTGATGCCCGTATAGATCTCAAAATACCGTTGCAGGGTGCGGGTAGAAACTTTGTACCGGGCGGCCAATGTTTCTACCGACTGGCCAAAATCAAGTTTTTCTTCGCAATGTGCCAGGATCTCGTTTACGATCATTACCGGATGCAGGGAGCCTTCGTACTGCTGCAATAAGTGATTGAAGTAGTTGGTGAGGATCGTTATCCTTTCAGCAAAATTACCGGCTGCTTTTACTTTTTTCAGGATAGCAGCATCGGCAAGATAACTCAACGGAAAAACCGATTCGCGGTATTCCGCAAAATTGATCTTCTTCTCAAAAATGATGGGAGAGGTTTTGAACTTGATACCAAATAAGCGGTTACCGGATTTGTGATGGGTTTCGATGTCTTTCTGCCTGGGCAAAAAACCATCTGTTTTCATTGGAAATTTCCGGTCGCCCACCTGAATCACAAATGGAGTGCCCAGGTTAATGAGATAGGTATAACCGGTATTGGGAAATAACACATCTGAAAACCCATCTGGATACTGTTTCCACAAACCGTCAAAATCTGTTTCCCAGAAAAAATCGATGAACAGGGATAAGGATGCCGGTGCTTTACGCCGGTGATAGTTACGCGTAAAATGCTGTGGATGGATAAATTCAATATGCTGTGGCGCCGGCATGTCTAAAAATACAAATACATACACAGTTTATGCATCCACTCATATAAATTCATCAGGCCCTGATCATTTTGGAATGGGTCTTGTAATATTTATCCGGACTATAAATAAACAGACAGCTTCCGTCTTTAATGGTGCTGATCACCTGCTTATAGATATTGGTGGGCAATGCCGGACAACCCTGGCTTCTGCCGATATAACCCTGGCTTCTGATAATACTTTCATCTACATAACTCGCGCTGTGCATCACAATGCCTCTTTGCAAAGCATTATCATTAATGCCTTCTTCCTCGCCCAGCAAGCGAAGCGACTCGCCATGTTTACCCCGGTAGGTATCGCCGGTGATGTAAAAACCAAGACTGCTCTTATTACTATTGCTCTGGTTAGAGAACTGCGTGGGTAATACCTGGCCCGAATTTCTGCCATGCGATGTATAAGTATGAAACAACAGTTCGCCCGTTTGCAGATCAATCACAAACAAACGTTTTTTGCTGGAGGGCAAACTGAAATCAACAATGGTAAGCAGGTTATCCTTCAGTTTTTTTCCGCTGTTCAGCAGCGTGTTGAATCCGGTTAATGCATACTGGAAAGCCTCCTGCGACAAACCCAGCGAAGCCAGGTTCATCGTTTCATACAGTCCCATTTTGGCTTCTACCAGAGAAACCGGTGCGGGGGCTGCGGTAGTTGTAATAACTGTTTTTTCGTTTGACACAGGAAGCGTGAATCCAGCTCCCATCAATAAAAACATGATCGCAATGATCCATGTTGGGTAATGCCATTTCCTTTGCCTGAATACTTTCATATCGGTAATTGGGGGTTTACAATAAAATCATGTAAAAACTGCCGTAAAGCGACGGTCGGTAATGGTAGAATGCAAATTTACGAAATATCCACCACGCGGGGAAGAACCCGGACCGCTTTAACAGGTTTTTCGGAAAATGAGGGGCCATATAGATATACGGCCCCGTTTCGATTGCTTGCCATATAAAAGAACATCGGTATATGTGAGGCCAGGGGCAGGATCGAACTGCCGTAAAAGGTTTTGCAGACCTGTACCTAACCACTCGGCCACATGGCCCTCACAAATAGGATCTGTTTGTTATTTGTATGATGGCACTTTTAAATATTCCGGGGCGCCAAATAACAGACTGATCTTATTGTTGATATATGCAAAGGTACGGAAAAAATATAAGTCTACCAATTAAGTAGACTTATAATAAGGCAATTTTTCTCTTATCGAAAAGAATACCATTGATAGTGACCCTGCTATACATACAGTATTTTCCAACAAATTGTCAGAAAAATACCTGTTTAACTTATTCACGGTCACTTAGGTAATCAGGTTCAAATAGTAACTTGCACCCATGCAAGCATATCTGGAGGGATTGAACGAACCGCAGTACGAAGCGGTTACGCACATGAATGGCCCATTGATGATCATTGCCGGTGCCGGCAGCGGAAAAACCAAAGTATTAACTACCCGTATCGCCCACCTGATGGCCAACGGGGTAGATGCATTTCATATCCTGGCTTTAACTTTTACCAACAAAGCCGCCGCCGAAATGAAAGAGCGGATCGAAAAAATTCTTGGCAATTCTGAAGCAAGAAATTTATATATCGGAACCTTTCACAGCGTTTTTGCGCGGATACTTCGTGCCGAAGCACAAAAAATCGGCTATCCTACCAATTTCACCATTTATGATACCGATGACAGTCGCTCGGTGATCAAAGCCGTGATCAACGAACTGGGGCTGGACGATAAGCAATACAAACCCAGTGTAGTAGGCAATCGCATCTCATCAGCCAAAAACGACCTGGTATACCCACGTGAATACGCCAACAACTATGCCATTCAGCAGGAAGATATGCGTTCTAACCGCCCGGCCATGGCGCAGATCTATGCAGCTTATGTAAACCGTTGTTTTAAAAACGGGGCCATGGATTTTGATGACCTGCTGTTAAAAATGAATGAGATATTACAGACCATTCCGGAAGTATTAAGTAAGTACCAGCGTAAATTCAGATATATTCTGATAGATGAGTACCAGGATACCAATGCCGTGCAGTACCAGATCACCAAACTGCTGGCCGCCATGCACGAAAATATTTGTGTGGTGGGAGATGATGCCCAGAGCATTTATAGTTTCCGCGGGGCCACCATTGAAAACATTCTCCAGTTTCAGAAAGATTATGATGATGTAAAAGTGGTAAAACTGGAACAGAATTACCGAAGCAGCCAGAGTATCCTGGAAGTGGCCAATACGGTGATTAAAAATAACAAAGGACAGATCCCTAAAAACCTCTGGACCGAAAACAGCGAGGGAGAAAAGATCTGCCTGGTACGCACGATGACGGATAATGATGAGGGGAAATTTGTGGCGGATACCATCAAGGAACAAAAACTCCGCAATCATTATTATAATTCAGATTTTGCCATTCTTTATCGCACCAACGCCCAGAGTCGCTCTTTTGAAGAAAGTCTGCGGCGGATGGGAATACCTTACCGGTTGTATGGCGGGCAAAGCTTTTATACCCGTAAGGAAGTAAAAGATGTAGTAGCCTATCTGAAAGTAATTACCAATACAAGAGATGAAGAATCTTTAAAAAGGATCATCAATTACCCGGTAAGAGGGATTGGCAAAACCACACAGGAAAAATGTGTGATCTATGCCAACGAGCAGAACATTACCATGTTTGAGGTACTGACAAGGGCCGCTGAATTTGGTTTTAAAGCAGGTACACTGGAAGCCATCCAGAACTTTGTTACCATGATCCGCTATTTTCAAAGTATGCTTACCGATAAAAATGCCTATGATGTAGCGGTGCAGGTGGGTAAACATACCAACCTTGTAAAAGAGTTGTTTGCCGATAAAACAACCGAGGGCATGGCCAGGTATGAGAACGTGCAGGAGTTACTGAACTCTATTAAAGAGTGGACCGAAAGTCCCAGTAACGAAGATGGCGAAATGGGCGATAAAACACTGGGTTCCTATTTGCAGCAGATCACTTTGTTAACCGATGCGGATGACGACAAAGAAAATACGGATGTAGTAAAACTGATGACCATACACGCAGCCAAGGGACTTGAGTTTGGTTGTGTATTTGTAGGGGGCATTGAAGAAACTCTATTTCCCAGTGCCATGAGTATTAATACAAGGGAAGAACTGGAAGAAGAGCGTCGTTTGTTTTATGTGGCGGTAACACGTGCCAAACACCGTTTATGGTTAACCTATGCCAATAACCGTTACCGTTTTGGGCAACTGGTGCAGAATGAACCCAGCCGTTTTATTGAAGAAATGCCTGATCAGTATATAGATAAAAGTTATGCGGGTGGTGGTGCCCGTAACCTGGGTGCCGATTGGGGCAGTGGTTTTGAGCGCACACAACGCCAATATGGTTTTGGCGATTCGGCCGCCGGCGCTGCAAAAAAATATGGCCCTCCTCCTTCCAGAAAACCGGCCACCAGTAACCAGAAACCAGAATACTTACCCATTACCCCACCCGTTAGTAAAGTGGTAGAACATACACCAGCCGCAGATTTTGCAGCGAGCGATACCAGTAATCTGCAGGCAGGTCAACAGGTAGAACACCAGAAATTCGGGTTTGGTACCGTAGCCAAAATTGAGGGCTCAGCACATAATCCGGTGGCCACGATCAACTTTACACTGAACGGTGAAAAGAAGATCATGCTCAATTACGCGAAACTGCGGATAGTAGAATAACCTCTTTCATAACCGCGCCTCTGCGCCTTTGCGGGCAAATGTTCTCGCAAAGGCGCAGAGGCGCGGTTTTTGTTTCATTAGAAATGAAACTTTACTACTGAATAGGTATCCGGGAAACCTACATAGGAATATTTTGATTTTCGCTCTACGGGTTTATCGGCAGTATTATAAGCATAGGCATGTTCTACGGTTCCGTAAGGCTGTCCCTGTGTAGTGAGGTAGATTTCTTTCACCGGATTGTTTACTGAATAATAACTCAGCGGCAGGTAAGGAAAGTTTTCAAGATGTTCGCTGATATTAGGATGGTTATCGTAAGCCACAATATGCAACTCTTCCGTTTTCATCCAGGCATCGTTCACATAATCAAAAAAAGCTTTTTTAGCGATATTCCCATCTGCCGTATACGTAAACAGGATCCTGGAATCCGGTTTCAGCGGCACATTTACATTGGCAAAATAACCGGTTCTTTCCAGCATCTTACCATTGGCATAGGTAAACTCTGTACGATAACGTAACTCGCCTCTGTTATTGAAGGTTTCAATAGCAGAAATAAGATCACCGTTATAAAAATATTTCCATTTACCGGTAGAATTTACCTCCTGCAATTTACCATTGGCATATACAAAATCGAAGTTGTTGAACACGGAGCTATCGGCCAGTTTCCTGACCAGTTGCCGGATGGTGCCATCTTCATTATAATAAGTTAACCAACTGTCTCCGTCTTTTTCCAGCCGGGTCATACCGGCAGCGGGTTTTGCGGGTTCGCTGGGTATAACGGGTAAAGGGGATTTTTTACAAGCTGTTGTAAGTAATAGTACCCCCAATACCCATCTCACATTTTTCATTATTGGTAACATGGTAGCGTATTTAGGCAGCAAATATGCAGCGGCACTAACGGCTATCCTATCGCACAAACATGTGTGTATGATGAAAGGAGCATAAGTAGTAGGAGTGGTTACTACACAACGATCCACTCGCCATCCTCCGGAATCCGCAGTCTGCCGGTGAGCTTATTTGTCTTTGCCAGCTCATGAAACGATTCTCTCTTTTCAAGACAGTGATTAACGGTATCTAGATGTACCACCGTAACCGGTGAAGCGGTTGCCTGGCAAACCTTTGCTACATCAGCTGTTGTCATTGTAATCGGGTCGCCGGTCAAAAACCTGGCTCCGCCACCATTTACAATGATATGTGTGGGTTTATCTGACAGGATTGTCTGTTCTACATCGGTACACCAGATGGTATCACCGGCTATATAAAGTGAATGCTCTGCGTAGGATACCACAAAACCGGAAACGGTTCCCATCGATTTACCAATTTCACCCTTACCGTGCTGTCCATTGGTCCTTTTTATCCGGATCTTATTCCAATTCATTTCTGTCTCAACAGCAGTTACACGAACAAATCCCTGTTGCCGGATCTTTGTTTCATCAGCAGGCTGACAAAAAACGGGAATCTGTTTATCCAGTAATGATTGCGCGGTTGCATCCCAATGATCGCGGTGGGTATGAGTTAGCAGGATGGCATCTGTTTTTTGCAATAGCTGCTGCAGTTCTTCTTCATTTACCGGCAGATCAACCATGGGTATCCTAAAACTATTGGCAGCATTTGCCACCGGATCCATAGTTTCTTTTTTGGCTAACATGGGATCAACCAGGATCGTAAACCCATTAACTTCCAGTAGCAGGCTGGCATGACGTAATAAGCGGAAACGAAAATTTGTTGGTGAACCTTTGGGCCTTTGATAACCGGTAGATGCAAAACCCAAACTTGTTGCCAGTACCGATCCTGTGAGAAATGCTGATTGTTGTATGAATTTTCTTCTGTTTGAGTTTACCATATTCGAATTTTTTTCTGCTTAATTGCTTTTAATATTTGCCAGATATTTCCATGCACTTGTGTGATGATAAAAGCCGTGTTAGTAGCAATAATCGAATGCAGAAGGGTTCTGCTGTATGGCAAATATCGGAAAAAAGGAATCGCCCGGATAACACAATCCATGAAGCCCGATAAACCGGCACTAACATCTACCACCACTGCCGCCTATTTTCCGTTCATCACAAATATCATCCGGTAAAAAAAGTGTAGCAACCAGTTGGTATTTTCAAACGTAGAGGATTGCACCAAACAATTTTTGCTATTATGAGAAAATCAGGCTTACTACTTCTCCTGTATTTACCGGCTTATGCTGCGCAAAGCAGGACCGCTACACTAAAACCGGTTTCTTTTTCCCTCTACACAAAATCTATTGCTGATCAAAGGCCGGAACTGATGAAAAACAAGGCCGACTCTTTCACTATTCAGATGAATAAGATTGGGGGCAGTGTTCATTTTTTGGAATGCATCAATGGATTTGCCGGGGGTAATGTAGCCGCTTCTGTTGGGGAAGATGGCATTCTGCTGGTAGATGATATGTTTGCCATGATGAGCAATAAGATCAAAATCGCCCTTGCTACACTTTCTGCCAAACCTATCAAAATGGTACTGAACACACATTTTCACGGAGATCATATCCAGGGGAACAAAATATTTGGAGAGAGTGCCGTAATTGTTGCGCACGAGAATGTAAGAAAACGGTTACAGAAATCTATCACCCCAAAAAATCCGTCTACCCAAATGTTGCCGGTGGTTGTTTTCAGAGACAGTATGAGCCTGCATTTTAACGGTGAAGAGATCAAACTGACACATTTTCCAAACAGTCATACCGATGGGGATGCGATGATCTATTTTACAGGTTCAAAAGTGATCCATCTCGGGGATATGTTTTTCTTTGGCATGTTCCCCGCCGTGTACACCGAAGGAGGTGGCGATATTAAACAACTGATTATATCATTAGAACAGATCCTCAAAGATATTCCGGCCGATGTACATGTAATACCCGGTCATGGCGGGGTGGCTACCATGAAAGACCTGCAGGATTATGTAACCATGTTACAAGAAACCACCGGTATTGTAGAAGTGGCTATCCGTAAAGGCCTTAGTCTGGAGCAAATGAAACAGGGGAAACTGCTACACAAATACAATGCATTGGGCGATGGTGGTGCACAAAGCACAGATCAATATCTGGCTATGCTGTACAAATTATTATCGCCCGTTAAAAAATAGTTTTCTTGTAATTATAATATCTATTCAAATTAGATCATAATAAAACCCATTACCATGAAGAAAAGACAGCATGTATTTGTTTATGTGTTGTTAACACTGATCGTTCTGTCGGCCTGTAGAAAACAGGATTATCCACGTCAGGAAGCACTGCCTCTCACTAAAAAACAGTTACTCACCCAAAAAAAATGGAAACTGGTAAATTTTGGTTTTGATAACAATAATAATAAAGTGGTTGATGCTGATGAAGATGTGGCACCGGATTGTGTAAAAGATAATATCCATTCCTTTTTTACCGATGGAACAGGAACGGTGGAAGAAAACGCATTGTTTTGTAATAACCTTCCGCCAATCAGCCATTTTCAATGGGCATTCAGGAATAATGATACCCAGATTGATTTTTTTACCAGCGTAGCAGATCTGCAAACCCTATTGGCTGAGATTATGATACTGAGTTATCCGATTAACGGGTCTCCCGGAGCAAGTGGATCAGACAGGTTGCTCATTACCTATAAACATCCATAAACATTTTTCTTGTAAATTCCGGGTACCGGGTTTATCATTTCAGTACATAAAATCCGCTCCAGCATACTTCCCATGCCAGCAGATCTCTCTTTGCCGCATTCTCTCCGTTTTGCTCTTATCAAAACCACCTGCTCTTTCTGCATTCAACTGACAGGCGGGGTATTTGTTTCACTAAGAGCTTACAAAGAAAAAGAGCAAAAGAGAGAATTTTTTATCCTCCTGCCTTTATATGTGGTATGGGTCACTATACTTAACAGGCCGGTTTACGCCTCCTTAAGAACAAAACTAAATTTATTAACGCACCCGGTATTTATCGCAGAATCCGCGGAGAAGGAAAATGGCCGGTGCTTCTTTTGTTTTTAGTATGTTTTATGGGTGTTCTATCGCACAAATATGTGGGATCGATTGTGGGGGTGATATTCCTTAAAAATGGTTGTCATCAGGTTAACGTTTTCTAAACAGCTTATTAATCAATTAATTACAATCTTTCCTTTTACCCCTTCTACTGATTGGCACAGTATTTGGCTTACGTTGATCGACACACATCCTTAACCTAAAAACAACAACTATGAAAACACTAATCAAATCTTCAGCCCTGTTGGCTTCTGTTCTGTTATTCCAGGCTGCCCACGCACAGCTGGGTGTGAAGGCCAACGCAAACGCAGCTGTTAAAGCTACCGCCAATGCTACCAAAGCCACCAATGCAGCGTTGAACGCAACCAACCGTACCACAGTTGCCGCAGGCAAAGCTGTAAAAGCAACTACCGGTGCCGTGAAACAGTCTACTGAGGCTGCCGTAAAAACTGCCGGTAAAGTAACCAGTAACACCAATGTAAATGTGAAGACAGATGCTTCTGTTAAACAAAGTAACGATGCCAACCTGAACAGCAATGCCGGTGGTGAAGAGAGGGGCCTGGTGCGTGCACAGTCTGTATCTGAAGCAGAAGTACATGCCAATGCCAACGCCAAACTTCCGATGAGCGAAGTAAAAGACGAAATGAAAGATCAGTCTGAACAGGCAAAAGCAAAGGTTGAAAAAGCAAAAGAAACGGCTGTTAAAGCAGAAACCAGCGCTAAGGAAAAAATAAAAGCAGCAAAACCTGCCGTAAAAGCCAGTGCTGAAACCAGTACAAAAGCTTCTGTAAAAGCAGGTAAACACTAAGATCCCGTTTTAGTGTCCAATATCCGATCCCGTTTCAATAGTCAGTTCCGCTAACTGTTTAAAACCTATGCATATGAAAATCAGGAATCACTGGTATAAAGGTATCCTGTTATTACTGTTTCCTTTGGTAGGATCAGGACAGGAGAAGCATACAGACAATACACAGAAAAATGAACTCAATGCTTCTGTCAATTATCAATCTGCGCTGCATTATTTCGGCAGAACAGACAGTTTAAAAAGCAGTGGTTTATTTCCGGTGATTGGTTTTCAATCTTCGGTAGGTTTATATGCACAGGGCAGTTTCATTTTTGTGCAGAACAAAGACCTGCCCCTCAGTTATACAGGTACTACTATTGAAGCGGGCTATCGTTTCCCGCAAACAGATCATTTTTCGGGAAACCTGTTTTACACTCAGTTCCTCTATAAAGATCAGAGTACCCTGGTGCAGTCTGCCTTGAAATCGCAGACAGGTATCAACCTAAATTATCTATCCAGTATCATCAACATCAATACAGGTCTGGACCTCAAGTTCAGTAACCAGACCGATGTAGGTGCTACATTGGGTATCGATCACCTCTTTCTTTTTAACAAGGGCATGACCAATGCCGCTTTCGCGATCAATCCCTCCGTGTATGCGTATTTTGGTACGCAGCAGTTCTCCAATACCTACCTGGAGAAAAAGAATATACTCGGGTTGCCTGTAACAAGGCAAAACACCACACAGGTAACACAATTCAATATTCTTTCTTATGAAGTTTCTGTGCCGGTGGTTTTTGTATCGGGTAAGTTTAATGCTTCTATTACTCCTTCCTACACTTTGCCGCAGAACCTTGTAACGGTGGCCGGGCGACCCGATTTATCGGAACGGGGTAAAAACCTGTTTTACCTTACGGCCAGTGTTGGGATAAAACTGTGATATGTTTACCATTTCAATGTCTGCAGAACCAGCTTCCATTCTTTTTTCTGGTAGATCCAGGCGCGGAGATAATTCTCTTTCCGGTTGCCATTGGTAACCACACCATAGGTATAGGCAAAATCTTTAGTCCCTGATAATCCACCATTTATAAAACGCAGCTGTAGTTGGTCGGGTGCATTCAGTAAAGCAGCAGTAATGGCTTTTTCGCCTGTCAGCGGGTGTAATTGATCAAGGTTAAGGCGGCTATCGCGGGTAAGTAAACTCTTCCATTGTTCGCTGTTTTTGCCGGCGATGGCCTGATTCAGCAGGCTATCCATCAACTGAATGGCGGGAAAAGAAACTTCTTTGGGTTTCTGCGTGGATAAACTGATTTCATTGATCTCTCTTACAGGCAGATCGGCTGTTGCAGACGTTATTCCCAGATCGGCCAGGTTTTTCCATTCGCCCTGACTGTTCATTTGCCAGATAGAAGAAAAATAGCCCCTTGCTACCGGTGTATCTGTTAAAGCTTTTGGACGGATCAGGTACGGACCTGTAGTTACGCCCATATCGCCTCCGGCGCTTACAATAGCAAAATTGGGCGCCCAGCTTAAAATAGCGGGACCTGCTTTTTGTTTTGCGTACACTGTATGCGCATTCATAGCTCTACCCTGGTTAAAGATGACGCCTGCCGTATCCATATATTTCAGAAAGCCATCCTTTATATTACTTGATTCAGTAAAATTGGCAAATGCTACTTCGGCATCTACCAGACCGCGGATACCTTTTTGTGCTGTGGCGCTGAAGAAACAAATCATCAAAGTCAGTAATGCAAAAAGCTTTTGTTGGTTTTTCATGTATGCAGATTTGATACAATATTAGTTATGCCAGCATTTGTTCAGCAGTTCTTTTATACGAACCGTTGTTATTTGTGACAAAGCGTTAAATATGAATACTAAACCGTGGTAAGGGTAGCCAAAATCCGGGGATTAGCCTCTCAAATCCTATATAAATCATGTTCCGGCCTGACATTGGTCATATTTTACCCCTCACACTAAGGGTAATTTGGTGCTTTCAAAATACCCAAAATCTCACACCATGGAAACAACCGTTGCAAGGGGTAAGTCTGCCGGAAAAGCCCCTACCAAAAAAGCCAATCTCTCCATCATTGATGGTAATGAAGCGGCCGTTCATATTGCCTACAAGACCAGCGAAGTATGTGCCATTTACCCTATTACCCCCTCCTCTGCCATGGGCGAGTTTGCTGATGAGTGGAGCAGTGATAACAGAGAAAATATTTTCGGAGAAGTTCCCAAGATCATCGAAATGCAGAGTGAAGCGGGTGCGGCAGGTGCCATTCACGGTGCTTTACAGGGTGGTGCACTGGCTTCTACCTTTACCTGTTCGCAGGGTCTGTTACTGATGATTCCCAACATGTACAAAATCGCGGGTGAGTTAACCCCTACCGTATTTCATATTGCCGCCAGATCACTGGCTACCCACGCACTCTCTATTTTTGGCGATCATAGTGATGTGATGGCCGTTCGTGCTACCGGATTTGCCATGTTATTCGGTAATAGTCCGCAACAGGCTCATGATATGGCCATGATTGCCACTGCCTCCACGCTCCGTTCAAGCATCCCGTTCCTCAATATCTTTGATGGTTTCCGTACCTCGCATGAGTTGAATGAGGTAGAGATCATTCCGGACAGTATTATCTCACAGATGATCGATAAAGATGCTGTAGCCCGTCACCGCAGCCGCTCTCTCAACCCCGAAAGCCCTTCTATCCGTGGTACCGCCCAGAATCCGGATGTGTATTTCCAGAGCCGTGAAGCCTGTAACCAGTTTCACTGGAGAGTACCCGAGATAGTGGAAGCTACCATGCAGCAGTTCGAAAAACTGACCGGCCGTTCTTACAAACTGTTTGAATATTACGGACACCCCGAAGCCGAGAACATCATCATCCTGATGGGTTCAGCTACCGGCGCCGTTCACGAAACCGTAGATTACCTGAACAGTAACGGTGAAAAAACAGGCTACCTGCATATACATCTGTTCCGTCCGTTCTCCGTAAAACACTTTATCAATGCCTTACCTGCCAGCGTTAAGAAGATCGCTGTACTGGATCGTTGTAAAGAAACCGGTGCTATTGGCGAGCCCTTGTTTATGGATGTGATCAACGCTTTACATGCAGGCTGGGAAGGAACCCTGCCACTGGTGATCGGCGGACGTTACGGACTGGCTTCCAAAGAATTTAATACCGGTATGGTAAAAGGCATTTTTGATGAACTGAAAAAAGACAAACCCAAAAACGGTTTCACCATCGGTATCGAAGATGATGTAACCCATACCAGTCTTGCTTACGATAAAACCTTCTCCCTCGAAGACCAGCACCTGTTCCGCGGCCTGTTCTTTGGCCTGGGTGCCGATGGTACGGTAAGTGCCAACAAAAATACCATCAAGATCGTGGGCGATGTTACCCAGAATCACGTACAAGGTTATTTTGTGTATGATTCTAAAAAATCAGGTTCCTTAACCGTATCCCATCTCCGCTTCAGCGAAAATCCGGTGAAGTCTACCTACCTGATCAATTCTGCCAATTTTGTGGCCTGTCACCACTTCCAGTACCTGCAGAAATATGATATTCTGAAAGATGCACAGCATGGCGCTACATTTCTCCTGAATGCACCTTATGCTACAGAAGATGTATGGTTTAACCTGCCGCATAATATCCAGGAAGAGATCAAAGAAAAACAACTGAAATTATATGTGATCAACGCTTCCAAAGTGGCCAAAGAAACCGGAATGGGTTCCCGGATCAATTCGATTCTCCAGACCTGCTTTTTTGCCATTTCCAATGTAATGCCGAAAGAGGAAGCGATCAGTTATATCAAAAAAGCCATTAAAAAAACCTATGGCAGAAAAGGGGAAGCCGTAGTGCAGAAAAACTACGATGCAGTAGATAAAACCCTGGAAAATCTTTCGCTGGTTGACTATTCTGATTACAAAATAGGTAACAAAGAAAGTGAACCCGCCATTTCAGGTAAAGCACCCGAATTTGTGCAGCAGGTATTGGCTAAGATTATTGCCGGCGAAGGTGATAACCTGCCTGTAAGCGCTTTCCCCGCAGATGGTGTGTACCCCTCTGCTACTACCCGTTACGAAAAAAGAAATATTGCCGAACAGGTTCCTGTATGGGATCCAAGCCTTTGTTCTCAGTGCGGCAAATGTTTCTTTGTTTGTCCGCACGCCGCCATCCGTCCGAAAGTGTACAACAACGACCTGCTGGCAGATGCACCGGACTTCTTTAAACATACTGCACCAATTGGTAAAGAGTTTTTCAAAGACACAGAGTCTTACACTTTACAGGTGGCCGTAGAAGATTGCACCGGCTGTAACCTTTGCGTGGAAGTTTGTCCGATCGAAAGCAAAACAGAGCCTGGCCACAAAGCCATCAACATGCAGGAAGTACTGCCCTTGAAAGAAACAGAGAAAAAGAACTGGGACTTCTTTATCGGCCTGCCCGATATAGACAGAACCCGTGTAAACAGAGGTACCGTAAAAGGTTCTCAGTTACTCGAACCCCTGTTCGAATTCTCAGGTGCCTGCAGTGGTTGCGGCGAAACTCCTTACCTGAAATTACTGACCCAGTTATTTGGCGACAGGATGATTGTGGCCAATGCTACCGGTTGTTCTTCCATCTTTGGCGGTAACCTGCCAACCACACCCTGGAGTAAAAACGCAGAAGGACATGGACCCGCCTGGGCCAATTCCCTCTTCGAAGACAATGCAGAGTTTGGACTGGGTATCAAGCTTGCTACCGATATGAAACGCCTGTATGGTATTTCTTTACTGAAAGGGCTGCGCGAAGAAGTGGGTGCCGAATTAACCGATGCCATTCTCAGCAATGTAGAAGCCAATGAAGCAGAAGTGATACAGCAGCGTAAAAATGTAACCGCGCTGAAATCGCGTTTAAGAGAGATCAAAAAAGAAGAAGCTGACCTGTTGTACCAGGTGGCCGACTTCCTCGAACACAAATCCATGTGGATCGTGGGTGGCGATGGCTGGGCCTATGATATCGGCTTCAGCGGATTGGATCACGTATTATCAACCGGTGAGAATGTGAATATCCTGGTGCTCGATACAGAAGTGTACTCTAACACCGGCGGACAAAAATCAAAATCTTCTCCGATCGGTGCCAGTGCCAAATTCTCTATCAAGGGTAAAACAACCGGTAAAAAAGACCTCGCCATGCAGGCCATTGCACACGGTTCTGCTTATGTAGCTGAGATTGCGATGGGTGCCAATGATGTACATGCACTGAAAACCATTCTGGAAGCAGAAGCGTATCCTGGTCCGTCAATCATCATTGCGTACAGTCACTGTATTGCACACGGCTATGATATGTGTCATGGATTAGACCAGCAGGATCTGGCCGTAAAAACCGGCTACTGGCCACTGTTCCGTTACAACCCAATGAAGGAACAGGGACAAAGATTTATATTGGACAGTAAAGATCCTTCCGTTCCGCTGGATGAGTTCCTCTACCACGAGAACCGGTTTGCTACTATCAAAAATAATGATCCTGAAAAAGCGGTCGAGTTCCTGGCGCAGGCCAATGAAGGAATACGGCACCGCTGGGAAAAAATTATGGCGCTAAGGGCTTTATAATCTTCGACTACTTACCAACCCCGGGGAATCTCTACAGAGGTTCCCCTTTTTTATTGATAAAGAAACGATCTGTCTGAAATATTACCGGTACCGGCTAGAAAATCCGGGAAAGAGATCGTGAGAAAAACAGCGGGATAGATCCAGCCACATCAAAACATTCTATCATTCTATCATGCACTCATTGCTCCCTAAAGTATATGTCCGATCGAAACCGTTTCAAAATCTTCCTCACCCGAGAGCAGGAGAATAAAAGTGAAGAAGCGGTCCATAACATCGAGAAATTTCTTTTCCATGGTAATGGGTTATAGGGTGACTTATGCCATTTTTAATTCATCCCTGCCCTGCATCTGCAAAGCAGTTTGTTTGGCTGTTTTGTTTTCTTTGCTCCAGATCAGGGTATGATCAGCCGTAGCTGCCGGAGTTTCATCTACCAGTACACTGTTTCCGTTTTTACCACCTGCCAGCACTGCCAGCATTAAAGAAGTGGTGATGTATTTACCTTTCATGATTCGTTTTTTTACGTGATTTGATGTTGCAAAATTGGTCCGGATTTTATTTCTGCGCAATCACACATTCATGTGAAATCCTTTACCAGTAAGGATTACAAAGCTATCACACATTTATGTGAGCATGTTTACCTTTCATCAACGGCAATTCTCCGTTTATCCTTATAGCCGGTTTTCTGCGGTTCGGGCATAGCAATTTTAACCGGTTGAAAGGAACAGGTGCATAGACCTGATCTGTTTGACTTTTATTTTCATAATACGCAGTTAGTTTTCGCCCCGTTATTCTTATCGGGGCTTTTTTTGCGCCGGTTGCAAGTGAACGGGCGGGTTTCATACGGATAATCAGCCGCTTATACCACATAAAGGGGTGATTTTCCTGTTTGCGGGTTCAAGAAAGGGTTTTGTTTTTAGCTTTGTGTATTCTACACTGCGCATGAAGAAAATTGTAGGCTTTGTTGCCTGTCTATTATTACTACACACCACCCTGCCCGCGCAGCGGGGTTTTACGTTTAACCGTATCAGTACCGATGATGGGATCGGTCTTTCTTCCAATGTTGTATACAGCGTTTACCAGGATAAAAAAGGATTTATCTGGGCCGGCACCGCCAATGGCCTGCAGCGCTTTGATGGTTCCAAATTCATCCGCTTTAATGCTGCCAGTATAAATAGTCCCAGAGCTTCTAACCTTACCAAGATCCTTCCTTACGATAGTACTTCTTTATGGCTCTGTTTTCCCAACCTGCAGGAAGTAGGCATTTATAATACGTCCGCTTTATCGTATACCAAAGTGCCGGTGAAAAGTTCGCGGCCCATTCCCAACCTGGGGGGTATTAATCTCTGGCAGGATAGCCGCGGAGAAACTTTTCTCTTTATCCCCAGATTTGGCCCGCTGCATTATGATAAAAAGAAACGGGCTTTTGTAGACGATAATTATTTTCATTTACCTGAAGGTTGGGTTTGCGGTCCGGGTTTACACGAAGACACAGTTAAAAAACAATACTGGCTGCCCTGCGGTAATAATGGATTGGCTGTTTTTGATATAGCCAGTCAAACCCTCTACACCAATACCTATAACCCGAAGAATTTTCCTCTCTTAAAGAATCCAAAACTACAGCAAGGCACTTCGGAAGTGTTTATAGACAGTAAAAGAAGGCATTGGGTATTTACCTGGGTAACGGCACATCTGAAATATTGTTTCGACTCAACCGGTAAGGAACTTACCGATACGGCCGGTTTAAACTATAATCCCGATTATTCAGAGTCGCGTAATTTTTATGAAACCAAACAAGGGCTTCTCTGGATCTCGGGCGCTAACGCATTATACAATTTTGACCGCGATACCCGCAGCTTTTATTATTATGAGCACGAGGCCGGCAGTGCCACTGGTATACAGTTTCAGTTTGTGTACCAGATACTGGAAGATCATGATGGCAGTATCTGGGTATGTACCAATAATGGCCTCTACTTTACCTCTCCGGGCAGCGGAACCTACTCGGTAGTAAACATGCTTTTCTCGGAAGCTAAGGGTGCGATTGAGTTTACGGATATTTACCAGTTACGGGGCGGACAATACTGGCTTAGTACCTGGGGCAGGGGCGTATTTACACTTGACCGTAAAATGGATACCTACGATGCGGGTATTTATAACAACAAACCCCGTGGAAGTCAGAAATGGATCGAGTACCGGCAAACCTGGTCTTTGTACCAGCACCATGATGGGAAGGTATGGATCGGTTGCCAGGCGGGTAATTTCATGGTGTATGATACCGCCACCCGCAACACCCGCTTTCTGAGCGATCCTGTTTTTGAGGGTTCTACCATCAACTATATTACCGGAGATAAAAAGAATATCTGGTTAGCCACATTCAGAGGATTTCTGGTAAGGTATGATGGTAAAAGATATAACCTCTTACACAAATTCGGATCCGTTATCACCAAGATACTGGTGGATAATGAAGGACTTTTATGGGTATCGGTGGAAGGAAAGGGTTTGTATTGCCTGAGTAGTGATGGTACAAAGATCATCAAACAATATACTGCCGAAGGTGTGCCGGGTAAAAAGCTATTCATGAATGCCGGCAAAGACATAGAACAGCTGAATGATAGTACGATCGTGTTTGGTGCGGGTGCCATGAACTTCATTAATAAAAGAACCGGCGCAATTCACTGGCTTACCTATGATGATGGTTTACCCGGTAACACCATCATGCGCATCCGCAAAGATGCCGATGGGTATTTGTGGATGATTACACTGGATGGACTTTGCCGCTATAATCCCCTCACCAAAAGAGTAACCGCCTACGGCAGAAAAGATGGTATCACTCTTGCCAACATGACCACCGAAGCAGATTATTTTGGCAGCGATGGTAATGTGATGTTTACCGGCAATAATGCGCTGCTTTATTTCAAGCCTTCGATCTTCCGGAACAAACAGCCGCGCGATGTGGTGATCACGGATTTTAAGTTGTTGAATAATTATATGTCGGTTGACTCGCTGCAGGCGCTGCCGCGCATCCAGTTATCCAGTGCCGAAAATTCTTTCAGCATTTATTTTGCAGCGCTCAGTTATCTCGAGCGCGAAAAACTTACCTATTATTATAAGATGACCGGTATTGATAAGGACTGGATCAAAGCAGACCGGCAGAATTTTATCAACTATTCCTTGCTGCCACCCGGCAATTATACTTTCAGCGTGTATTGCGAGGATATTGATGGCAACCGGTCTAAAAATCTTACGGAATTACATATCTATATCAAACCTCCTTTCTGGCGTACTTACTGGTTTATCAGTACACTGTTTTTTATCATCGCACTCTCTATTTATGGGGTACACCGCCTACGGGTAAATAAATTACTGGCCGTAGAGAAACTGAGGAACCGCGTGGCCCGCGATCTGCACGATGATATGGGAAGCACCCTCAGTACCATCAATATACTCAGTTCCATGGCCAAAAGCCGGATACAGGTTGACCCGGTAAAAACCACTGAGTATCTCGGTAAGATCAGCGATAACAGCCAGCGTATGATGGATGCCATGGATGACATTGTGTGGAGCATCAAACCCAGCAATGATAGTATGCAGAAGATAGCCGCACGTATGCGCGAGTTTGCTACCAATGTGCTGGAGGCTAAAGAAATTGAACTGGATTTCAGGATAGATGAATCAGTATTTGACATCAAACTGGATATGGAAGCAAGAAGGGATTTCTTTCTGGTATTCAAAGAAGCGGTGAATAATGCAGCCAAATATTCGCAGGCCAGTATGGTAACAGTGCAGGTTGTACTCGATAACAAACAGCTGGTATTGGTAGTAGAAGATGATGGTATTGGTTTTGATCCGGTACAGGCAGATGGCGGTAACGGTATGGGTAATATGCAAAAAAGGGCCGATGCCATGAAGGGTCGTTTACATATTTTATCAAAACCCGGCGGTGGCGCCAAAGTAACGGTAACCATTCCTTTAAACGGTTAGTATGAGTGTACCCATCAGCCGGTTTTTAAGTCAGAAGCTGCGCTTTTATACTTTTCTGTCTATTGCCTTACTACTGGCCGTGCATGGTTATAACCTGCACCAGACCTATCTGCAGCCATTTACTACCGTACGCGAACCACTCACCGTCACTACATTTTTCGAATATTTTATGGCCAACGGGGTTCTCCGCTTCCGGATCCCGTTACTATTCATCATTTCCGGTTATATCTATGCCATGCAGGATAATACCCCTTACCTGGAGCAGATCAAAAAAAGAGCCAACACACTCATAATACCCTACCTGATCTGGAGTGCTATTGGACTGGCCATTACTTTTCTCTGGCAGCAATTCCCCGTTACGGCAAACGCGGTACTGTCTGCCAAGCTTGACCAGCTGGGAGACGATCGGCCTTACACTGTTATTGGCTGGTGGGGGATAGTGGTACGCTGGCTGGTAGCGCCTATCTCTTTTCAGTTATGGTTCATCCTTGCGCTGTTCCTCACCAACCTGATCTACCCCGGTATCCGTTGGGCCATCAGGCATATCGCTATCTGGTGGTTTGCAGCCAGTTTCCTGCTCTGGATCTTTGAGCTGGGTTTTCTGGTAGTAGATGGTAGGGGACTTTTCTTCTTTTCGCTGGGTGTTTGGCTGCAGAAAACAAACTTTAACCTCGAAAAAAAGCCCAAATGGCTGAGCCTGTATATTGCCTGGCTGCTTTTTATTGGCTTTAGTGTGATCAAAACATTCATGGCTTTTGAACTCGAGCCTACCAATCCTGCCACTTATGTGATCCTGAATACGATGCATGATATTGCTGTTTTGGCGGGTATTCTCGCTGTTTGGTTTGGGGCAGACAGCCTGGTAAAATGGTGTATGCGGCAACACTGGTTTCTGTGGCTTTCCTCTTTTTCCTTTTTTATTTTCGGGCTGCATGCGCCGCTGGTGGTATACGTAACCCGGTTATTTTATCACTACCTGCACGATCTGCCTAATTACCGCCTCATTACTTACCTGCTGGCACCTGCCCTTGTTTTCTTTTTCTGTGTGGGGGTGGCTGCCATTACGCGGCGTTTTGTACCGGGTTTTTACCGCTGGGCCACGGGTGGAAGAGGTTTTTAGGAGGGTCTGTGAATAAAGGATAACATGTTTATGCGGTTGCATTATTACCCGCCACTGCCTATTTTTGGCCGGTTAAAAGAGAACGAATGACCAAATTGTTGATTTACGAAGATAACCCCCAGCTACGTGAAGGACTAACGATGCTCATTAATGGATCGGAAGGGTTTGAAGTATTGGCCTGTTTTAAAAACTGTAACAATGTAATTGAAGAAGTAGGCGCCTGGAAACCAGATGTGATTCTGATGGATATAGATATGCCCGGCATCAACGGTATAGAAGGTCTGAAAAAGATCCGCCAGGTGAACGATGAGGTGAAGGTTTTAATGCTCACCGTTTTTGATGATAATAAAAATGTATTCCAGGCCATCAGCAGTGGTGCCAATGGATATGTGCTGAAAAAAACACCGCCAACCAAACTGCTGGAATATATCAAAGAAGCGCAGAGTGGTGGTGCTCCCATGACAGCCAGTATCGCTACGCAGGTATTGAAGATGTTCTCCTCCATGAATAATGAGAAGGGAGAAGATTATAATTTATCAGACCGTGAAAAACAGGTACTGCAGTTTTTAGTAGAAGGGTACAGCTATAAAATGATCGCCAATGAAATGTTCATTGCCATTGATACAGTAAGAAGTCATATCAAAAAGATCTACGAAAAATTACACGTGAACAGCAAGAGTGAGGCAGTAGCAAAAGCTTTTAAAGACAAGTTGGTTTAATCAGTTATAATTGTGGGGGCCGCAGGCTGCAGTTCGGATGAATGTTCTGCAGATCTGCGGCTATTTCATTTCTGGTTTGCCGTATCGCCAGTCTGCTTACCACTCTTACACCTTATTCTCCTTTTATACCAACCACATTTTCATGTGATTGCCCGGCGCAGCACATACGGTTAGGTTTGCCGCTCAATTAACCGACTATGAAAAAGAAAATTGTAACAATGGCCATACTCGCTGTCGCTTTTACAGCAGCAGTAGTTTCCTGCACCGGCATTTCCGGTAGCGATAATAAGGCAACAGCAGAGACAGGCACAAAAGATTCAACAGCCATCCGGATTGCCCGTGGCGAATACCTGGTAACCATCGCAGGTTGCGATGATTGTCATTCACCCAAAAGAATGGGTGCCCATGGTCCTGAAGTAATTCCGGAACTGCGCTTATCCGGTTTTCAGCAAAATGGCCAACTGCCTCCTGTAGCCAAACAAACCGTGCAGGGTGGATGGGCTTTAATGGCGATGGATATGACCGCCGCTGTGGGTCCCTGGGGTATTTCTTATGCCGCCAATATCAGTTCAGACAGCACCGGTATCGGCAGCTGGAAAGAAGAGAATTTTATCCGCGCCATCCGCGAAGGAAAATCAAAAGGGCTGGAAGGAAATCGCCCCTTATTACCACCTATGCCATGGCCTGGTTATAAAAATATGACAGATGAAGACCTGAAATCCATCTTCGCTTATCTGAAAGCCACCAAACCTGTGCATAATGTGGTACCTCAACCGGTTCCATTTGCAGCCATCAAATAATACATCCTTTCTTGAAAAACCCGGCCGCAGATTTCTCTGCGGCCTTTGTTTGCCGGAGTAACGCTAATGCTGCCGCTCCTCACCTGCATCTTCCTTTTATCCCAACCACATTTTCATGTGATTGTACTGCCCTTCGTACACCTGTAGGTTTGTGCCAGATTTAACTGTCTGAGAAATGAAACGAATAAAATTAATATCGATGAAAGCGGGTGTACTGTACCTGTTTCTCGCTATGCTGCTGAGTGCCTGCAGTAAAGAATATACGCCAGATCCGGTTACTACACCTCCGCCAGCCAACGGACAGAAACTGTCCAGGATCCAGTATGATGATGGCAGCTACGAAGCTATTGAATACCATACCAACGGAACAGTGAAAAAAATCACCAATCACATTGCTTTTTCCAATAACACATCTGAGCATGTAGTTTATAATTTTATCTACACCGGATCCAACGTAACAGAAATACAGGGTGATGACGGCAGTGCTGTTAAATACAGTTATGCAAATAACCAGCTTGTAAAAGCAGAGATCTTTGTAAACGGTAGTACACAGGTGGCATCGTACGCCTACAGTTATACCAATGGAAAACTCACCAAAACAGAAGGGTATACACGTAAACCCGGTGGTGGGCTTTCTACCACACCTACCCTGAAATATGAAAAGGAATATTACAGCGATGGCAACCTGAAAAAAATGACCCTGTTTTACCTGGACCCCGCTACCGGCACCCTGGATAAGACCAATGTATTTGTACTGACTCAATATGATAGCAACCCCAATACAACGGCACTGTTTGAAAACAATCCTTACCTGCCACTGGAAAGTCTGATCCCTAATAACCCATTAGCAGAAGAGCATTATGACGAATCGGGCAACCTGATCGAAACGGTTACCCATACTTATACTTATGATGCGAGCGGAAAACCCTTAACCCGCAAAACAGTAACTAAGTCAACCGGCTTACCGGAATCAACAGAAAACGCCACGTTTTCTTATTAATTCCTTGATAGATAGGTTTTTAGCTAATCGGCCCGGGTTAATTGCCCGGGTTTTTCATTTCCCCCTTAAATCCGGCACAAACCTGCATTTCACACGTTTATGTGATTGCAAACCTGCATAATCAAGGATATTTTTGTTCCATAATACAGAATATGAAAGCAGTTTTCCAAAACACCCTTTACAGCATTGCATGCATGGTAACAGTGGTTTTGGCTGCCCCCACCCAAACCATTAACCGGTCTCAGAAAATGGTGCAAGCCATTGTGAAACCGGCAGAGAAGAGCATTGAACCGGTTAAAAATCAGCCGGTTACACCTGAAAAAGCCATTGAAACGCCTATTTCTATTGAGGAAGGCACGGTGCGTTTTGCCTGTTGGTAAGACATCGGGGTTTCGATATCCGAAAAATATAGGCTCCCAGGGTGCCCCGCGGCCCTAACTGAACCATCCCTGCCGGGGTTTTGTTTATTTTTGCAGTGACCTTATAAATCAAGCATTATGATCAAAACAGGCAACCCGGTGATCAGTATCTATACCGAAATGACGCCCAATCCGGAAACCATGAAATTCGTGGCCAATAAATTATTGTATCCGGGCAAAAGCATCGATTTCGCCGACGAGACCCTCGCAACGCCTTCGCCACTGGCCAAGGAGCTGTTCAGTTTTCCTTTTATCAGAAGTGTGTTTATTGCCAGCAATTTTGTTACGCTGACCAAAACCGCCGATACAGAAGACTGGCAGGATGTGATCCCTACCATCAAAGAATTTCTGAAAGAATACCTCGAGAATGGCGGAGTAGTGGTAAACGAGGAAGAAGTGGCCAAGGTAAAACAGGAAGCCACCAATACCGTTAGTGCAGACGATGATGATATTGTAAAAAGAGTAAAAGAACTGCTGGAGAACTATGTAAAACCTGCGGTTGAAATGGATGGTGGTGCCATACAGTTCAAAAGTTACAACGAAGGCACTGTGAACCTGATGTTACAGGGAAGCTGCAGCGGTTGCCCCTCTTCCATGATTACCCTGAAAGCGGGCATTGAAGGCATGATGAAACGCATGATCCCCGAAGTAAAAGAAGTAGTGGCCGAGGCCGAATAATTAGTTTGTGAGTTGATATTGATACCTACCCTGCAGCATATTACTGCAGGGTATTTTTTTGGTGATAAGCAATATCTCCCGCTTTTCCATTCCGCGAAATATTCGGTTATCTTTATTTACACAAAGCTTGCTTATGAACCGGACAGAAATTGCCTCACACTTAGCTGCTAACCACAAAGTTTTCCTGGAACAGATAGATCAATTATCGGATACCGATCTCTGTTATGCACCCGAAGACAAATGGACCGCTATTCAGCAACTGGATCATATTATCCGTTCTGTTTCGCCGGTAAATATGGCGATGGGCTTGCCCAAATTCATCCTGAAATGGAGATTCGGAACAGCCAACCGGCCTTCCAAAACCTATGAACAACTGGTAGAAAAGTACCAGCGCAAATTACTGGAAGGTGGAAGGGCTTCTGCCCGCTTTACACCGCCGGCAATTACAGCAGATCAGAAGAAAGCCCTCGTACACAAACTGCAGAAACTGGTACAGGCGCTTTGTAACAAAACAAACAACCATTCAGAAGAAGCATTAGATACCTATATTCTGCCGCATCCCTTGCTGGGCAAATTAACACTCAGGGAAATGCTGTATTTTACTGCCCACCACGTGTTACATCACCTCGAAGCAGTGAGCAGAAACCTGAAAAATACGAATGCCGAGTAAATAAGCGTTATCCGCGTCCTATGAAAAAAGGAGTAACCAGTTCTGGGAAAAGAAAAACCTATCATTTCCTGCCCGCCAAATACGGGCGTGAATTACTGCTCGATATCGGAAGGATCGAAAAGATTCCCAATTTTAACCTCGGGGCAGAACCTCATCAATTGAGTTTTTATGAAATACTCTTCATCAAAAAGGGGAGTGGTTATTTCATATTGGATGATCATAAAATCCCTTTGCGATCAGGCCGTATTATTTTTACATCGCCGGGGCATATCCGCAGCTGGCATATTCAGCAACCCGTTAGCGGTTATGCCATTTATTTTGAAAAAGATTTTCTGAACCGTTTTTTTACCGACGAACTTTTTCTTTACCGTCTGGGATTCTTTCATCAGTACAGACAGTCCACAAGTTTGTTGGCAGACAGTACAGCCATCAGGAAATATGACACGATCCTGTCGGAAATTGAACAGGAGATACAAGAGCTGCAAACAGACAGTCCACATTTATTACGCGCCTTCTTATATCAGCTACTCGTGTTGCTGAACCGTTCTTATTCAGCAAAAAATGGTTTACAGGGAGACCTCTATGTTCATCCGGTCTTTTTCCGGTTCCGTTCGCTGGTAGAAACTCAGTACCAGACACATCACCGCGTGGTAGATTACCTGCAACTGCTGCAGGTGAGTGCGGCACAACTGAACAAACTCTGCAAGCAGCATACCGGCATTACCGCCCAGCAAATGATTCACGACAAACAGATAGCTGCCATTAAACGGCTTCTCTCCCAAACTGATGATACGGTTGCCGAAATAGCCTACCAATTGCAATTTTCAGATCCATCCAATTTTAACCGGTTTTTCAGAAACCAAACCGGCGTATCACCACAGCAATACCGCGAACAGGTATGAATTGACCTTCCTGTAAACAAAATGACCATCAGGACCATGGACTGTAGTTGAATTTTACAAAAAATTACAGCTATGTATAAGATCCTACTCACACCCTTGTTCTTTATTTCCCAACTGGTGGCACTGTCACAATCCATTCCCATGCGGTCCGGCCACTGGAACGGAGACTCTCTCAAGACAAGTTTCCATGAAATGGACGGAAGGGAAGTATTAACCCTGAAGCGCGGAACGGTTTGGGCAAAAGATGTATTGTTTGAAGATGGTATTATTGAAGTGGATCTTTCTGTGTCGCCGAAAAAAAGTCTTACCGGCATTAGTTTTCGTGGCGATCGGGATGAGACCTGCGAGAACATGTATCTACGGATACCCTTATCCGGCAGGGATGATGCTATCCAGTACGCCCCCTTTTTCCATAACGAAGATTACTGGCAGCTCTACCCCGAACACCAGGCAAAATATGTATATCCCGAAACGGGTTGGGTACACATGAAAATAATCGTGAAGGGAAATACCGCCAGGTTATTCATTAACACAGACACAATGCCATCGTTGGTTGTCAATAACCTTCGTACACAGAACCGTACCGGCAAAATCGGACTATGGTGTTTGGGTGAACAAAGCTTTTCCAATTTCAGCTATACAGCTTTACCGGCATCTCCCTTTACAACTATTCCTGAAAGAAAAGAAAACGGTTTGGTTACTACCTACCAGCTGTCGCAGGCATTTACGATCGATAAAAAAACCAAAATACTAACCTACCCAACAGATCAGTCTTTACGTTGGGATACAGTAGCTGCAGAAGAAGATGGGTTACTCAATATCGGGAAATACCGGTTTAAAAAAACCTCCGGAACATTTGAGCAGAACAGCAACGACCTTGTATGGATCAAAATGGATCTTACCAGTGCAGCAGTCCTCACTAAAAAAATGAGTCTCGATTTTACAAACCGGATCTGGGTGTTTCTGAACGGACAGATCCTTTATCATGGTGATCATAGCTATCGTTTAAAAGGATCTTTCTACAAAGGACTGATCGATAAAAGTTTTATTGCCGATGCGCTCTTCCTTCCATTACAGAAAGGAAAGAATGAACTGATGATCGGTCTCAGTTCGGTAGCCAATGGCTGGGGGTTGATCAGCAAGTTGGAATAATCATATACCGGCTGTTGTACGCGCCCATACCTGTTTGCGTTGCATTGTCTGCGCCAACAGGTATGGGCCTTTTTGTTTGCTACTGTTTTTTGCTAGCGATGGATTCCTTACTTTGAGGAAACTATGATGAGTATAGCAGAGATTTATCAACAGTTCATCAGTGGTCTGCAGCAAACCGGCCCTATCGAATTCATCGCCGTATTGGCGGGGATTGGCAGCGTTTGGTTTAGCCGGAAGGAAAATATTTTAGTGTATCCCGTAGGCCTTATTAATACTATTTTCTACATCTATCTAAGCATCAAGGGTCATTTACTCGGCGAAGCCAGTGTAAATCTTTACTACAGTATTATGAGTATTTATGGCTGGATTCTCTGGTCGCGGAAAGACAAAACAAAACAAGAGCTGGTGCTGCATATTACCTACAGCAGCCGTAAAGAGTGGATACAGCAGTTACTCTTTTTTGCCGTTTTTTACGTGGCCATCTTTACTGCCTTAACCTGGGCACAAAAAGCTTTTGCCCCCGAAGCTATTCCCTGGGCCGATGCATTTGCTTCTGCCACGGCCTATACCGGTATGTGGCTCATGGCCCGAAAGAAAGTAGAAAGCTGGCTCTGGTGGATCGCAACAAATATGGCATCTATCCCGTTATACTTTATCAAGGGGTATGTTTTTACAAGTGTGCAGTTTGTGGTATTGTTTGTATTGGCGATAGCGGGGTGGGTGGAGTGGAGGAGGAGGGTGGGGAACAGACGAACTGATGAACAGACGAACAGACGAACAGGGGAAGAGGGGGGGTAAAATACGCGAGTAGTGTGCGGGAAATACGGTTGGTAGGTTTGGTAAAGTTTAGCACTTTGTATTAAGCTAAACCATAGTCGGATGAACCGTTATTATGATTTGAGTGATCGATTAATCGATTTTGCTGTTACAATGATCAAAATGGCTGATCGACTTCCAAAAAATCTGGCGGGGACACATCTTGCTAACCAGTTAACAAGGAGTGGAAGCTCGCCCGCCTTGCTTTATGGAGAGGCACAATCGGCTGAGTCACGATCGGATTTTATACATAAAATGAAAATTGCTTTAAAAGAACTTCGGGAAAGCGGCAACTGCCTGAAAATTATTAATAAACTGAACTGGCTGGAAGACAATACTATTAATGCTGTTCAACGTGAATGTAATGAACTGATCAGCATTTTTGTAAAAAGTATTGCTACTGCTCAAAAGAATAAGGAGACTGAAAAGTAAAGAAACAAAGATGGTGCGTTTAACTTCATTGGTCTGTTCCTTGCTCTTCTGTTCGTCTGTTCATCTGTTCGATATTCAACAAAATACATGATCAAAAAAGTCGTCATCATCGGCCCCGAATCTACCGGCAAAAGCACTTTATGCGAATTACTCGCACAGCATTACCGTATGCAGTGGTGCCCGGAGTTCGCGAGGGAATACCTGCTTACCAACGGTAAGAACTATACGTTTGATGACCTGCTCACCATTGCCAAAGGACAACTGGCACTGGAGGATGAGTATACATCGCTGGTAAATAGCCAGTGGTCGATGGTGAATGAACGCACCTGGGTGAACCCACATGATCTGACCAGCTCTGATCAATCACCCCTGCTTTTTGTGGATACCGATATGTATGTAATGAAAGTCTGGTGCGAATATGTGTTCGGCAAATGCCACCAGTTTATTCTGGACCAGGTAGTGGAAAGAAAATACGATCTCTACCTGCTTTGCAGTACAGATCTGCCCTGGGTGAAAGATGAGTTACGCGAATACCCGGATGAAAAGAACCGGTTGGAATTATATCATATCTACAAAGATATCCTCATCAACCAATCTGTACCCTGGGTAGAGATCAGCGGCAGTTATGAAGACAGACTCACTACTTCCATTGCGGCGGTAGAAACCTATCTGCGTTAGGTTTATTTCAGCAAGGCCAGCACATCTTCGTCATCCTCAATATTATTCATCTGCTGCAGAATCTGTGGGTATCGCCAGGATACGCGCCGGCTCATCGGTTTTACTGTAAACCGTTTGGGGTTGGGTAAACAGGCAATGATCATGGCCGCTTCGGCACGGCTGAGATTTTTGGCTTTTTTACCAAAATATTTCTGTGCCGCCGCTTCAATACCAAAAATGCCCGGACCCATTTCAATTGTGTTCAGGTACACTTCCAGGATCCGGTTTTTGCCCCAGATCCATTCGATCATTTTGGTGAAATACATTTCCGGCACTTTCCGGATGTATTTGGTGATGCCTCCTCCCTGCCATAAAAAAACATTTTTGGCCACCTGTTGTGTAATGGTACTGGCACCACCGCCCAGGGGGATCTTGGTTTTTTTCCCTTTCTTTTTGGGCTTGAGGCTTTTTTCAATCGCGTCCCAGTCAAAACCACCATGATCAGGAAATGCCTGGTCTTCGCTGGCAATAGCGGCCAGTTTGGCATTGCGCGAAATTTCTTTACCACTTACATAGTCTCTCTTCAATCCGTACCCGAAACTATTCGTGATCTGTGTAATGGTAATGGGTGGCATTACCCAGCGGCAGATAATGATATATAACAGGGAGGAAACAAACCCCCAGAACAGGATGCGTTTGGTATACCACCAGGTTTTGGAAAGCAGGGTTTTGATGCGCATGAGAGGAGCAAGATACTAAAACCCGGCATACATTTTCAACTACACAATTCAGGATCAGGGTTTTGTATTGGCGAGATGGATCGTTTGCATGCGGTACTTACCTCCCAGGATAATATAGGTTTTATGACTGGCCCGCAACAGGCTGCCCACTACGAACACACCCGCCGCTACACCCAGTCTTGAGAGGTTGAGCGAGCTGAACACCTGTTCGTTCCTGATCAGGCTATTGAAGATATTGAGGAAGATAAAAGCGCCACTACCTAGCTGTAATAAGATGCCATTGGTGAAAATACTGCCGCCGAAGTTTCGTTTGGGCATGCCATAGATCTCGTTCACATGCAGTTTCATGATACCGAGTTTAGCCGTATCGATGGTGGGAAAACCAAAACTATTGGGCACCTGCCGCACATCTATCTGCTCGAGCAGGATAGAATCATTGCGGATGTTTTTGATGATGCCCTGGATCCATTGTTTGCTGCTGAACTGAAAATTGATCACACTACCCGGCACCCATGTCTGTATAGTTTGGTTCCGTTGTTTCAATACCAGCAGATCGCTCTGTGAATAACTATAGGTGATACTCCAAAAAATAAAGGCAGCAGTTAGCAGTGGTTTCACAGTTCTAAGATAACTGTTAGCGGGGAATGAGGTGTAAAAGAACTGTTAATCGTGAATGCGTGAGGCGTGAATCGTCAGTCGTGAGTAGTGAGTAGTGAGTTAAAAATATATAGAAAGCCCAAAGACTGACGATTCACGTCTCACGACTCACGAAACTCATTTGATCTTATCTCCATACGCCATAATGCCCCAGCCTAAGGCAATACCAAAGCCGATCAGGATCAGGCCTGAGAGGCGGTTGATATTGGTGAGGATCTTGGGGGTGAGTTTGGAACGCAGGCGGGCGGCCAGTGCTACTTTGGCTATATCGGTTGCCAATACAAACAGTAAACAGGTACCAAAAACAATGACCCGGTATTGCATCGGATTAGCTGCCGCCAGCGAATCGGCCAGTATGGCGGCGGTCCAGGCAAACCAGAAAAGGAATACACCGGGGTTTAATACATTGATAAAGAATCCGGATAAAAAAACCGCTACAAAATCGCGCTTGCGGAATTTCTTGGAGATGATATTATTGTCTTCGTCTGTTTTTACTTTTTTAAAAAACAGCGTATACACACCCACGGCCACCAGGAAAATACTACCTGCTACCGCAATAAATGTTTTGTGATTCAGCGCCTGGTCGAACAGGGAGGTAAAGAAATTGCAGATCAGCACCAGCATGATATCGCTAACCGAAATGCCGGCTACAAATACATACCCGGCTTTATGCCCATTATTGATGCTTTGTTTGAGGATGGCGAAAATGACCGGTCCTACCGAAATGGCAAGAAACACACCCAATACCAATCCTTTGATCACTGCCGCTATCATTGCTGTTTGCTGTTATTCTATTTCCCGAAAGTAAGTTTTAATCTTAGATTTTGTGTTAGTGCGGATACCTTTCATCAAATAGCTTTTCGTTCATTTAACAATCCGGGCGCTGATGATCTGGTCAAGCTGCGGGAAGCGCTCTTCGAAATAAAAATTTCCATATTTGTACAAAGAATCCTGGATCTGTATGGGTTGTTTACCATACCCCGCATAAAAACGTTGAATATTTTGCATCCCTTTGGTTACCCGGGCAACGGTCGTATATCCTTTGATACCGCCGCGGGTTACCGTATCCAGTTTTTTGTTGTCGGAAAGATTGATGAAGATCTGCGTGGCCCTTTCGTTACGGCCTCCCCTGGCAAAAGCGATGGTGGCTCTGGTATTTTTTTGCAACATGGGCTCGTCCGGTAATTTTTTAGGGTCCCAGAAACGGTTGGCCATCCTGCTGGCAGATACACCAAACTGCACCACAAAACCCGGCTCTACCCGGAACAATAATGCCTTGTTATAAAAACCAGTGCTGATCAGCTGGTATAACCGGTCTACCCCCAGTGGCGACCATTTACGGTAAGCCTCAATCTCAAAATCACCTTTGGTGGTGGTGAAAACGGCCCTGAAGGTTTCGGGTGCTTTTATTCTCAGTACTGATGCATCCAGGGATTGCGCCCGGATACAAGTGACTGTAACGGCCAGGGAAAAAAACAAGCACCAGCGCCGGATCATGTGTAATGATTTATTTATACAGGAATCGACAGGGTAGGATCCTGTGCTTTCAGAAATTTGTGCCAATCGTCGAGCATTGACCCCTTCAGTACCCGCGGAAATTTATGCTGACCGCCTACTTTGCCTTTGGCCTGCATAAAATCCATGAACTGTTTTTCGCTCAGTACATTCAGGCGAACGTCTTTCAGCGCACTTTTTCTTTCCACCGCGTAATCATCGTTGAGTGCTTTCAGTTTCTCATCGATCAGTTTGGCCAGTTGTACGGCATCTACTTTATCGTCGCAGGCAACGTACCAATGATGGGCAAAGAAATTATCATAGGGTACACCGGCTACGGTAAATTCGGGAATACAGATATTCAGTTCTTCACTGGCCAGCTGAATGGCTTTGTTCATGTTCTCTACACTCAGGTGTTCGCCTACCAGACTGAGAAAATGTTTGGTGCGGCCCGTGATCACGATCTCGCATCTTTCCTTGTCTACAAAACGAATGGTATCGCCGATCAGGTAGCGCCAGGTACCGGCAGCAGTGCTGATCAGTAAAGCATAGTCCTTGCCTTCCTCCACCTCATGTATCATCAGGGCTTCGGGGTTCGGAACCATATCACCATCCGCGTCAAAATTCTTATCATCAAAAGGAACGAATTCCATAAAAATATGTTCCCCGGTTACCAGTCGCATACCGGTGGCATGCTGCCGTTCCTGGTAAGCAATAAAACCCTCACTGGCGAGATAGGTTTCGATATAATTGATCGGTTTACCCAGCAGTTTTTCAAACCCTTTTTTATAGGGTTCAAAACTGACACCCCCGTGTACAAAAAAAGCGAGGTTGGGCCACATTTCGTGGATATTATTCAGTTTATACCGCTGGATGATCATCTCCATACACATCTGGATCCAGGCGGGTACGCCTATCACAAAGCCAATATCCCATTCAGGCGCTTTTTCTACAATCTCCTCGAGTTTTTTATTCCAGTCTTTCTGCCTCGCTATTTCCTTACCCGGTTTATAAAAGGGCTGGAACCAGAAAGGCGCTTTTTTTACGGTAATGCCACTCAGATCGCCGGCATAATAACCCGGCCCTTTCTGCAGATCGGTACTGCCGCCCAGCGTAAGCCAGCCTTTACTGATGGAACTGAAGGGAATATCTTCATAGGTACGCAGGCTCAACAGTTGTTTGATCATGACGATCTTATTACCCCTTAGCAGATCATTGGTGATGGGGATATATTTACTGGCCGACTCGCTGGTACCGCTGCTGAGCGCATAATACTGGATCTTACCCGGCCAGCAAATGTCTGATTTGCCTTCAAGGGTTTTATGCCACCACTCTTTATAGATCTTGTTATAGTTAAAAGTAGGAACCAGTTCCTGGAATTTTTTCCCGGGGTGTTTGCTGAGGAGGATCTCGTCGAAAAGGTATTGCTGACCAAACTCGGTAAACCTGGCTTTGCGGAGCAGCTTTTTCAATACTTTGATCTGCTGCCTGCGCGGATTGTTCTGCGGCAGCCGGAGTGCTTTTAAAATGGTATTAGGAAGCTTGATATCAAGTATAGCCATCGTTAGAAGCCGGTTTTTAGAAGCTACGAAGCTAACGCAAATGCCGTAATTATGCTACGATTTGTGATGAGCCACCGCCTTTCCTTTACCTGTATCATCCTCCCAGTTGGCGGTAATAGCGAACCACTGTATGGGCATCTTCCCACCAGTCGTACTGTTTGGCATAACGCCGATCAGCCTGTTCCCGTGCATCAGGAGAGAGTACGGTGTGTTTTCCCATGAAAGTTACAACACCCGCTTTGATGACAGGTAATCTGTTTAATGCAGAAGTATAACCCACCCATGTTCGTTTACCCAGCAATACAAGAAAAATATTTTGCAGAAAACCGCCAAACCTGGGTTGCAGAAAAAGATGCAGGGGCAGGGTTATCAAAAAGAGTATCGCTATGGCCAGATCAACCAACCTTTTCATTCGTTGCTGATAGGGTTCTGCAATGGCATACGAAACAAAGGGTGTGATGATACTTGTGCCGGGTGCCCCTGTTTGACTACCCACTATGCTGTTACTACCGGATTCATGAAACAGGAAGCGGAGTGGTTGTTGGCGGCAGGCCTGCATTACCGGCAATACCTCCTGTAGCCCGAGATCGCCGATACAAAAGATCACTCTTTTAATACCCAGTTGGGTACTAAGGGTGGGCAATGCTGCCAGCGCACCTATGGCTTCCTCATCACCAGCCCGCGGCGATAGGCGACCGAGCAGCCATTCATCCATCATTTCTTTTTGGAGAAGCGGAAGCAGCTTACGGTAATCTCCGGCAGAAGCCACCACCACCGTTGCGTCTTCTTCGCTGCTTTGTCCCGGCTGTTGAAAGAACCTGCGCACCAGCAACATGATTACTACCGCCAGTAAACTGCCCCATAACATTACCCCCCTGGAAAAGCGAAGACTTTCGGGCAGGAGCGAATACAGGGCCAACAGGCTGATTACAGCAAACAGGAGCGATGAGAACAGCTGCGAGATCCGCCTTCGCTGATCATACAAACCCGCAAAAGCAGCCGACAACACAAATAACAAAGCGCATAGCAGAAGGCCATAGTCCAGCAGATGCACCCCAAAATCTTTCCCGTTGCGGAACTGCTGTACCCAGAAAAAACGAAAGGATAGCAGGCTGATCCACACAGTAAGCAGATCCGCAAGGGGCCATAGTAAAGGTTTTGTCAAACGTTTTCCTGCAGACAGGAACCCGCGTAATACAATGGCCACCTGTAAAAATAATACCAGCAATTTTCCGCCACTGCCCCGGTAATGTTTACGCACAAATACCTGCATGGCTTCATAAAAATATTTTACATGGCGCAGACTATTACTACCCGCACTTTCACCTTTAAAATGCAGGATGGTGGTACCGGCAAAATAATGGTTCTCATATCCCGCCTGGCGGATGCGGTAACTCAGGTCAATATCCTCCCCATACAAAAAATAATTTTCATCAAACCCCTGTAACTGCAAAAGCAGCTCTCTTTTTACCAGTAAACAGGCACCCGCCAGTACGGCTACTTTATGATTGGCGAACTCATCCAGGTTGCCCAATGCATAACGGTTAAACAATCCCGAACGGGGAAAAAGGCCAGCCAGTCCGGTAAGTTTGAAAAAAGCAGTGAGCGGGGAAGGAAACGATCGTTTACTCTCCGGTAAAAACCGGCCCTTCCCATCCACCATCCTCACACCGAGCGCACCGGCAGCAGGTTCTGCTTTGATATAGGACAGACATGACCGGAATGCGTCTTCCGGAACCAGTGTATCCGGGTTCAGAAACAGCACATATTCGCCGGTGCAAAGCGGCAGCACCTGGTTATTGGCTTTGGCAAAACCGGGATTATTCTGATTTGTAATGAATCTGATGGAAGGAAACAGCGGTTTCAGGTATTCGACACTGCCATCGGTAGAGCCATTATCGATCACAAAACATTCCATGTCCAGTCCGGCAGATGCCCGTAACACGGAATGCAGGCATTGTTCGAGAAAATACCTGACATTATAATTAACTATGATGATGGATAGTTGCACGGTCTGATTCTGGGTACAAGATACTGGATTCCGGGTGCCGGATGCCGGATAGCGGCAGCCAGAATAGATAGCTTGGTGGTCTTTTCTTACTTTTGCAGCATGATGTTAAAACACACGTTGCTGAAAGCAACAGAAGCCGGCGCGGCAGAGATCACCCGTTTTTTTAATGGTGAATTCAAAGTGAGTAACAAGGAAGGGATCAATAACCTGGTTACAGAAGCGGATCATGCTGCTGAAAAAGCCATTTTTGCAGTGATCCAGAAAGAATTTCCCGATCATTTTATCCTGAGTGAGGAGAGTGGTGAGATCGTGATGGACTCATCGTACAAATGGATCATCGACCCGATTGATGGTACGGTGAACTTTGCCAATGGCATTCCGATCTGTTGTGTCAGCATCGGGGTGGAACACAATGGCCAGATGATCATGGGTGCCGTATACAATCCTTTTCTGAAAGAATTATTTTTTGCGCAGCATGGTTTTGGCGCTACTATGAACGATAAAAGGATTCATGTAAGCGAAAAAACCGAAGTCATCAACAGCTGCCTCGTTACCGGATTTCCCTATACCTATCTCGATACCGCTAACGGACCGATAGAAATTTTCTCCAAACTGATCCGCAAAGGGGTGCCAGTTCGCCGGCTCGGCAGTGCCGCTATCGATCTTTGCTGGGTAGCCGCCGGCAGGTTTGATGGTTTTTACGAACACAAATTACAGGCATGGGATAGTGCCGCAGGTTTTCTGATTGTAGAAGAAGCCGGTGGTAAAGTAACCGACTTTAATGGCGATCATTACTCTCCCTACCAACCCCATATCATTGCCACCAACGGCAAGATCCATGATGAGTTACTGAGAGTCGTAAACGGAGGAGAATTTTAGAAAAAGCAGCGTTACAAAAAGCATATATAATTGGTATTACTATGGATCAAAGAACAGAAATCAGTGAGTTAGGAGAATTTGGTCTGATCGATCATCTTACCCGCAATTTTGAAATACACAATGCTTCTACCGTACTGGGTGTGGGCGATGATGCAGCTGTGATCGATCATTTTGGCAAACAGACCGTCATTACTACCGACCTGCTGGTAGAAGGTATTCACTTTGACCTTATGTATACCCCACTGAAACACCTGGGCTACAAAGCCGTGATGGTAAACCTCAGCGATGTGTATGCCATGAATGCACAGCCTACACAGATCACCATGAGCATCGCCATCAGCAACCGGTTCAGCCTGGAAGCACTGGACGAGTTTTACGAAGGGGTATATATTGCCTGCGAAAAACATGGAGTAGACCTGGTGGGAGGAGATACTTCTTCCTCCAACAAAGGTTTTATCATTTCTGTAACCGCCCTCGGCGAAGTGGTTCCGGAGAAACTGGTGAAACGCAGCACCGCACAGAAAGGAGACCTGATCTGCGTTAGCGGCGATCTCGGTGGCGCTTTCCTCGGTTTAACGCTCATGGAAAGAGAAAAAAAGATCTATCTCGAAAACCCACAACTGCAGCCCGACCTCGAGAACGAAAGTTATATCGTAGGCCGCCTGCTGAAACCGGAAGCACGGAAAGAAACCATCGAATTTTTTGAACAGAATGATATACTGCCAACTTCTATGATGGATGTGAGCGATGGTATCAGCAGCGAAGTATTACATCTCTGTAAACAAAGCAGTCTGGGTTGTGTGATCTATGAAGAAAAACTACCGATTGCAGATGATAGCCGCCAGGCTGCTTTTAAGTTCGGACTCGATCCCACTGTTTGTGCCTTGAATGGCGGAGAAGATTATGAGTTGATCTTTACCCTGAAACAGGAAGATTATGACAAGATCACCCTCAACGAAGAGATCAGTGTGATCGGTTATATGACAGATATAGAAGAAGGCTGCAAACTGCACACCAAAGGTGGAAATACTTTTCCAATTACCGCACAAGGCTGGAACGCGTTTCAGCAATGATCAGGCAGTAACCAGGGCCAGTACTTCCCATTCGTTATTCAGCATTACCATATTGGCATCATACCCTTTGGCAATCCTGCCCATGCTATGGGCTTTGTTCATTACCTGCGCGGGGTAGAGGCTTACCATGCGTAAGGCTTCGCCCGGTTCAATGCCAACATTCTCTACCAGTTTCCGCACAGAACTGGCCATGGTTAATGCAGATCCGCTGAGAATGCCGTTGGATTCGTACCTGTCGCCGGCGAGATGGTGTGGGTAAGGACCCTCGGTGGTTTCGGTTACCGCATCGGTGATCACAAACAAACGCTCCTGCATCATTTTTTTAGCAATACGTATCGCGGCAAAATCTACATGAAAACCATCGGGTACAATACTGGCCATGGCTTGGGGGTGATTAAAAATAGCACCAACCAGTCCGGGTGCGCGGTGTTGCAGCGGGCTCATGGCATTGAATAAATGCGTGGCGGTGGTAATACCTTCATCAAAAGCAGTGGTGGCTTCGGCGTAGGTGGCATTGCTATGGCCGGCAGAAATAATGACCCCGTAAGAGCGGATCAGCTCTATCACTTCTTTGCTGCAAACTTCCGGTGCCAGGGTAATCATGGTAATCACTCCCTTGCCGTACTCCAGCAGCTCTTTTGCTTCTTCAATTGTGGGTGAGTGTATAAATTTTTCCAGGTGGGCGCCTTTGCGAACGGGGTGTAACCAGGGGCCTTCTACATGCAAACCGATACATCCTTTACCCCCTTCTTTCCAGTAGGCCCTTACAGCATCTATACACGCAAAAAACACTTCTGTAGAATTGGTGGCAACCGTAGGTTGAAAATGGGAAGCGCCTCCCTTGCTGCAGTAATCATATAATTTGTGCAGGGATGCGGCTTCGGGGTAAACGGCCAGTAATCTGTCGTAGGCGCCATAGATCTGTATGTCCATAAAAGCCGGTGCTATCACAGGATATTTTTCCGCAGGTGTTTCTGCCAACGAGGCCGCTGCGCTTATGTCTACGATCTTTCCATCCTGCACCGTTACTACCTGTTCCTGCAGCCACTCTTCTCCGGTAAATACTTTATCTGCGTAATAGGTTTTTGTCATGTCAATCTTCTTCGTTGGGTAAAATTTTATATTGGTCGGCATCTTTCCAGAAAGGAAATTTTTGTCTTACTTCCTGCAGCCTGTCTTTTTCGAGAATGATGGTATAGATATCTTCTTCCTCCTGTTTATGATACAAAGTAACGCCCAGCGCATCCACTACCATACTGTCGCCACTGTGATGGATCCCATTCCCATCTTCTCCCACCCGGTTCACACCCACTACAAAGCACTGGTTTTCAATGGCTCTGGCCGTGAGTAAGGTTTTCCAGGCATGACTTCTTCGCTCGGGCCAGTTGGCTACATACAATAACACATCGTATTCGGGTGTATCGGTTGATTGCTGCCTTGCCCACACCGGGAAACGGAGATCGTAACATACCTGCAGATTGATCTTCCAACCCTTCACCTGTGCGATCAGCCTTTTATTACCTGCTGTATATTCCTTGTCTTCTCCTGCAAAAGCAAAACGGTGTCTTTTATCGTAATAGCCCAGTTTGCCATCGGGCAATACCCAGAGCAGGCGGTTATAATAATGGCCCTCCTCTTCTATAATAACACTGCCGGTGAGTACGATTTTTCTGGTAGCGGCTATCCGTTTCATCCATTGTACCGTAGTACCGTCCATTGTCTCGGCCAGTAGTTGGGGTCGCATGCTGAACCCGGTACTGAACATTTCAGGCAGTACCACGATCTCGGTTTTTTCGCGGATGCCCAGGATCTTTTCTTCCAGCATGGCCAGGTTGGCTTGCTTATCTTCCCAGTGTAAGCGGGTTTGAATGATGGTAAAACTAAGTGTTGGCATGGGGGAGGTATTATACCCTGCAAGTTAATGGAAACGGTAACTCAGCTGCACAGATCCGTATTGATGTGAATCGGTTTGGGTGGTGGTTTCTTTAGACTGTATAACCAGTGCCAGCTTGGTGGTAAATCTGCCGTTGGCAAAACATAGCCCGATATGCTGCAGAAACATCACCGGCTCCGGATCTGCAAGTACGGCACCCTGGCCCTTGCTGATTAAACCTCCCTGTACCGTAACATTATATCCCTGGAACAATACCTGTGGATACCAGTAGGCAAACAATTCAAACTTTCTATCAGTCTTTACGGCTCTTTTTTGCAGTCTTGTATTCCACAAAGCGCTTTGCTGGTTCTTTTCAAATGCGCCCAGACAGAAATAGGTACCAATACCGGCATAGGTGTAATTCATCCCCAGACTGGCTTCTATTACGGGTACAAATTTGAACAGGCTGCTATCCTGTAACAGGGTTTGGGCATATTTGATACCGGCATCAATGCCCAATGCATTCTGCACCTGGTATTGCCAGCCGGTAAAACGTGCATATCCCAGCATTTTATGATAACTGTTCTGGATATCCTCGCCCAAAGAAGCCTGTCCAACCTGTGCCAACGTAGCCTGGTACTGCAGAATAGCATCGTTGGCAGGAAAATGGGTTTGCATAAACTGCAGGTACAGATAACCGCAATAGGGGCGGTCAATATCTTTAGCACTGGTGGTTTTCCGGATTAGGGGGGTGTAGATCTTTTGTCCCAATTCATAAGAGCTGATGATCCTTTCGCCCTTTTTTTCTGTAGCGGTTCTGAGGTTGAAAAAAAAACCATTGGTATAATAGGCATCTTTTTTCTGCAACAGGTAAGCATCATTCTCGGTTGTAAACGTGAATTCCCTGCCATAGGAGGGGATTGATCGGGTTTGTGCACGCCCCTGTCCGACCATACAACAGCAGATCATCCACAACCAACCCTTTTGTACCCATTTTCTCATGCAGTTACCTACGATTTAGTTTCCTTACCCGATTTCAGCTTACTGATGGCATGCTGTATCAGCGGTCTTTCATAGCCTTTTTGTAACAGGAAAGCCGTTGTTTTGGCTTCCCGGTTCATATATTGTTCGTCTTTCAGGCTTTTCCATTTTGTCTGGGCCAGCTTTTGCAGGGTGTCCAGGTATTCGGTCTCATCTATTTCCTTCAGCGCCCGGCGGATATTCTGTTCACTTACCTTTTTCTGCCGCAGGGCATACACGATCCGGGTGCGGCCCCATTTGCGCTGGCGAAAATGGCCGCCGGCAAAAAGTACTGCAAACCGCTCTTCGTTCAGGTAATCCTCCTCAATCAGCCGGGAGAGCAGGATTTCCACGTCTTTTTGGAAGAGGCCAAAACTAAAAAGCTTCTCCCGTACTTCATAATGGCAACGCTCGCTATACCCGCAGTAGTGGCGGATCTTAGGGTAAGCCATTTCGGGGGTAACACGCTGTTTCAAGGGTGCAACTTATTGGATAATAGCCTATATTTGAAAACAATTCCCAATATCCTCCCGCTTTTCTTTCCTTAAAGTAACTATTTATTTGAAGAACCATGACCGATGTGAAACAGAAACATATCGTTTGCCTGATCGACGACGATAATATCTACCAGTACACCGCCCGGGTAATACTGGAATCTACCGGTTTGGCCAAGCAGATTCATTCTTTTTATGATGGTAAAGAAGCCCTCAATTATTTCATTGAACAGTTGCCCGCCAATCCCGATGCCCTGCCCGATGTGATCTTTCTCGATATCAATATGCCTGTGATGAACGGCTGGGAGTTTCTCGAAGAGTATAACAAACTTGCCACTTCCTTTCCCAAGCCCATCACGGTTTACATGGTCAGCTCATCAGTTAACAGCACCGATATGCAGCGGTCGCGCTCCTACAAATCCGTTTCCGATTACCTAGTAAAACCCGTGAACCGGAATACTTACCAGGAACTGATGGAAAACCTTTCCTGTTAACAAGTATCGGCTCAATCCACAACTCATTCACATTCGCCTTTTTAAGGAAACAGCCTGTGATTTCTATGAGGGAATATTAACATTTTACAGTAGGTTTGTTGCGAACTTAAATTGTGTAGAATGAAATTTATTGTTTCGTCATCTTCGCTGTTAAAACACCTGCAACAGATCAGCGGTGTGATCAATGCCAACACGGTTTTACCTATCCTGGAAGACTTTTTATTTGAGATACAGGACAAAAAACTCAATGTAGTAGCTACGGACCTCGAAACCGTGATGCGGGTTCAGATGGAAGTAGAAAGCAAAACCAATGGTAAGGTTTGTATTCCCGCCAAGATCCTGCTGGATTCGCTGAAGAATATTGCCGACCAGCCCCTGACTTTCAATATCGACAAAAATTTTGCCGTTGAAATTACCAGCGATAACGGTAAGTACAAGGTAATGGGCGAAAATCCGGATAATTTTCCGAAAGAACCCGCTGCCGATGATACCACCGGTTTTACCATGAGCAGCAGCGCCTTGCTGACCGCCATCAACAAAACCCTGTTTGCGGTGAGCAGCGATGACCTGCGTCCGGCTATGACAGGTGTTTTCTTTGAACTCACCAAAGACAGCGTGCAGTTTGTGGCCACCGATGCACACAGGCTGGTACGTTACAAAAGAACCGATACCAAAGCGTCTAAAACAGATTCTTTCATCGTTCCTAAAAAACCGCTGAACCTGTTAAAGAATGCCTTACCCGATAATGAAGATGAGCTCAACATCAGCTATAACAGCAACCACCTGTTTGTGAACCACGGTTCTACCCAGATGATCTGTAGACTGATCGATGCCCGTTTCCCCGATTACAAAGTGGTGATCCCTGCAGATAACCCTTACCGACTGATCGTAAACAAAGCTGATTTCCAGAATGCCTTACGTCGTGTAAACGTATTCAGTAACAAGAGCACCAACCAGGTGGCACTGAATATTACCGGCAGCGAATTACAGATGGCCGCGCAGGATGTAGACTTCAGCTTTGAAGGTAATGAGCGCATGAACTGCCAGTATGATGGCGAAGATCTGCAGATCGCTTTCAACGCCAAGTTCCTGATCGAAATGCTGAATGCCGCCGATACGGATGATGTACGGATGGAATTATCCACCCCCACCAAAGCGGGCCTCATCAAACCCACCGAGCAGGGCGAGGGAGAAGACCTGTTGATGCTGGTGATGCCGTTGATGCTGAATAACTAAACAAGCTGTTATAACAATAGTAAAGCCTCCGGAAACGGGGGCTTTTTTGTGAACAGAAGAACAGATGAACAAGGAACAGATGAACTGACGAACGCAGAACAAAGAACATAGAACATAGAACAACTATCCGTCTTACCCCCCACTCGCTCTTACGTGCAAACAATACAGTAATCAGGTCTTTACTGCCTGTAATGGATTTCTTAGTAAATTGACTGTCTAAACGATTGCCCCCATGGTAGAGAATATTATCCGCTATTTTGAGCAGATCCCCAGTTTGCACCGTGCTTTGATTCTGGCAGGTGGCATTACTTTTTTCTGGATCATCGAAGGGATGATCCCGATGTTCGGGTTCAGGTATAATAAATGGAAACACGCTTCCATTAATCTCTTTTTTACCCTCACTACCATTATTATCAATTTCGCCTGTGCCTTACTCATTGTTAAAGCGAGCGATTGGGTGGTGGCACATCAATTCGGTTTGCTCTACCTCGTGCAGCTGCCTTTGTGGTTATTCATGATTGCGGGATTATTATTGCTCGATCTTGCGGGCGCGTATTTTGTGCATTTTCTCGAACATAAGATCAAATGGATGTGGAAGTTTCACATGGTGCACCATGCCGATACACATGTGGATACCACAACAGCTAACCGTCACCATCCCGGCGAAAGTGTGCTGCGGGTGATCTTTACCATGGTGGGCGTAGTTGTTTGCGGCGCCCCTATGTGGCTGGTAATGATGTACCAGAGCCTGAGCGTGGTATTTACCCAGTTCAGTCATGCCAATATCCGTTTGCCGCTCTGGCTCGATAACGCACTCAGCTGGTTTCTCGTATCGCCCAATATGCACAAAGTGCATCACCATTATATGCGACCGCAGACAGACAGTAACTACGGGAATATTTTTTCGGTATGGGACCGCCTCTTCGGAACCTATGATGCTACCCCTATAGAACAGATCCGTTACGGACTGGACGTTTTGGATAATGCCAAAGATGAGAACCTGGGTTTTCAATTACGGATTCCGTTTGATAAAACGGTAAAGACAGATTATTAAAATACTTTTGCACCCAACCGTGCCTTAGTGCCTTTGTGTGGAACTTTATTTCTCTCACAAAGACACTAAGGCACGGTTTAATACATTTCGTTTATGAAAATCTGTGCTTTTATTCCTGCCCGTTACGCCGCTACAAGGTTTCCGGCCAAGCTAATGCAGCTGCTGGGTAACAAAACGGTGATCCGGCATACGTACGATAATACACTTGCTACCGGTTTGTTTGATGAAGTGTATGTAGTAACAGACAGCGATATTATTTTTAACGAGATCGTATCAAATGGTGGCAAAGCCATCATGAGCCTGAAAAATCACGAAAGCGGCAGCGACCGGATTGCAGAAGCCGTAGCCGGCCTTGATGTGGACCTGGTAGTGAATGTGCAGGGCGATGAACCCTTTGTAAAACGCGGGCCTCTCGAAAAATTACTGCGGGTTTTTGACGGGGATGACGGAAAAACCGTGCAGGTGGCATCCCTGATGCAGGTAATGAAAGAACAGCAGTTTATTGATGATCCCAACTATGTAAAAGTGGCCGTTGATAAAAACGGAAATGCCTTGCTGTTTTCGCGCAGCGTCATTCCTTATCCGCGCAGCAAAGAATCTCCGATTACTTACTACGAACATATTGGCGTGTATGCTTTCCGCAAACAGGCCCTGCTCAACTTCACCAGCTGGGAGATAACACCGCTGGAAGCCGCCGAAAAAATCGAATGCCTGCGTTATCTCGAAAACAGTGTGCCATTAAAAATGGTGGTAACCGATTATATGGGCATTGAAATAGATACACCCGAAGACCTGGAAAGAGCGGCGGGACTGCTTGGCAAATAAACCACTATTCAATGGAGGTAAAACTGTTTTTCTCTGTGCAACTCCAAATCTCTGCGACTCTGTGTTGAAAAACACCATTATGTCCCGAACGCATAAAGGGATAGGAGATATTTTTCAACTCAGAGACACGGAGTAACAGAGGGGCGCAGAGGGTGCTGTATGCCTGATTCAGCCATTCAACAAAAACCTACCCGGGATTCTTGTCTTTATTTTAATTTCCTGCCATGAGAAAGCTTCAACTGATCTTATTGCTGGCTTTATTGCTGTTGTGCGTGTTTCTTGTGAACGGCCAGACAACGGTTCCGGCCGAAAGTTTTAGTGTAACGGTTGTAAACGGGCAGAAAGAAGCCCTGGAAGGTGCTGTAGTAGAATGGCTGAAAGGCAACGATAAAAAACTGGTGAAAACCGCCGTTACCAATAAAAACGGCCTGTCGGTTTTTTACATGACCGTTCCGGAAGCATCCTTTCTCCGGGTAAATTATGTGGGATATGAAGCAGGTCTCTTCCCCCTATCTGCGGCAGAACTGGCCAACGGAAAAATTACCCTCGTATTACAACCTTTGGCCAAAACACTGGCTAACGTCAGCGTCAGCTCCCGCAAGCCCTTTATACAGCAGGCGCAGGGAAAAACCATTGTAAACGTAGACGCATCGGTTACCAACGCCGGCACCACCATACTGGAAGTGCTGGAAAAATCGCCGGGGGTAATGGTAGACAGGAACGGCGGTATCAGCCTGCAGGGCAAGGCCGGCGTGCTGGTATTGATAGATGATAAACCCACGTATGTATCAGGCAGCGAGCTGAATAATTTATTAAGCGGCATGAGCTCTTCGCAGGTAGAACAGATAGAACTGATTACAAGTCCATCGGCCAAATACGACGCCAGTGGTAATGCCGGCATCATTAATATCAAAACCAAAAAGAACCGGCAGGTAGGTTTTAACGGAACGGTTTCTACTTCCGTTGCACAGGGCCGTTATCCCAAAAACAATAATAGCCTGGTGCTTAATTACCGCAACGGCCGGTTTAATGCTTTTGCTACCTGGAGCAGTAATTTCAGCAAGAGTTTCATGGATATCTATGCGCTGCGGAAATATTTTACCCCCAGCGGTTCCTTACTCTCCATGTTAGATCAGCCTACCGGCTTTCTTAACCAGAACAGCAGTAATACCTTAAAAGCTGGACTTGATTTTTACGCATCCAATCAAACAACCATTGGTATTGCCTTTACCGGCATTGCCAATAACCGCAAGGGCAGCAGCGATGCGCTGGCTAACTGGAAAAATGCAAGCGGTGTTACTGATTCTACCATCCGGACCTTTGGTGCTACCCGCGGCCGTTTTCGCAACGGGGGTATTAACCTGAATGCCAAACACACGATCTCCCGTACACAGGAGATCTCGGCAGATCTTGATTATTTGTCCTACGATATCGGCAATACACAGGCGTTCAGCAACCTGTTACAAGCTACCGGTGGCTATAACGAAGGTTCACGCGGCAGTTTACCGGCAACCATCACCATCCATTCTGCCAAGCTGGACCATACGGCACAGCTCGGTAAAAATACCAGACTGGAATCGGGTTATAAACTTTCTTCTATCCGCACCGATAACCTTGCTGCCTATGAAATATACGATGGCGCTGCCTGGAAAGAAGACCTGAATAAAAGCAATCATTTTTTATACGAAGAAACTATTCATGCACTCTACACCAGCTTTGAACAGAAAAACGCAAAGCTGAGTTACCAGTTGGGCCTGCGTTATGAGAACACGCATTACAATGCACACCAGCTGGGTAACGCACGGCAAAAAGACTCTGCTTTTTCAAGGACTTATTCAGGACTGTTCCCTTCGGGTTATATCAGTTTACAGGCCGATTCGTCCAACACCTTCACCCTTACCGCCGGCCGCCGGATTGACCGGCCGCCTTTTCAGAAACTAAATCCCTATGTTTCTATCATCAACAAATACACGTACGAAAGAGGCAACCCGTTTTTTCTGCCACAGTACAGCTGGAATATGGAGTTAAGTCACCAGTTCCGCCAATGGCTTACCACCACCGTTTCGTACAGCATTATCAAAGACTATTTCTCCCAGTTATTCCTGAATGAGGGAAGTGATATTCTTGTTTACACCAATGGCAATGTGGGTCGTATGACCAACCTCGGTATTTCCATGGCCGTACAGGCAAGCCCCTTGCGTTGGTGGAGTTTCTCCGGACAGGCACTCTATAACCACAAAGAATTAAAAGGCTATCAGAATGTGAATTATAACTCCAACGTATCGCAGCTGAACCTGAGCATGAATAACCAGTTTAAAGCAGGCAGGCTGTATACCTTTGAACTGTCTGGTTTTTATACTACCCGCGCCCGTAACGATCTGCAGGAGCTGTTATATCCTACAGGCCAGCTATCTGCCGGTGTTGCCCGCCCGGTATTCAATAAAAAAGGAACCCTTCGCCTCAGTGTGAGAGATCTTTTCTTTACACAGGCCATGGAAGGCCTCACCGATTTTCCGGGTGCAGAAGAATATTTCATCCTGCGGAGAGATACCCGTGTTGTTAACCTCGGACTCACCTACCGCTTTGGTAAACCCCTCAAAACCGCCCGCCGTACATCCGGCAGCGCCAAAGACGAGATGGACCGGGTGGGATCGGGCGGGTAGGTAGGGAACAGATGAATATTGAACAGACGAACAGATGAACAGATGAACAGACGAATGTCGAATGAACGGGTAGATGATCTGCTCATTAAACCCTTCCGTTCAATGTTCCTTGTTCGTCTGTTCGTCTGTTCATCTGTTCAATTTTCCTCGTATCTTCCTGTACCAAAATCGATTGCAATGAATAAAAGCAAACTGGTACAGTGGTCAATTGTAGTGGCATTGGCGGGTTTTATTTTCGGTTTCGATACCGTTGTTATTTCCGGTGCCAACCAACCCATTAAGGAACTCTGGCAAACCACTCCTTTGTTTCATGGCTTTTTTATCATGTCGATGGCTTTGTGGGGAACCGTGCTGGGTGCCATTTTTGGTGGCATTCCTACAGAGGTCTTTGGAAGAAAAACAGTGTTGTTGTGGGTAGGCATTCTCTTTGCCGTATCGGCAGTGGGTTCTGCACTGGCTACAGGTCCGTATATATTTTCTTTTTTTCGTTTTATCGGTGGTGTGGGTATCGGTGTTTCTTCGGTAGTGGCACCTATTTATATTTCTGAGATCTCTACCCCTGTAACCCGAGGTCGTTTGGGAGCGCTGTACCAATTCAATATCGTTTTCGGGATCCTGGTGGCGTTTTTATCCAATTATTTCCTGCAGGGTGTTGGCGGCGAGAACGACTGGCGCTGGATGCTGGGTGTACTCGCTTTTCCCGCTACCATTTATACACTGCTGGTATTCGGTGTGTCGGAAAGTCCGCGCTGGCTCATCACCAAAAAGAATGACCTCGCCAAAGCCAAAGCAATTATGTTACAGATCGGCGTAACCGATGTAGAAGCTGAAACTGCGGCTATCATACAAAGTAACCAGCATGAGAATGTGAGTGGCAAACCCCTGGCTTTCTTTAACCCTAAACACAAAAAGATCATTTACCTCGCTTTCATGGTGGCATTTTTTAACCAGTTATCGGGTATCAATTTCATTCTCTACTATGCGCCCGAGATCCTGGAGAAAGCCGGACTGGCCGCCAAAGAATCCCTGTTCAATTCCATCGCTATTGGCGGCGTAAACCTGATTTTCACATTTGTGGGCCTGTATCTGATCGACCGGCTGGGTCGGAAAACCTTATTGGTGATCGGCTCCTGGGGATATATCCTGAGTTTATCCATGGTATCATGGGCCTTTTATTCGCATGCAGGACCTGTTTTCCTGATGAGTTTCCTTCTGTTGTTTATTGCCGCGCATGCCATTGGGCAGGGAGCCGTGATCTGGGTATTCATTTCTGAGATCTTCCCCAACAAGATCCGCAGTGCGGGCCAATCTTTTGGCTCCAGTATTCATTGGGTATTTGCAGCATTGATTACCCTGGTAACGCCGGTATTTCTTGATAAAAACAATGGCATTTTTAAAGACAATCCCTGGCCCATTTTTGCTTTTTTTGCCGGTATGATGGCTTTGCAGCTGGTCTGGGTATTTACCAGTGTTCCGGAAACCAAGGGGGTATCGCTGGAAGAGCTGGAGAAAAAGCTGAGCAGCTAGGCAGACGATGGGCTTATCTTTTGGTAATGCAGGTGAATATCTTCCTGTACAGTGTGTAACTTTACAAGGCAAGGCTCTGTCATTCAGGCTACCGTTTTATAAACCTTATTACTTACGCCAAAAGCGTTCCGCTTCTCAGGATCTGCACCCATGAACAAAACAGAAGCTCCTATCCGGATTTTAAGTATGGATGGAAAGATCCGCTGGATACTTGCCTTTTCTGTCGTTGCTTTCACTTTATTTCTATTGGTACTCCTGCAACAGAAAAACAAACAGGATTCTTCACGTTTATTAATAGACCATACCAATCTGGTGATCCGGCAGATTGATACCATTGGACTGGTATTTACCGAAGCCGAAGCTGCTACCCGCAGTTACCTGGTTGTACATGATAGCGGTTGGCAGCAGCAGGTGTCTGTTTTACATCCACTTATCAGTGCAGCTGTTTTCAGGCTGCTGGAACTAACCAAAGAAAATGCTACGCAGCAAATAAATGTATTAAAGCTACAGGACTGGTGTTCGCAAAAAGAAAGATTTCAAAAAAAACTATTGTCGCAGGAATTTAGCGCCGATTCAATTGCCCGAATGATCCGCCCCAATGGAGAGGGCCCTCTTATCAGCCGTACGGTTAAACAACTGCTTCGAAAACTCAGGGATGTAGAGGAACAATTATTGGCACAGCGGATGGCGCTGAACGAAGAGAGTTACAAAACAAGTATTTATACGGCCTTTGCCGGAGGGGTTTTTGCCATCTTACTGGTATTGGCCATTCTCTCCCGCCTGAAGCTGGATATTAATCTTCGCAAAAAAGCGGAAGTAGAGCTGGCCAGCAATGAAGAAAAGTACAGAAAGCTGATCGAGAATGCAGGAGCCGTTATGTACACCACCGATGCAAAAGGTAATATCAGTTTTGCCAATAACCGCATTGCCGAATTAACCGGTTATACGGTAGACGAATTAACCGGCAAACATTTTTCTGTTTTACTCGAACCAGAATGGACAGAGAAAGCGGTTGCCTTTTACCAGGATCAATTTCAAAAAGCCACACCGGCCAGTTATCTTGAATTGCAGATCAAAACAAAATCGGGTGAGTGCAAATGGGTGGAGCAGGCAGCTCAGTTGCTGATAGATGAGGAGCAGATCCAGGGTTTTCAGTGTATGGTAAAAGATATTACCGAGCAGAAACTGGTGCAACAGGAGCTGGACGAATCAGAAGCCAGGAGAAAAGAAAATGAATACCGGCTGAATGCCATTCTCGATAATACCAATACACTTATCTTCATCAAAGACCTTGATTTCAGGTATTTGGTGGTGAACAGGCGGTTCAAAGAAGTGTTTGAGCTGACGGATGAAATGGTACTCAACAAAAAAGACCACGACTTTAATCCGAAAGCACTGGCAGATCATTACCTCGAAATAGACAAACAGGTAATTGCCACCGGCAAAGCCGTTCAGATAGAAGAAGCGCTGGACACACCGGAAGGAAAAAGAAATTTTCTGGTAGCAAAATTTCCATTGTTCGACGACAGTCAGCAGCTATTTGGTATCAGTGGTATCGCTACCGACATTACAGAGTCTGTTGAAAACCGCCAGCAATTGATGGTGGCACTGAAAAAAGCAGAAACGGCCCAGCAGATCCAGGAACAGTTTCTCGCCAATATGAGCCACGAGATCCGCACCCCCATGAACGGCATACAGGGTATGACGAGGCTGCTCATGGAAACCAGCTTATCGGAAGAGCAGAAACGTTTTACGAATATCATCAACCGATCACTGAATAACCTGGTGGTGATCGTGAATAATGTACTGGATTATTCGAACCTCAAAGCCGGCAAACTTACGCTGGACAGTTTTGCGTTTGATGTAGCCGAGACAATGGAAGAGCTGAGAAAACATTTTGAACACGCGCTCGGCAACAAAAAGCTAACATTTACCATCCAGCTGCAGGAAGGAACGCCACGTTTTGTAAAGGGAGATGCCTTCCGGTTAAAACAGGTGCTTACCAATCTGATAGGCAATGCCATCAAGTTTACCAATGAAGGATCCATAGAACTGGTTATCTGTGTAAAAGAACAGGATGAAAACATCTCACGCCTTTCTTTTGCTTTGCGCGATACCGGCATAGGTATTGCCAAAGACAAGCTGGAAACCATTTTTGAGAGTTTTGCACAGGGAGATAAAAAAATAGCCAGCGGCTATGGTGGTGCAGGTCTGGGACTTACCATCAGCAAGGGATTGATTGAACTGCAGGGTGGACAGATCTCTGTTATCAGCGAACAGGGCACCGGGGCCACATTCCTCTTCGACATTCCTTTTGGCAGGGCGCACAGTAAAGATGTAGTGGCTTCGCAGGTAGATTTTGCTTCGAAGCTGGCTGGTAAAAGAATTTTAGTAGTAGAAGATAATATTGTGAACCAGCGCCTGATCGATTTTGTTTTAAAGAAAATGAGTATCACGGCCGATATTGCTGATAACGGGCAGCTGGCCATAGAGAAATGCCAGAAGAATCCGCCATACGATCTGATTATTATGGACCTGCAGATGCCGGTGATGGATGGTTATGAAACCACTATTTACCTGCGGGAAAAAATGGGGCTCAAAACACCGATCATTGCCATGACAGCTACGGCCTTAAAAGAGGACCAGGAAAGAAGTGCCCGCGTGGGAATGAACGATTTTATGGTGAAGCCCTTCGATTTTAATGACCTGTATGCCCGAATGATCCGTTTATTGTTCCATGTAACCATACAGCAGGAGCTGATACAGACAGAACAGGAAACCCCGGAAAAAGGGTATGACCTTGCCTTGCTCGAAGAACTGGAAGATCCCGGCTATGTACTGGAAGTGCTGGACTTTTTTCTGGAGCATGCCCCGGCAGATATCAAAGAGTTAAGGGTGCTGGTGCTGGAGAACAACCGCGATGCTCTCTCTAAAAAAGCACATAAGCTGAAAGGAGCATGCGGTATGTTAAAGGCCGAAAAATTACAGGGTCTGCTGGCTGGTATAGAACTCGGTGCTAAAAAAGACAAACCGATGGAAGAACTGGCGAAGGATGTAACCGAAATACAAAAACTGTTTTCAGAACTTGAAAAAGCCCTGCAAAAGGAAGTAGCACAACTGAAAAAACAGGTGGCCAAAGGCAGCTAAAATGAGTTAATTTCGTAAAAATCAGCGATATCAATTATGAAGATTCTGGTAGCAGAAGATGAACCGATGTTATTGAAAACCATTGAACTCAAACTCAAAAAAGAGGGCTACGAAGTCATTGTAACCGCTGATGGCAGGCAGGCGGCTGAGCAGATCGAATCGGCCAATCCGGATATGGTAATCACAGATATTATGATGCCTTATGTATCGGGTCTGGAATTGATTAATTTAATAAGACAGAAGTTGAACCGAAAAACACCCGTTATCATACTTTCCGCCATGGAGCAGGAGAAAGTAGTAATGGAAGCTTTTGAACTGGGTGCTGATGATTATATCACCAAACCCTTTAGTTTAAATGAACTGGTTATCCGTGTAAAAAGATTGGTGGCCCGCGCAAAAACCTAAGATCTACTTACGTTGTTCTTATTGTTCACAAATACCCCGTGTGCATGATCCGTACCGTAAAATGGAGAACCCTCGTTACCCTGCTCTTCCCCTTGTTGATGGGTAATGCGCTGTATGCACAGGATACTACCAGTGCTGATGGTTTACTGGTAGCGGCCCGTAAGGCGGCGTTCGATGAAAACAATTATCCCAAAGCAAAAGCTTATCTATACAAAGCCCTGCGAATCAGTCCCGACTACGCAGATATCCGGATTTTTTTGGGAAGAATTCACACCTGGACCAAAAACTATGACAGTGGGCGGATCTGCTTTCAACAGGTACTGGCTGCACGGCCTGATTACGAAGACGCCAATATTGCTTATGCCGATCTCGAATATTTCAGTGATCAGTATGAACGTTCGCTGGAGATCTGCCGTAAAGGCTTAAAGAACAATCCCGGTTCAGAAGCGCTCATGTTCAGAGAAGCCAAAACCCTGAATGCGCTTTCCCGTACAGAAGAAGCCGATCGGGCTTTGCAGAAATTGCTGCTGCTGAATCCCGCCAATAAAGAAGCACTGGACCTTGCCAAAACCATGCGCGAAGCCAAACAAACCGCGAAACCGGATAGTATTATCCTTGTAACCAAACAGGAAAATATTGTTAACCAGGACAGCCTCTCGGCAGACGGCTTATTGGTACTGGCCCGCAAAGCCGCTTTTGATGATAACAATTATGAACTGGCAAAATACCGCCTGTACAAGGCTTTGCATATCAGTCCGGGTTATGCTGATATTAAAATTTTTCTCGGAAGAATTCATACCTGGACAAAATCGTACGATAGTGCCCGGTATTATTTCAATGGAGTATTAAAGAGTAGTCCAGATTATGAAGATGCTTCTGTTGCATTAATTGATCTGGAATACTGGAACGATGATTATACAAAAGCACTCGCTGTTACAGAAGAGGCTTTGAAATATCATCCTGAATCAGAAAACCTCTGGGTAAGAAAAGCCAAAGTATTAAATGCCGCCCGCCGTTATACAGAAGCGCAGGTGGCGGTTGACCGCGCATTACACATTAATCATAATAACAGTGAAGCCCGTTCGCTCGCCAACAGGATCAAAGAATCTTCTTATAAGAACAAGATCGGGTTAAGTTATGATTATGTGTATTTCGACAAACAATTTGCAGATCCCTGGCATCTTGCCAGTGTTGATTACACACGTACCACAGGTATTGGCTCGGTTACGGGCCGGGTTAATTTTGCCAACCGTTTTAAAGAGAATGGAGTGCAATATGAGCTGGAAGCCTACCCGCGTATATCAAATACCTTTTACTCGTATGTAAGTATTGGTTTCTCAGATAATATAGGTGTGTTCCCCAATTGGCGTGGTGGTTTTTCACTCTATGCCAACCTGCCCAAAAGTTTTGAGGGAGAACTGGGATTCCGTTACCTTAAATTTTCCGGCGATCCTACCTGGATTTATACCGCATACCTCGGTAAATATTATAAGAGCTGGTTATTTGGTGTAAGAACCTATCTCACCCCCAGTAATTTTACCAGTACCGTTTCCAGTTCTTACAATGCATCGGCCAGGTATTATTTTGCTACAGCAGATGATATGATCGGGTTCAATGTGGGTTATGGTATTTCTCCCGACGACCGTTTAAACTCCATCCAGCTGGATGGTTCTATCCGTTTGGTATCCTATAAAGCAGGGCTCAGTTTTAAAAAGAAGGTTTCCCGTTTCAGTGTCATCAGCATCGATGGCAGCTGGTTTAATCAGGAGTACCGTCCGCAGGAAAAGGGCAATCAATACCAAATCAGTATAGGATGGCTACGCCGTTTTTAAAAGTCAGCATATCCGGTATTCTACGCACACTGCTGCTGCTGTTGTTACTAACCCCTTTCTGGTTATGGCTCGCCTGGTTACTCACAGAAAAAAGAGTACTGGTAGTAGCCATTATCGATAAAACGGTGTTAACCACCAAGGGACAGGAACATATTTCTCTTAACTGGGTATTGAACCAGGAAAAATTCTCCAAAAAAAATACAGAACTCTATAACCGCGAAAAAGACTATTTTGGTTTTTTCCCGCTGGATAATAATAAATACCAGCTAAAGGGTCTGGAACGTTTCTCCAACAACAGGCTGCAGCAGTTAAGTCGTGATGTAGATGTTGCCTACCTCACAGATACTTACGGAATCTATAACAACGAATGGTATCATGAGGGCGATGACAAAGCCCGCTCAGGAATGGTATATGGCGGTATGAGCCGGCAGGATCTGTATTTTATTCAACAGATGCAGGCTACACACAAACTCATCATCACAGAGTTTAACTGCCTGGCCTCGCCAACCGATTCATCTGTAAGAGCTGGTTTTGAAAAAACCTTTGGTATCAAATGGACAAAATGGATTGGCCGTTATTTTGATTCTTTTGATACAAGCCGCAACAAAGAATTGCCGCGCTGGCTGGTTGATCTTTATAAAAAGCAACACAAAGGAAAATGGCCGTTCAACAAAGGCGGGATTGCTTTTGTGAATTCAGATGACAGGATCCTGATTCTGGAAGCGGGCACCCACTTACTCCAACCATTTCCGCAGATTATTTCGGGCAGGGAGGCGCAGCAACATTATGGATTACCGGCCACCATTCATTATTCGTTCTGGTTTGATGTAATCATACCAGATAAACGGCTGAACCAGGAGATCTCCCAATTCAAAATTGATGTGAATGATGCAGGAAAATACGAAATGACGAAATATGGCTTATCAACGGTTTTCCCGGCTATAACGGCACATGTTAACAGCGATTACCGTTTCTTTTATTTCTCTGCAGATTTTGCCGATAATCCTATCAGGTTAACTTCTTCCTATTTTCGGGGAATGCCACACTTTAAATCCTTTCTGTATAACCGGCGTGACCCGCTTGACCGGAATGGCTTTTTCTGGAATGTATACCAGCCGCTGGTGACCACTATTCTGAATGATTATTATAAAACCGGCCTGCACCATTAACGGGGCAGATACTTCCGCAGAAGGCTGTCCGGAACCACTTTCCGGCTTTTTAAAAAGCGTTCGTTTTTTTCTTTGAACCTGTTAAATGCTGCCCGTAGTTCATTCTTTTTAGCTTCATTACCATCGGGTTCAAGATCCATATTGCTACTGATCTTGTAAAGATCATTGCCATTCAGCAGTTGGTCGCCCATCACAAAATCAATCAGGTCTGTTTTTGTCTGCATAATAGGATACGCATGAATATTCCGGAACGGCCGCACAGTATCCAGTCCACTACCCATCCAGGCTACTGTATCCGGTAGCTGCAGGTGATAGCTTTTCTTCAGCCAGGCAAGCATACTGGGTGCAATATCAAAATGCGTTGATACGGATGAAATTTTAGCCACCCTCGCCAATCGGGGTGAGTATACAAGCAGGGGCACATGATAACGGTCTATTTTGGTGCTCATCGGTATTTCCGGCATGCGGTGATCTCCGGTAATGAAGAACACAGTGTTCGCAAAATCCGGTCTTCTCCTGTACTGATCCATAAAATCTCTGATGGCATCATCTGTATAGAGAATACTCGCATACTGCTTATTATACCTTCTGCATTCTGCTTTTTGTTTTTCAGACATGCCCAGTTCAGTCATCCGGTTTTCTAATCTGGCAAGGTATCTTTCCTGTTCGTTGATCTGAAACGGACTATGTGTTGAAACCGTTAACACCAAAGAAAAATAGGGCTGGCCGGTAACTTTCTGTGTGTTTAAAAAACGCCTGAACAGTTCTTTATCTCCATAGCCCCATGAAAAACCGTTCTGTGCAGGCATTTTGGTGTATCCCTGCGGAAAGTTTTTTTCGTCATTCAGTTCATCAATCGCATTTTTTTTCAGGTAAAGATCCATGTTGTCGAAATGCGAATCGCCACCGTAATAAAAAGAGGTTTTATACCCGTTATGTTTCAGCAGGTTCAGCAGAGATAAATGCAGGGGCATTTCCTCTCCCAGTTCAGAAAACCCGTTTCTGGCAAAAGGTATGGATGAAAGTACAGAGGGCAGGGCCGCAAAAGTTCTTCCCCCTTCACTCAGCATATTTTCCCAGTACAGGCTATGCTGCGATAGAGAATCGATAAACGGTGTAAAGTTTCCGAGATAAGCGCTTTTGTTGCTAAAAGCCCTGCCAAGTCCCTCTACCAGCAGAATTACGATATTGGGGGGTGTTTCTGCCGGGATAAAATAGGGCGATAAAACATCTTTCGAACTATCTACACTGTGCAGAAAAGGATAGCTTTTTTCATCCACATAGTTGTATCCAAACTGTTTTGCATCAGCCGAACTGATAGCATAATCGCCCGAATACCGATCCGAATAAATATCTTCTTCAGGTGCCTGCGGAAAGAAATGTTCATAAGAAGCCTGGAAAAAATGCTGCGACTTATTCAGTGAAATATTATTACTATGCTCTTTACCGGGCAACCATTTTGCTATTTCTTTTGATCCGTCTGTAGTTAACACCAGTATAAATGCGAGGAAAAAAACAAATAATGGCAGACCCCTTAGTTTTATTTTTTGAGGTAAATAAATAAATGCGGTGCTCAGTAATGACAGCATGGCCAGCAATAACAGTATCATGGCCGGTTTTACACCTCCTGATGCACCCACTGTTTGCCGGATATCTGCAATGGAATATCCCCAGAGGTCTGCCCCCAATGGCACCAGTGTTGTAATAAAATATTCTGACAGGAGTAATTGTATCAGTAACAATATCACAGACACAACAATAAAAACAATCTGTGCCAGTTTTTTATGCAGCAGATAACACAAAGCAAAAACCGGGTAAAACACGGCACCTAATTGCAAAAAGAAAACCAGGTCTTTTGCTAAACCGATTAAAACCACTTTACCAAATAAATCCGGTGTTCCGTGTTTGATCAGTTCATATACCAGCTCGTAGCCCCTTGCCACCAGTAATAGTAATAAAAGAACCAGGGCATGGTTGATATAAGACCTGAACGACTGGGTTATAAATGTGGCCGCCCGGATAATTGCCGGAATAATGGTTCGCTGTACAATCCATACCGATTCTTTGTGCTCTTCATGCGGAAGTGGCGGTGTAACAGGGTCTGGTGTTGTGGTAGTAAGTGCCACATCCGTAAGCTGCACCAATGCCGGAGCAGGTTGTGGGGTAACAACTGTTTTTTTCTGTGCAAAACCCTGCCGCGTCATTTCGCCCCAGCCTTTTTTCTTTTTAATGAGATCAAGATATCCCTTGATGGCACTCCATACCACAAAGGGATGGTAATAAAAAGGTTCGGTCATACCTGTCAGCAGCAGGCGGAGTATATCGATCCGTCTCTTATACTGGTTAAATGTGAGCACTTCCATCAAAATCGCGAAAGAGGAATAGAGGTACCCGAAACACACAATGAAAACCAGGAAAGAGAAAAAGAAATCCCAATCAATATATCCGAACCAGGCAAAAAAGACAAAAAAGATGATTCCCGAGAACTCAATAATGGGTGCCAATAATTCAAAAAAGAACCAGTACGGATAACTCAGCATACCCAATAATCCGTAGGAAGGATTAAAGAACATCCGCTTATGCAGCATCAATGTTTCGTAGGTTCCGCGGATCCAGCGATTGCGTTGGCGACCCAGGATCTTAAAAGTAGCCGGCGCTTCTGTCCAGCAGAGTGGATCGGGAATATAGGTAACTACATACTTCTCCTTCCGTTCTTCCATGTACCGGCGCATCCGTACCACCAGTTCCATATCTTCTCCTACCGTATTATGATTATATCCCCCGCATTTAATGGCAATCTCTTTATCAAACGCACCAAATGCGCCCGAGATCAGCATTAATCCATTCATCCGGCTCCAGGCCATTCTACCCAGAATAAAAGCCCGAATGTATTCGAGAATCTGAATACGGGGCAGATAGTCTTCGGCCAGCTTAACTTTAATCAATCGCCCGTCTTCAATTACACAGGAGTTGGCAATCCGCACCACACCACCCGTGGCAATTACCCTTTTATTAGTTTGCTCCAGAAAGGGTTTCACCATTTTCAGCAATGCATCCTGCTCAAGAATACAGTCTACATCAATACAAACGAGATAATTATTGGAAGACACATTGATGCCTACATTCAAAGCATCCGCTTTACCTCCATTCTCTTTATCAACTACAATCAGTTTGTTATAAATGCTGTTCCTGCTTTTATAAACACCTCGTATGGTTTTAGTGGGAATCTGCTGATGTACAAAAATATCTGTCTTCTCCAGATCATATGCCGCAATCAGCCGAGCGAGCGAATCATCCTTACTGCCATCATTGATAATGATTACTTCCAAATTAGCGTAATAGATCGAAAGCAGCGAGCGTACATTCTCTACCACTGTTTTTCCTTCGTTATAGGCCGGTGCGAGTATACTTACCGATGGGGCATGCACAGAACTGGCCAGTACCCGGTAATCGGTAAAACTGTTCTTCCACATATACCGGCGCGTTTCGCCGATAGAATACAAACCGATCAGTATATACGACAATAACAGCAGGAAGGAATACAGGAATATTCCGTAGGTAAGAAAATTAAACAGAAAAGTGGATATACTATCCCAGTTCATGAGGCCGTTTTTATATGTCGGTAAATCCGCTCAAATGGTTCAGGTTGCAGGAGGCTTCTTTTTTCTATCACCGCCATCCCGCTATCCGAGATCGACACGAGTACAAGTGCAGCTTTCAGTTTAATAGTGTCGTTTTCGTCATCCAGTAAACTCTCTATAAAATTCGCGTCTGCCTCTGTTGCCAATGAGCGCATTGCATCCAGTATATAGAGGCGGTTGATCAAAGATTCTTTGTTGAAATAACCGAGCAATATATTAGGTGTTTCCTCATCGGCCAGTCTTACCAGTGTTTTCAACGCCTGTGTACGAACCTGGTTATCTGCATGCACCAAACATTGTATCACATCATGCCGAACAGCAAATACCTGGTATTCATCGGCCAGTTTCAGCGCAAACACCACAACCGTAGTATTGGCAGCATGCAGCCAGGCAGGAATTTTGTCTGACAGATCTTCTTTCTTCGGGTATAAACGTAACTGCTCCAGTAATTTCAACTGTTGCCATTCAGTCAGCGGGTAAGAGATCACATCGAGAAAACGCAGACCGGGAAATCCCGTTAAATGAATCACACCCGTCTGTGCTTCCATCCGCACAAATTCATTGGTACTATTGGTGTTCTTATAAATCGTTTTCAGAATATCCTGCTGCTCCATCAGGTACAGCTCCTGTATACCCCTGGCTTTAATATGCCATCGGGTGGTATTACGCAGTTTAGCCAGCGAATCTTCTTTAAAGCCCAGCGCAACATACAGGGAAACGATATTATCCGTAACCCCACCTGAAAAATTCTTCTTACAGGAAATGAGCTCATTGATCGCAAACTGACGGGCATGTTTATTAATGAGAATACGTTTGAAATTTCGGATCAGGGTGGGCGTATCCACATCCTCTTCCATGATCACCTGTGTGATCCACTCTTCAATGTATTTCCGGATACGCTGGGTATAAAAGAAATTACGTTTCTGATTAAAGAGGTAAACATATATCGCCACCACTACTATTGCAATGCCAATAGACAGAATCTCTGCGCCTTTTAACAACATGTTGGGCGACATATACTTTTCTATCGTATCCATTACGGTAGACCGTAACAGGCTGCTCTCCGGTATAAAAGAAAGATATGTTGTAGGGAAGTTCCAAACCATTTCAGCTATCAGCAGTCAGAATTGCCGGTACTTTAAAGTTAGGTTAAACCATGTGATTTTGGTTCATTTCTTATCGTCAGGGAGAACTTTTCGCTGCACAGATAACTATTCACATTTACCGGCCGGCAGTTTGAAAATCGTTCTATCTGGAGTAGGTTTGCAAGTAGATACAGATTCTCGAAAAAAGACAGTTGCCGGCAGCGCCCCTGTCTGTAAAATAATCAACTATGCAATTCCGGAATTTTAAGATGGTCAGTTATGTGGTGTATGGCCGAGGCTGTTTTAACCAGTTAGATGAGATCCTGGCACCCCAGCGAAAAGGAAACGCCCCCATGATTTTTCTGGTGGATCATTTTTTCGAAAACAAACCCCTTGTTAACCGCATCCCACTGCGCGGAAAAGATAAGATTGTATTCGTGGATGTTACCTACGAACCCAAAACCACACAGGTTGATACACTGGCCCAGCAATTGAAGAACGAGTTCGGTACCATCAGCGGTGTCATCGGTATCGGTGGTGGCTCGGCCATGGACCTGGCCAAAGCCGTTTCATTGATGATGACCAACCCCGGCTCTTCTGCCGACTACCAGGGATGGGACCTTGTAAAACAGCCCGGTGTTTACAAAGCCGGTATACCCACCTTAAGCGGCACCGGCGCCGAAGTGAGTCGAACCACCGTATTAACCGGCCCTACCCGCAAACTGGGTATGAACAGCGATTTTACTCCTTTCGACCAGATCGTACTCGACCCCGAATTAACCAAAGACGCCCCCGTAAACCAGCGTTTTTACACGGGTATGGATTGTTATATCCACTGTATTGAAAGCCTGGAAGGCACATTCCTGAACGAGTTTAGCAAAAGTTATGGCGAAAAAGCCCTGCAGTTATGCCAGAAAGTGTTTGTAGAAAAAGACCATTGGGATGATGCCTGCGATGACCAGCTGATGATGGCTTCTTATGCCGGTGGTATGAGTATTGCTTATTCGCAGGTGGGCGTGGCGCATGCAGTGAGTTATGGACTGAGTTACCTGCTCGGTACCAAACACGGTATTGGTAACTGTATTGTGATGAACCACCTCGAAGAATATTATCCCGCCGGTGTAAAGGAATTCAAATACATGGTGGAAAAAAATAAGATCGAGATACCGCAGGGCATCTGCAAAGGTTTGTCGGAGGAGGATTTTGATAAGATGATGAACGTATCCCTGGGCATGAAACCCCTCTGGGAGAATGCCCTCGGCAAAGAATGGGAAAAGATCATGACCCGCGAAAAACTGCGAGCCATCTACGAAAAACTGTAATACACGCAGAACCCTTAACGCCTAACGCGGAACGCAAAAACAAGCGTTCCGCGTTAGGCGTTAAGCATTTAGCCCCCCCTTGTATAATTCGAATGCAATCAGTAGCTTGTGAGACACAAAAATCTCGCACATGAAAAAACTATGCTTTGTTTTGTTTTCTGCCTTCCTCTTTGCTTCCTGCGGCGATTCGGCCGGAACCAAAGAAGCCTTGGCCACTGCTTTTAACCTGGATTCTGCAAAAGCAGACATTGATGCCAACAATGCAGCATTTGTAGCTGCCATGAAAAAAGGCGACTCCGTTGCCGTTGCCGCTTCTTACACCAAAGATGGTTGTATAATGCCGGCCAATATGCCTAAATCCTGCGGCACGCAGGCAATTACTTCTTTGTTCAATGGGATGTATCAGATGGGTATCCGGAACCTGACATTAACAGTAACAGAAGTAATCGGTAACGCCGATCTGGTTTCTGAAGAAGGTACTTACGAAATGTTCACCAACGAAGGGGCTTCTATGGAAAAAGGTAAATACATTGTTACCTGGAAAAAAGAAGACGGCAAATGGAAAAAATACCGCGATATCTTCAACAGCGATATGCCGGCGCCACCACCACCGCCGATGATCAAAAAATAAAAATAACATTCCTGCCAGAGCCTTTGTGATGGTTCACAAAGGCTCTTTTTTTAGCGATCGTTCTTCTTTGCGAAAACCGATCACACAAAAAAGTACTGAAAATCGTTTCTGATTATCTTAGTACCATGAAATACTTCTTCTACCTCCTGCCCGTACTGGCGGGTTTAACCATTACCACGCAGGCCGGGGTTAACAGCCAGTTACGCTTTGCCGTTAACAATCCCTGGGTGGCCGCTTTCATTTCTTTTCTCGTAGGTACGCTGTTGTTGGGATTGATCATTGTTACCACCAAACAACCCGTTCCCTCTTTGGCAGAGCTGAAGAGTATTGAACTCTATAAATACAGTGGCGGTGTGCTGGGAGCTTTTTTTGTAACGGCCATCATCTATGCCGTACCGCGCCTCGGATCTGCCAATGTATTTGCCATGGTCATTGCCGGGCAGTTCGTAGTAGCTTTATTGTATGATCACTTTGGTGTACTCGGTTTTCCGCAAAACCAGATCAGTTGGGTCAAAGTATTCGGGGTTGTGTTGCTCGTAACGGGCGCCTACCTCGTTGTAAAAAAATAGCGAACCGCCACAGTAATTACTGTGGCGGTTTTTTTTCTGTCTGCGAATACTGTAATTTAACAGCCTCCCTAAACAACTTTCCCACTCATGAAAAAATTAACTGCCCTGTTTCTTTGCCTTACTGCCTTTGTATTGGCCGAAGCACAACCTTTTTCTCCATCCTTATTTAACAGCATGCAATGGCGCATGATTGGTCCACACCGTGGTGGCCGTACCGTAGGTGCCGTTGGCGTGCCTACGCAACCCAGTGTATTTTATATTGGTGTCAATAACGGTGGCGTATGGAAAACCAACGACTATGGCCGCACCTGGAAACCCATTTTCGACCGGATGGGTACCGGATCGGTAGGCGATATCGCTGTTGCTGAATCCAATCCCAACGTAGTATATGTGGGTTGCGGAGAAGGCATTCAACGACCCGATCTGTCTGTAGGCGATGGGGTGTATAAATCAACCGATGCCGGTAAGACCTGGAAAAACATGGGACTGAAAGATGGCCAGCAGATCGGTGGCATCGCGATAGATCCCAAAAACGAAAACCGTGTTTTTGTAGCGGTACTGGGGCATCCCTACGGACCCAATACCGAACGCGGCGTATACAGAAGCCTCGATGGTGGTAATACCTGGGAGCGTGTATTGTATAAAGATGAGAATACCGGTGCCGTACAGATCAGCTTCGATCCCAATAATTCAGATATTTTATATGCAGATTTATGGGCCGGCAGACAGGGGCCCTGGGAAAACGGGCAATGGAACGGACCCGAAAGCGGCCTTTATAAATCTACCGATGGTGGTAAAACATGGAAACACTTAACCAAAGGATTACCTACCCCTGCACAGGGATTAGGTCGTATTGGTTTTGGCATTGCACCTACTAACAGCAACCGCTTATACGCAACCGTAGATGCGGGCAGGTATGGGGGCATCTATCGCAGCGATGATGCAGGCGAAAGCTGGCAGCTGATGAGCAGCGATGGCCGGTACTGGGGCAGGGGCAGCGATTTTGCCGAAGTAAAAGTAGACCCCACCAATGCCGATATCGTGTACAGTGCCAACGTGGTTACCTGGAAATCAGTTGACGGGGCCAAAACCTGGACCGGTTTCCGTGGTGCACCGGGTGGAGATGATTATCACCGTATCTGGATCAACCCACTCAACCCAAAGATCATGCTCATTGCACTGGACCAGGGTGGTATTGTAACCGTGAATGGTGGCGAAACCTTTTCTTCTTTTTACAATCAGCCAACGGCGCAGTTCTATCATGTGAGCACCGATAACCAGTTTCCGTACAATGTATATGGCGGACAACAGGAGAGTGGTTCAGTGGGTATTACTTCGCGGGGCAACGACGGGCAGATCAGTTTCCGCGACTGGCACCCGGTGGGCGTGGAGGAATATGGATATGTGGCACCCGATCCGCTGGATCCGAATATTATTTATGGAGGTAAGATTACCAAATACGATAAACGCACCGGCCAGGTACAGAATATTGCACCCGAAGCGGTACGCAGTGGTAAATATCGTTTTGTAAGAACTGCGCCCGTGCTGTTCTCGCCCATCGATCCCAAAACCTTATACTTTGCCGGTAATGTGATCTTTAAAACACGTGATGGTGGTAACAGCTGGCAAACCATCAGTCCTGATCTTACCCGCGAAAGCTGGGACGTTCCGGCCAGTGTAGGTATTTACACCAGTGAAGACATGAAAAAAATGCCGCGGCGTGGCGTAGTATATACGGTGGCACCATCCTACCAGGACATCAACACCATCTGGGCCGGAACAGATGATGGTTATATACAGGTTACCCGTGATGGGGGAAAAAACTGGAAAAATGTAACACCGCCAGAGATCACTTCCTGGAGTAAGATCTCTTTGATGGATGCCGGGCATTTTGATAACAACACAGTATATGCTGCCGTAAACCGCATCCGCTGCGATGATATGCAGCCTTATGCTTACAAAACACATAATGGTGGTAAAACCTGGCAACGCATTACCAACGGGTTGCCCGCCAACGAACCTATTAACGTAGTACGGGAAGATCCTAAACGAAAGGGATTATTGTATGCGGGTTCTGAAAATGCCGTGTATGTATCTTTTGATGATGGGGAACACTGGCAATCACTGCGCCTGAATATGCCCGCTACTTCTATCCGCGATCTCGTGATCAAGGATGATGATCTCGTTCTCGGTACCCATGGCCGTGGTTTCTGGATCATGGATGATATTACACCGCTGCGACAGATCAGCGCCAACCTCGCTGCCGAAAAAGCCCTGCTCTATAAACCACAAACCGCTATCCGCGTTCGCTGGAACATGAATACGGATACGCCGATACCGCAGGAAGAACCCGGCGGACAAAACCCGCCCGATGGTGCCATCATCAACTATTATCTCGCAGAAAAAGCGCAAGGCGAAGTAACCCTGGAGATTGTTGATGCTGCGGGTAAATCTGTACGCAGATACAGCAGCCTCGATAAACCTTATGAGATCCCCGAAGTGAATATTCCTTTGTACTGGATCCGCCCGCAACAGATCCTGTCGGCTGAAGCAGGTTCACACCGTTTTTTGTGGGACATGCATTATACGCCCATCGATGAACCGGTTTCTTTCCCAATGACGGCGATTTATCAAAACACAGCACCCGAAAAAAATTCGCCCTGGGTGTTGCCGGGAACCTACACCGTGAAGTTGACGGTGAATGGAAGAACATTTTCCCAACCACTGACCGTAAAAATGGATCCACGTGTTACTACCAGTATCGCCGGCCTGCAGCAGCAACACCGTTTATCGGTAGTATGTTACGAAGGCAGACTGGCCGCACGTAAAGCCAAAGAAGAAATCAGCTTAGCAGGTAAACAACTGAAGGCCCTGCTGAACAAAGCCGGCACCAGCAAAGAAACCATCACCCAACTGGAACAGGAACTCGCTGCACTCGAAGGTGCTTCCCGGGGCAGAAGAGGTGGCGGTGGACCAGTAGCCACTTTCGGCAGTGCTGAATCCGGCTTTGCTTCTTTACTGTCTATGTTGCACGAAACAGATATGCCACCCACTACGCAAATGGTGAGCGGTGTGAGCCAGGTGCAGGTACAGTTAAAAGAATTGCAGGACAAATGGAATGCGCTCAGCAAACAGATCGCAGCATTGCAGAAATAATATATTGTTGCTCCGATATCGGAACTAAGAAAAAGAAATCTCCACAACCGGAGATTTCTTTTTTATTTTACCCCGCCGTTGCTGATCGCCTGACAACAACCACCAGCAAACATCATTCACAACAACCACAATATTTTTATATGGAAACCATCGAACTCCTCAAGATTACCCGCGATAAAACACTGGCTTTTTACGACCTGCCCGAATCGGAGCTAGATAAAAGCTATGGTCCCGGCAAATGGTCCATCCGGCAGATCCTGAACCACCTGGCCGATACAGAGATCGTATTAAACGAAAGGATCCGCAGGGCCATTGCAGAACTGCATCCCTTTGTGGTGGTGTTTGACCAGGAACGCTGGAGTGAACAACTGGATTATAACACGTATCCCTTGGCCATCAGCAAAGCTGTTTTTGCCGCTGTCAGAACCTCCATCATTTACCTGGCCGAAAAACACTATGCGGGTTCGGAGCAGAAAACATTCTTCCATACCGCCGCCGGCATCCGCACATTACAACAGGAATTTGATAAAGTGGCCCAGCATAATTTTGATCATATCAAACAGATAGAGATCGCATTGGCATCCTGATGAAGGTTGTTAGAAGAGAATGCAAACATTTGGCAACTTCCATAAACTAGATTTTGTATTTTTAACATACACACCAGCAACCTCCTTTTATTGTGAAAAACAAACTACTGATATACAGGAAAGAAATTGCCTGGTTCGTAATTCTCCACTCTCTTTCTACATTTGTTTTCTCAGCAGTATATGAGAAACTCTTTCCGGGAGAAGATGATAATTATCTATTGTTTTTCCTTACACTGCTGATTCCGGGTCTGATCTTAGCTTCGATATTCAGGTATAAAATTTCTAAAAAGGAAAAAGAGCGTACTAAATAAGAGACAGGCTCTGGGTAAATACCTTATTGTTCATTTTGTCCTTTATCTTTAAACCCAATGATTACCAGAATTTTTTTAGTGACTTACCTGGTAGCTTTGACTTGCTTATCTAATGCACAACAGAATAAAAAGACATTTTTTGCCGAAGTGGCAGTCGGGGTGTTTAAATGGAGCACCAATGCTAATGACTTGCATTCGCACCCCTTTATCGGGAATGTGAGAGTTGGCTACCTCGATAAAAATAAGTTGGCATTGGGAATCGAGTATAGTTATCTAATCTATAAACAATCTTTTTCCGGACGATCGCCTTTGCAGCAAGGAGGATCTAATTGGACGGAAGCTGGAACGACGAAAGATACCTACCATTCTATTGGTGTATTTTCTGAATACCGCGCAAAATGGGGGTCCAGACTAAAATTTGTACCCGGAATCTTCCTTCATTATCTTAAAAATAAATATGCCAGTAACAGTGCATTATATCAAGACGGAAACCCGATTGGTATAACCATTGAGCGTGGCACCAACTACGGATATGTTGCGAGAGCAGGTCTTTCTTTGACCTTTAACTATACCATCAGCACCGCCACAGCTATTACCTTCCGATTGCTGGAGCTGGAGCATCGTTTTGGAAAATATGATAACACTTCATTTCTTGCCATTACACCGGCCTTGGGAATTCAATATTATTTACCTACCAAATCACAACAAAGATAATTGCCGATATTGGTCGCCTGACCAACAACCTATCCACTACTTCTGTTTTTCTCGAAGTCTCTCAACGAAGAAGAAGACTTTTCGGAGAACCCGAACAGATAGAGTACACTGGCATGCTAATGGTTATGGTACTGCGGGCTGAAGCCCGATAATATAGTCTTGTAGGGAAATTTTTATCCACGCCCTGAAGGGCGCGGCAAGTATAATTTTTATGCTGTGCTTATGTGCGATTGGTGAATCGTAAAATAGCGAGACCGGGTAAATACACTCAATCGTTGCTATAATTCAAATGAATCATAAGGTAATTGACAATGCTACGGTCAGATAATTTATCCACGCCCTTCAGGGCGTGGATAAAAGCACTACTTCTCTATTGACTCCGGGACTTTAGTCCCGGGTGTTATGTATAGTTGATGGATTCCCTCGATATTGGTCTGCTGAGCAACATCTATCAGTTCTCATTTTTGCAAAAACGGAACCAACGCCCGCGCAAAATCCCACGGCGCTTCTTCCATCGGCACATGCCCGATTCCTTTTAATATGATCAGTTCACTTCCCTTAATATCTTTATGAAACAGGGCAGCATGAGACACCGGTATCAAATGATCCTGGTCGCCCCATACAATCAGTGTGGGAATCTGTATCGTTCGGATCTGCGCGGAAGCATCTTCGCCCAAACCCAGTTGCATCCGGTCTATCAGCGCCTGCCGGTTGCCTGCACGTAAGGTCATATCAGAATACAGATCTACCAATGCATCTGTAACACGACGTTTGTTTCCATACACATCTTCCACGCTTTTCCGTACCAGCTGTTTGGGGGTGATCCATTTAACTACATTATTCACTACCGGCATTTTTGCGAGTCGGAAACCCAGCGGCAGGTCTATTTTTTCTTTGGGTATATAACCACCCGCATCCACCAGCACCAGTTTGTTTACTTTGGTGGGGTAACCAACCGCATAACGCCAGGCAATGGCACCACCCAGCGAGTTGCCGGCGATCACACAATGACGAACGCCCAGCCGGAGCAATACCGAATCTACAAAATGGATATACATGTTCATGCTGTAATCCCTTTGTGGATGCGGACCCGTGAGGGCAAAACCCGGCAGGTCAAAACGAATGATGCGGCGTAGCGGGCCAAGCAGTAAAGCGGTACTATCCCAGGTAAACAGGGAAGAAGATGTGCCATGTATCAATACCAGTGGCACCGTATCATTCCGGTTTCCTTCATCACGGTAATGCACGCGCATGCCCATCAGGTTCATGAACTGCGATGGGGCTTGTCCATATTTCTGCACCAGTTTTTCTGCCGGAAGATCTTTTTTACCAAAGAACAGGCCGGCCAATAATACCACAACCAGCAACAAAACCACCAATCTGACTATCCAACGAAAAATAAACCGCATAGTATGAGTTTGGTTGATAAGATACAAAGAAGGCAGTTGAAAAAACACTATCTGGCTCAGGCATACTCATAATAAACTGTATGCTCTTTGAAACCCAGTTTCCGGTAAATACCAATACCATCTTCGGATGCCTGCAGAATTACCTGCCGGTATCCTTTTGCTTTTATCCTGTTCAACGCAAAATACATCAGCGAAGAGCCAATGCCTTTACCGCGGTAAAACACGTGGGTGGCCAACGCATACAAACCCACCGTATCCTTATCGGTAGCAAAAATTTCTATGGTGGCAACGGGTTTTCCATCCTCATAGTAAACCAGTAATTCCACCCGGCTGGCTGCAGCAAGATAAGTGCCGGCCGTTCGTTCATAATATAACCGGACATGATGATCGGGCGGTGTCCAGTTGGCAGCGATCACTGCTGCAAAATCAGCTATCGCAGCAACATCACTCGCCACCACTATCTGCGAATGGTTTTCGCACAACACGGGTTGGTACAAAGACAGTTCCATTACCATACCCGGTTCTGCATTTTTTCTTTCCTGCTGTAAGGTCTTGAAATAATGCTGCACCTGTTCCGTGAGGTTTTCTTGAGCGATCCAGATACAATAGGCCAGGTTTCTTTCCCGGAAATAGGTCAGCGCATCCCGGATCTCTCCCAGCAACAGCCCTTCACCACGGGTAATATGAATGATGTTGAATGTATCGCAGGATAAACCTGCATCCACATAACTGAGATGAGGTAGTCGGAATACCCGCATCCCTTTTGTTTCTCCCGGTATCAGCAGGGCATGTTCGGTAAAGTTTTGCTGGATCTTTTCTTGCATCGCTTACGCTATGGTACAAGCCGGCTCGTGCCTGACGGGAAAATTAACTGAGTTGGCAATAAAACAATACTGGTGCGCCTTGGTATGCAGAGCATTGGCCGTATCGATCATTGACGCGTGTGTTACCACCACCTGCGGACGCAAAATCACTTCTGTAAAATGACCACTGCCGTTAGATGTTTCCGCCATCGTACCCACGGCATGATCTGTATACGCCGTAACGATCACTTCTGCTTCTGAACAAAAATGCAGGAACCATAACATATGGCAAGCCGATAAAGAAGCCAGCAGCAGGTCTTCCGGATTGTGTTTGGTTTTATCACCCCGAAATGCCGGGTCTGAAGAACCCTGTATTCCAGCTTTATTCTCTACCCTGATCTCATGACTTCTTTCATAAGACCGATAAGATTGTGTACCGGTACCGGTATTACCCGTCCACTCAGTAGTTACGGCATAATGATGTTCTTTTTCCATGCAAAGGTTTTAAAGGAAAAGGTGAAGGGGCACGTAAAATTCCTAAAAAAACCATTCATGGCAAAACCGTTCATGTAAGGTTGCTGTATACCTGGTATTTTATTGTATTGCCCGAAGCAAAACTTATCAGGATACCCTTACCCTTTCCGGATATGTATATTTGAGGCAGCGTGTTTTATGGCTTCTCTTTTTCCGGTACCAATACAAAATAACTCGCTTTAAACTTATCCTTCACCACTTCACCCTGTACCCTGGCTTTACGGATCGCATTACAGAAACCATCTTTTGCATGTGCATCGCCAAGCGAATCAATATGTACTCCTTCTACAAAATAGGCTTTGCCATTGATGCGCACTGCCAGATCGCAGGTTTTACCGGGCAGGCCCAGTTTACACTGGCCACAGGCGGCTTCTACGGTTTGTACGGGTTTGGTTTTATCGGGTGTGCCTTGTTTTTTTTCCTGGGCAGATAAACCGGTAGTGGTTATAACCAGGCAGAAAAGCGCGTACATGATTTTCATATAGATCTTATTGTGTGTAAAAAATAGCAGGTTTTTGAAAAAAATTATTACCCGTAAAAAATATTTTATTCGTTGTTTTTCTTTTGATAACCAATTCGCTACTTAAAAAAAAGGCTTCTTTTTTTGATTCTGCCCCGCCACAAAAAATACTTTTCTTGCGAAACACAGCCAACCAAAACTACTCAGTAAGCGTACCTCTCTAAAAATAATACATACCAATGAAAAAGATTCACCTTCTTTTTACGATGGCAGCTGCCACGTTCCTATTAATTAGTTGCAAGAAGAACACTGTTACCAACACTCCCACCGTAACCTGGTCAAAAACCGTTACCATGAGTGCAAAATACGAAGTACCGGCCATTGCCAACCGTACAGAAACCGCTGTGGCCACACTGGAATTACTGAGTGATAACACCCTCAGGTACAATATCGCAGTAACAGGTTTGGCAGCCGGCGATGCATTAACGGCTGCACATATCCATGCGGGTAACGCCGGATCGAATGGTGCAGTCAAAATTCCGTTCGACGGAACTTTCAGCGCCGCTGGTGTTTCCGGTGTAACGCCTGTACTGAGAGCAGGACAGATAGACACTTTACAAAACATGGAAACCTATGTAAACATTCATAGTACACAGGCACCCACCGGATTATTGCGCGGACAGGTAGACAGTAAAATCGTTTTTGCAGCAGATCTGCTCATGAGCGGTGCCAACGAAGTTCCGGCTGTTAATACAACCGCTTTCGGACTGGCCGTGATCCGCTTAACAGAAAACAAAAAAGCCTACCTGAAATTGAGTATGACCGGTCTCGAAGCCGGCGACGTAATGAGTGCAGCCCATATCCATACTGCCGCTGCCAATGCCAACGGACCCGTATTACTGGGCTTTTATGCAGCAGAAGCTGATTTTAATACCTTAAAAGTGATCAGCGTTTCGGATGCTGTTTATAGTTCGCTGTTAAGTGATGCTATTTATATTAACGCACACTCCGTAGCACATGCTGCCGGTGTGGTAAGAGCACAGATCCGCTAAAAAAATGATGACAATCAAGAGAGAGGCGTAAAAAGCACAATGTAAATGGCAGTTTATTTGGGTTTCGTCTCTCTCTTGTTTGAATCCATACTGTTTCGTTTACAATCTAATCAATCCAGCAAATCCATTCTGCGGTTTTGCGGCTAATTACACTAAACATTTATCATACACATGTGCAACATTCAATGGTTGATACAGCAGCTCTGTAAAATCAACTGTATCATTACTCCCAACCGCGCGGGAGCAGAGGGCCCCCTTTCACCGGGTATCACAGTACCGCTCTGTTATTTCAGGGATTGTTTCGGGTTTAGCCTTCTGGGGGTTTGCTGTTTCCTGACATACCTCGTCCGCAAATTTTTTTTATCCAATAATGCCAGCCAGATAGATCAATAAGGGGGAAGATGGAGGTTTACAGTTGATCGCCGTGCTTTTGTATGGTTATATCCTTACCCGCAAAAGCCGGCACCCCCTTTCTCCTCTTAGTGAACCGCACTAATCACCGTGCCTTTCTTTATTTCTTCTTTTCTTCGTTCTTCTCTTATTGCAACTTCCTGCACGTTTAGCCATTACGCTAATAGTGCAGGATATTTTAATTAGAGCGAAAAAAGAGAAAGGGTTAAAGAGGGAACAGATTCTCTTTCCGCGCCTTTGCGCCTCTGCGAGAAATTTTCTCACACCAAGGCATGGCACGGTTTTTTTATTGCATGGCCTGCAACTCTTTCTGCAAACGGAACATCTCATCCCGCAATCTTGCCGCTTCAATAAAGTCCAGATCACGGGCGGCTTTTTCCATTTCTTTTTTGGTCTTGCTGATCGCTTTCTCCATCTGTGGAATGGTCTGGTAACTCACCTGCTCTTCGGCCGCTTCATGTTTCACGAGTTCCTCATCTTTCTGCAACGCATACGGGTTAGACGGGTCATACCCTTTAATATCGAGCACCGATCCCTGCGCATATACCTGCTCAATCGATTTGATAATGGTTTTAGGCGTAATTCCATGTTCGGTATTATACTGCACCTGTTTCTCTCTTCTGCGGCTGGTTTCATCAATGGTGCGCTGCATGCTCTCCGTCATCTGGTCGGCATAGAAAATTACCCGACCATCCACATTACGCGCGGCGCGGCCTGCCGTCTGGGTCAGACTTCTTTCGTTACGTAAAAAACCTTCCTTATCCGCATCCAGTATGGCCACCAATGCTACTTCGGGCAGATCTAATCCTTCACGTAATAAATTCACACCCACCAATACATCAATTTCTCCCAAACGTAACTGCCGCAGAATCTCCACCCGCTCCAGCGTATCCACATCGCTGTGAATGTATTTGGATTTGATATTGATGCGCCCCAGGTATTTATCCATCTCCTCCGCCATACGTTTGGTGAGTGTGGTAACCAATACCCGGTAACCCTGTTTCACGGTTTTGTCGATCTCTTCCAGCAGGTCATCGATCTGGTTCACACTCGGACGGATCTCAATCGGCGGATCCAGCAGTCCGGTAGGACGCACGATCTGCTCTACCACCACACCACCCGTTTTCTCCAGCTCATAATCGCCGGGCGTGGCACTTACAAATATGGTCTGACCAATCAGGCTCTCAAACTCATGAAAATTCAGCGGACGGTTATCCATCGCACTCGGCAAACGGAAACCATAATCTACCAGCACCATTTTACGGCTCCTGTCGCCGCCGTACATGCCGGCTACCTGGGGTATGGTTTGGTGACTCTCATCAATCACCATCAAATAATCTTTCGGAAAATAATCCAGCAAACAGAAGGGGCGGGTACCTGGTTTGCGCCGGTCGAAAAAGCGGGAGTAGTTTTCAATACCATTACAGTAGCCCAGTTCGCGGATCATTTCCATATCATATTCCACTCTTTCTTTCAAACGCTGGGCCTCAATGTATTTGCCGGTTTTGGTAAAATATTCCACCTGCGCCATCATCTCGTCCTGGATCTCGTGCATCACTTCCACGATCATGTCTTTGGGAGCGAGGTAAAGCGTGGCCGGAAAAATGGCGGCATTCTCCATAATACCGATGCGTTTGCTGCTGCTGGTTTCAATGCTTTCGATCTCTTCGATCTCATCGCCAAAAAAAGTGATGCGGTAACCAAAGTCCACATAGGGCAGGTTAATATCCACCGTATCGCCTTTCACGCGAAAAGTGCCGCGGGTAAAATCGCCCTGCGAGCGGTTGTACAAACTGTTCACCAGCGCATGCAGAAAAGCCTGCCGGCTAATGACCATGCCTTTGTGTATGCGGATGATGCCGTTCTCATATTCGGTAGGGTTACCCATACCATAAATACAACTCACACTGGCCACCACAATAATATCGCGCCGGCCACTCAGCAGTTGCGAGGTGGCCTGCAGCCGCAGTTTATCGAGTTCTTCGTTAATGCTCAGGTCTTTCTCAATATAGGTATCACTCACCGGCATATAGGCTTCGGGCTGGTAATAATCGTAGTAACTCACAAAATAGCCCACGGCATTATCGGGGAAAAACTGTTTGAACTCACCGTACAACTGCGCCACCAGGGTTTTGTTATGCGTAAGCACCAGTGTGGGGCGTTGGGTATTCTGGATCAGGTTGGCAATGGTAAAAGTTTTACCCGATCCGGTAACCCCCAGCAGGGTCTGAAAAGCTTCGCCCTCATTCACACCTTCGGTAAGTTGTTGAATAGCATTGGGTTGATCGCCGGAAGGTTCGTATGCGGAGTGAAGTTTGAAAGGCACTGGAGAGAGTTAAAAGTTAATAGTTAAGAGTGTAAAGTTAAGAGTTGTTGGGGAACGCTGAAGGGATATGAGGGGTTGGGGGTGCGTTGGGTTGGGTATGATTTATATGATATGGGCTGAATGCGGAACGCTTAACGCAGAACGCTTGTTGCGCTTGTGCCGCTGGAAGCGGCATCGCACACTTGTACTTGATAATCAATTATCAGCAAAGGGGTATTGCAAGTCTGCCAAATCATTAGTATATTTTCTAACAAATGAACTGCCATGCGAAATTATTCGATTGTTGGTTGCCTGTTGTTTTTGTTATTCGCTACTTCTTTTAGTTCACATAATGCTGCTCTTGTTTATGGCAGATGTGTGGGCTCTTCCGCCTGCCGGGCTTGCAGTAGCTGTTCATCCTGCAATTATTGTCGCGGTGGGGGCACCTGCGGTGTTTGTGCAGCACCGGAAAAGCCAAAGAAAGAGCCCTCGAAAAAAAGTGGTCAGTGCCAGGCAACCACCAAAAAGGGTAGCCAATGCAGCAGGACCGCTAAGGCAGGAAGCAGTTATTGCTGGCAACATGCGAAATAACAGCGTTTTTGCTTTTAGCCCCATTGCGAAACAATCTTAGCCCCGGATGGGGCAAAGGTTTGTAGCACGCAACAAACAAGCTACGCATACATATGCCCCGGCGGGGCTACCCTTTGTAACACATCCCTTCTAGCGGTTTGGCAAGATATGGCTGTCTTTCTGTATCGCAGGTGGTGTACCTCAGGCACACCTGATTTTCATTATGCCTTTGTTCTATAAACCTTTGGCCCCGCTGGGGCAGATTTTTTTATTGATTATCAAGGGATTTGGATTTTTTGATAATCTGGTTGGGGAAATACGGGGTTTTTCCCGGTGTGAGGGTTTTGTTTTTGGGGTAGATTGTAGAAGAGAGTTGAGGTATTTCTTCACAATAAAATAAAAACTAAAAAATGGCAATAGGACTATTTATTGATGCGTCATATGTCTACAAGGTTTTCAGAGACAAAATGGACTACATGAAACTCCGAGTACATATCGAAAGATACCTTGGAGATACAATTGATGAGGCTTATTATTTTAATGCAGATAACGATCCCCCGACAGCAGAAAAACTTCATGGATTCTTGACTTTACCCTATCCCAAAGGGCCTGGGTTTAGGGTAAAAATATATTGGTTAAGCAAAAAACTGCTTTGTTGGCCCGAACAACTTGGTGGTCTTCCGGTAATGCATCCAACAGAAACCGAAGTTCAATATGAATTGAGAAGTCAGAAAGGGGTTGATGTTGGATTAATTTTTCACATGACACGATCTTACTACCGGAGAAAGTGGACAAAATTGGTATTAGCAGCTGGCGATGGAGATTTTCATGAACCAGTCCAAAGTTTGGTTGAAGGAGATGGCGTTGACCTTCATTTGGTTGGCTCAATTCCATCTATTTCTTCTGAGTTGCGGTCTTATGCTAGATCTATTATTGAAATTGATAAAGATCCTCTTCATGGCGAATTAAAAATGGCGGTAAAAAATAGCTAAAACTATCTCAGAAAAGCTTAAGAAATCTGTCGTTCATTATTTTTTGTTGTAAACAGTTTAATCTTTCGATACCAGCAACTTTTATAGTTAGTAGAAATTATTATGAGACCAACTAAATCGCAAGTTACTAGAGCAGGGAAAATCTTAATGTCTTCTAAATCGCAGGAGGATCGAGATAGAGCATTAGAGCTAATAAATGAATGGAGAACAAATCATCTTTCCCCATTGACCGTGATAAAAAATCATATAGTTAAAATACTCGAGCTAAACGCCATTTCTCCTGTTTTAATTTCTCAACGGCTAAAGAGGCTTACTTCGATTGAATACAAACTTGATTTGAATAAAACAATGGCTCTGGGTGGAATGCAAGACATTGGAGGATTTAGAGTGGTTTTAAAAGATACTAAAGATCTTAATAAATTTAAAAGACTTATCGAATTACATTCAGAAACAAAAAGATACAAGATTGAGTATTCTGATGATTACGTTACTGATCCAAGAGAAACCGGTTACAGAAGTATCCATTACATATATACATATAAATCCAAAAAGGTTCAGTACGATGGAGTAAAGCTAGAGTTACAGATACGAACAAAACTTCAACATAATTGGGCAACAGCTGTGGAAACGGCTGGCATATATACACAGACATCTTTGAAATCTGGACAAGGACCTGATGATTGGATTAATTTTTTTCAGACAATCAGTTCGCTTTTTGCGATGAAAGAAAAGCTTGCTGTTTTGGATAAGCACAAAGATTTTAAGATGGAAGTGCTTATGACAAGATGTTTTCAACTTACTGAAAAGTTGAAAGTACTTGAAATATTAAATGCTTTGAGAGTTTCTGCAAGACACATTGATATTGAAAAAGTTGAAGGCGATTATTATATCATTAATATTAGTTTTGTTAAAAAACGCGTATCTATTACTGTTTATCCAAAAAATAAATATAGTCAAGCTACAGCTGAGTACTTAAGACTAGAAAAGAATGCAATATCAATTGAAACCGCTGTGGTTCTTGTTGCAGCAAATTCAATTAAATCTTTAAAAAAAGCATACCCTAGTTATTTTCTTGACACTTCAGAGTTTATTGAAGCATTAGAAAGAGTAAATCAAAATTGTAAAGCACTTAAACTTATTTAGAAGATATAACTTTTCCGAAGAGTCTCTCACCAGAGTACTCTTCGCTTAGAACTACTAAACCAGTTAGTTAAAACAAAGAACATAGAACAGGTGTAGTTAAATACTCTGGCCTTCTGCAATAATCACAACACAGCACTAAAGTGCCAACAGAATAAATTAGACCCACATCATCCCCGCGCTAAAGCGCTGGGCTATGCAAAAATGGTTAATTCTTTCTGCAACCAACCCTTGCCGCGCGCTTCAGCGCGTGGATAAAGCTGCGTATTAAAAACCAGAGTGGCACTTTAGTGCCAGGTGTCTCCAACACCTGTTCAGCAAAATAACCGTCCACACGGCGGCGAATAAGCCTACCTTACCTCCGGCACCTGCCAATACCCTCAATCCCGGCTTTGCAACAGCAGTTCGATATACTCATCAACAGTTTTATGGATCAACGGGTAGGTATTGCAGAAAATTTTCTGTCGCCTGCACTGGCTGCGGCATTACAGGAACAGCTCTTGATATTACAAACCAAACAACAGCTGCTGGCGGCCGGTACCGGTAACGATACAGCGGTAAACCACAACACCGCTTTCCGCGGCGATCTTATTTACTGGCTGGACCGTAGCCATAACCAGGAACCCGAAAATGCTTTTCTCGATATCATAGACCGGTTGGTGCTGTACCTGAACGAAACCTGTTACACGTGCATTAACGGTTATGAATTTCACTATACCTTATATGAGGCCGGCCGTTTTTACAAAACACATGTAGACAGCTTCCGCAACAACGATAGCCGCAAATTCTCCCTCATCTGTTACCTTAACCCCCACTGGGCAATCGGCGATGGGGGTGAACTCTGTATTCACCACACAACCGGTTTGCAGAACATACCGCCCACCAATGGCAAATGTGTTTTTTTTCAGAGCCATACACTGGCGCACGAGGTTTTGCTTACCCATGTGCCCCGAATGAGTATTACGGGCTGGTTAAAGTAGTAACGCGGAGTAATACAACGAGGGCTAAAGCCCGGTACCCACAATGAGAGGCTTAATCCCCATACTGAAGCATGGGGTTAATAGGATGGGTTGTTCACTTTCCTTTCAAAATATCGCAAAGGTCCCGGGAAACATAGAACACAGAACCCGGAACACAGAATATATCCCAGGTGTTGTTGTATTTCCTTCTCCAAAGATTGGATAGCGGCTAATGCATACCCACAAGTTTTCTTATCTTACTGTTTCAAAACACTGCCCTATGAAAACAACCTTTTCTTTGCTGCTGCTTAGCTGCTGCATATTTTTTGCCGGCAGTCAACTGCAGGCCCAAACGCATGCCAACCTGAAAGGCACCTGGAACCTGGCAGTAGAAACCTCCATGGGTAGCGGCACACCCGTGTTCGAACTGAAACACCTCACAGACAGCACCCTTACCGGTACTTACACCGGCCAGCTGGGCGATTCGGAAATCAGCGGAAAGATCAAAGGCAATACTTTCTTTATCTCCTTCTCCGTTAGCGGTAACCAGATAGAATATGAAGGCACGGTTGATGGCGATACCATGAAGGGAAAACTAAAACTGGGCAGCATGGCCGAAGGAACTTTTACCGGTACCAGAAAAAAATCAGCCAATCCTTCTCCGAAAGCAGTTCCACTAAAATAAAAGAAGTTCGCTGCAACCAACCCTTTGCCGCGCGCTTCAGCGCGTTGATAAAGATCCTTTTTAAATACATGGCGGGTACTTTAGTGCCGGGTTTCGGTTTTCAGAAGGCGATCATTCATGGGTCTTCGCGTTTGATGGGAAAAGAAGAACATAGAACCCAGAACAACCAAACCGCAAGTTCCGGGTTGTAGCCTCAACAATTCCATCCCATATTTGTAATACAATTATCCGCCTTGCAAAAAAACGACCAACTGGATGACACTACCATCCGAAGCCTGATCAGGCAAAAAAAGATTAACCTCGGCGGTAACAGCAAATTGCGGATTTATGGTATTTTATCCTGCAGGTCGGGCAAAAAGATGAAACGGGAGAACCGGGTTTTCTTTGCATCGGAAGAAGAAGCGCTGGCCAACGGCTACCGGCCCTGCGCACATTGTATGAGAGCCGCTTATCAAAATTGGAAAAATGGATCTGTTCAGTAACGAAAACACCAATCTCTTACCCAAAGACGGTACCGTACACTATTACGGCAAACTGCTGAACCGCAGCACAGCCGATCAATACCTGCAGGTTTTGCTGAACAATATTGAATGGAAGAACGATGAAGCCATCCTCTTCGGCAAACGTATCATTACCAAACGCAAAGTGGCCTGGTATGGCGATCGTGCTTTTGAATACAGGTACTCCAACAGCACCAAAAAAGCCCTGCCCTGGACACCCGAACTGCTGCAGCTGAAACAACTGGTGGAAGAAAAAACCGGCGAAACTTTTAATTCCTGCCTGCTCAACCTCTACCATACCGGCGAGGAGGGTATGGCCTGGCATAGCGATGGTGAAAAGGACCTGAAAAAAGATGGCGCCATTGGCTCTTTAAGTTTTGGTGCAGAGCGCAGGTTTGCGTTTAAACACAAGACCAGTGGCGAAACCGTATCGCTGGTACTGGAGCACGGCAGTTTACTCGTAATGAAAGATACCACCCAAACCTATTGGCTGCACCGCTTACCACCCACCAAACAAACCCGCCAGCCCCGGGTGAATCTTACGTTCAGGACCATTGTAGGGTAATTGAGGGGGTGAACAGCGTTTGCGTGGGTTGATGGGAGAATGGGTTATGAGCCCTCACAAAAAACCTTATCTTACTATGCCAAATCCCTTACCATGCTGAAGAAAATATTTCCCCTGTTTGCGGGTGTGCTCTTTTTTTCCTGCAAAAACAATTCTGCCGATTTTAAAATGATTGAAGTGAAATATCCGACAACTAAAAAAGACAGTACCGTTAAAGACGATTATTTCGGAACCATCGTAGCCGACCCCTATCGCTGGCTCGAGAATGATACCAGTGCAGAAACCGCCGCCTGGGTAGCTGCAGAGAACGAAGTAACCCAGGGTTACCTGAAACAGATTCCCTTCCGCGAAGCCATAGGAAAACGGTATGAACACCTGTTTAATTATGAAAAATTTTCCGCACCCACCCGGGAAGGAAAATACAATTACTATTCTAAAAACTCCGGCCTGCAGAACCAGTATGTATTGTACCGCGAGCCGGTAGAGGGTGGCGCAGCAGAACTGTTTCTGGATCCCAACAGTTTTTCAAAAGATGGTACCACTTCGCTGTCCAATATCAGTTTTTCAAAAGACGGATCCATGGCTGCGTATAATATTTCGGAAGGGGGCAGCGACTGGCAGAAGATCATTGTAATGGACGCCATCAACAAGAAACAGGTGGGCGATACCATGCAGGATATCAAATTCAGCGGCGCCACCTGGAAAGGCAATGAGGGATTTTTTTACAGCACATACGAACGACCCAAAGAAGGTAGTTTTCTGGCGGGTAAAACAGATAACCACAAACTCTATTTTCATGCTGTTGGTACAGCCCAGAAAAATGATAAGCTCATCTATGCCGGAAATAACGAATCTATCCGCTACCTGGGTGCCAGTGTCAGCGAAAATCAGCGTTGGTTATTCATCTATGCTGCCAACTCAACCTATGGCAATAAGCTGTTGGTCATGGATCTTACGCAACCATCGGCTCCCATAAAAACATTGGTAGCTGATATAAAGAACCAGCATACGGTAGTAGATGTGGATGACAATTATTTTTATATTCAAACCGACAGAAATGCGCCAACCGGAAAATTAATGCTGGCACCCATTGCCACGCCTGAAGAAAGCAACTGGAAAACCCTGATAGAAGCCAAACCGGAAGTGTTGAGCGCATCTGCCGCAGGCGGATCTCTGTTTTGTTCTTACCTGAAAGATGCCGTTAGCAAGGTGTACCAATACGACAGAACCGGAAAACAGATCCGCGAAATCATGCTACCGGGTCTGGGCAGTGCCAGTGGTTTTTCCGGAAAACAGGATGATACAGAACTGTTTTATGGCTATACCAGTTATACCACGCCCTACTCCATTTATAAAATGGATATCGCCACCGGTAAAACCAGCCTGTATAAACAGCCTAAACTTGACTTCAATCTGGAAGCGTATGAATCCAAACAGGTATTTTATCCCTCTAAAGACGGCACAAAAATTCCGATGATCATTACCTACAAAAAGGGAATGGAGCTGAACGGAAAAAATCCCTGCCTGATGTATGCCTATGGTGGGTTCAGTGTAAGTTTAACGCCTTTCTTCAGTACATCGAATATGATTTTACTGGAGAATGGTGGTGTATTTGCGGTACCCAATCTGCGCGGCGGCGGCGAATATGGCGAAGCCTGGCACGAACAGGGCATCAAAACAAAAAAGCAAAATGTGTTTGATGATTTTATCGCTGCGGCAAAATACCTGACAGATAATAAATACACATCCAGAGAAAAACTGGCCATTGAAGGGGGTAGTAATGGTGGGTTACTGATTGGCGCCTGTATTACCCAGCAACCAGACATGTGCAGAGTAGCGTTTCCGGCAGTGGGTGTGATGGATATGTTACGTTATCACCGCTTTACTGCAGGTGCGGGCTGGGCCTATGATTATGGTACATCGGCAGACAGTAAAGAAATGTTCAACTACCTGTATGGTTATTCGCCGGTACACAATGTAAAACCAGCTGCCTATCCTGCAACGCTTATCACCACCGCCGATCACGACGACCGCGTAGTACCGGCCCACTCCTTCAAGTTTGCCGCCCATATGCAGGAAAACCAAACAGGCCCCAACCCGGTATTGATCAGAATAGAAACCAAAGCAGGACACGGTGCGGGTAAAAGTACCCAGCAGATCATTGCCGAAACAACGGATAAATGGAGTTTCATGTTTTATAATATGCAGGTCCAGCCAAAATATTGATACGCAGCAACCCTATAAAACGATGAAACGGCATAGCCTCTTACTCACTCCTTACATTCAATGCATGAAAAAAACAATCTCCTTTATTTTGCTGATCAGTGTTGTGTGCTCCTGCGCCAGCAAAACAGAAAAACAAAGCAGTCCCGAAACCCTTCCCATCATCGGAACCTGGCAATTGCTAAGTGGCACGCTGATAGAAAAGGGAGATACGGTAGTAACCGATTATACAAAAGACCGTTCCTTTATCAAGATCATTAATGCCACCCATTTTTCCTTTACCCAACATGATCTGAACAAAGGGCAGGGCAGCGATGCTTCTTTTTCTGCGGGAGCCGGAACCTATACCCTTAAGGATAGCACTTACACCGAACACCTGACTTACTGCAGCGATCGTGCCTGGGAAGGACATGATTTCAGTTTTACCCTCACCCTGCAGAACGATACCCTTACCCAACGCGGTGTAGAAATTGTAGAAGCTACCGGCGTTAACCGTCTGAACATAGAAAAATATGTGCGGGTAAAAAATTAATCGGCGCTTATACAAACTGAAAATACAATAACCCGATAGCCGCCGCGGTCATCACAAGCAGTGTAATACCACCCAGTACATTGGAAAGTGTAGAATTGGTATGCTCACCCATAATGTTTTTATTATTGGCGATATGAAGAATGACGGCAATGAGTACCGGTGCGGTTAATCCATATAAGATGGCAGTATAGATCAGCGCCTGGATCGGTGTAATACCCACAAAGTTCAGCGATAACCCTACCAGCAGCGAAACAACAATCGACACATAAAAGCCTTTTGCCTGCGGAAACTTTTTATCCAGTCCCGCTTTCCAGCCAAAAGTTTCTGCCAGCATATATGATTGTGCGCCGGCCAGTACCGGTATGGCGAGAAAGCCCGTACCAATTACCCCGATCGTAAAAATGAGGTAAGTGAGTTTACCAGCTAATGGTTCCAATGCTTTGGCGGCCTGGTCTACCGTATCTATCTGGCGGATCCCCGCTTTGTATAACACAGCACCTGCCGTAAGAATGATAAAAAACATGACAAGGTTAGAGAGCGCCATGCCCAGGTTCACATCCAGCTTCATATTATCGAGGATCTGTTTGTCAACCACCACTTTTTTTCTTTTGTGCGCAATGTCTTCCGCTTCCATGGTAGCCTGCCAGAAAAATAAATAAGGCGAAATAGTGGTGCCCAAAATACCCACCAGTATGGCGAGAAAAGCTTTGTTGAACTGGATCTGTGGAATGAATGCACCCTTCAACACTTCGCTCCAATCCTGTTCAACCATAAAGGGTACCAGTATATATAACAACAACGAAAGACATAGCCATTTGAGAATAGCGGCCAGTTTGCGGTAAGAAAACTGAATGATCACGAACATCAGTATAGCTGTAACCGACACACAATACACTGTTTCCGGAATACCGGGATACAGCATATGCGCCACAGCCCCCATGCTCTGTATATCGGAGCCGATATTTAAGGTAATGGCTGGAAATCCGAAGAGCAGCATCAGGTATAATACCGGTTTGGGATAATGATTTTTCAGCGTTACCGTTAAACCCCTCGAAGTTACCAGCCCGATCCTCGCACACATGGCCTGTACGGCCGCCATCATGGGAAAAGTGAATAGGGCCGTCCACAAAGTGGCATACCCGAACTGTGCCCCCGCCTGCGAATACGTGGCAATACCTGAAGGATCATCATCACTGGCACCCGTTACCAGTCCCGGACCCAGCGAGCGCAGGATCTTTTTCCAGTTGGTTTTGGTTTGTCGTTTCCTTTCTGTTGGTGATAATGGCATATTTCCTTTTCTGAATATCCCGGCAACGGTTATGAGGATGATCTTTTCTTTACGAACCTTATCTGCTACTAAAATTACGCATTCTTTAGGTTACGCTTACCGCTATCTAATAGACGAAGGCCATACAATACTGTATGGCCTTCTGGATAATGGTAATAAAACGGGCTTGCGGTTACAACTTCTTTATAATGGCTTTTACATTGTCTTCAATGTCTTTATCGGTCATGCGTTTTCCGTTGATCACAGAGCTGGTCCAACCCTGCCAGATGGTTTTTTCCGTATGTGCATCCATCATGGTAAGGGTCAGTGTTCCTTCCTTGATAGTTTCTTTCCGGTTATCATATCCTAAAAACTGCGAAGGATAATAGACGGGCACATACCGCCTGCTATACGGGTTAAAAAACCAGCGGGTTGTGGGCATAGAATATACAGGATCGCTCACTGTACGGTTTTCTCTTTGAATGTCTACGTCATATACCAGCAATACATCCGGATCGGTTACCGCCAAACGCCAGCCCTTCTGCTGCAGGTTACGGTCTATGCTCTCGCGGATCTTCCGGTCTACCAGATCGTTTGTTTTGGGTTTCTGCGTAATACTGTCTTTTTGCGTGCCTACCACCCAGGCATAGGTATTAATTCTGGTAAAATCGATGGTATCGTCTTTTTGTACATAGGCCGCACGACTACAGGCTGCCAGCACCAAAACTGCCAGCATGGCGCCCATGAACCAGGGTATCTTTTTCATAACGTGCCGATTGGGGGTTATCCAATACAGCTATACCTGTTCAATCCACGTGCCGGGTGTAATAAAGGCAGTATAAAGATTTGTGAAAGCGCAGCTGTTACTTACGCACAATATTGTAGATAGCCACTGGTGGCGAAAAATACTGGTCGTTCTCATTCTGGCGCGAGATCTTTCTTACCACACCCATTCCTCTTACCACTTTACCGAATGTGGCATAGCCCTGCTTATCGGGTACGTTCTCTCCGCCCAGGTCCAGTCCGGGTTGTTTGCTTAAGCAGATAAAAAATTCTGTACCAGCCGTTCCGGGTTCGGCGCGTGCCAGGGAGATCACACCTTCATCATGCAGAATTTTGGTTTGCGCCGTGTTTTCGTGCGGAATGCCCGGTATGCTAACGGCCAGTTTGTTATTGGTTTTCCAGATGCCTCCCTGTATCAGCTCTGTTTTAGGCGCATTGGAAGGTTGGTTATCCATGGTAAGGGCGCGGTAAAAATTACTGTTATAATAGTAGCCTGAATCGATATAAGATAAAAAAGCAGCCACGGTTTTCGGCGCCTGTTGCGGGTAGAGTTCTATTTCAATATCTCCTTTCGATGTCTGTATCTGTATGCGGGGTTTGTTGGGGTCCTGCTTTTGCTGACAGGCGGATAGCGCGAGAAACAGCAGGAGAAATACAACCACCCTGCGGGATTTCGCCGCGGAGCCGCTGAGGTCGGGGAGGGTTCGCAGAGGAGTGGGATGATTTCTCATGGAATAATTTCAAACACAAAAATCTGCGTTTTCTCAAAAGCATTAAAATTATTATCGGCTACCAGTACCAGGGTTTGATGTCCGTTGGGTAAACGTGGCCCCAGTGTCATGCCCTCCACATTATCCACATACATACCCAGCGAATCCAGGTTCAGCAATAGTTGTTTGGTAAGGGGCCGGGCCGGTGGTGTTTGCCGTAAGGAAGGGTTATTGCGGATATCGCCTGCTTTGCCCAGATCGGTCAGGTAGAGTTTGATGGTACAGGCTAGCCGGCCGGTAGAAAAAGACCGTTCCATCACAATCATTTTGTTGCCACCAATGGCCAGTATATCCGGCACGCCATTTACCATGAAGGCATTGGCGGGTGTGGTGGGGTAAGCAACGGGGTCCAGCAGGTACGCATATTGTGCAGTATTCTTCCGTGTCCTCACATCAAAACGGTAGATCCTGATCCAGGCTTGGTTATCGGTAAGCCCCGCCCGCGGACCATCTTCATACAAAGGCTCTTCCGCATTCACATACAGTGTTTGATAGTTTCGGTCAAAACTCATTCCTTCCAGCACCCCATTTTGTCGCGGGCCTTTTTCAGTTGCCCGCATACGCAGGTTGGCGGGCAACCGAAAATTATCGCGGTAGCGGCCCCGCAGAGAAATGATGTTGATAGAGGGATTCTGTAATACCGTATCTGTTCCCCGCAGAATCCTTTCTCCTTCACTGCTCCATACCAATCGATGTCGTAAAGGATCGTAGCGCATAGCTTCGGGATCGGGCGTAAGTGAGGGATTTTGTTTGGCATTGGGATAAACAGTGCCATCCGGCTGCTGCAATGTATCCACACACACCATTACTACACTGTCTATTCCCTTTGTTGTAAAAAAAATCTTAGCGGTGTAAAACCTGGCCGGGTTAATGGCAGATCGGTCATCGCAGATCATATAATACACCCCGCGACGCCTGTCGTAATCAATAGAGGATAATCCGCCCACCGTAGTTCCCTTAAAAGAAAAACCATACTCAATTTCTTTTTCACCTATCAGCCGCAGGCTGCTGATGGTAACAGGTTTCTGTGCTATCGAACCCGTTACCAACAGCAAAGCCAGTAAACCTAAAATCGTTCTGTATTTTACTTTGTTCATCTTCTACTCAAAAATTTACTGACTGATCTTCTGCAGATAACCCGATAATTTCTCCAGCGATGCAGCCACCACCCCGATCTGTTCCTGCGCTTCTTTCCAGTTGCGCTGCTCTATGGCCTCACGCACGCCGGGAATGGTTTTTACCCCATATCCCGTATAAAAACCCGGTGCATACAACGTGTGTTTGTACCAGCTTCTGCGAGGTAAGCCGTTAGTGGTTAACAATTGTTGCTCTGCCCGGTACAGGGCCAGGTTCAACGCAGCGGTGTTGGCGCCGGTGGCGGCAGCTTTTGCCCAGGTTGCGGCCAGTTGATCGGTACTTTTCTCCAGCAATGTCAACGCATTCAGCAAAGGCGAAAAATCAAGATAAGGCACTTCTGCTTTTGCTGCAGGTGTTTTCTTTTTTTCGGTAGGATCATTGGCCAGTGCATAACCATTGTTGCGGATCAGTTCATTTTCTGCGGCAGTGTTTTCGCGCAGCTGGTCGGTCTGGCTCAACAGGTCTTTCACATAATCGCTCACGGTGCGTTGCAGACTGCGGAAATCAAATGGCAGGGTTTCTGCATTGGCCATGCGCAGGGCCGCGCGACCGGCAGTTTGTGCCAAAGCCACGCCATAGAAAAATCCAGGGTCTTTAAAACGACTGTAATCATCATACGAATCATAGATCGAATGGTATTCGCCGCCATCATCTTCTCCACCATATCCAATATTCAAAGAAGGAATACCGGCATGTTGTATAAAAGAAGAATAATCAGAACCAGACCCCATGGCATTTACCTTAAAGGTTGTTTTGGCCATCGCTTCTTTTTTTGCTTTGGCATTGGGTGCATCTACTGCATTAATGGCTTTTCTTCTTTCAAAAACAGAAACACGGGTTTGCGGGTCTGTTACATCTTTACTGATCTCAGTAACCAGTGTTTCCAATGCATGCGATCCATCTACACCCAGAAAACCCCTGCCATTGCCATCCGAATTAATATATACTACCGTTTTCTGCTGCAGTTCGGTCATATGATCTTCTACCCATTCAGTAGAGCCCAGCAATCCGGGTTCTTCAGCATCCCAGGCACAATACACCAGTGTGCGTTTGGGTTTCCAGCCTGTTTTTACCAGTTCGCCAATAGCCTGTGCTTCTTCCAGCAAAGCCGCCGCTCCGCTGATGGGATCGTTGGCACCATTTACCCAGGCATCGTGGTGGTTACCCCTGATCACCCACTGGTCGGGAAACTGTGAGCCGGCCATTTTGGCAATGACATTATAGGCAGGTTTCAGCTGCCAGTTAAAATCTACTTTCAAATGTACTTTCGCTTTACCGGGTCCGATATGATAGGTAAACGGCAATGCGCCTCTCCAGTCAGCCGGTGCTACCGGACCTTCCAACGCCTGTAACAAAGGCTGTGCATCATGATAGCTAATCGGTAATACCGGAATTTTCAACAGGTTGGGGGCTTCCAGACGATCTAATCGTTTGGCATTTTCTGTAGCGCCGATATTGGGTGTTAAAGGATCGCCGGGATAGATCACCATATCCATGATAGATCCGCGCTGTACGCCATATTCATTTTTAAAAGCGCCTTTCGGATACACATCACCCTGGTAATAACCATCATCTTTGGGATCAGAATAAATGATACAACCAATAGCACCATGTTCCTGCGCTACTTTGGGTTTAATACCGCGCCAGCTGCGGCCATATTTAGCAATCACAATTTTTCCTGTTACACTAATGCCCAGACTCTCCAGCAGTTCATAGTCCTGTGGCAAACCATAATTCACAAATACCAGTTCGCCCGTCACATCCCCATCGGCGCTCCATGCATTGTACGTAGGTAGTTGGTCTTCCTGGTTCGAAGTACCGTCTTCTTTCAGTGCAGGCTCTTTCAACAATGCTTTATATACGGTAGGCGATACCATTTCCAGCACACGCGTTTGGGGTGTGGGAAATAAAACCTGGTAGGTTTCTATTTTCGCGTCCCAGCCATAGGCTTTGAATTTTTGCAGGATATTCTCTGCTACTGCTTTACCACCCGCAGATCCCACATGATGCGGCACGGCAGATAATTCTTTGATCGCTTTTCCAATCCGCTCGGCACTTAACTGTGCATCAAATTTCTGTTCCAGCTGTTTTTGGGCACTGGTCGAATTTTCGGTAAATCCGGTAATCGTTTTTTGTGCCGTTGATTCATTGGCAAAACTCAATGCGGCCAGCAGACCGCAGGCAAATAATCTTCTCATGTAGGGTCGGGAATTGTTGATACAGCAATTTAAGGATTTCAGACGGGTATGTTACCGGCTTTTGTTTTTCATGGCATCCCGGTTGTGTCACTCACTTGTACAGTAGGTTCTGTTCGGGCAACACTCGGGACTAAAGTCCCTAAAGAAATCTTCTTTCAAAACTTTTTACCCACGCCCTGAAGTGCGCAGCAAAATAAAACCAACCCACATTTCAAGGAAAGATTTGGTAATACGCCCTAGCTATTTAAACCCGTTTAGTCAAGCTAAATGATTCACCATTGCCACGCCCTTGAGGGCGTGGATCAAATGATCTCCTCTTTAAATTATTCCTCGGGCTTTAGCCCGGAGTGTTAATGCGTAGCATTACTTAAACATCGCCGGATGCATCTCATCCCACTGCGTAACATCCTGGTAAGCCTTGGCCGCCGCAAGTATCGCGGCTTCATCATACAGTTTACCAATCAGCGTGATACTGGTAGGCAGGTTATTTCTTTTATCAAAACCCGTTGGCACACATACCACCGGGTGTCCGGTCAGGTTCGTGATGGCTCCCTGGTTACCGCTTCCCCTGGTTGGACAGATCAACACATCAATATCTTTCATCGCTTCATTCACCTGCTGCATCAACAAATAACGGTGGCGGTTGGCATTGATATATTCCACTGCAGGTACAAAACGAGAAGTGCGGAAACTATTGGGCCAGTCGCCCCGGCCCTGGCGTGTCATTTCGTCATCCAGGTTGGTGCGGGTAAAATCATCAAAAGCTGCGGCACATTCAGCACCAATCACAATATCCATAATAGCATAATGATACTGGGCACTGTCCGGAAAATTGATGGGCACCAGTTCTACACCCATTTGTTTATAAGCTTCCAGCACTTTCCATTCACTGCGGCTGGTATCGGTAATGCGGTCGTAATAATTTTTGGCATAGGCCACGCGCATTTTTTTCACATCGGTTTTGGGCTGGTAGTTAAAGGGTTTGTTCACGGCACTCTGGTCAAGGCCATCGGTGCCGTGTATATATTGAAACACCACCGCGGCATCTTCGGCACTGCGGCAAATAGGCCCTACTTTATCCAGGCTCCAGCTCAGTGTCATGGCGCCGCTGCGGCTGATGCTGCCAAAGGTGGGCCGCAATCCCGTAGCACCACAGGTAGAAGAAGGAGATGTGATCGATCCCCAGGTTTCCGTGCCAATGGCAAAGGGTACCAGTCCGGCCACCGTTGCAGAAGCAGATCCCGCCGAAGAACCCGATGATCCTGTTTGCAGATTCCAGGGGTTTTTGGTGCGGCCGCCATACCAGTAATCGCCCATAGCCAGTGCACCCAGTGTAAATTTGGCCACGAGCACAGCGCCCGCATTTTGTAATTGGGTATACACAAAAGCATCCTGTTCAATCACCTGGTTTTTATACGGTGCCGCACCCCAGGTGGTTTTGGTTCCTTTTACGGCAAAAAGATCTTTTAATCCGTAGGGAATGCCGTGCAGAGGACCACGGTATTTACCCGCAGCTATTTCAGCATCTGCCTGCCGGGCCTGCTGCAGGGCTATTTCTTCCGTTACCGAAATCACACACTGCAGTGTATCGCCAAATCGGCGGATCCGGTCAATAAAAAATTTCGTGAGCTCCACCGAACTGATCTTTTTGTTTTTGATCAGCGAAGCCAGTTGCAGGATATTGTAAAAAGCGAGATCGTTTATATTAGCGGGCAGTGATACTTTGGAGGAAATGTTCCAGTTGATCTTCTCCTGTTTATTGTTGAACTGCATACCGGGCAATACCGGGCTTTGCCAGAGGCTCATCGGCACATTATTGTTCAATGATTTTTTGTGCATGAGGCGATAAAGCAGCATGTTCTCTTTTACACCATCGTACATACTGTCGATCTCTTTCTGTGTAAAACTCAGATCCAGCAAATGAGCCGCTGCCGGCAGATCGTTTTTAGTAAGCGTGTCCTGCGCCTGGGTTTGCATACTGTATAACAAGGCCAGCGCAATGATCGTTTTTCTCATACGTATAATTTATCTGTGTTTATTCTTCGTTTAAAAAAGTATTACCCTGTTTAATATCGCCGGTTTCAAATCCTTTTTTAAACCAGTACATCCGCTGTTTGGAACTGCCATGTGTAAAAGCATCCGGCACCACGGTTCCCCCGCTTCTTTGTTGCAAACGGTCGTCGCCAATAGCATTGGCAGCATTCAGCGCCGATTCCAGGTCGCCGCTTTCCATAAAGTTTTTCATTTGCTGGTTGCGGTTGGCCCAGACACCCGCATAAAAATCGGCCTGCAGTTCTGTTTTTACCGACAGCTTATTATACTCAGTTTTGCTGAGTGTTTGCCTTTCCTGTTCCGTTTTCTCAAATACACCCATCAGCTGCTGCACATGGTGCCCCACTTCGTGTGCAATCACATAAGCCATTGCAAATTCGCCCGGTGCGCCAAAGCGGGAATCGAGTTCGGAGAAAAAAGAAAGGTCTAAATACAATTTTTCATCTGCCGGACAATAAAACGGTCCCGTAACTGCACTCGAAAATCCGCAGCCGGATTGGGTTTGTTCGGTAAAGAGAACGAGCGTGGGCTTGCGATAGGTTTCGTTTCTCTCTTTAAAAATGGCCGACCACACATCTTCTGTATCGGCCAATACCACTCTTGAAAAAGAAGCCAGCTTTTCTTCCGCCTCACTTCGCGGTGTTGCGGCCGTTTGTGTTTGCTGTTGCTCTACTACAGTGTTTAAGACGGCAGAGGGGTCTCCACCCAGTAACAGGTAAATGATGCCAATCACAATCGTGCCAATGCCGCCTTTCAGTATCATTCCGCCACCAATACCCCGGCGGTCTTCCACATTATCGCTTTCTCTTCTGCCTTGCCATCTCATGGGTTTCGGATTTAAGATTGTTCTCAATTCTGTAACAGCACCATTGGCGAATGGTTCAGATCTGAGCCATACGGATGGGTGCTATTGCTGCACAAATCCGGTTACTCCTCCTTGATCTTCCGGTTCAGGTATCCTTCATAATCAGGTATGGTGGTTTCATACTCGCCGTGCATAAAAGGAGAGGTCATGATAAAATCAGCCGTGGCCCTGTCGCAGGCCATGGGTATATTCCAGGCCACGCATAAACGAAGCAAGGCTTTTACATCACTGTCGTGAGGCTGTGCTTCCATAGGATCCCAGAAAAAAAACATCATGTCAATCTCACCATTGGCAATCATGGCACCTATCTGCTGGTCGCCGCCCAGCGGACCACTCAACAGTTTTTTTACGGGCCTGTCCAGCACTTCTTCCAGCAACCTGCCAGTGGTGCCGGTAGCAAAAAGTTCGTGTTTGGCAAGAGCCGTTGCGTTGTGTTTGGCCCATTCCAGCAGGTCTGTTTTTTTATGATCATGCGCCACCAGCGCTATTCTTTTCCGTTTACCGAGAATTTTTACAGTATGCATGTTTTTACAATTAATACGCCCTATGAAGGTAAGGTAACCGTTGTTTACAAAAGGATCTTGTTAGCGCGTTTGCGCGTAAAAACTTTTGCGCCAGCGAACGGCGATCCATGCAGAGAAAGGAATCAGCAAAAAAATCAGCCATGCAAGCGAAAGTGGCCCTGTCATCAATAATAAAAGATAACACAGCAATAGAACATACAGCGGATATACAAACAGTAATACGCCAAACAATACCGAGTCATAAAAAACAGTGCCCCGGGTTTTCTGCTGCACCAGTTTTTTAACTGGATAGTATAGGGGCGCATGTATACAACAGGCCGGTAAGGCAATACATGCGCAACTGATTTTTTCTGCCAACGTTAAACGCTCTTTATTCGGCAGTTCTATTCTTTGATTGATCTCATCATAGACTATTTTGTTGAAACAGATCAGGCTGCGTGCTTCCTCTTCATAAGGTAAGAGGATTTGCGGCAACAGCGGTTTACCAAAATGTAGATGTACTTCTTTACCAAATCGATGAAAATGATCGAATGCAATTCCCATTGGTAGTACAGAAAATCCGGGCAGTCGCCTGTTTTCCCAGGTAATGCGGGCGGCCCCTTTTTTAAATGGTTGCAGCTGGTGTGTATTCAAACAGATGCCCTCAATAAAAATCAGCACAATACCTCCTTCTTCCAACACTTCTTTGCTTTGCTGAAAGGCTCTTTCGTTCAGGTGAAGATTTTCTTTACCCTCCCGCAAACGGTAAATAGGGATCATATTCAGCAGGCGGAGCAGGGTATTGTGCCAGGGTTTGTTAAATGCATCGCCGCGGGCCAGAAAATGTACAGGCCGGTCAAACTGCGCGCCGATCACAATGGCATCCAGAAAGGAGTTGGGGTGGTTGGCCACCAGCAGCACCGGACCGGCAATCGCCAGCGATTCCCTGCCCATTACGGTGGTTTTGGTGCAGAAGATCCTCAGTGCCAGCCGGACCCATATTTTAACGAGGGAATAGAACAAGGCGGATAATTATACTGCTAAATGTAACAAATCAATGCCGCCCGGAGATGTTGAAAACGAATAGGTTATTCCCATTTTACCGATATTTTATGGTGTCTTTCTATTTTGATTCAGAAAATAACTAATTCGGGGGCAAATGTCTGTTTTGTTTTAGCAAAATCACCGAATAGGACTTGTCCTGAATTTCTCTCCTTCTTGGGCACAAAAAAACCACCGCATCCCTGCGGTGGCCTTACTAACTAACCCATCAAAAACAAGTTTATGCTTCAGCTGCAGCTTTTACTTCAATGATCTTGGCCCTGATCTTGGCCTCTATTTCATTGGCCAGTTCAGGATTATCGTGTAACAGGGATTTTACCGAATCGCGACCCTGTCCCAGTTTATTGGTTTCATAACTGAACCAGGACCCGCTTTTCTGCACAATGCCCAGTTCTACACCCATATCAATAATCTCGCCCAGTTTACTGATACCTTCTCCGAAAATGATATCAAATTCTGCCGCGCGGAAAGGTGGTGCTACTTTGTTTTTGACCACTTTTACTTTTACGTGATTTCCGATAGCGGAATCCCCATCTTTTACCTGTGTCATCCGGCGGATATCCAGCCTAACCGATGCATAGAATTTCAGCGCATTACCACCGGTGGTGGTTTCGGGGTTACCGAACATTACACCGATCTTCTCGCGCAGCTGGTTAATGAAAATACAGATCGTATTGGTTTTATTAATGGTAGCAGTGAGTTTACGCAGCGCCTGGCTCATCAGCCTGGCATGCAGCCCCATTTTACTATCGCCCATTTCGCCTTCCAGTTCACTTTTAGGAACCAGGGCAGCCACTGAGTCGATCACTACCACATCCAGCGCGCCGGAAAGAATCAGCCTGTCGGCGATCTCCAGTGCCTGCTCACCATAATCCGGTTGCGAGATCAACAGGTTATCTACATCTACACCCAGTTTCTGGGCATAAGAACTGTCAAACGCGTGTTCCGCATCTATAATGGCACACATCCCGCCTTTTTTCTGCGCCTCAGCGATCACGTGAATAGCGATCGTGGTTTTACCGGATGATTCCGGTCCATATATTTCTATAATTCTTCCTTTTGGCAAACCACCCACACCCAATGCGGCGTCTAAACCAATCGATCCGGTAGAAATCACTTCCATCGGCTCCTGGCTTTTTTCATTCATCATCATCACACTACCCTTACCATAATCTTTATCGATCTTGTCGATCGTCAGCTTTAACGCCTTCAGCTTGTCTGCATTACTCATTGTCGTAGAATTTAAGGATCAAAATTAATGGAGTGGTAAAAGTATCTGTTTTTTCTTATTCACACTAATTTTTTTAGTATTTTTTTTACTAACGTATTTAGTTTGGTCTTATTGTGGTTTTTCTTCCGTTGTAAATATAAGGCTGCCCGACGGTCGGTAATCGGGTATTTATACTGGCTGTAGCCTGTTTTTTAACCCTTTTGCGGGATCTCATAGACCATATCCGCATTCCAGCCATGGTATTCAAAATAACCCAGTGTCCGGAACCCCAGTTGCTGGTAATAGCGGACGGCCCGCTGGTTGGCGCTTTGTACCCCTCCCCATAAAATCAGCCGGGTAACATTAAGGTTACTGAGATCGTTAATTATATAAGTAAAAAGCGAACGACCCAGCCCACGGCCCTGCCAGTCATCTGCCACAGAAGGTGCAAAACTGGCATCGGTATCGGGGTGTAAGTCTAAACCATACGAAAAAAGCCTGGGTGCATCATGCCGCAGGAATCCCAGGCGGAGAATAGCATACGCAACGATCCGGTTTTCTTCGGTGGCGATATAAGCTGTATTTTTCGGGTCCTGGTAAAACCGGGAAAGCGAGGTTTTGTCAAAACCATGCGGACCAAAAAATGCGCGGGTTTCTTTTCCCAGTGCTGAGAGATAGGTGACCAGTTGTTCCAGATCCCTTGTGTCGAATTTTGTAATTACCGGCAATGTTTTTTTATGTACAAAAATATCTTTTATACGGTTTTATTATCGCTGATAATGGTAAGCGGTACTGCACAGGACAACTGGAAACTGACAGGAGAGAAAGACGGCATTAAAACCTATTCGCAGAAACGCAGCGATTCAAAAATCAATTCGGTAAAACTGGAAGCCGTATTCCAGGCAACCCTCTCACAACTAACCGCGGTGATTGCGGATGTGTCTGCGTATGATGACTGGATCTTTAACAGCCGCTCCACCCGTTTACTGAAACAGGTTTCGCCATCGGAATTATATTATTATTCCGAAGTGATCTTTCCCTGGCCCGCAGTTAACCGCGATTTTGTTTCGCACGTTATCATCAGCCAAAACGCTGTTACCAAAGAAGTAAACATTAAAGCCAATAACGTAAGCGGATGGGAACCTAAAAAACCCAAACTGGTACGGATCGATTACTCAGAAGGAAGCTGGCAGTTAATACCCCTCACTAACAAAGAAGTACGTGTTATCTATACCTTGCAGGTTGACCCCGGCGGCGATCTGCCTGCCTGGATCATCAACTCTTTTTCTGCCAGGGGGTTGATACAGACTTTCAAAAATCTGCGCTCGCAACTTACCAAAACAAGAGCCCTCAATAGACCTTCGTTTATTACGGATTGATACAGCTTCTTTCCTTCTGTACATAAGATGCTACCATCATCTGCCAGCAAAACCGTTCAGCATTTGTTTACTCCTGCTGTGGACCTTTCTTTCTATCTTGTTTTTAAACAAATGTTATGAAACCTATCTATGTTTTCGCCAGCTTCTTCCTGCTTATTTGCACGGCAAAAGCACAACAGCCGAAAGTAAATCCGATTATTAAGTCTTACGGATCTGTGTGGGAAATTCCCAACGCTACAGAAAAGCCGGATAAGAAAATGGAATACAAAATTCTGGTAGATATCACCAACCAGGCAGAGAAACCCGATACCCTGAATCTCTATCTCGAAGCCATTGCCACACTGATGAACCTGCACGGATCAGCCGGTGTACCTGTGAATAAAATGAAAGTGGTGGTAGTGATCCATAAAATGGCCACTTTCTCAATTCTGAATCAGGAAAAATACCGGCAGAAATTCAAGACAGATAATCCCAATCTGCCGCTGATCTCGGAATTGAGTAATGCGGGGGTACAGTTTTTTGTATGCGGGCAAAACCTCATCCGCGGAAAACTTACCGAAAATGATATCGCCCCGGAAGTGAAACTGGCTACTTCTGCCTTAACAACTCTAACCACTTACCAGCTAAAAGGGTATGCGCTGATCAACTTCAAATAAAACAATCCTGTTTTACCCGATCAATCCTGCTTTCCGGCTGATCTCCATCATCCGGTCCATGGAATTTTTGGCCTGCAGGCGAAGTGTTTCATCCATCACCAGCTCCGGTGTTTCATACTGCATGCAGATATAGAGTTTCTCGAGGGTATTCAGCTTCATATGCGGACAATCGTTACAGGCACAGCTGTTATTCGGTGGCGCCGGCATAAAGGTCTTGCTGGGGCTGTTTTGCTGCATCTGGTGCAGAATCCCTGTTTCGGTAGCGACGATATATTCATTGCAGGTATCTGTCTGTGAATATTTCAGTAACTGGGTGGTACTGCCAATATAATCTGCTATAGCGAGTATCGCTTCTTCACATTCCGGGTGGGCAATCAGTTTGGCTTTGGGATGGCGGATCTTGAGTTTGGTAATTTTTTCGAGACTGAAGATCTCGTGCACCATACAGGCCCCGTTCCACAGAACCATCTTACGGCCTGTTTTTTTATTGAGATAGGCACCCAGGTTTTTATCGGGTGCAAAAATGATGGGTTGCTCGGCAGGGATGCTTTCGATGATCTTTTCTGCGTTTCCGCTGGTACAGATGATATCGCTCAAAGCTTTGATTTCGGCGCTGCAGTTGATGTAGGAAACCACCAGGTGATCCGGATATTTCTCCTTAAAAGCCCTGAACAGCGGTGCGGGTGCACTGTCGGCCAGTGAACAACCGGCTTTCAGATCGGGCAGTAAAACCTTCTTGGTGGGGTTTAAAATCTTGGCTGTTTCGGCCATGAAATGTACACCGGCAAATACGATAATGTCGGCATCGGTTTTACTGGCCTGTTGCGCAAGGCCCAGGCTATCTCCGATATAATCTGCCACGTCCTGGATATCAGGTTCCTGGTAATAGTGGGCGAGAATGACTGCATTTTTTTCTTTCTTTAGTCGCTCAATCTCGGCAAATAAATCCAGACGCGGATCAATTTCTATGTCTAAAAATCCTTTTTCTAAAATCGCTTCTTTGTCAATGTTCATAACGCTTGTAATAGTATTAAATAATACTTTTTATTAAAACAAACTACTACTATTAGGGCTGTGGATATCGGGATAACTTACTTATCCCCAAGAGGCAAAGGTAATTACCCTTGGCTTATCCACCCTAATCCACAACCTCATCCACAGGTTTTTTATCATTCTGTACTGAATCCAGCTGTTTTATCAACAGCTGTGGATTACCCGATTCATATACGCACTATTTCACTATCCACTTTTACGGCACTGTGAATTAACAGGGATAAAATGCAAGTGAATTCTGACTCAACCACTTATACCATACCCCTGGTGGGAGTTTGTTCCACCTCTTTCCACAATCCGGAGGGTAAAAAACCGATTTCTCCACCGAAAAAAGGGTTTATAAACAGGGTTGTGTGAATATCATTTTAAGAGCATCAACACCCCGAAATCGATCTATCATTCACCAAAACCAGAAATCCGGGTTCCTGACCCGTTTTGGGATCACTATTCGAAATTGTGGTCCGGTTTAGGGATAATGTTCTCCCCCCGGCCGAAATCCTTGTGTTTCTAAGGTATAACCCTGTTATCCACAATTTGTTCTAATGTTTTATTCCCCTATTTTTGCCTCCCGTCTAAATCCGGGATAAAAATTAATTAAAGTATTATGTCTGTAATTCAACGTATTCGTGACAAAGGTGCATGGATCATCTTCAGTATCATCGCCCTGGCTTTGATCGCTTTTATTCTGCAGGATGGTGTAGGCCGTGGTGGAAGCGCTTTTTCCAATACCAGTGTAATTGGTAAAGTAAATGGTGAAAAGATTGAAAGGGGTGCTTTCGAAGAGCAACTGGCCCTGCAGGAGCGTATGTACGGTCCGCAAGGCGCCCAGCGTGAGCAACTGATCGGTTCTACCTGGAACCAGGCTGTAGAGAAGATTGTACTGGGTCAGGAGTATAAGAAACTCGGTCTGCAGGTTTCTGCCAAAGAACTGAGCGATATCCTCTTCGGCGAAAACTCTCCCCTCAAAAATGAATTTACCGATCCGAATACCGGACAGTTCCTGGCCAACAACGCCAGAGAAGCTTTTGCCCAGTTAAAGAAGAGTAAGAACACGGAGCAGATCAAAATGATCAACAGTGTATATATAGAACCCTCTATTGAGCAGACCCTCCGTAACAAATACCAGAACCTGCTGATGCAGGCCGCCTACGTACCCAAATGGTTACTCGAAAAACAACAGGCGGATAACAATGCCATCGCTTCTTTCTCTTATGTATATGTACCTTATGCATCTGTTTCTGACAGTACTGCTAAAGTATCTGATGATGAGATCGCTGCTTATGTAAAAAACCATCCTAACGAATACACCAAACAGGAAGAAACACGTAATATTTCTTATGTATCATTCAGCGCCGCACCAAGCGGTTCCGATTCTGCTGCTATCCTGAGTCAGGTAGCTGCCCTGAAAGATGAATTTGCCGCCACAAGCGATGCAGAAGCTTTCCTGAACAAAAACACCAGCGAAATACCTTATTACAACAGCTATTTCAGCAAAACACGCATGCAGCAGACCAATAAAGATACCCTGGTGAAAATTCCTGCCGGTACGGTATATGGTCCTTATGTAGATGGTAACAATTTTATCCTCGCTAAAATGGTGGGTGTAAAACAGTGGCCCGATAGCGTTACGGTTCGTCATATTCTGGTAGCAACAGCAGATCCCAGAAGCGGACAGCAGATCCGTCCTGATACCACCGGCAAAAAACTGATCGACAGTATTGAAACTGCGATCAAAAGTGGTGCTGATTTTGCTGCTTTATGCACCAAGTACTCTGATGATCCGGGAAGTAAAGACAAGGGAGGTGTATATGAGTATTTCCCACAGGGACAGATGGTGATCCCATTCAACGACTATTGTTTTGACAAACCTGTTGGAACCAAAGGTGTGGTGAAAACGGATTATGGTTATCACTATGTAGAGATCCTGGGACAAAAGAATTTTGCGCCAGCTTACAAGCTCGCCTACTATGCCAAACCGATCATTGCGAGTAATGAAACTGTATCAGCTGCCAGCACGGCCGCTTCACAGTTTGCGGTAGCGAGTAAAGACGGAAAGAAATTCAATGCCAATGCGCTGAAGGAAAATAAAATGATCCTGAATGCGAACGATATCAAACAGAATGATTTTGCAGTAACCGGTTTAGGCCAGAGTCGTACCATGGTACGCTGGGTGTATGAACATGGCGCCGGAGATGTTTCTGAACCATTTGAAGTAAACGATACTTATGTGGTAGCGATTGTTACTGCAGTAAACAAAGCCGGACTGGCTTCTGTGGCCGAGGCAAGACCTACCGTTGAAACACTGGTACGTAACGAGAAAAAAGCCAAGCAGATCATCGACACTAAATTTAAAGGCACTACACTGGAAGCTCTTTCCAGCAGTACCGGAGCAATGGTTCTGCGTGCGGATAGCCTGAGTTTTACAGCTCCATTCATTACAGGCGTAGGTAGCGAACCCAAAGTAATTGGTGCTGCTTTCAACAAAAGCCTGCAGGGTAAAGTAAGTGCACCGATTGCCGGTGCAACGGGTGTGTTTGCGATCAAAACCGAAACAACCGGTGCCAAAGCCGAAGCAGTTGACCAGGCTTCTATTAAACAGGGCCTGATCCAGAGTGCTAAAATGGCATCTTATCGTGCACTGGATGCGCTGAAAAAAGCGGCTTCCATCAAGGACAACCGATCTAAATTCTATTAATAATTACAGCTGATCAGACAAAGCCCGGCCCCAGCGCCGGGCTTTTGTTTTACGGAAACCGAAAACAAAAACCCCGGGATAGCTGTAATTTTACTTTATAAATACAGCTGTATGAGCGAAGAAATGGTGAATAAGGTGGCAGAAAGCGGGTTGATCAGTTTTGACCTGGAAGAATATTATCCCAAGGGTGAGATCAAAACCTTTGACCTGAAGGAATACCTGTTCATGGGACTGATCCTGAAGGAGAAGGATTTTCGTGCCGCCCTGCAAACCACCGACTGGACTGTTTATCAGGATGCCAATGTGGCCATTACCTGTTCCGCAGATGCCATCATTCCTATGTGGGCCTATATGCTGATAGCCAGTTATCTCCAACCCTTTGCCAAAGAAATCGTATTTGGCGATGAAAAGAAACTGGTCAGCACCCTGCTTTTCAAAAACCTCGCCAGCGTTAAAGGAGAAGAATATACCGATAAGCGGGTAGTGGTAAAAGGCTGTGGGGAAGTGGATATCCCCGAATCTGCCTATGTAGAGATCACGAACAAACTGAGACCATTTGTAAAAAGCATCATGTACGGTGAACCTTGTAGTACTGTACCTATCTATAAAAAGAAACCCTAACCGGTCGGGACGAGGGAGCGGCCTAACCGGTTAGGGTTTCTTAACTTACTTTATCCTTATTTACGGTTGATTTTGTAACGCTGCATTGTCCACCCCCTCACCGCCACCCATATCTGCTTTTTGCCAATCATCCCCATTTAACCAGCTAAATCAAGGGTATTCCCTTTTTGGTATTAGTTTTGTAGTTGTTATTAAAAAGGAGGAAATATGAAACGCAGCATTTTACCCCTGCTCTTCGTTACACTCGTAACAGCTGTTGCTGCACAGGATAGTAATAGCCTGGCACCTGATCAAAATCCGAATTATATGATCAGTCAGCAGAAATACATGAACCAGAAAGACTCTTTACTCTCGTGGGAGAATACAACGGTTCAGCAAACCTATAAAGCCTACGACTGGCGTGAAGCCAGAGAGGAACGCAGAGCCGAAAGACGGGCCTATCGCCGTCAGTCGAGCAGCTGGCTGGCACCTTCCTTGAGCTATGGTTATCCATCCCATTACGGCTGGAACAATTATGGCTACAGTCCATATATCCGCTATAACAGCCGGAGCCGTTGGAACCGGTGGGGTATAACAAGACCCTTCCTTGGTTTACAACTCGGCAATTTCTGGCTGGGTTTCTGACAACTGTATCTTTTCATGTAAACTAATTCCATAACCATACCTGTATGAAACGTCATATTTTACTATTAACTACTGCTACTGTTTTATTTCTCGTCTCCTGTTCCAACAGAACCGTTACAAGGATTGATCCGGCTACACAGATAGACCTGAGTGGCAGCTGGAACAACACAGACAGCCGTCTCACCGCCAAAGAAATCACCGGCCAGATCCTGAATGAAAAATGGATCGTAAACCATGTGGCCGCCAAGGGCAAAAAGCCAGTTGTGATCGTAGGAATGATCACCAATAAAAGTCATGAGCATATTGAAGCGGAAACCTTCATGAAAGACCTGGAGATCGGTTTTATTGAATCTGATAAAGTGGGCCTGGTACAAAGCGGTAAAAAGCGCGAAGAAATGCGCGCTGAAAAAGCCGACCAGCAAACCAACGCTTCTCAAAGCACGATGAAAAAATTTGGTCTTGAAAAAGGAGCCGATTATATACTGCAGGGTTCTATCAACTCCATTGTTGATGCGTATAAACGCGAAAAAACCGTTACCTACCAGGTAAATCTGGAGCTGACCAATATCGAAACCAACGAAGTGGTCTGGATCGGTGAGAAGAAAATTGCCAAACTCGTTAAGAACTAATTGCGGCAAACTTCGCGGCAAGAAACCCTCTTTTATGATGAAGACCCTGAAACAGGCATGGATAGCTTGGCTATGGATGCCTGTTTTATTTTCCTGTGCAACGTATAATACCAAACTGGCCGGCTACTATAACAGCGTGGCCCAGACCGATTATTATCGTGCCAAAAGCCTGCTCGAGCAGAATGGTTTTCTGCAGCAGGACCGTAACAGGCTTCTTTACCTGATGGAAAAGGGAAAGATCTATCATCTGCTGGGTTCTTACGATAGCAGTAATCTTTACCTGAATCTTGCCGATAATTTCATTGAGCAGAAACGCAAAACCACCGGAGACGTGATCGTGAGCAACCTGCTGAACCCGATGATGCAGACCTACCTTGGTGAAGATTTTGAAAGATTTCTGTTGCATTATTACAAAGCACTGAACTACCTCTACAAAGGACAAACAGGTGAAGCATTGGTAGAAGCCCGCCGGATCTCGCTGAGCACACAGGCGCAGCAGGATAAATTCAAACCCAACGCTGACCGCTATACCGAAGATGCTTTTGCGTTGATGGTGCAGGGAATGATCTATGAAACAGCAGGCGAAACCAATAATGCTTTCATTTCTTACCGCAATGCCACCGATCTGTTTCTTTCTGCCAAAGGACCCAATTATTATGGCGTAAAAATGCCGGAACAATTAAAGAACGATCTGTTCAGAACAGCCGACAGAATGGGTTTTACCGACCAGATAGAGTTGTACCAACGTAAACTAAACAGGACGTATACCAAAATAGAAAGTACGGAAGGCGGAGAATTGATCCTCTTTATTGAGCGGGGAATGGCACCAGAAAAAACAGAACAGAATTTTGTACTGATGCAGAACGGAAATGGCAATGGCGTTTTTCTTTTCAATAGCCAGTATGGTAGTTTTAATGTTCCTTTTGATTTTGCAGCTGCGCGTATGTCACCATCTTCTTCTTCACTGAATGAGTTCAGGACTGTTCGTGTAGCGGTTCCTGCTTATGTTCCCAAACTAGACAGCAGTACGCCGGCTGCCGTTACCTTAAATGGCAGTACTTATAAAGCAGAACTGGCTGAAGATATCAACACCCTTGCTCCCGAGATTCTGAAAGAACGGATCCTGAAAGAAGTTACCGCGGCATTAACCCGGCAACTGGTAAAAAAATTAACCGAGGCCGGCGCATCTGCTGCTGCTAAAGAACTGGTTAAGAATAACAGTAAAGAAAAAGATGAGAATAAAAAGAAACGTAACGCCGATGCCGCAGCATTAACAGCCGGTTTACTGGTGAATATTTTTAATACTGCTACAGAAAAAGCAGACACACGTAACTGGCAGTCATTACCAGCACAGATACAATATGTGAGAATTCCACTGCAGAAAGGCACCAATCAGGTTAGCCTGCAAATAGGAAGAAATAACAAGAACATTACCATTAACGGAAGCGGAAGTATACAATTTTATAACTGGGTGGTTAACAATTGAGGATGTTACCCTATGCGCTGACAGTAACGGTATCCTGTCTCATTTTCACTTCTTCATATTTCGCATCATAATCTTCGCGAACGGTACCAAAAATCCGGTCCCAGAAAAGGAAATACAAACCATAGTTACCGGTAAAATACTGGTGATGTTGGTTATGGTTTACTGATGTATTGATCCACCGGCCAATAAAGCTTTTATTAAAATCCTTTGGATATAATTCATACCCGAGATGTCCATACACATTGTAGATGATCATCATCAGGAAAAAGATCAGCAGGTGTGACTTGTGAATAGGAATGGTAAAGAGAAAGATGATCACAATACCCACTTCTACCACCGCCTCCAACGGATGAAAAGCATAGGCCGCCCAGGGAGAAGGATTAGTAGATTTATGGTGTACCAGATGAAACCATTTGAACAACGCCTTGTGATGCATTAACCGGTGCGAGAAATAAAAATAGGTATCATGCATCAGGAACATCAGCGGAAATACCATAAAATAGTAGATCCAGCCATGATCTGATATTTGCAGGTAACGGGTGGTATGGGGCGCTACTTGCGGATGAACGAACAACACCACCGACACAAAGGAAAAGATACAAATAGTTAGAAAAGAATAAAAGATCTCCCGCAGATAATCCTGATTTTTTGGAAACCGGGTCTGTATTTTCTTATAAAAGAAACGGTTTCGCCAAACAATGTAAAAAAGCAGGAAAGCAAGACCCGCTATCATAAAATAGCGGCCGCCGATGAGCCAGATGCTTTTAAAAAAGAAGGACCAGTTCATTGATTAAATATAAGAAATGATCGAACCTGTTTTCTTTTTTATTTACCTTACCAGTATGAAAAACAGGGATTTTTTAGCGCTTTCTGCCGTGCTGGTTTCTCCGGGTGCCTTTGCCATTGCCAGTTGGTTCCTGATAGATGCACATAGCATAGGAAAGAAAATGTCTGAAATGGAAAGCCTGTACTCTCATGTATTACCTGTATTCCAATCTTCTTTCGCTACACAACGTTGGATCTTACTGGGTCTGGCACTGGCCGCTCTTTACTTTGTTCTTCGGAATCGAACACTCATCAGAGATTCTTTTTTACGCAGACTTTTCCGCAAAACAATTATACTGGTAGCCATGCTCGAAGCGTTTTTTCTGCTGTTTTCGATGATGTAGTTTTAGTCGCCGCTATTCATAAATTTAGCCAATCCCTCTTTGGCCTGGCGCTGTATCCGGCGGTTCATCCAGGGCGACCAACCGAACAGCAATCCTGGTAATCCCAATGCCTGTCTGGTCCAGCGATAAATGTCAAAGGCATCCGTATGTTCGATGATCAGCCCATCTTTGAATTTCATATGTGCGGTAATGCGGTTCACCACTCTTCGCCCGGTTTTGGAAAACAGGTAAGAAGCGGTCCAGTTGCAGGTAGTATATTCCTCGTCCAGCAGCTGGATATTTCCATATACCAGCGAAAAATCCTTTGCCCTTTTGCATAGCATTTCCCACATGGCCCGGGTTTCGGTAATATCCAGCAAACCGAATACGGGATCGTTAAAAACCGCTTCGTTGTGGTAGCAGGATTGCATGGCAGCATAATCCAGTTGCTGAAAAGCCGTATAGAACCGGTTAATGGTTTCTTCGTTGGTCATAATAAATGTATTTACCCTTTCGGGGAGATCAGATCAATGTGCTTCCAACCAGTTACTGCCCTCACCCACTTCTGCTTCCACCGGAACACCGTTGGGCAGGATCATGGCAGTGGTCATATTGTCGATGATTAGTTTCTTCAGCGCGCTGGCTTCTTCTTTTACCGCATCAAACACCAATTCATCGTGTACCTGCAGGATCATTTTAGATTGCCAGTTTCCTTTTTTCATTTCCTTGTGGATCTTGATCATCGCCAGTTTGATCATATCTGCCGCTGTTCCCTGTATAGGCGAGTTAATAGCGTTTCGTTCTGCATAACCCCTTACAGTGAAGTTGGATGAGTTGATATCTTTCAGCCAGCGTTTTCTTCCCATCAGTGTGGCCACATATCCGTTCTGCTGTGCAAAACGCACGGTTTCATCCATATAAGAGGTGATGCCTACAAATTCCTTTTTATAATTATCAATGATCTCTTTTGCTTCAGAGCGCGAGATGGAAAGATTTTCAGCCAGGCCAAAGGCACCCTGGCCGTAAATAATACCAAAGTTCACACTCTTGGCCTTGTAACGCATTTCTTTAGTTACTTCTGCCTCGGGTATATTATACACTTTAGCAGCGGTGGCAGTGTGAATGTCTTTGCCTTCTTTAAAGGCCTCACACATATTCGGATCACCGCTGATGGCCGCCACAATGCGTAACTCGATCTGCGAATAATCAGCACTTACGAGAATACGATTGTTATCTCGGGGAATAAAGGCTTTGCGTATTTCTCTTCCCCGATCGCTGCGGATGGGGATATTCTGCAGGTTGGGATTATTGCTGCTCAACCTTCCCGTAACCGCCACGGCCTGTGCATAAGACGTGTGTACACGACCGGTTTTGCTGTTGATCATCTCCGGCAAGGCATCTACATAGGTACTCTTCAGTTTCGTTAATTCGCGGAAGCCTAATATATCGGCCACAATCGGATTATTGGCCGCCAGTTTCTGTAACACATCTTCGCCGGTTGCATATTGGCCGGTCTTTGTTTTTTTGGCCTTGGGGTCTATTTTCAGCAGATCGAACAAAACCTCTCCCAGCTGTTTGGGCGATGCGAGGTTAAACCGCACACCAGCCTGTGCATATACATTCTCTTCAAACTGTTTGGCATCTTTCTCGAGTTCCTTGCTATAGTCTTTCAGAAAATCTACATCGATCTTTACACCCTCAAATTCCATATCTGTTAGCACCTGCACCAGCGGATTTTCCACTTCTTCAAAAACCTTCTCTACTTCTTTTTCTTTCAGCAGCGGAACAAATGCCTGCTTCAGTTGCAGGGTAATATCAGCATCTTCTGCCGCATATTCTTTGGCTTTTTCTACATCCACATCCCGCATATTGCCCTGTGTCTTTCCTTTTTTGCCAATGAGTTCGTCAATATGCACCGGTTCATATCCAAGATATTGCGCACTCAGCAGATCCATGCTGCGCCTACCTTCCGGCTCAATTACATAATGTGCCAGCATGGTATCAAAGATCTTTCCTTTGAGTTCTTTGCTGTACCATTTTAATACGAGCATATCGTATTTGAGATTCTGGCCAACCCAGGTAATATTTTCAGCGGTAAAAAGAGGATCCAGTTTGTCCAGGATCTGTTTTGTTTCCTGCTGGTCTGCCGGGCAAGGAATATAAAACCCTTCTCCTTTTTTGTGCGAAAAACTCAGGCCCACCAGCTCTGCTTCATTTGCATCAATATTGGTGGTTTCTGTATCAAAGCAGATTTCTGCTTGTTGTAAAAGGGTTTCTACCAACTGCTCAATGGCTGCGGTTCCCTCTACGAGCGTATAAGTGTGTGCGGTGTTATGAATATTTTTTTCTGCCAACAGGCCCGAACTTTCTTCTCCGTTTAACACCGGCGTTATATCTTTCTTAGCACTACTGTCTTTTTTATTTTGTGAGGAAACGGTATTGCCAAACAGATCCGTTTGTATGGATTGTGGTGCCGAGTGGAAAGCATTGAATTCATCACCAAGGATCCGTTTACCGAGGGTTTTGAATTCCAACTCTGTAAACACTTCAACCAATGCTTCTTTGTTCCATTCTTTTAAGCGATAATCTTCTTCATGAAAATCAACCGGCACATTGGTAATAATAGTGGCCAGTTTTTTACTCATGATAGCCATCTCTTTCCCATTCCGGATTTTCTCACCCAACGCACCTTTAATAGTATCTGCGTTGGCTAAAATATTTTCAATGGTATCATATTCTTTGAGAAGTTTTGCCGCTGTTTTTTCGCCCACACCCGGTATGCCCGGGATATTATCTACTGCATCGCCCATCAGTCCCAGCATATCCACCACCTGTTCAACCCGTTTGATATCCCATTTCTCACAGATCTTTTCAGCGGTCAAAATCTCTTCAGGATTGCCGAAGGACGGTGGTTTATAAATATATACATGGGGATGTATCAGTAACTGCCCATAGTCCTTATCAGGCGTAACCATATATACATCATATCCTTTATCGGCCGCTTGCCAGGCAACAGTTCCAATCACATCATCTGCTTCATAGCCATCCAGTTCTACCACAGGAATATTAAAACCCTGTATAATCCTTTTGATATCGGGAAGAGATGCCAGCAGGTCTTCCGGTGCTTCCTGGCGGTTGGCTTTGTAATCGGTAAAATCCACATGCCTTTCTGTAGGTGCATGTGTATCAAAACAAACAGCGAGATGGGTTGGTTTCTCTTTGTTGATCAGTTCGAACAGGGTATTGGTAAAGCCAAATTGCGCGTTCGTGTTTCTTCCTTTCGAAGTAATACGTGGATTACGGATCAGCGCATAATAAGCCCGGTAAATCAAAGCCAGCGCATCCAGCAGAAATAGTTTTTTGCCCATGGAGCTAAGGTAGGAAATGCAACTGATAGTCCATAGCGAATAGAGCCGGTGCAGTTAACCCCAAAGAAAGGCCCCCGGATTTTCCGGGGGCCTTATACAAAAGAATAACAATCAACTACTTTACTTAAGACCGTATTTGTACATATATCTTTCGTACAGTTGTTTCTGTTTGTTATCGAGGCTTACTTTACGACCCTGGATAAAAGCATCTGTTACATTACTGCTTTTCATATCCAGAATATCGCCTTCGCTGATAATGATGTTAGCGTCTTTACCGGCTTCCAGAGATCCGGTTCTCGCATCAATCCCAAGGATTTTGGCCGCGTTCAGGGTAATGGCCTGTAATGCCTGCTCTTTGGTTAAACCATAGGTGGCGGCAGTACCGGCATTGTAAGACAGGTTACGGTAACGGGTATTGGAACTTTCATCGTTCAGCGCAAATAATACGCCCGCTTTCTGTAAGGCAGCCGGTGTTTTATAAGGCTGGTCCACATCATCATCTTCTGTAGCCGGCAGCGAATGCTCTTCGCCCAGGATCACTGCAATATTGTTGGCTTTCAGCAGATCGGCAATCTGAAAACTTTCGCTTCCGCCTACAATAACTACATCAAATCCAAACTCTTTCGCAAAATCAATGGCGATCAGCATTTGTTTTACCTGATCTCCATGCACAAACAGTTTCTGCTTTTTGTTAAACAGGTTTTTGAGCGATTCAAACTTCAGGTTTACGGTACTATGCGTTGGCTCCTGCAGATAGGCTTTTGCCTGGCGGAAAAAGGATTTGATCTCTTCTACTTTATCCAGTGCGGCTTTGGCGGGATCTGCGGGACCGGCAGAAAGGCCCAACTGCGCCAATAAGGCCGGCGGAATACCCCCACCGCCTCTTCTTCCAAAGCGGTTGATAAAACTGGGCATGTTGATGTGCATACCGCCGTCCATGTCATAGGCAGCGTCTTCCCAGTTCCAGGCATCCAGTTGTACCACGGTAGAAGAACCGCTCACAGAACCACCAGCAGGAACCACATTGGCCAACAGAATCCCGTTTGAGCGCAATACGCCGATTACACGAGAATCTGTATTATATGCTGTGATAGAACGGATATTGGAATTGTAATCGCCCAGTTCCGAAAAATCATTGCTGGCTCTTACACCGGCTCCGATCTCTTTCAGGCCCAGGTCGCTGGAGGGAAGGATCAATCCGGGATAAACATGTTTGCCTTTAGCATCTATTACAGTAGCGCCGCTGGCAGATGGTGTAATATTGGTACCCACGTTGGTGATCTTGCTGCCATTGATTTCAATAGTAGCATTTTCGAGTACGGTTCCGTTACCTACATGAACGGTTCCATTGGTAATATAGATACGGCCCTTATTTTCTTTGGCCGGGTAAATTACTTCCTGTGCCTTTGTAAAACCGGCGACCAGCAGTAATACGCTGAGTGTGCTGAATATTTTTTTCATTATCTGTCGGTTTTTAGTTGTTGAGGTTTACTTCGTCTTCTGAATGGATGCTGAACAGACCGTCTTTGTGGTCATGATCGCCACAGCTTAGCAGGATCTGGAAGCTGGGTTCTGCAGGTCTTACAGCACCGCCACCTCTTTTTTCGCCGATCATTTTCTGTGTCAGGCGGAAACGCTCGCTGCTGATCTTCTTTCTCTGCTCAGCATCTTTTTGCCTGTCGAAGTACACAATACCATCTACAATGGTTTGTTCTGATTTTGCATAAATGCTCAACGGGTTATCACTCCAGATCACGATATCTGCATCTTTACCGGGTTTGATACTTCCTACTTTATCATCTACATGAAGGGCCTTGGCCGGATTCAGGGTTACCATTTTCAGGGCATCTTCTTCAGATACACCACCATAGCGAACCACTTTACCCGCTTCCTGGTTCAGGCGACGAGCCATTTCTGCATCGTCTGAGTTGATACATACATTCAGACCTACTTTGTGCATGATCGCCGCATTGTAAGCGATCGCATCCGTTACCTCTACTTTATAGTACCACCAGTCAGAGAAGGTAGAAGCGCTGGAACCTTGTGCCTTCATTTTATCGGCCACTTTATATCCTTCAAGAATATGTGTAAAAGTGTTGAAAGTGAAACCATATTTATCCGCCACGCGTAAAGCCGCGGTGATCTCGCTTTGTACATAAGAGTGACAGGTAATGAAACGTTTTTTATTCAGGATCTCTACCAGTGCATCCAGCTCCAGGTCGCGCTTGGTTTTGGGATCTGCTTTCATGGCCTTCTCATAATCTTTGGCGCGGGCAAAGGCATCGGCCAATACTTCTTCCACACCCATCCTTGTATCAGGGAAACGGTTATTGCTGGTAGAAGTGGTTCTCTTCACGTTTTCACCCAAGGCAAATTTGATGAAGCCATCTGAGCCTTTGAATTTCAGGTCCTCATCATTGGCACCCCAGCGCAGTTTGATCAACTGGGTTTGTCCGCCAATGGTATTGGCCGAACCATGCAGGATATGGGAAGAAGTTACACCACCGCTTAACTGGCGATAGATATTGATGTCTTCCGGATTCAGGTTATCGGCAATTCTCACTTCGGAAGTAACCGATTGGCCACCCTCGTTGATAGAAGCTGCTGCAATATGCGAGTGTTCATCAATGATACCCGCGGTAACATGTTTACCGGTACCATCAATTACTTTGGCGGTTGCGTCAGAGATGTTTTTACCCACGCGGGCAATTTTACCGTCTTTCAGCAACACATCTGCATTTTCCAGTTTGCCCTCTTTTTCGTTGGTCCAGACAGTTGCGTTTTTGATCAGGAGGTTTTCCTGCTTAGGCGCTTCTTCCCATCCGTATCCATCAAACGGATACGTTACTTTGGATAAACGTTGTGGAAAATTGGGGCGTCTTCTGACAGAATCTGTAGCAGCAGCAGCATTCGAAACAAAAGAAGCTGTCCAGGTAATTTTGTTACCAGCGGTATCTTCTCCCAATCCATTCCAGTTGTTTCCATTGGCTACACCACTGAGGCGGTATTGTGCAGCAGCTGCGCCACCGCGTACGCCGCCAAAGCCACCACCCATTCCGGCGGCAGGTGCAGCAGCACCGGCAGCGGGCCTTCTGGCAGGAACGGTTGAGAAGCTGAGTTTTACCAGTTTACCATCATGACTGAATTTACCGGTAAGGGTATCTTTTCCGATCACATTGGCGGCTGCCGCACTTTTTACATCCAGGGTATAGATTACATTTCCGGATGGGGTATTGAGTGTAAGGGTGTAGATTCCTTTGATATCAGACCAGGCATCTTCTTTCACACCATATTTGTCACCCTGTACCCAGTTGTGCAGAATAGTGGTTTTATCGGAGAAGATGGGACCGCTGGTGATGAGGAAGTTGGCCAGTTTACCAGTTTCGATACTTCCTACTTTATCATATACACCTAATAAGGTAGCGGGTGCTTTTGTAAGCGCTTCCATGGCTTTGGCCTCAGACAGGCCCATTTCAATGGCTTTACGCAGGTTGGTCATAAACTGTTTGGGATCGCGCAGATCGGCAGCAGTTAAACAGAAAGAAATATTCGCTTTTTCAAAAGCGGCCGGGTTGGTAGGAGCCAGTTCCCAGTGTTTCATATCACCCAGAGAAACCGAACGGGCATCGTTGGGGTCTTCTACATCCATCGCCTGCGGGAAGTTGAGCGATAATATATAGGTAGCTTTTGTAGCAGCAATATCTTTAATACGCTGGTATTCGTTGCCGCCGCCCTTGATGATATATTGTGAACCAAATTCTTTGGCAATTCTGTCGGCTCGCAGATCGTTCCATTTGTCTTCTGCTTCAAAGATCTGAGGTAACGATTGGTTATCATTCCATGCCTGCAGCGAAAAGTTGACGCCCTCTTTGGCCGGTTTGTTTTTATACCATTGAGCATCCAGATAGCTTTGGCGAAGCAACGCAATGCTTCCCATTACACTGGACGGATAACTCTGTGTAGAAGTTCCTTTGTTGAAAGAATAGTGGGCAGATGCTTTTTCTTTCAGCATCACCAGGTTTTCGTTCTGGTTGGCAAGGGTAACCACGGTTCCGGTTCCACGCGCAATTCCGTCTTTCACGTGTGTAAGTACGGTACCGAAACCTACCTCACGCAGTGCGCGGGCCTTGGAGTCATCTACTGCAAAAACACGTGATGCGTCTGTCTCCGGCTTGATAGCCTGGTTCCATCCATAGGCCCCTTTGGTGTTGGATGTGATCTGGGAAGGTGCATTAAAATTAAAACCGCCTGCTCCTCTTGCTGGTGGCGTAATACCGTAATCGCTATAGATATCTACAAAAGAGGGATAGATAAATTTGTCTTTGCAATCTATCACCACCGCGTCTTTTGGGATTACAATACCCGATGTTCCTACGGAAACGATTTTCCCGTCGCGGATTACCATCGTGGCATTTTTTAATGTGTTTTGTGCATTTGTAACAATGGTGGCATTCGTGAATGCATAACAGCCTTCGCGTTTGTCTGCCACCCCGTTTACAGGGAAGGTTTCCTGGGCTTGCAGCATAACAGCAAACAAGAGCCCGGAAAGCAGGAGCTTGAATTTTCTCATAATAGTTAGTTGGTTTTGGAAGAGTTCTAAAACTACTGAAAACGATGTATTGTAAAAACCATTCGTCATAAATTCGGTAAAGGTGTTATAGTGTCGGTGAGGCGGCTATTTGGTAAAACTTCCCGCATCTACGTCTTTGATGAATTTGATCAGTCCCGGGAAATACGTAGGCTGATCATCCCACATACTGCCATGGCTTCCATTCGGACAAATCAGGCTACGCCCCTGTTGCACCTGTGTGGCCATCCATTTCATATGCTCCGGATCCATAGTATCATGTTTTCCGCCGATGGTAAGGGTTGGTACTTTGATTTTGGGTAGGTCTTTGCTCCGGTCCCAATTGGCTAAGCGACCGGAAATGCCAAACTCCGAGGGACCCTGCATCATCGTATATATTTCTCCGTTCATGTGAGGGAACGCCCTTTGCACGGCATTGGGCCAGGGTTTTACCCGGCAGAGATGGTTTTCATAAAATCCTGTAAGTAATTCCATGTATTTCGGATCTGTATATGCTCCCCTGGCTTCCATGGCCCGCACGCTGTCTACTACAGCCGGATCCATTTGTTTGGCAAGAACTTCTTTTGCGTATTTGCCGTACTCCGGACAACTACTCATCATATTACTGATAATGAGTCCTTTGATATTATCCTGGTATTTCAAGGCATATTCGGTAGCGAGTATCCCGCCCCAGCTATGGCCCAGCAGATAAAAATTGTCTTTATTCATGCCCAGCGCTTTTCGCACCTGCTCTACTTCTTCTACAAAACGTTCGGTTGTCCAGAGACTGCTGTCTTTTGGCTGGTCACTGAAATAGGAGCCCAGCTGATCGTATTCGTAAAACTCAATTCCTTCCTGCGGAAAAAAACTTTCAAATGATTCGAAGAATTCGTGTGTGCCACCGGGGCCACCATGTAATAACAGGACTTTGATTTTTGGATTGTTCCCAAAACGTTTGGTCCACACATTGAATTTCCCAACAGGGGTTTCAATGGGGATCAGTTTTACACCACCGGTCTGGATGCCGGAATCAACAATGGCGTGATATTCTTTCAGGGATAGAGCGTTGGTGTCTGTTTGTTTGCAGGCAAACAATAGCAGTACCAGCCCAAGCAGGGGAAGCATTGGTTTCATAGCAGAATAGTTTATGAAACCTAAGTTATCCAATAATTGATTAACGACCCATATAAACCATCAGGATCTGCACATCGCTCGGGTTTACACCGCTGATGCGGCTGGCCTGGCCAAGAGTGGCGGGTTTGATTTTTTTAAACTTCTGCAGGGCTTCGTTAGAGAGCGCATTTACTTTATCATAATCAAAAGCTGTTGGAATGGCCATGTTCTCGAGCTGACTCATCCTGTCAACGATCTCCTGTTCTTTTTCTATATAGCGTTCGTACTTGATCTGGATCTCTGCCTGTTCAAGCGAGTCTACCGTATATGCTGTCATCGCCGTTTCCAAAGCAGGAACCGCTTTCATCAGCGAAGGCAGATCTACGTTAGGTCGTAGCAGCAGTTTCGCGATTTTTTGCTTTTCTGTTACCGGTGCCGATCCGATGGAAGAGAAATAGGGGTTTACCTGCTCTGCTTCTGCGCTGGTTTCAGACAGGGTCTTTTTAATAGCACTCACCTGATCCTGTTTCTGTTTTACCGCAGTCATCCTTTCTTCAGAAGCCAGACCAAAACGGTGGCTGAGCTCTGTTAAACGTAAATCTGCATTATCCTGGCGTAGTAATGTTCTGAACTCTGCCCTGCTCGTAAACATCCGGTAAGGTTCTTCGGTTCCTTTGCTGATCAGGTCGTCAATCAATACTCCTATATATGCTTCACTTCTTTTCAGAATCAAGGGCGCTTCGCCTTTGGCGTTCTGGTGTGCGTTGATTCCGGCCATCAATCCCTGACAGGCGGCTTCCTCATAACCGGTGGTTCCGTTGATCTGTCCGGCAAAGAAGAGGTTACCCAGTATTTTGGTTTCTAAAGAATATTGTAATTGGGTAGGTGGGAAATAATCATACTCGATGGCGTAACCTGGACGGAAAATCCGGACATTCTCAAAACCCGGAACAATACGAAGGGCTTCGTATTGAACTTCTTCCGGTAAGGAAGTGGAGAATCCATTTACATAGATCTCAACTGTATTCCATCCTTCGGGCTCAACAAATAGTTGGTGTCGGTCGCGGTCTGCAAATCGGTTGATCTTGTCTTCGATACTTGGGCAATATCTCGGACCAATTCCCTCAATCCTTCCCTGGAACATCGGACTTCTGTCGAAGCCGGTTTTCAAAATATCGTGTACTGTATCATTGGTATACGTGATCCAGCAGCTGCGCTGTGCTTCGGGTTTGATGCGGGGTGTATTGGTATAAGAAAAACCAACGATCTCCCCGTCGCCTTTCTGTTCTTCCATTTTGCTGTAATCAAGGCTGCGGCCATCAACCCTGGGCGGGGTTCCTGTTTTCAGGCGGTCGCTTTCAAAACCATATTCCACCAGTTGTTCGGTGATACCGGTAGCTGCTTTTTCGGCTACCCTTCCACCGCCAAACTGCTTCTCTCCAATATGTATGATGCCGTTTAAGAAAGTGCCACTGGTAACCACAACCGATTTAGATCTTACCTCGTGCCCCAGTCCGGTAACCACCCCACAGGCTTTGTTTCCTTTGATGATAATGGAGCGAACCATGTCCTGGTAAAAATCCACGTTGGGTGTTTTCTCCAGCATCTCTCGCCAGGTGGCGGCAAAGAGCATCCGGTCGTTCTGGGTTCTCGGGCTCCACATGGCGGGCCCCTTGCTGCGGTTCAGCATCCGGAACTGGATAGTACTCAGGTCGCTCACAATCCCACTGTATCCACCCATCGCATCTATCTCCCGAACGATCTGTCCTTTGGCAATTCCACCCATAGCAGGGTTACAGCTCATCTGGGCAATGGTCTGCATGTTCATAGTGATCAGCAATACCTTGCTGCCCATATTGGCGGCAGCGGCAGCGGCTTCACATCCGGCGTGACCGGCACCAACAACAATCACATCATATTCTGGAAACATAGGCGGCAAAGATAAATCAGGCTTGCTGGCCTGCGGAGAATTTTCTGAGGATTTCCCTTTCTAATAAAATACTGGCAAGGGGCATGCCTTCGTTCAGACTGGCCAGTTCCTCTCTGCTTAAACTACCGATGCTTTCGAGCTGTTCTTTGTGTTGGTTGATAAAGTTCTCAATGGCAGGGAACCCCCTGTTACCCGTAACTTCTATTAAACGGATTTTCTCCAGCATTTTACTACAGAGGGCCAGGCCGGTTTTCTCATATAGGCGAGTGAAATAGGCTTTTACGGACAGGAGGTGGATCGTATTCTCCGGACTCTTTTCCTGGTCAATCGGTTCTACCCGCATATTGATGAAGCTCCAGCACAGATAAAGATCCTCCTCCACCGAATAATCAAAGTAAGTGGCGGGCAGGATATGGTCGAACTGCCAGGCTTTTCCAAAATTATCCCAGTTCAGCTCTGCAGTAAACTGGCACTCGAACCATTGCCGTAGCGTAGCATTATCTAAACCAAAATAGTGGGCATAGGACTCACTCGGCAATTTTTCCAGTACATACCTTCTATAGGCTAATTGCCATTTCCTTTTCTCCCGGGTGCGGAGTAATGCATCGGTTACTTCTTCTTCTGGGGTCCATCTTTTTCTGGCCATACCCAAAATTAATATGTTCCGGGGTGAAACTGGGATTCGTGGAACTCTTTTTCAAATCAATGTTCCGGGGTGAAACTGGGATTCGTGGAACAAGTGGCTATTGTAGGCAGGCAAAGTCCTGCACCAGAAACCATTGATCCTTACCGTACAGAGCCGAACCAACTCCTATTTCTCTCAAGTTGGCATCTAATAATGTCTTCCGGTGGCCCAGTTCGGGTAGACCAATATCTAAATAAAGTAACACCACCGATAAAAGAATGCTCTGGCTACTAAGGGAGATATTCTCATTGGCGCATCTGCGGATACCGGCCAGCTTCATGCGGGTACCAAACTCGGTTCCATTGGTGGATGTGTGTCCTGGTCGGGCATTTTTACCTGCAATATCAGCCGCATGCGCCTGGGCGGTTTTAACCAGTTGGGCATTGAGGGTAAACATGGGCAGTGAGCCTACCCGACCCAATATTTGCTCTAAACTCCTGGCTTCCTGTTTATCAAGGCTGGGAAAAAGAGCCAGAATGGGCGCCACGGCACTGTCCCAAAATTGTTTGGGGTTGTTCCTGCTGTAATTGGTCCAGTAGAAAAGGTCCTTTGCTTCTTTGGATAATAACGAATACCCGGGTTGGGAAAGGTTCCACCGGTCTACGGCTGCATCGCGCGTAATAGGTTCGGGAACCTGTTTAGCTTCCAGTTCCACCACCGACAGCTGTGAAAAAGAAAAAAAGGGAATAAGGCAGAAAAGAAAGGCCAGGGTTTTACGCATGCAAGAGCTGTTTCTCAAATAAACGTAAATACTGGTCCTCTTTCTTTCGCATCAGGGCAATTTCACTTTTCTTTTTGTCTTTGTACCCGCATAAATGCAGGGCACCATGAAAGATCACCCGTAATACCTCTTGCTGAAAGCGGGTGCCCAGGTTGGCGGCATTGTCTCTGACACGATCGAGACTGATATACACTTCTGCTTCTACAGGTGCACCTTTCTCAGACAGACCGAAAGTGATAATATCTGTGTAATAATCATGCTGCAGAAAATCGCGGTTCATCTGTAGTAAAAAAGCATCTGAACAGAAAATATACGTGATCTGGCTGAGAGCTATTTTCTCCTTCTTAAAAATACCGGCCACAAAGGCTTTGATGGTGTTTTTACCAGGCAATAAAAGGCGTTGATCGGCGTAACGGAATTGTACTTGTGACATAGTTGGGTATTACTCCAAAATTCGTAACAAAAACGGATGCTACCGCTTTACCTTTAAATATTAATCAGCCGAAATGAAACGATTGTCAGATTTAGCCGTTGGTCAGCATGCAGTGATTCATTCGTTCGAGAAAGACGATATTTTTATCAAACTGATGGAAATGGGTTGTGTTCCCGGAGAGCAGGTAAAAGTGGAACAGATCGCTCCTTTGGGAGATCCCATCTCCATATCGGTGGCCGGTTATCATCTCAGCCTCCGCGTTAACGAAGCACATAGTATCTTTGTAGAGTTATCGTAGTTTTTGTAACTATTTGAATATCAACATTTTAGATGAAAATCGGTTTATATTTTGGTTCATTTAACCCCATTCATATCGGCCATCTCATCGTGGCCAGTTATGTAGCCAATCATACCGATACACAGCAGGTCTGGTTCGTGGTATCGCCGCAGAACCCTTTAAAGCCCTCTTCTGTTTTATTAAACGAGTACCACCGCTTACACCTCGTACACCTGGCGGTGGAGGAAGACCTGCGGTTGAAAGCGTCTGATGTGGAATTCAAACTACCCCGCCCTTCTTATACCATCGACACATTGACCTATCTGCAGGAAAAATATCCGCAACACGAATTTTCGATTGTGATGGGCAGCGATAGTTTTCAGAACCTGCCACGCTGGAAACATTTTGAATTACTCGTAAAAAACTATTCGTTTATTATTTACAAACGTCCGGGGTATGAGATCACTGAAACCTGGAATGCCAAACATGTTGTGCTGAATGCACCACTCCTGCAATTGTCTGCCACAGAGATCCGCGATAATATCAAACATAATAAAACCATCCGTTACCTCGTACCCGAAAAAGTGCGAGAAGAGATTGAGCGGAATAGTTATTACAAGTAAACTGTTGTGCTATTAAAAATTACCCCGATAGTCGGGATTTCTTGTCGCTCAAGGCCGCTGGGCCCCGTCCCTGTTTCCGGGCTGCATTGGCCTCTGATCAGATCTGCTTCGCATGATCTGATCTGTCTTCGCTTCGCTTGACACCGAACCCAATGAGGCCCGTCCACAGGGACTGATTAGAAATTTTTCATCGAACACCCTGATGCGACGGTCTTTATTCTGCTAATAAAATAGTACAAGGCTTTATAAGTGAGCATCGCCGAAATAATACGATTCACCCGTTCAAATAAAATACAAGACACCACTCATTTTCATCAGCAGATTATAATAGATTTAGCTTCTATAAAACTGCACTGATGAAAATCCAACTGCTTTCTTTTCTGCTCTGCTGCACCGGTATGGCAGCGGCCCAATCTTTAACGGTTGAAAAAATCATGAAGGATCCGAAATGGATCGGCACTTCTCCGTCTAACCTGGTATGGTTGCAGGACAGCAAGACCGTTTTCTTTAACTGGAACCCACAGGGAAATATTGCAGACTCTGTATATGCGGTGGCAGTTGGTGGCGGCGAGCCCCGAAAAACAACTTATGCCGAATCGCAGAAAACCAATGCGCTCAGCAACGCTGTATATAATAGCAGCTATACATTAATGACATATGCCTATCGTGGAGATCTGTATCTCGTTGATCTGAAAACAAGTAAGACCACCCGCATCACACAAACAGAAGAAACCGAATCGGCGCCGCGTTTTCTGCAGAAAGACGAATGGATCGTATATACCCGTAACCAGAATCTATATGGTTGGCATATACCCTCGGGCATCACCCAACAGTTAACCAATATTACCCGCGGATCCGAAACTGTAACGGCCCCTGCTTTTGGTGGCGGGGCACAACGAGGCGGCGGTTTTGGCGGCGGCGGTGCTGCCCGTGGTGGTGCTGCCACTGCGGCAACCGGTACTCAGGAACAATGGTTACAACAGCAGCAATTAGAACTGCTCTCTGTACTGAAAGAACGCAAACAGAAAAGAGACGCCCGGACAGATTTTTTGAAACAGAACAAAGACACGGATACCTTAAAACCGATCGGAATTGGTGATAAACAATTACAGGGCTTGCAGATCAGTCCGGATGGAAGATTTGTAACCTATCGTTTATACCAGGCACCCAGCTCCGGAAAAAATACCATCGTTCCGGATTATGTTACCGAAAGCGGATTCACCACCGATATTCCGGGAAGAACCAAAGTGGGCGCACCGCTTGGTCGCTATGATTTTTATGTATTCGATAAAAGCAGGGATACGCTGATGCTCGTGGGCACCGATTCTATTCCGGGTATCACTGATGTGCCGGATTATGTAAAAGACTATCCCAAAAAATTCAGCAACCGCCGCACACCGGTAAGGGGGGTGATGATTGGCGGACCGTACTGGAACGAATCGGGCAGTTATGCCGTGGTAGATATCCGCTCGCAGGATAACAAAGACCGCTGGCTGATGCAGCTGGATGCCGCTACCGGAAAACTGAGCCTCTTAGATCGCCAGCGCGATGAAGCCTGGATCGGCGGTCCGGGTGTTAGTGGATTTGGTGCCCGCCTGGGTTGGGTGAACGAAAACCAATTTTATTTCGAGAGCGAAGCCACCGGGTACGCACACTTATATATATATGATCTCAACAGCCACACCAAAAAAGCCCTCACCGAAGGAAAGTACGAAGTGCAGGCCGTAGAGCTGAGCCGGAACAAACAATATTTTTACCTGCTTACCAACGAAGAACATCCCGGCAAACAAAACTGGTACCGCATCAAAACCGATGGCAGCAAAAAAGAAAAGATCACTTCGATGGAAGGTGGCTATGAAGTAAGTATGTCGCCCGACGAAAAATGGATCGCGTACCGGTACTCTTATACCACCAAACCCTGGGAACTCTATCTCCAGGAAAATGCTCCCGGCAAAAAACCAACTCAGATAACCAATAGAGGAATGAGTGATGAATTCAAAGCCTATGCCTGGCGCGATACCAAAGTGATCACCATCCCCGCGCGCGATGGGGCACAGATCTATGGAAGGGTATTTGAACCGGCATCCGGTAAAAAGAACGGCGCTGCCGTGATCTTTGTGCATGGGGCCGGTTACCTGCAGAACGTGCATTACTGGTGGAGCTCTTATTTCAGGGAAACCATGTTCAATAATTTACTGGCCGATCAGGGGTATACCGTAATAGATATTGACTACCGCGCCAGCAGTGGTTATGGCCGCGACTGGAGAACGGGTATCTACCGGTTCATGGGCGGAAAAGACCTGGACGACCATGTAGATGCCGCCAAGTTCCTGGTGGAGAAATATGGGGTAGATGCCGGCCGCATTGGCATCTATGGTGGCAGTTATGGTGGTTTTATGACGCTGATGGCACTGTTTACCACACCAGATGTATTTAAAGCCGGTGCCGCTTTGCGACCCGTAACAGACTGGGCGCATTATAATCACGGTTATACATCCAATATCCTGAACGAGCCGTATAACGATAGCCTGGCGTATGCACGTTCTTCGCCTATTAATTTTGCGGCCGGACTGAAGAACCACCTGCTCATCTGCCATGGTATGGTAGATGTGAATGTGAATTTCCAGGATGCGGTGCGATTGTCGCAGAAACTGATAGAACTAGGCAAAGATAATTGGGAATTGGCCCCCTACCCGGTAGAGGACCATGGTTTTGTAGAACCCAGCAGCTGGACCGATGAGTATAAGCGGATCCTGAAACTGTTTAACAGGACCCTATTAAAATAATACCGTACTTGCCATTGTGTAAAGTCCGATTATGAAAAGAACTTTTTTTGCCATCCTGTTTTTCTGTTGCCCCCTGGCTACTGTATTGGCGCAGGGCGGCAAAAAGAAAAGTCTGGGCATGATTGAATACATAGTGAACGCGGCTGTGAAAATACAGACGGTAGACAGCGTGGTTACCCGCGATGGCAAAGAGGTTTCGTATGGGGGATATGCTACGGGTTTGTTTTTTCTGTTAGAATCCAATAAGGGAAAAGTACCCACCATCATTACCACCAAAACCGCTATTGCTGCGGCCCAATCGGTTACTTTCTTTTTTCTGGATGCAGATACGGCGGGATTGCCGGTGTACGGAAACCTGCGGCCGGTAACCATTGCGAGGAATGAACTGGCCATTCTCTTTCATCCGGAAGCGGAGGTGGATCTGGCGATGATCCTGATTAACCCCATCCTGGATTACCTGCAGAAACAAAAAATCAAGATCAGTTATCATAACCTGGATGAATCACTGATCCCCAACGATTCCGTGATGAATACCCTGAACGTGATCGATGATCTGTTGATGATTGGCCACCCGGCCGGGATAAGACCGGAATTGAATGGCGTTCCTTTTGTAAAAAAGGGCGTGAGTGCCACGCCGATGTTTCTCGACTATCAAAACAAAAAAGAATTCATCGCAGATATTCCGGTGTATGATGGGTCAATCGGGGCGCCGGTAGTATTGTATCTGCCGCTTAATCACAGCAACCGCTTTGATCAGCGAACGCCTACCCAAAACGTGTTATTGGTGGGCATCAATTATGCAGCTTTATCGGGAGGCTATCGTCAAAAAACGATCCCGCATTTGCCCCATGTGTTAAGCGGTCGGGAACAGGAACCGGCTGAAAAGATGTTTGATGCGGCCATTATCATTAAATCACAAAAAATACGCGACTTCAAAAAAATGCTGGAGGCGCTGAAAAAAAAGTAGGGCCAAACATCTGAACAAACCCTCTTTTACTCTTTCTCTCTTTAGCTCTTAGTGAAACATCCTCCACAATCATCAGCATCACCAATTGTCCGGAAGGGTTCGCTAAGAGTGGATAAGAGAAAAAGAGGGGAAAAGAGATCTGCGGAATTTACCCTACGCAAATAAACTGTGCTCTTGTGTGAGAAATAAAAAAGGGAGACAATCAAATGGTCTCCCTTTATATAAGATGTGTTCGCTGTTATCGGTTCATCGACATCAGGAATTCTTCGTTGTCTTTGGTTCCGCGCATCCGCTTCAGCAATTCGCTCATCGATTCTTCTGTATTCATATCGTTGATAAAGAGGCGGAGGATATTCATGCGCTGCAATACTTCTTTGTCGAGCAGCAGATCGTCGCGGCGGGTTGAAGAGCCGGTAAGATCGATGGCAGGGAAAATGCGTTTGTTGGCCAGGCGGCGATCGAGCAGCAGTTCCATGTTACCGGTACCTTTGAATTCTTCAAAGATCACTTCATCCATTTTACTTCCTGTTTCGATCAGTGCGGTAGCGAGGATGGTTAAGGAACCACCATGTTCAATTTTACGGGCGGCACCAAAGAACTGTTTGGGTTTCTGCATGGCATTGGCTTCCACACCACCGGATAATACTTTACCGGAAGCGGGTGCCACGGTATTGTGTGCACGGGCCAGACGGGTAATGGAATCGAGCAGGATCACCACATCGTGTCCGCACTCCACCAAACGTTTGGCTTTTTGCAGGGCAATGGCCGAAACCTTTACGTGTTTTTCTGCGGGCTCATCAAAAGTAGAGGCGATCACTTCTGCACGAACGCTGCGCTCCATATCGGTTACCTCTTCCGGGCGCTCATCGATCAACACCACCATCAGGTAACATTCCGGGTGGTTGGCTGCAATGGCGTTGGCCACTTCCTTCAGCAACATGGTTTTACCCACTTTGGGTTGCGCCACAATCAGTCCACGCTGACCTTTACCTATTGGGGTAAAAATGTCCATGATACGGGTACTGTAGTTATTGGAAGTAGTGAACAGGTTCAGTTTTTCGAAAGGGAACAGCGGGGTAAGGTAATCGAAGGGTACGCGGTCGCGCACTTCATCCGGACGTTTACCGTTGATGCTGTCTACCTTTAATAAAGCGAAATATTTTTCACCTTCTTTGGGCGGACGAACGGCTCCGTGTACGGTATCCCCGGTTTTTAAACCAAAGAGTTTGATCTGTGAGGGAGATACGTATACATCATCCGGTGAGGACAAATAGTTATAATCGGAAGAGCGTAAGAAACCATAGCCATCGGGCATCATTTCCAGCACACCTTCTCCGAGGATAACACCTTCAAATTCAATATTGAAAGCGGGTTCTTTTCGTTGTTGTTGTTTGGCCGGGTATTGGTGCTGGGGCGCATCGGATGCGGTACCGTTTTCGCCGGGTTGGGTAACTTCGCCGGAAACAGTTGTTTCGGGAGTGGTTTCCTGGTTGCCCTGTGGTTGTCCGCCATCGGCATCTACCGGTTGGGGACGGTTATCTGTTTTGCCTTTGCGAACCGGTGCTTTTTTAGGGGCGGCTTTTTCAACAGGTGCTGGTGCAGGGGCTTCCTGCATTACTTCTGCTTCTTCGGTACCGTTGGTGGTTTTTACCGTAACGGGTTTGCGGGGGCGCGCATTCTTTTTCTTGGGATCTTCCTTGGTTTCGCTGGCCTGTAATGCCTGGCTATCCAGTATTTTGTAAATAAGACCCTGTTTGTCAAGCTTTTTAGCTCCGCTGATGCTCAGTTGCTCAGCAATGTCCAGCAACTCAGGCAGGAGCATGTCATTTAATTGCAAAATGTCGTACATAGAAATAAAATCTGTTAATAGGGGAATTTCAATTTGTCAAGGGTTAAATCCAGTCTAAGGAACTTTGGAACTCAGATCGGGTTGTGATTTGTTTTGAGCGGAAAGAGAGTAAACAGGTTGTGTCGAGAGCTAAGTGAAGACCGAACCGGTTTGGTTTCCAGTGCAATGTTAAGCCAGTTTTTCGGAAAACAAGCAATATTTTCCTGATTTTAAGGGTAGAAGGCTGTTAAAATGCTGTTTGGAGGCTTGTTTGGTTATCTTTGCCATTCGAAAAATTGGCGGATTGGCGGATTACGGATTGGCGGATTAACATTTCCGGTTTGTAAGCTGGCTAGCCCCTCACATTCAGCAATAGAGAGATGACATTCACTCATCCACTCATTCACTCATTCACTCATTGAAGTAAGACATGTTTAACAAGAGAGTTAAGATCAAACAACTGCTGGCAACCGGTGCAGTAGAACAGGAAGTAACCATTATGGGTTGGGTACGCACCTTCCGTAACAACCAGTTTATTGCGGTAAATGACGGCAGTACCAATGATAACCTGCAGGTAGTGGCCACACTGGGCGAATTTGATGAAGCCCTGCTGAAACGCCTTACCACCGGCGCTTCGGTAAAAGTGGTGGGTAAAGTGGTAGAGTCTGTAGGTAAAGGGCAGAGAATTGAAGTAAAAGCCGCCAGCATTGAGATACTGGGTGATAGTGATGCGGAGAAATACCCCCTCCAACCCAAAAAACACAGCCTGGAATTTTTACGCGAGAAAGCGCATCTGCGTTTCCGTACCAATACCTTCGGATCGGTGTTTCGTGTGCGGCATTCGCTGGCGTTTGCGGTGCACCAGTTCTTTAACGAGAAAGGGTTTGTGTATCTGCATACGCCCATCATCACCGCCAGCGATGCGGAAGGTGCGGGCGAGATGTTCCGGGTAACCACATTGCCCATGGATAACCCTCCGCGCAGCGAAGATGGTACGGTGAATTTTAAAGAAGACTTTTTTGGCAAAAGCGCCAACCTTACCGTGAGCGGTCAGCTGGAAGGCGAGCTGGGTGCCATGGCATTCAGTGATATTTATACATTCGGTCCTACGTTCCGGGCAGAAAATTCCAATACCACCCGCCACCTGGCCGAGTTCTGGATGATTGAACCCGAAGTGGCGTTTAATGACCTGGAAGACAATATGAACCTGGCGGAAGAGTTCATCAAATACCTGATACAGTATGTGATGGACCATAACCGCGATGACCTTGAATTTCTGGCCCAGCGCCTGGCCGAGGAAGAGAAACAATTACCGCAGGATAAGCGCAGTGAGCTGGGACTGATAGAGAAACTGGAATTTGTATTGAACAACGAGTTTCAGCGGCTCACTTATACAGAAGCCATTGAGATTTTGAAAGAGAGTAATCATAATAAGAAAAAGAAATTCCAGTACCTGGTAGAAGGATGGGGTGTAGACCTGCAGAGTGAGCATGAGCGTTACCTGGTAGAGAAACATTTTAAAAAACCGGTAATCCTGACCAATTATCCCAAAGAGATCAAAGCCTTTTATATGCGCCAGAACGATGATGGCAAAACCGTGGCCGCCATGGATATTCTGGCACCCGGTATTGGTGAGATTGTTGGCGGATCGCAAAGGGAAGAGCGGCTCGACAAATTGGAGCAACGCATGAAAGAAATGAATATTCCCGCCGAAGAACTGAGCTGGTACCTGGATACCCGCCGTTTTGGAACCGTGCCGCATGCTGGTTTTGGATTGGGTTTTGAGCGGATGGTATTGTTTGTAACCGGTATGACCAATATCCGCGATGTGATCGCTTTTGCGCGAACGCCGAATAATTGTGAGTTTTAACCCACCCCCGGCCCCTCCCTACCCGGTAGGGAGGGGAGACGAGCGCAGCGATGTCGGGGTGGGTTAATTTTTTTTGTGGATAATTTCTGAATATAAGCCTACGGCCCTATATTTGCAGCCCCGAATAGGGAAACCGATAAAACAGTAATTGCGAATTACTAACTACCAATTACTAATTAAAAAGGTGCGGTAGCTCAGTCGGTAGAGCAAAGGACTGAAAATCCTTGTGTCGCCGGTTCGATCCCGGCCCACACCACTTTTTAGACAAAAAAGTGCCTGTAAATGAATAATTTACGGGCACTTATGTTTTTAGCGGGGACATTATTTGGGGCAAAAAGTAATGATGCTTGGTGCTATAAGTAAATAGTTGGGTGCGAGAAGCTAATAATCAGAGGGGTTCTAAGATCTGCCCTGCTTTTACCCTCTGGCTTTATAACTGTCATTATTGACTACTGAAAAATCCACTACCCGCCTTTCGTCTTTGAGTGTTATAATAGCAGCATTAGCTGTAAGTCTCGCAATGATTTCCATAACTGTTTGATTTAAGTTTGAATTAAAAATAATTCGTAACTATATACAATCGGGGACTAAACTAAATTCAGTTTTCTTACCTGTTCTGTCTATCCTTTGTTGTATATATGCGTAAGTGTTTTCATATCCTTAAGGTTTAAAAGTCGAAATTTGGGCGCGTTTGATAAATCAGGCGTATCATAAAAATTATATCAGTTGCCAATCCGATAAAATCGTTCAGAAATAACCATGCCCCTTGAAATTCCTGTTTATAGCAAAGGCAGAAAATGCAGCTAAAATGTGTTGACATTGTAAGAAGGTGCTGAAAGGACGGGCTAATAAGCAGTTCTGTGATATTACATGCAAGGATGCAGATCACAACGCAGACCTTGCAGATGGAAAAAAAGCTACAAACGGGTTCTTAAAATTCAGGGCAAAAATCGGAACGTACCAAAGGAACCGCTTGGTGAAAAAAAATCCATAGACATCATATGGATACGTTGATTGAGAAAGTGATTGATAAAGACCACCCCACATAAAGAATAGAGAGTTTGTTAAATTTTTTTTTTCAATATTGACTATAGTTACCATGAGGAAGCGATTGGTATTGTTAAAATTTCAAGGCTTTTGATTGGACGAAATAAAAAAAAGAGAATGGGATTTTCCGCAAATGTCAAGACAGAAATATTGGTGCTATGTGCTAGGTATTGTTGTGTGTGTCATAAACCCAAAGGGCTCAATATTGAAGTGCATCATATAGTACCGGAAGCAGAAGGAGGTAGTAACACTATTGACAATGCAATCGCATTGTGCTTTGATTGTCATGCAGCGGCTGGCCACTATAACGACAGGCATCCCAAAGGATCGAAATTTTCTCCAACCGAATTGCGCAAGCACAAAGAGAACTGGTTCAGGCTGGTTGAGACCAACGGGATCACGGAGCCGAAAGAAACATTTGCAGAACTTGTATTGAAAGATCCCTCGCCCGCTGTCTTCCGACCTGTCTTTATAGAAGAGCGAACCAGTTTTGAAAACAGGAACTTCTGGAAGGATACGTTTTCCTTCATTGGTAAGGATTTCATGGAATATTTTGAACAAACTAGAAAAGAGAATGCCGGGCTATTCAGGGATCCGCATTACGATGCCATCCAGACTTACGATGATTATATTGATTTTATGAACGGTGCTCATATCCAAATGAAAGAGCCCGAACCGTATGAAGGATGCCAGCCTTTTATTTTTGAATTGTCGCGGTTCATGAGAGAAGGCAAAGTTTATTATAAAAGCAATGTCGTGCTCAACCTTCGTTTTGTCAACTATGGCCCGGAAGTCCTCGAAGATTATAAACTGTACCTGCATTTTGACAATGTGGTGTCAGTGGACAGCGTTACTAAACGAAATTCTATTTTCGATCAGCACAAATACAGCTATAATGTTTTTCATGTTGAAGGTAATACACTGGAATATTTGCCGGACAGACCGGTGCTGGTGCAGAACGATGGAGTTTTGCTTGATGCCATCTGTTTCAGAGCCAGTCATAAAGCAAAACTGGTGAACATTCGGTGGGAACTGTTCGCTCGTAATTTTCAATTGAGTGGAATCTTATCACTCAATATGAAGCCAAAGATTATCAAACGTCCGACAACGCGGTATGTAGATAATAAGGAAGGAATGAAAGATGTGGTAGTGATCAGACCCGAGCTGGAATTTGATTTCAAATAGATCTGCCGCTGATCAATGCAGAAAAACCTAGCCATCATTTTTTGTATCCCGGTCTATCCTGTCATAGTAAACAGTCATCACTTCGTTCAGGGTAACTTTCTCCGTTTGATCCAGATCGAGTGTTTCAGTCTTGATTTCCTTTAATCTTTTGTAATCGTCAAGAACGAAGCTTGGGTGAATCTCGATATGCAATGAACGGGCGGGGTCGTGGTTCGCTGCATTGATTTCAGTAATGGGCAGGAAAAACTGCAAAGTGACGTTGGCAAAATTCATCATCAGACAGAACTCCGGAAATTCTTCATTGTCAACTACAACCTGTTTAGCCCGGAACAGGTTGGCGGAAGGTGTGCCGAACATTTTTCCTTTCATTACGTAACGATACAGTGTCCAGTGTTGCACGTTATTATGAACAGGGTGATCGGCTTTCAGAAAATCCAGCAAGTGCGGATTTAATGCGCGGTCTTTTTCAGGCATCAGTGAAATGCCTATTTTCAGCAATACCTTATAGACTGAAAAAGGAATAAAAGGCCTTGTGCGGAAGGTCATACGAACCGATTTTTTTTCATAGTCGTACACCATGTCGGAAAGATTGGTGCCGATATTGAATATGCGGTTGTTTCCTTCTACGCGTAAAGTAGAGGTTTGTTGATCCGGTTTTTTTCTCGACTGAAAAACAGGTATTCCTTTTTTGGTTTTGACACCCAACATAGACAGGAATGGCTGCACAAAAGTCGCGGTTTGCGTTTCATGAAAATTAAACGCGGAATTACAGATATCGCATTCGTGATTAGAGAGAATATTATTTCTACCAAAGAGTTCGGGCACCAGGTGAGGCTTGAGTTGAAAACTCACTTCGGGATAAGACCTGCCGCAGAAAATGCAGGATTTATTTTCGGGTGATTTGCAGTATGAGACTTTAAAGTCATCCGACGATGCGGTTGGATCGTAGAAGTCATAGAAACTTTTGATATGGCTATCGCTATCATTTTGATCTGCAGCAGGGACTGACATTGACATAGATTTTTGCCTTTAAAATTCTTCACGATCCGTGAAGCGAATACAATCCACAGCTACTTTTTTGATATTGCCTCTTTCATCTTCCACCAAAGCGACGGTCTTGGCAAAATGGCCTGTATTGCCCCCGCCTAAGAATGGGGCATCTGCGAAGGTGTGAAAATAGCCATCGAAGGCTTCTATCCGGTTGAGATCCAGTGTGTGCGTCATGACCTTAACAGGCCTTAAATATTCTTTCATGCTTATCGTATTAGTATGTTCATGATTTACGGATTCGATCAGTTGGGTTGCAGGCCAGTTCCATGTCGGGAATTTATCCTTCAGTGTACCATAAACATCATTGGGAATTCTTGTCCCGCTATACCCGTCATGGCCTTTACCGCTTTGGTTGATAGAAAAAATTTCATTGCTCTTTTTATACACATGCAGGTGATATTCTCCTGTATGGTTATGCGGCTGGTGTTTGTTATACGAATACTGGCCGACAAGGTGGGTGCCCCGATGATTGGCTTCCGTCAGAACCTGTTCTCTTGTATCATCAAAATCATGGATGAAAACGGTGTAGTTTCCTAACTGTGCTGTTATCAGATTCATATCAATTTACTTAATTACTATAAAAACGAGTGGTTTCTGCAATATTGTCGAGGGAGAAACTCTAATTTAGGATAGTTTTCTGAGTACTGGAAATCACAACCTTTTAAACTCGGGAACTATTCTTTTTATGATCCCTGTTAGATAGTTTTGGATGAATATATGTTGTACCTGAAACTGAATCCTATGAAAGGTCTTTTGGAAAAGTATGGAAGCTATGTTGTTGAGCCTGGAACCATTTTATTTCGCAGGGCCGCTGTCACGGATTATTTCGACAGTATGTTTTTTGGTTTTGACGTTGACGGAACTTGTGCCAGCGGTCTGTTTACCTCAGAGGTTCAGCAGTGGGAAGTTGTCAGACCGATACAGTCGCTTTTCATGGTGAAGGGCGTGACCAAAGGGAAAATGGTCAGATCAGCGATTGTAGAGGTTTATAATTCTTTTTTTCCCGGCGATCCAATGAAAAGTGGTGATGATGTGGACCTCAAAAGAAAAAAGTGCCCGCAACGTGCTATGCTTTTTCAAAAGCTATGTGAAAAAAATATTTATAGCTGGACAACTTCGGTGGAAGACAAAATCAGCATGGAACTCTGTTTATTCGGTTCGGCTGCACTTAACGAATCGCTGGTAAAGTTTGGGCACATCATCTCTAAAAATAATGCGTGCTATGATGAGCATGATTCTTTCAGGCGATCTGAATTGGATCATCTTCCTGTTCTGCCAGCAGAAAGTTAGCGGATCGAAGCGATCTTATCCGGGTCGATCAGTTCATAGATCGGTCGGAGTCTTTCATAAGGACCACCATAACCCAAGCCACTTGAATTTTGACTCTTGTTTTTTATTTCATTGAGCTTTGCTTTGAACTCATCAGCAGTACTTACTTCAAAAAGCAACTTGACTTTTTCAAAATGCCGTGCAGAAATCATGCGGTCGAACAGAGAGAATTTGAAGTCTTCCCTGTAAATGTAGGTTCTCGGAAACCATCTTATTGCTTTGAGTACACTTACATAATAGATCAGTAAGTCGGCATCGATCAAATGATCTTTTGTATAGTTCTCTGGGATGCGTTGAATCATGATATGCGCAGCGGGGCTGGCAAAATTTTGAGAAAGCGCCCTGCGGTAGTAATCATCCAGCACTTCTGTATGCTGGAAGAATTCATTGACTGTTTTGGGTTCTGTTGTGTAATGGTATCTATCTGAAATAAAGTAGGGTGTATACAGCAGCTGCTCGATGAAGGAATATTTTTCGAGTTTGATCCCTATTGCAACTAGGTAAATGAAAATCTCCTGGGCGCAGAATTTATAATGTTCAAACTCTGCAGTGGACCAGCTTGATCTTTGGTCCTGCGGATACTTTAGCGCAGGGAGTTTTTCCAAAAAATGAATGATGAGATCCATGTCAAAGTCCTCACCCGTTTTCAGCAGTTTCTCAATAAAGGCGATCAGGTCATTACGTAAAGGTGTATACGCATGTATCGCATCCTGAATGGCTTTACCCGCAGCCATGATATCCTTGCCACTCGCTACCGCTTTACATTCTTTGAGGTTATTGAAAAATTCGTCGAGAAAATCACCCAGCAACGGATTGATCCTTTTTGGATTTTTAGTAACTTGTCCCTCGAAACTTCTTAAGATAGAGGTCGTTCTGAAAGTCGGTGCACTATCCTCCAGCAGGTAAGAAGGGATTTTTCCAAGTTTGGGTTTACTGTGTGCCGGTTTTTCAAGGATGTTCCGAATCAGTACTTCATATTTATCTTCAAATTCGCCTTCGTCTGAAAAATCGATAAAGATTCTCCCTGCAAGGAACGCGGGTAAATAAGGCTTGCATTCATCGTCTTTTTCTGTAACGATTGGTATAAATTTTTCCTGGGATACATTTTCATAAATGGCTGGACTGATGATCTGTGTTTCCGTGCCTACTCCACCAGCCCGCTGGTCGGCTTTCTCGGCATATTTGCGGTCAAGAATCAACAGCACTTTTTTTATCTCTTCCGATTTGACCATCGATTCCATGAAATGGAATTTGTCGTGCCCCTCTTTTAAATCCCATTTGTCAATTGCCACATCGACGCCATCCTGCATTAATCTTTGTGCAAGACCTACTACCCATTCTTCATGAGATGGCTTTGACCAGCTATAGGAGATAAATATTTTCGTCGTTTGCTGCATAAATTAGGGTTATTCTGCTGCTAAAATAGTTAGTATTTCCCGAAAAAAGTTAACTTTATCAGCATTCGACAAACACATTTTAGTATGCTTTCACCGGATAAGGTCGTCCATTTACAGGAAATCGGGGTACCTCAAGAAAAGGTACTTGCTTATATGCGCAGGTTTTGGCCTGCTATGCAACCCTACAAAACCATGTTGGATAAAATGCTGTTTGAAGCCGGTGATGAAATTCCGCAATATGTTTTTTATATATGCCCGATCTGCACTAACGAATTCATTTATATTCAACACAATGCCGCTTTTGGATCATGCGAATTCAGCTGTGATCATTTTCCACCAAAAAATGTGGAAGGATCGACCCAGGCTTTGGTATGCAAAAGTTGTAACAATAAAGCGGGTCATGAATTCGATTATGTTACTAAAGATTTTTTGGTGGAACGTGCATTAAATATGCGTATTCCCGGAACGGTTATCGCAACCAAAGTGCAGATAAAAGATGTAAAGGGGTGGTATCATAGTGAAATGACGATAGATGAGAATGGCGAACTCATGTTCAGTTTTTTGCTGGACAAAAACAAAAAGGCTGATCCATTGCAGGCGTTTATGGAAAAGCGACTGCATAAAAAAGACTGGACGGCAGATATTACGATACCGAAAACCAACCTGGTAAAAGCGGAAAAAGCATTTATTAAATCCGCTTATTTAACCTGCTTTGATCAGTTCGGATATGATTTTATTTATTCAGAGACCGGAAGGCATTTACGTAATGTTATGGAAGGAAAAGAGACGTATCCATATAAAAACATTCCTGCGTTTATTTTCGACGATCCTGAAAAGATGCAACTCATTCCCGGAACAATTTGCAGGATCACTCACCCGCAAGAATGGAACGTTTTTGCTGTAGCTATTCCAATGGCTGATCAACATTACTCCTGCCTTGCTACTGTATTGATCCCAGGCCCGGACGATTGGGATCAATTGACATTATTAAACGTATTAATTGATACGGAAGTTGACAGGCAAGTGTCATTCACTGCCATCCCGCCAGTAATGCCCAAGATGCCATGAAGGATCGGTTCGATAAATTGGTAGAATACATGCTGGCTGTCAGAAACCACCAGGTAACTGAAGATGAATTGAAGCGTCTGCATGAATTTGCCCGAGTGCTGGCACCTCTTTCCAAGCGGCACCATTATATACCTGAGTTTTTCACTGATGGGTTTGAAGGTGAAGATGGTATGGTCTATAAATACGATAAAGAAAACGACCTGTTAACCAAACAGAAATTCAGTTCTAAATCCGTTTTCTTTGAGTGGGGCCGCAACAGTTTTGACAGCAACGGTATACCCATTTCCATCATAGAAGACAGATTGTATTCTGCACTGGACGGTATGTTCGCACCTAAGTTATCTGCACTTCTCGAAAAGCCAATTGGTGAAGCCATTAAAGATGTGGATACCCGCTCTTTCCTGGTGGCTTTGGCGATCAGTTTTTTCTGGCGAAGTCCAATTTCTGATAATGCGTTTAAAGGGTTGTTTCAGGAATCAACCATGACGTTTACTGATCCCGCAACCGGGGCCATCTACCAGGACGCTGAAAGAGAAGCCAAAATGAAAGAAGATCCATTCTGGATTCAAATTCAAAGGGCGAGTCTTTTCCGTATAACCATTGACAGGATCATTGAAGAGCATCGGCTTGATCCGCAAACACACCAGTTGCACGAGTTTGAGCCTAACACATTTCTTCTCGGAGATTACCCCATTGTGTACCGGAATATTCCGTCCACTTTTCCCGATCTCATGCACATGGATTACCTGTTTCCAATATCGTCAAGACGTTTGTATGCCAGCCACAGGTACGATGACATTCCCTTTGGTGACAGGGACATTCATCGCCTGAACGCGATCATCATTAATCAATCGAAAAAAATGGTGATTTCTGCTGATTACGAATTCCTTGAAAAGAGTGTTACCTATTGGAAAATGTTAAAGGAGAAGATTCCCTATTTCTGGTTGAAAGAACGGTTATTTGACCCAAACAAAAATCATGAAGGGGAATCTGATTAAGATCAAAAACGTACTTTGTATTGTAATAAACTGAAGCTCTCCATGCGATCACTCGATTATTTTTCTTCTATTACGCTGGCACCGATGTTTTCTGTTGGGGTGTCATATGACGATGAAGGGAATCCCGTGTGGCAATTACTCAAAGCCGATTTCGAGGATATTACACAAGAAGAAGCGAGGTTATGAGAGCAGGATGAAGAAGCAGATGCTTTAATCCAGGAAGAGGATACGCTCCGGAATTAGCTGGTCAATTACACCGGAATCTCCAGCTTGGTGCGCAACGGGGTCTTTAACCACCAGGACTCCTTCAAAGTGATCAAACCTAAGGCTACATTTTGAGCAGACACTATTTATTTAGAAACAAGCAATTCACATACTGGAACATTCAAAGTTTCACTAATTCTAAATAGAGTCTCGACAGTAGGTTGATTCCGATTTGTACACCATTTTGAAACGGCAGTAGCACTTACTTCCAGCTGCTCCGCTAGCCAAATACTAGTCTTTTCCTTTTCAAGGAGGACAATTTTAATCCGATTATATTTCCTTTTAGACCCTGCCATTGATTGATTTTCAAGGCAACTAACAAAAAACAGTTGAACTATTGATTATTTCGAAAATATCAGTAACTTGTAGTTACTTTTAGTGACTATAAATTATTAATTATTTTTATTCTATGATTTATATCGATACTTCATAAAACTGCTTTTAGATTTGCGAACACTGATAATATTTTAAGCGTGTTTGCTTTTATTCTCGCTACTGAAAACTACGACCTTTCAATTGATCGCGAGGAATTAAGGTAAATCGCTCACGTCTTGGCGTGGGCGTTCTTATTTGCGATCAAGGGCCGTCGTAGGCCTCAGTAGCGATAAGGACTAACCCACGTCTCTTTTTGTCTATACCCAAGGGTTACTCCCAACTTTCTAATCACATTTACTTTCACCTGGTGTTCCTTTTATAAGCCAAGAGGATATTGAGAAGGCATTTATCTGGACGCCACAAATTGAATCCCATGAAAGAATCTTTAGAAAAGAAACTCATGGAGCAATACCCAGCTTATCATGAGCAACCCATAAGCTTGTCTACCGCTGAAATTAATGACCCACATTCTGTTTTATCTTTCTTTTTTACCTGCTATGATCTCCCGGATATACGGACCTGTCTGAAAGACTTTTTACATGATGCGATTCGTGCGGAAAACGCTGACAGATCAAGCCATGTGGTATTGCATCAGGATCTCGAAAAATTGGTGGAAGCAAGCTGGTTGATATACCAACAAAACGAGAATGGCCCCAAGATAAAAAGCACGATTCCTGAAAATCGTCAAGAGTTTCATTTTGAATCTTCCTCCAATAGTCTGGATTTAAAATACGGACCGATTCACGAATTCTTTGAATGCTTCACACTTCCCTTTGCCCGACATTACCTGATATCAGCCATTAAAGCCGCTGAAAGCACTCAGATCTGGTCCAAAAGGGCACCGACTGATCTTCTTCATTATTTTGAAATGCTGGAAAAATTAGCCCTATCCTTATATACGATCGTAAAGACGGATAACAAAACAAAGAAAGTTATCCTTCCAAAAACAAACGCCTCCCCCGATTTGACCCAATACCATTTATACTGCGGTCGTTATGATAAGCTTGAGGCCTGGGATTTTTTCCCCCGCTGTCTTAGTTCAAAAGAATACCGAGATCCATACCGGGTACTTGAAAAGTTTACCCAATGGAATTCTAAAAAAGAATGGCAAAATAGCTTACGGTATATTTTAAGTTTTGCGCTGGGAGAAAATGGGTTTTCTGAATCAAGCATCAATCTGGAAATCATTAAAACAGCTGAATTACTGTTAAAAATGCTGGAAGCCTGCCATTTGATTTATGTAAGGACACATTTGAGGAACCCGCATTCTGAACCTGAAAAATGAGGCTGTATGTTCCAGACTGACGAATACATCAAACTATCGCGGCAGATTTTGCAGGTAGCCCCAGTAGTAAGAATATTTCTGTTGGGTATACGTTTGGTAAAATATGGTACAGACAGCGTATTTTCTCCAGTACCCTTAACCGACGAATCAACTGATCACTATTACTTATTGGTATTGATTAAACGAACCCATGAAGCCAGTTACAAAAGCTTGCATGAAAGAATCGAATCCACCTGCCATTCCATCTGTCCGGTGACGGCCATTGTCCTGGAATTTGAACAATTTAATCAATGGTTACAGGAAGGGCACGATTTTGCATATCAGGTTAGGACAAAAGCAACACTACTTTTCGAGGATCTTAGTGTATCATTTGGGGATGTAAAAGAGGTTGCTCCCGATACCATAAAAGCATCAAGGCAAGCGGCGCATTCCAAGGGACTTAATTTAATGCAGGAGTTTTTGGCAGGTGCTGATCTGTATAGGATCCGGAAGCAAAATAGAATGGCTGCATTTATGCTGCATCAGGCCGCAGAATTCGCGCTCCATGCGATACTGAAAATCTCCATTGGATTATGCGTGAACTCGCATAACCTTGACAAGCTTATCAGGTATTGTTCGATTGCAAATAGCAATGTGAGCAAAGTGTTTAATCGGCGCAGAGAAAATGAAAACCGGTTGTTTCAATTACTTCAAAGGGCATATATTGAAACGCGGTACAAAGAGACCTATACTATCAACAATTCTGATTTGCTGGAAATCACACATAAAATTGGGCTGTTACATGAGATTTTAGTTTCCCTTAAATTTTAAAGCCTTTTCACTCCCTCTAAGTAAGGTTGATTTGCGTCAATCATTAGGATACCTGCGTTTACTACTTTGGTTTTGATAGTTGTTTGTGTTAAAAGAGGCGTGTATTAGGACAGTACCGGTATTCCTCCATTCTCCCATTTCTTCCCCTTCTTTAATTACCTGACACTTTTTTTTCGGCGACTACGAATGCGACTACGAAATCGGTGATTTGTCTGAATGTAGTTTTACCTAAGACAAAGAAATTCAATTGTGAACCCTTGAAAATGTGAAGTATGCAAGAAACACCGATGCTTTTCCCTGTAACCCAGGTGGAATTCTGGAAGCAAATGAAGACCTTGGTAGAAGAAGTTGTAAATGCCAGACTGGCCAGCCCCAAGCCCGAGAATCCCAATCCCTATTTGCCGGAGAAAACCCTGCTTAAAGTAGCAGAGGTTTGTGAACTCTTCCAGGTCTCCAAGCCGACCCTGTATGAGTGGATGAAACAGAACAGGCTGAAGAGTTTTAAAGTACGCTCCCGCCGCTATTTTCTACGTACAGATATTGAGGCCCTTATCCAACAACCCAGATCATGAACTGTGAACAGGCAAATCAGTTGGAGGTGGTGTCAATTTTGGCATCCTTGGGCCACAGCCCGGTTAAAACCAGGAGAAACGACCACTGGTATCATTCTCCCTTACATCCGGACAATACCCCTTCCTTTAAGGTTAATAGTGCTAAAAACTCGTGGTACGATTTCGGTCTGGGTAAGGGAGGTTCGGTGGTGGATCTGGTCTGCACCTTATACCACTGCGATATCGCAAGTGCACTGGTAAAAATCGGCTCCCTTTCCACCAACCCGGATCTTTCCTTTCCCAAGCAAAAAACGCTTCCGGAACCGGAGGAAAATGGCATCATCATCCAAAGCATAAAAGAAAGGATCACCTCACCTGCACTGACCAGCTACCTGCGGTCACGTCATATTAGCCTGTCTATTGCAGCCAAATATTGCAGTGAGGTATTGTACCAGGTGAGGGACTGTACTTACCGGGCAATCGGTTTTAAGAATAACAGCGGCGGTTACGAGCTTCGTTCACCGGGCTTCAAAGGATCGTCTTCCCCGAAGTTTGTCACCTACTTAAATCGGGAGTCAAACCGGATAGCGGTATTCGAGGGATTTTTCGACTTTTTATCTTTCGAAACACTCACCCAAAAAGGGGGGCTAAAATTTGCGGGTCCAACACCCAATATTCTGGTCCTGAATTCCCTTTCTTTTTTCACCCGCAGTTTACTACTGATGGAGAAGCACGAGCATATCCATTTATACCTGGATAATGATGCAGCCGGACAGAAATGTACCAAAGAATTGCAGCAAAGGACAGACCGGGTAATAGACGAGCGAACCCTCTATAAAGGCTGTAAGGATCTGAATGAATGGCTGGTGGATCAGGGAAGGAACCTTGGCCAGCGAAAAGGACTCAGACCGTAGATATTGGGTTTTTTATGATCCGGTTAATGTTATCTCTTTTGATGCATGGCAAGCGGTGTTTTCGTTGCACGAAAACGCTACCGCTTGCTTTTGACTCCCGTTGGTCGCAAAAGGGGAGAAAGACTAAAATCAGTGAAGATGGACAGTGTGAAGACAAAAGGCGGCAGACCCAAAAAGGCAATAAAGCGCAAAGCAGCTACCGGCATCCGGTTTACGGAACTGGAGTACCATGTCGTTAAAAACAAAGCGACCAATGCCGGTTTGAAGCTCACTGTTTATGTCAGACAAATGGCTATCCAGGGGCATGTATATGCAAGGCTTACCGGAGAGGAAAAACAGCAAATAAAAGTCCTTGCCGGAATTGCCAATAATATCAACCAGATGGCCAAAAAAGCTAATGCCGAAGGACTGCTCAAAACGAGTGCCGTTTTCCTGACTCTTTTGGAGCAACTGGAGGATATTTTAGGGAGGGCAAAAGCATGATCAGTAAAGTGATAAAACCGGCTAAAAGTTTTTCCCGTGTCTGCCGTTACCTGCTTGAAAAACGGCAGGAAGCCAGGTTGATTTTAGCTGAAGGGGTAAGGGATTATGATTACCGGAAAATGGCGGAGGATTTTGACCTGCAAGCGAGCGAAAATCCAAATCTGTCCAGTCCGGTGCTACACATCATTTTAGCCTTCCCGCCGGGAGAGGATTTGCAGGATGAAAAGCTGGCAGAAATTGCCCGGGAATATCTTCGAGAATTAGACATCATCAAGACCCAATATGTGGTGGTAAGCCACCGGGAAAAAGAACATAAACACCTGCACATTGTACTAAACCGGGTGGGTAATGATGGTAGAACCATCAAGGATAATTTCCTAGGTCTAAGGGGAAAGAAAAAGGCGCAGGAATTAACCCAGAGACATGGCCTGAAACCGGCAGAAAAAAAAGACATCAAAAAGACGCATCTCCGTCAAATGAATGCCCAGGATCGCACCCGCTATGAAATATACCAAGCGATACAAAACGGCTTGGTAAAAGCACGGAATATGGCAGAACTGAAAGGGATGTTGAAAACGACCCAGATCGAGATGATCTATAAGTACAAAGGCCAGACAAAGGAGGTGCAGGGAGTTAGTTTTAAAAAGGATCAGTTCAGGTACAAAGGTTCAAACATAGATCGCCGGTTTTCTTACCGCAATCTGCAAAAGATGCTTGACCAAAAACATAAGGTAAAACAGCACCAGGGAAAACAACTGGGAACCGAACTTTTACCCAAGGAGAAATACAAAGAGGAAGACCTGATTTCCTTGCTGTTAAATCCGGATGAGAGATACGAGAATACACCGGCAGAACTACTCAAAAAAAATAGACAAAGAAAATCAAAAGGATTAGGCTTATGAGCAATATAGTCACTGAAATAATAGTCGAGAAACTGGACCAGGTGATCCTGCTGCTGCAGGTACAAAAACCGGCTACAGCTGGAGAGGAAAAGTGGTCAATACTCAGCAGGCAGCTTGAATCTATCCGGCTAGGCATAACCGACCAGCAATTACAGGCTAAATGGAGTGCCAAAAATTTGAATACCCTACTTACTGCCATCGCAGGTCTGGAAACCCAAATTAAGACTCTTCCCGGCAGAGCAACAGTGGAACATAAACATCACCTGCACAAAGGTGTTTGGATAGCTGCCGGACTGCTGGTGATTACTATCCTGTTATCCTGGCAATGGTTAATACAGATCGGGGAGATAGAACAGTTGCGTGAAAATGGTATAAAATACCGGTACCTCAAAGCTTATGGCGATCTTAAAGTAAGGCAACTATGCCATAGGACAGATAGTATTTATAGAGCTAGAAAGGATGATTTTGAGGAGAAGGTTTTATCGGAAGAGAAAAGGATGGAAGGCTGGGCGGATTCAATGAGGATTGCGGGTGAAAAGGGGAATTAAAAAAATGTAATGAAATAGAATATTTTAATGACATAACGGTCAACATCCCTACATCAACAATTGCAGGACTTGTTTATATACTTATGTTCTAAAGATGTACATGCATATGTCCTTACAACCAATGGAACTCATCATGTTAAATACCTATGATTAGTAGAAGTATAGAAATTTTATATTTGTATAAAATAATATATGAGTACATTCAATAAGACAACAAAAAAAATTCATTTGATCATACAGGGGAAAGGTCATCCCGGAAAAACAACGCTAACGAGATTGCTGGCTTTAAAATTTGATTCAGAGGGGATATTTAAAAAAGCGCAGCTTCAAAAAAACAAGAATAAAATCAACCCAATTCTATTTGTTGACCTAGAAAGCAAACTCCATTCTTTGTCAAGTCCTTCCTCATTTTTAAAAGGACAGGACCCCATCGTATTAATGTCAGCTAGCATTTATAACGAAAATCATCATCTAATAAGGGATAAGATTCTTTATCATATTAAATATTTAGCTGATTTGAATTACGAAAACATTTATATTGATTTTGGTCAAGCGGAAAGCAATGAGCTCAAATATTTATTGCGAATGGATTTATCAATTCAGGAGCTAAAGAAATTCACAGATAATCTGCAAATAAATTTAGTATTCGATATTGTTGTAGGCGGTGGATCGAATTTTGAGAACTATATACAATATACAAACGAAATCATTGAGTTGAACAATGCAGAATTTGAATGCAATATCTGGGTAAATGAATTCAGATTTTATTCTTTTCCAAATATTATTCATGAGTTCAAGAAATTTGCCTCATCCGAAAACGCTAAGAAACCCCAAAGGATAAATCATTTAAAAACTTTCGGAGGTTTTGAATTCGGCTTGGAGGTTTCTAATAGGATCATTTCCGGAATCGGATCCGGAATCGACTATAATACATTTTATTTTTTAGAAAAACTGAGACTAGATAAAGAATTTAAAAAGATGGAGCTCTCACTATTACATTCGTAGGGAGACCAAATACTTGCACAATCTAAAAGATTATATCAGCTCAAAGGCCTCGCTACATAATTTAGAGTGTTTCGAATTTTTGGGAGGAGATTTTATGTACCCCAAAAATCCATTCTGGACTTAGAGGAATCATTTCTTCTAAAATTTCAGGAGAGGGGGTGTGGTATTGAGAAAATAGTGAATAGCTAACCTAGGCTTAAAATTCGAAAACACCTTGTAATAAAAAATAAGATGGAAACATGTCAATAGTTTGGGTTACTGTAGAGGATTGGGCAAACGAACTTGTTGTAAATTTTTTATTATCAAAAATATTATAAGCCCATAATGTAAGGTTCAACTTGTCTTTTCGAATAACAAAGTTCAAAGAAGCATCTAAAAGACTAGCACTTTGGGTTTTATCTAGTTTAATCTGAGAAACAAGTTGATTTCGTGCACTTAATGTCAGGCTGGGAAAAAATCGGTAGATCATCTCTGAAGAATAAACCCATGTTTTAATATTAGAATTCGTTTCCTGAATCTTTCCTTGATCGAAAACCTGTTTCACATATGATAATTTAGTCCCTAATCCAACAGTCAACTTATCTGTAAGTAGAGTTTTTATTTTAATTCCTGGATTAAAGGTCGAAAATCTATAACTGCCTACTAGACTGTTTATGCTATAATAGGTACTATGATTAACAGATGAAACTTCCATTGACAACAGACTTTTAATCAGCGAAATATACTTTGACATGTTTGCAAAAGTTGACAAAGTAGTTCCGTCGTCAGGAAATGAAATTTTATTGCTTAAGGTATAATATATACTTGGATTTCTGTTTGTTAAATAAAGTATTGATTCTCGAGAATGAGAGATTAATCCAAATAAGGTGAGTTTTGCTTTAACAGGATCAGCGAACGAATAAGCAAGGCTTAGTGATCTTGATAACCCTATGTTGAACGAATCAGATCCTTTAATTACGTCCACGCCGGAAGTAATTGCATAAGAAGGTAAAATATCATAAATCTGCGGTATTTTGTTTCTAATAGTCCATTGTAGATTAATAGTCTGCCCTCTTTGTGGATTATATTTAATATCAACAGTTGGTAGATAGTTAGAATATTTTTTAGATATTTTTAAAACCCCGGTATTTGATACGTCTATTCTACCGACTTCCATTTTTTGTGAAACCTGAATATTGAATTTTCTGAATAGTAACCTGTTTATATCATAACGAATGGACCCAATAGATCCACTCAGATAGGAGTCATTATTCAGTCTGGTATTTGTAATGCTTTTTACGGCATTTTGTTCATGTAGTTCTGATAAACTTCTGAACCTGGAATTAAGGGTCGTCCATAAAAACTCCAGAGAACTGTAACGAGTATTTTTGTGGGATGCTACTTTGAGCTGCACCGTATATTCATTATGCTTGTCTTGAATAGTGGATCTGAGATTTGTAAATAATGAATCTTCTGTAAACTGTTTAAAAATAATGGCTGGTTTAATAAATGGGCTCTGATAGTAGCTATCTGAGTTATGTCCAATTCTAAAATCTAGGATTCGACTACTATCAATGGCTAATGAAAGACCAAGCTGCTGCTGAAACTTAAACATAGTATTTTCCAAGCTGCTATTTATGCTATTTTGTTGCTGGCGTATATCGGCTGAACTATCTAAATCATTATTAGTATTATAGTTTACCTTATAAACAATTTGTGATTTTGGCGTAATTGTATAAATGAATTCTGTTGATATATTAAAATATTTATTGTTTTTGTTAACGAACTGACGGTTATTAATGGAGAATGTTGAATTGGAATAATTATATATCTCTGTTTTGTCCTGATTCTGGAAGTATGAATCGCTATAGTACTGCACTATACTTTTAAGAGTCATTTGTCGCGATATTTTGTATAAAAGATTGTTTGTTAGTAGACGGGATCTGTTAAATACCAGTTTGTTTCGAGGGATAATTCCAGATGAGATGTCGGGTATTTGAGATATTATTAAAGGACTTATCCTTGGCTTTATGTCAAAATTAATTCCATCGTTTTTATATGCAGCCAACTCGGGGATTACAGCTTGAGCACCTATAATATCTCTTCCAAGATTTCCTGTGTTATTAAAGTTTGTTGTAGTGGCAAACTTAATTTTTGGAATTAATGAAATAATATTTTGCCTCATTTTATAATAGGATAATCGAGGATCCGTCCCTAATTCATTCGAGGCCAAGATTCGAAACAAGTACTTATTCTGGAACTTAAGATTTATTATTAACTCCTTTCCTGACTGTATTTGGTTGCTTAAATAAGTTTTATCCTTGTAGTTATTTATTAATTCAATCTTTTCTATCCCTCTCGGAGTAAGATTCTGTGTGATTGTATTATAGTTAAGACCAAAGAGATCGTCATCTTCTATCAACACGCGGCTTATTGCCCTTCCATTATATTTTATTCGCCCATCTTCGACAGAAAACCCCGGAATATTTCCTAGCAGATCGCCAACATTCGATTCATTTCCTTGCTTGAAGGCATCAGTTCTGAAAATGGTAGTATCTCCTGAAATTCTTACTGGAGGAGTGGCGCGTACGTTGATTTCCGCTAGTGTGGCAGTATCTTCCAAAAGAGTGATATCCCTCTTAATTATGTTTGCTGATTCTCCAGAATATGCCAATGTGAACTTAGTTGTCCTATACCCTATAAAACTGCATTCTACTATAAATTTACTTAGGGTTGCTGGAAGTTTGACGCTAAATTGACCAGCTATATCTGAAATAGCATAATATTTTACTAAACCACTTGATGTATCCTTGATTTTGATGCTAGCATTTACTATTTGTACATTCTTTTGGTTTAACACTCGACCTGTAAAAAGCTTCTGAGAAACCATACTCTTTGATAGAACAAAGCATAGCAAAAAAGCAATAGGTTTCAGCATATACTTAATCGTACTTTAAGCAAAACTATTGAATTAATTTTTTCCAAGTTTTTGCATATTTAGCACGTCGTTTCTTTGTTTCTCGGTTATTTCGCTAACTACTTTTTTGGAGATAAGGGGCAATTCGGTGCAACAACGAATGGCTGTAATTCCTTCTTGTGAAATTGGCAACTGGATTGAAATTGCTTTATAACTATAATATTTGTTTTCAATTTGAAGGATCATTCCCGGTAAACCGAAAAAGTGTAATGGTCCATACGATACAGGAATGTCGGGAGTGTACCATGCTATATACTCTCTCTCAATATTTCCGATAACCTTGGATTTACAAACGGCTTTTTGACAAAGAAAACCAAGAATGGTCGTGGTATCGGGCATTAACTCCCATTCAAATTCAGGAACAGTATCAATAACACAAAATGACTTGTCACCACTTGGGGTGTCCCAAGGGTATGAAAATGAATTAGAACCGGCTTTATGAAAGCTATACTTCTGTTTCATTTTTGTCATTCTTGTTTTCAATTGTTGTTCTATTTGCATTTGCACCTCTCTGGAAAAACCACTCATGTTTTTCATTATTTTATCCATCGAATTCAGACTTTGACGGATAATATAGACAGAGCTAGTATCGTTGAAAAACAAATCGGTAGTGTCTACCTTGTTAGCACTTCCTGGAATGAATAAACTATTTCTAAGGATAGAAAGATATGACACTTTACCAGTAATATTCTTGTTATTACCTTGCGTAAATCCTGAAATATGATTTATAGCTAGTGCAAATATGATGATATACAGTTTTTTCATAAAAAATTAAGGGCATCGGTTAGGTGAAAAAGAAATTATGGTGTTGGGGGTAGAATAGGGCAGGGAGCACTTAGATCAGAGCATTGGCTATTAATTGTGCCCTCATTTCCAATTACTGTGACACAGACCTGAACATATGTTGTTCCGTCTCCACAATCTTCTGTGAATGTCAAAATATAAATATCGGCTACAAGTTTTTTGTCGCTTTTTGATTTACCGACAGGCGCTTTGCTGTTAGTAATGGGTTCTTTGCCAACTTTTGTTGTTTTGGTTGTTGTAGCGGCGTTGGAAAATGCTGCCAAGCCAAATGAACAACACATGAATAATAGTAGTTTTTTCATTTTGTGTGATTTTATTTGTTTATGATTCGGTGCCCTTAATTTAGAATCTTTGATAGCATTTCGCTGATCAAATAACACTCTTACAAATACTCATAACATTTGATTACCGTAAATTCCATATAATATCTACGGAAAATAATCTCCAAGATATTTAACCACGGAATTACATGATCACATAGATGAACTTGTTCTCTAATAAAGAGTGTTTCGAAAATCAGCTTGTTGGAGCGAGGGGGGGTCGTGGGGAGAACTTAACCAACAAATATTAGTTAAATATATATAATATTATCTAAATGCAAAAAAAATTTTTTATTTTCTTTAAAAAAATCCTTGAGTATTTTTCTGAAAACCGGAATTATATGATTGACAAAATCTTATCGCTTTTCCCAATGCTCTTTAAGCATTTTGGCATGATCTGAGGAATTCAGCTTGATATATTTTAGAAAGGCCTTTTCTGTTTTGTGACCAGTTATAGCCATTATTGTAAGAGTAGGAGTGCCAGCTAAGAATTCATTTGTTGCAAAACTTCTTCTAGCCGTATGGGTAGTAAGCAATTCCCATTTAGCGAAACTAGTTTTTTTGTTAATGCCTTCCTTTGTGATATTTTTCACAACAGATTTCTTCAAGCAAATGATTTCCTTTCCAACCTCCTTAAGGTACTCATTAGTTTTTTGATTTGTTAGGGGGGGAGGGAATGTCCCGTTATACTTTTCAAGTAAACTGTTAATTGCCTTGTGAACAGGAATAGTCACAGGCGAGCCCGTTTTAGTTTGGTTGATTTGAATATAACCGTTCTTTATGTTTTCATTGGAAAGTATCGAATAATCAGAATAACGCAAGCCGGTAAAGCATCCAATTAAAAACATGTCACGAACTCGTTCCAGTTTGGGCTTGTCAGATAGATCATGATTTTTTAATTCCTCCAATTCGTCTTTATCAAGATATATACTGTCAGATTCTTCACGAATGACAACGAAGCGTTTTGTCTTGAATGAGGTATTAGAAGTTAAATGAAGATCCAGGGCTTCGTTCATTATAAGCTTTAAAACCTGTATGTCTTTTCCTACACTATTACTGGCCAATTTCTTTTCCTTAATCAGGTATTCAGTAAAAGCGTTATAAAAATTTAGGTCAATTCTTTCGAATGTGATTTTAGTAGAATACTGTTTCTGGAAATCTTTTAAATGCTTTAACGTTGTAACATAAGTCTTAATAGTATTTGGGTTGATCACCTTTCCCGTAAGTGGATTCAGTCTTATGCCAGCCTCAGACTGATCAATGATTTTTTGAAAGAAATCAAAAAAAGTAATCTCTGGTTCTTTTTCTACCCGGTCAAGACGTTTATCAATTTCAAGTTTTAAAGTTGATAAAGACGGTGGAATGCCATCTGCATCATTAGTGAGATCCCAAAATGTTTTATCTGCGACTTTTTTTAGGATGTCCAGATAGCGGTTTAATTCAAGATGATTTTCAACTTTTGCAACAGGTTTTATACGTTGTTTGTTTTTGTCCCAATGAAGGGGATGAATATTGATCCTAGTAGGATATTTTATGCCCCGACTTTTGCAGAACAAGCGAAGGAATATGGGTGTTTCAATTGTGCTCTTTGGCTTTCTTAGGTAAAAGTTAGTACGAAGCATGTGAAAGGTTTTATCTTGCCTTATGAAATTACATAATCGAACTTCTTTTTGTCCTCAAATTGGGGGACAATTTTTACTATCTTATAAAAATTTAACAATACTTGGCATGACTTCAAACGTCATAAAGGATTGATAATAATATATTTTAGATATATATAAATTAGGGTGAGTAAGGTTAGGTTCGATTTTTTTATTTCGGCCCACACCACAAGAACTCCAGCAGAAGTGCTGGAGTTTTGCTTTTTTGGGCATCGTCTGCTGAAGCTTCAGCAAAGGTGGATGATATTACCCGTATCTCAGCCTCCCTATCAATGACCCGATTACTACTTCACCATACCCTACACACGGTATTTCATACAACTTAATGGCGGCTTAGTTTTACCGATTAATCAATCGAATATGGCTGCCAGCATTTCCTTTTGCCTGTTTTTTGTAAGTAGTATTCTTTGTTTTGGGATAGATAGCTATGCGAAAACTGACAATGCTAATCAATACAATAATGGATATCAATACTATAGAATTTTACATGCCAGATCTATTGTGTTAGATGCACCCATGATCAAGGATAAAGCAACCCGGGAGTCGTATCAGAAATTCTTAGAAGATGGATATGAACTCTCTGCCGGCGCAGCGAGAAAAATGTTGAATAAACTCGAAAAAGAAAACCTGCCAGGATGGTTACAAGATGGCATTAGTGAAGAAGAAGAGAAAGTGATTCAAAGTCTCAATGGCTTTAACGTAAAAGAATTAATGAATACGCACAAGGTGCTGTTGTTTGAGCCGGAGCATAATAGACACCTGGCCGATGTTTACAGATTTAAGAAGCCATTCTATTTAACGGTATCACATTATGGGGCCGGATTGAATACAAGCTTCGATAAAATTCAATCATGTGCCGATACCAGTGCTCAAACAAAAAAAATTAATGCCTACACCCAATACCCTGTTCAATTAAATCAGCTGGTACCGTATTATACGCAAACCTTTCAGATCTATTATCCGGAATGGCAGGTGAAAGAAGCAAGAATGAAGAAAATGTTTCAGGCAGATTCGTTGGTTTTTTTAAGAATCGAGAATGCGAATTTGTGGCCCAGCGGAATAACCACGATGCCAAAACAAGATTTGAATAAGCTAAAAGCCTATTATTTATTCAGCATCTGGCAGAATAAAAAAGAGTATTTATATATCAGGATACCGGGTAAAGAGAATGCAGCCATTTTTCCCGAAATAGGATTTGTACCCCACCACGATCTGTACTATACCATTGAAAACAACAACAGTTATATTACCTGGACAGGTGCAAAGCCGGTAAAAGATTTCAGGGTCGACAATATCAAAGAAGTGATGCGAAAGGCCATACTGGCTTATGCCAATCACCGCGACTTCAGAGACCTCTACAAACCGGGTGCAGTCTGGGATGAAAATAAAAACGGGTCAATGATCCCAACGGAGCTATATGTAGTACATCCCAAATCAGTAGGACAGGTAATACACCGAAAAGATAAACTGGGAACTTATCAACTAATGACCCCCTTAGAGAAAAGTCTCAACGAATATGATGCTAAACAAACCGCCTATCAATTGGCTGTACAGGTAGCAGAGGAGGCGAATATTGTATTAAAACCAGGCAGCGAACCCATACAATTTTATCTTAGCGAGCCCAGATCAATCCAGGGAGGTGTATTACATGTCTTACAATATAAAAAAGACGCGCTACTGGGCAATAATCAATACCAGATATTCGCCATCATGAGTATTAACGATGTGGTTTGGTTAAACTATATTTTTAGAAACGAGATTTATGGGTATCTGTTTTAGGCTGACGCTGTGTTCTATTGTGTTTGGATAGTTTTTGGTTAGTCTGTCAAATAACGGGGATGAATAGAATTGGCCATCATTCGCCAATATAAAAACGCTGCCTACAGCATAAACCCATACAGGTTTGCCCGGGATGGTTTAATTTAACAGGGTATATTTCAACAAGCTGTTAAACCAACCCGCTATGCCAAAATATTTCTCCCTGTTGTTATCCCTCCTGCTTACAACAGCCACGCTTACCGCACAATACCAGCCTTTATACAAAACCATCCCCAACCAAAAACCCGTTATAAACCGCGAGTCGGATACTATTATTGATAAAGGCATCCTCATCGTCCGGAATATTTCGGAACCGGCATATCAGTACTTCAGGGTAAAAAAGGATGATGTGAAAAGACCCTGTATCATTATTTGTCCGGGCGGGGGTTACTCGATTGCAGCGGCCGGACATGAGGGAACCGATGTGGCCAAATACCTGAACAACATTGGTATAAATGCACTGGTACTGAAATACCGCATACCCAACGATGCCAATCAACCCGATAAAACCATCGCACCCCTGCAGGATGTACAACAGGCCATGTATCTCACCAGAACCAATGCGGCAGCATGGGGTATTGATGCCGCCAAGATTGGCGTGATGGGATTTTCTGCCGGCGGACACCTGGCTGCCAGCCTGGCCACACACTATGCCGATGTAAAAATTCCGACGGAACAAACCGTATCGCTGCGACCCGGTTTTCAGGTATTGGTGTATCCCGTAATCAGCATGACAGATATTGGTCACCGCGGCTCGCGTGATAACCTATTGGGTAAAAATCCGACCGAAACCCAGATCCGTTATTACAGTAATGAGCAGAATGTTAACAGCGCATCGCCACCGGCGTTTATCGTGCATGCCAATGATGATAAGGTAGTACCCGTACAGAACGCTCTGCTTTATTACAAAGCCCTGCGCGATCAGAAAGTGGAAGCCAAACTATTACTGTTTGATAAAGGCGGGCATGGGTTTGGGATGTTTAATGCGGAGGAGAAGCTGCAGTGGCCGGAAGTGTTGAAGGAGTGGTTGGAACAGAGGAATAGATGAACACCGAATATCGAACAAGGAATGTCGAACGGCGAAATAAAGCAGACAACAGAGGGACAGAAGAACAGACGAACAAGGAACAGACGAACAAGGAACAGATGAACAAGGAACAGATGAACGTCGCATATCAAACAAACAATAATAAAAGCGGCGTCATCTATTGCAAGCGGCTGTTTTCTCTGTGAAACTCCTTATCTCTGCGCTCTGTGTTGAAGAAGAATATTAGATTCCAATCATTGAAGAGTATTTGTTTTTTCAACACAGAGTGCACAGAGGAACGGAGGATCACAGAGATTTGTTGATTATTGTTTTGTTAGCTGGTTCATCACCGGGTAGATCTTGCATACGGTTTTGAATACAGGTTAAAAAACGGAATATCTACTGCCAAAAAAACGCCGTATCGCCAGCTGAGTTTATCAGAAAGATCTACAGTGGTGCTGCCGGATTTGTAACTGATACTACGCAACGTGGGCCCTTTCTGCGCACCTATACCCAGCGATAGCGGTGTATTGAATAATCTGCCCAACACGATAAACCCACCCGGAGCAAGCAGGTTTTGCCAGGTGAAATCTGGCAGTTGTTTACTCGTAACACTATCGGGTGTGCTTAGCTGGTAACTGGCTACGGCACCGAGGTCTATGATGGAGGTAAAGAGAGAAACAGAGCCAACAACTTTTCCGATCTTGGTATCACGAAGACCTTTGTTAAAAGCTATTCCAACCGGCAGGCTCATACCAAAAGTAGGGAAACTGATTGCTTTGTTGGTGAGGGTGGTGCTTTTGTACTTTTCTGTATACCAATTGGCACCGATATACGAATTAACGGATACGCTCCAGCTGGTATGTTGTTTAATAGAAGAACTACCGGTAGGTAAAATGGCTGCATCCAGAGCGGCGCTGATATCTTCTGTATTTTTTGCTTCAACCAGAGATGCGGCAAAGGAACCGTACCTGATCAGTTGATGTGTAGTTGGTTGTTCTGGCAAATACCGGTTCAGTAATATAGCCGAGTTCATTACCATGGCGGCATATTGTTTTTCGTACAGGTTACCTACCAATGCGGTTAGGGTAGATACGTTGTTGAATAAAGAATCTGTTTTTGCCGTATAGGTATTGTCAAAGAGCCGGATCAGCCGGTTAATCTGTGTACAGCTGTTTTTAGTAGTACTACTGATTTTATTGATAACGCTGATAACGATTGGGTACGATGCGCCATCAACCGGTTTGCTGATGGTTTGTAGGTCGCCCAGTGCGGCAGCGGCCTGGTTGCATCCCTGCAGAAAAACTTTGATGGTATTATTCAGGGCATCGATTTTTTCCTGCGTGTTGTTAAGCACAGCTGTCAGTTTAAATTCGACACCATCTTTTTTGGTAAAAGAGTACGAACGGATATTTTCATACAGGAGACCATAGAACAGGCTGGTACTTACCGGGTCATCAATAATTTTTTTAGAAAAGGCGTCCAGGCTGATCCAGTTGGTTAAACCGCTTTCATCGCGCAGGGCTTCTGATAGCTGGCATACCAGTTCCATGGTATTGTACACGTTTTTATATTCACCTGCCTGGATGGCCGGCTGCTGGGGGCGTAAGCGTTGTATCGCATCGGCCAGAGATCCGCCGTTCAACAGATTCGCAAAACCATCCAACACCGGAATAGACAACCAGAGGCCATGGCGTGAAGGCTCTTTCAGGATCAGGGCTGAAACAGCGTCTGAACGTAAATAGGCAGGAACCGAAATAAGCAGGGCGGTGATATCTTCGGCAAAAGCGGCGCGTAATGTGTTCAGAAAACTGGCATAGAGATAGGTTTCTATATTACTGATAAGATCAGCTGTTTTTGGAAAAAGAATTTTCAGACCACCCTGTTTCTCCAGCTCATCTCTGAGTTTATTAAAAAAGGTAACTGTTAATTCCTGTTTGGCCCTTTTAATAACGAGGCTGGTAATAGCACTGGCAATAACCGGTGCACCAGTACCCGGATTGGCCGAAACAGCCAGTTCTTTGCCCGCAGAAAACACCTGCTCTGCTACTGGGTCTCCCCGGCTGTCATATTTAAGCATTGCTACAAGCGGTATCATCTCATCTATACCAAAGGGGTTGCCGCTGTTTTTGATCAACGATTTTGTTTCAAGCGATGTGTGATTTTTGCCGGGAGCGAAATATTTTAATAGAATAGGTAAATACGCTTTCTCAGATTCGGAGTCTGTTCGAAAATAGCCATCACTCATCTTTTCCCGTAGGACTAGCACATCCCGATAAATATTGGGAAAGTTTTGCGCGGACGCATTTTGCATCAACAGGCAGGCCAATGCGATAAAAAGGATTTTCATAGCAGTACAGTTATTGGATTTTGAAATTTCATGATTACCTGGCAATTACCCGGGGGAGGTAACAAAAGCAAATAAATAGTAATACGATATTAATCAAGGAAACCCGAACCTGCAAGGGTTGTCAGGTATTTATTACCGGGTGCCATCGGTCATTTAAACAAGCGATAGCAGACTGCTCCATAACTTATTACAAAAACAAACACAATTCTTACTATGCACCAATGGCCTCCCCCGTAACGGTCTTGCGCAGAAAGCCTGTAGTGCTGCTCTTAGGTATCTTATATACTCTGATCTGATACCTATTGATCTGTCGGATCTTTTTCTGCGCCAACAGCAGTGGCGCCTGATGGTACGGCTCCTTTCAACATTTCGGAAAGTTTACGTTTCATGGCGGCTACCCTGTCTGGATATTGCGAAGCGAGGTTTTGGGTTTCACCTGGATCTTCGGCAAGATTGTAGAGCGAGATCGTACCATATTTAGCTAACATTTTTGGCGCCGGTTTTTCATTAGGTCCATTATCATCCGCTCCCAATGCAATCAGTTTCCAGTTACCCATACGGATGGCTGCTTCTTTGGGGCCATGTGTAGATACGGACAGAATAGCATCGTGCGGTGAGGGGGCTGATGCTGTGATCATTGGCCAGATATCCAATCCATCAAGAGGTAATGTTTGCGTGAGGGGAGCACCTGCCAGCTTTACAAGTGTGGGATACCAGTCGATGACGTGCATGGGGCCGGTTATGCGTTTGGCCCTGGGTACATGACCGGGCCAGTTTACAAAACAGGCTCCTCTTATTCCGCCTTCATAGATAGTAGCTTTAAAATCGCGCAGCGGCAAATTGTTTCCCGGTGGTGGTGCGCCATTATCGCTCAGGAAAACAATCAATGTGTTTTCGCGGATACCGGCTTTGTCTATGGAAGAAACAATTTCCCCGATGGCTTCGTCAACGGCGGCCAGCATGCCGGCCAGTTTTTGCCTGTTACCGCTCAGCGTAGCGTATGGTGCAAGGTATTTTTCCGGAGCCTGGTAAGGTGCATGAATTCCATTAAAGGGCACATACAGAAAAAAGGGTTTTGCTCTGGAAGATGTTTCGATAATCCGACAGGCTTCTTTTGCGATCAGGTGTGTGCTGTAACCTTCTTCTTTTAGTGCGATACCATTGCGGTACCAATCGGGTTGTTTGTTACGCTCGTGGGTGAAGTAATCGATATTGCCAAAATAGAAGCCATATTGCTGATCAAAGCCACGGGCATTGGGCTGATACGCTTTTTCAAACTCGCCCAGATGCCATTTGCCGCTGATGGCGGTTTGATAACCTGCTGCACGAAGTGCATCGGCCAGTGTGCGTTCTGTAGGTGGAAGTCCCCATTTTGCACCAGGAGAAACAATGGTGTATACACCGGTATGTGTTGGATAACGGCCAGTTAGCAAAGCCGCCCTGGTGGGCGAACAAACCGGCTGTACATAACTGTTTTCGAGAACGGTTCCTTCGTTTGCAAGACGGTCTATAACCGGTGTACTGATTTCTTTACCGCCGTTGAAACCACATTCGCTGTAACCCATATCATCAACGAGTAAAAAAACAATATTGGGTGGTTGGGTTTTCTTGTTTTGTGCAAAACAGATAATAAAAGGTGATAAAACACATAAACAAAACAAGCGGATCGGTTTTTTTGAGCAGTTGTTTTGTCGGAGAAAAGGGAAGAGCATGTTTTTTGAATTACAAGCGGTAAAGGAATCGGGTTGTATACAGGCTTCGTGAATGTACAATTTTTACCTAAGACAGAAGCTGGTAAACACCAGCGATTTTTATGTAAAAACATTGGTGCCGGGCTTCTGCCGGGTACATAAAAATCCGGCGGTACAGCACAAGTGTGCGACGCAACCGGGCTGCTATGAAAAACAGCAGCTGGTGCCATAAACCCTGCACAGCCTCATCGGCTTTGCCTTAGTTTTTATATATTACAACTCATTTTACAACCTCCTCATTCCTTCATTTTATATCAAAACTATGCGTAGAAAAATTTTTCTTTGTCTGATCTGCTTTACGGTTGCAGTGCCTTACCTGAGCTACTCGCAATCAACTGCAAAAAGAAAACTGAAACCGTCTGATGTGTACCGCCTGCAAACTATTGGCGATCCGCAGGTTTCGCCGGAGGGTAACTGGATTGCCTACACTTTATCATCGGTTGATTCTGTGGCCAACAAACGTAACACGGATATCTGGATGGTTAGCTGGGACGGGAAACAGACCGTTCAGTTGACCAATAGCCCGGATGCGGAATCGCAACCCAAGTGGAGTCCGGATGGCAAATACCTGTCGTTTGTATCTGCCCGCCAGGGTGCTACGGGCAGCCAGATCTGGCTGATGAACCGCCTGGGTGGTGAGGGGAAACAACTCACCAACCTTAAATCGAGCCTGGTGGATTATTCGTGGAGCCCCGATGGGAAGAAATTATTGTTGACACTGAAAACCATTGATACAGCCAAACCGAAAACACAAAAGCCATGGGTGATTAACCGCTACCGCTTTAAGCGCGATGTGGAAGGGTATATTACCCAGCGTCAGCCCGTACATCTGTACCTGATGGATGTGGATGGTAAAAAAATGGACACCCTCACTACCGGTGAATATGATGAGTCGGGTGCGGTGTTCAGCCCGGATGGAAAACAAATTGCTTTTGTAAGTAACCATACCGAAGACCCCGACAGAAATACCAACTCTGACATTTTTGTGATGGATGCTGTACCCAAAGCCACGGCTAAAAAAATTACCAGTTTTGCGGGTGGCGATTATGGTCCGGTATGGAGCCCCGATGGTAAAATGCTGGCTTATTTTCAGTCGGCATCGGCTGGCTATACTTCTTACGACCAGCCTTACCTGGCCCTGATCAATCTGGCGGGCGGTGAACCCAAACTGTTATCGAAGACCTTAGACAGACATGTGAGTAATGCCAAATTCTCCAAAGACGGAAGCCAGTTGGCGGTGTTGGTATCAGACGACAGGGAAAGATACCTGGCTCAGTTCAATATAAAAACAGGCGCTTTCTCTAAAATTGCCGGTGGCCAACGTAGTTTTGGTGCCGTGCAAGCTCACTCGCTGAATAACTGGGTGGTTTCTATGAGCGAGCCGCAAATGCCCACAGAATTATTTGCAGTAGAAAACGGCAATACCAGAAGGCTCACTAAACACCAGGATGAGTTTCTGGCACCGCTGGAGCTTTCTACGGTAGAAGGCTTTACCTCTACCAGTAAAGATGGTAATAAAGTGGGGAGCATATTGATTCGTCCGGCCGGTATTCCTGCTACGCAGAAAATGCCCACTTTGTTTTTCATTCACGGCGGACCGGTGGCGCAGGATGAATATGGTTTTGATCTTTCGCGCCAGATGTTGTCTGCTGCCGGTTATGCGGTGGTGGGTGTGAACTATCGGGGTAGCAGCGGACGTGGTCTGGCCTATTCGCAAAGCATTAACGCCGACTGGGGTAACCTGGAAGTGAAAGATATTACCAGCGCGGTAGATTATGTAGTGGAGAAAGGCATTGCCGATCCGGGGAAACTGGGTATTGGCGGCTGGAGTTATGGGGGTATCATGACGGATTATATGATTGCTTCTGACACGCGTTTTAAAGCGGCATCCAGCGGCGCCGGCGTGGCCCTGGTGGCTTCTTTGTATGGGGTTGACCAGTACATTATGCAATACGATAACGAATTGGGTGTACCCTGGAAAAATATGGATAAATACCTCGCTATTTCCTATCCGTTTTTAAAAGCCGATAAAATCAAAACCCCTACCCAGTTTATGGTGGGCGAAAGTGATTTTAATGTGCCCTCGCCGGGAAGTGAGCAGATGTACCAGGCGCTGCGTTCCTTGGGTGTTCCTACCGAGCTGATCATTTATCCCGGTCAGTTTCATGGGATCAGTGTACCGAGTTATGTGAAAGATAGGTTTGAAAGATATATTTCTTGGTTTGATAAATATTTGAAATAATTCAAACGCATGCACTTTAGCAAAAGCCCCGACAGATCATCTGTCGGGGCTTTTTTGTGAATCTGTGAGTTGTGGATGTATTATATGTTATGTGTAGTGTTTTAAATCAGATACACTGTAATGCGAGAACTCGTGTCGCTCGCGGCCGCTGGGCCCCGTGCCTGTTACCGGGCTGCATTGGCCTCTGATCAGATCTGCTTCGCATGATCTGATCTGTCAGCGCTTCGCTTGACACCGAACCCAATGAGGCCCGTCCACAGGCACTGATTAGTATTTTTTCATCAACACCACTAAAATGGTAGGTTTTTTATTTGAAATCGATCTCTGCCAATAACACAGTTCTCGGATCGAGCAATAACAGATCGGGTTTTGTGGCGGAGGGAATGTTGAAGCTGGTTTGTAAACTATTCACCGTAAACTTTTTGATCTCCGGTGCTGCATTGCCAGCTTTGTAAATAGCTACTTCGATCGGAAAATCAAATGGCGTACGGGAGGATTGGGTTTGCTGCAGGGTAACGGTGATCTGTTGGGTTTTGTTATCGTATGCCCAACTTCCTTTTAATTGTAAGTTATCTGCACGGGTAAGGTATTGGGTAAAAAATCCGCGGAGGTTTTGATTGGCGGCTTTTTCCATTTCGGTGATAAAGTCGTTGGTGGTAGCGTTGGCGTTGTAGAACTTTTTGTAATAAGCCTGTATGCCTTTTCTGAAAGCATCCTGTCCCATTCTGTCGCGCAGCATATGTAATACCCAGGCTCCTTTCTGGTAAGTGAGGCCGCTGGTTACCAACCCCTTTTCGGCAGAGCGCTCCGCCACAATGGCCCAGGCAGAATCTTTTTTGGTAAGATCATACACGGTTTTACGTGAAGCTTTGATGCCATTGATGAACTCTTCCTGTCCATACGCATTTTCAATAAACAGGAGGGTGAAATAAGTGGCAAACCCCTCGCTGAGCCAGGCATCATCCCAGGTAGTTTCGGTTACGGCATTGCCAAACCATTGGTGGGCCAACTCGTGTATCACTACATTACGCAGGCGAACGGATTTTTTCCCGGTTACCATTTTCTCGTCATAAAAAATAGCCGAAGAGGTTTCCATTCCTCCGCCTACACTCTGGGTTTCTATGCTGGCCAGTTTTTCATAGGCAAAGGGTCCTACCAGGTCTGAGTAAAACTGTAATACCTGTTTGGTGGGCTCTGCAAAATCCAGAAAGCCGGCTTCACGGTCTTTGGGGTATACCCATGTTTGAATAGACTTACCATTGAAATCATCTACATACTGTACGGCAAACTCGGCTATGCCCAGCACAAATAACCAGCAGGATACAGGTACCGATTGTTTCCAGTGGGTGAGTTTGGTGGTTTTATCGAGCATAGATTCTTCGAGCAATAAACCGTTTGATACTACTTTGTAATGGGCGGGTGCGGTTACAATAAATTCGGATGTGGCTTTATCGTAAGGATGGTCTACCGTAGGCAACCAGTGTCGGGCATTATTGGGCCAGTTCTCGCACATAAAACTCCGGTCGACGAATTTGGTGGGCTGGATCTTCATGCCACCGGCCGGTATGCCTTTGTAGCGGATCACCACCGTGATCGGTTGGTCAATGGCGGGGGCGGCCGCTAACTGTATCAGTAATTCATCGTTTTTGTGGGTGAAGGATAGCGGCTGGTTCTGGTAACTCACTTCCTGCACGGTCATTCCCTTTCCTTTCCACTTATCTGCCAGGTTGATAAGGTCGAGCCGGAGTTGTTTTACATCAGCTTTTTTGCATACAAAACCGATCGAAGCTTTGCCGTTGATCTCATCCGTATTGTCTGAGAGCTGCAGATCAAACGCATAATGCAGGATATCGATAGCATAATTACGCGGATAGGTATCGGCGTAACCGGTGCCTGCAGCCAATAAGAGAATGAAAAGGAGAAGGACTGATTTGCGCTTCATACAAACGGGGTTAAGTTTTGGGAAATAGATACAACAGGGGCTATTGCTAATATAACTGAATTATCTGTGATTGGGGAGAGATGAAACAGGAAGCCTCTTTCTATGACATTTATCATTGAATCAACCTGGCTGGTAAAGTATATTTACAGGTGAGTCTATCGTGACTTTTGACAGCTGCCCAGGCTTGTAAAATCATGTGTTATGAAAAAGTTCTTGATACCTTTCTATCTTTTTATGCTGTTGGGGATTCTTCTCATCGGTTGCACCAAAAAGAACCTGGAAACACCAACAGCCGATAAGCAGATCCAGGAAAAAATACAGGCTTCGGTAGACCAGATCATGGCTCAGTATAAAACCAAATATCCCGGGTTTCCGGGTGGTATTGCCTTACAAATGGTAACAAAAGGCGGCGCCTATTTTGTGGCTTCGGGTATGGAAGCCGGTATCACAGACCAGGTACATTTCCGGGCGGCCAGTAATACCAAAACATTTACGTCAACTGCTATTTTACTGCTGGCGCAGGAAGGTAAATTACAGATCGACGCAAAGATCAGTGATACTATTCCCGGCACCAAAATGACGTATGTGCCACTGAATCCACAATACAATATTCCCTATCGTAACCAGATCACAATCCGCGATCTGTTACAGCACAATGCGGGGGTATATGATATTTCCAACGACTCTATTCCTATTACCGTAACGGCGGACGTTCCCTATGTTGGACAGAACTACCTGAGTTTTATCGGCGAAACAGACCCTAACCACAGTTTTACCTTTGATGAATTGGTAGGCGTGGTAGCTACCTGTCAGATCTCGTATGCTGCACCCAGGGTAAAACACAAATATTCTAACACGGGCTACTCTATTCTGGGAAAAATTATTGAACGGGTATCGGGCATGAGTTACGGACAGTTTATCACCGATCGCATTTTTAAACCGATGGGTATGACACAATCTTCTATGCCCTTTACCGGTTCCGATCAATTGATACCGGCACCGTTTGCGCGTGGCTATTATTATCTGCCCGCCACGAAAGAATGTACCCAATCCAATATATCCGCAAACGTAGCAGAGGGTAATCTTATTACTAGCCCCTATGATCTCTCCCGGTTCATCCGGAAATTATTGCGGGGCGAAGGAGTGTTGACTATTACTACTGTAAATACCATCCTGAAAAATATTCCTGCCGGTCCGCTGGGCGATAGCCGCTATGCCTGCGGTATTAGTTTTATACCCAACCTGGGCTGGGGGCATAATGGAGCACATGAAGGATTTTTATCGAGAATGGTAACAGACCCCGATACAGATATTACACTGATTGCATTTACGAATACCTGGAACCTGACAGGAGGAATGGGCACGATTGTAGAACAACTCAACAATGTGCTGGATGAAGCCTGTCTCAAAGCAAAAGCGCTGGCACAATAAAGTTAACAGGAATCAATATACAGGATAGTACAGGAACAAACCCACGACAAGCGTGGGTTTTTTATTGAGAGCACCCGCTTCTTTCCTGCCTGTTTTCCGTTGTGGAGATACGAATTCACAATTCCTTAATGATGCCGTAGCATCCCGGTAATATGACAATCTGAATTTTAATAAACAGTCAACATGGAAAAACGTTCCGTTAATGTTGTAGTAATGAGCGACCTGCATCTGGGTACCTATGGATGCCACGCTGCAGAGATCGTTAATTATCTCAAAAGTATCTCTCCCCAGATACTGGTATTGAATGGCGATATCATTGATGGCTGGCAATTCAGCAAAAGATATTTCCCCGCAAGTCACTTGCAGGTGATCAAAGAGATCATGAACCATGTAAGCAGGGGCACCCGCGTGATCTATATCACCGGCAACCATGATGAAATGATGCGCCGCTACAGTGATATCCAGATCGGTAATTTTCAGTTAACAGATAAAGTGGTGATTGAGATAGATGGCAAAATGACCTGGATTTTTCATGGTGATGTATTTGATGCCACTACCAGGGGAAGTGCCAAACTGCTGGCTAAGCTGGGTGGACATGGATATGATCTGCTGATACTGCTGAACCGTTTTATCAATTACTGTTTACGCCTGCTGGGAAAAGAGAAAATGAGTTTGAGCAAAAAGGTGAAAGACAGTGTAAAACAGGCGGTATCCTGGATCGGGAATTTTGAACAGACCGCAGCTGAACTGGCCATTGCCAAAAAATATGATTATGTGATCTGCGGGCATATTCACCAGCCCCAGAAAAGAACCGTTGAAACCAAAGAAGGTAAAGTAATCTACATGAACAGCGGCGACTGGATCGAGAACCTGACCGCGCTGGAATACAATGATAACGAGTGGGAGATTTTTCACTATGATGAAAAAGCATTTGCCGACCAGCCCGTAGAAACCAAAGCGGTAAGAAAATCGCAGCGTCCGCAATTGTCTGTTGTAACAGATGAAGTCACCTTTTTTCTTAACTCCTTAAGTCTGCAATCATGAAAATACTGTACGCCGTGCAGGCCACCGGTAATGGCCATATCGCAAGGGCAAAAGAGTTATTGCCCTACCTGAAGCAATACGGCACCGTAGATGTTTTTCTAAGTGGCAGTAACAGCAACCTGCCAGTGCCTTTGCCGGTGAAATACAAGAGCAAAGGGGTAAGCCTGTTTTATGGTAACCGGGGTGGATTGGATTACTGGAAAATGCTGCAGGAATTATCGCCTTTGAAAATCATCGCAGAAGCTCGTGCTTTACCGGTTGAAAAATATGATGTGGTGATCAATGACTTTGAATGTATCACTTCACTGGCCTGTAAGTTGAAAAATGTGCCCTCGGTTAATTTTGGTCACCAGGCAAGTTTTAGCAGCAGTCACACCCCGCGGCCCGCTAAAAAAGATCCGGTAGGAGAATTGATTTTACGGAATTATGCCACTGCCACGCAATATATCGGACTTCATTTTGAGCAGTATGATGATTTTATTTATTCACCTATCATAAAAGAACAGGTACTGTATGCAAATCCAACCGATCAGGAACATATCACCGTATATCTTTCCCATTACAGCGATGATTGTATTATACCTTACTTACAACAGTTACCTGCTGTTCGTTTTGAAGTGTTTAGTAAAAAAGTAAAAGAAAGGGTACAGGTTGGTAACATCAGTTTTTTCCCGATCAATAACGAAGCCTTTACCAATAGTATGATTCATGCTGCCGGTGTTATAACCGGTGCCGGTTTTGAAACACCTGCCGAGGCCCTGGTGTTGGGCAAAAAACTCATGTGCGTGCCCATCAGGGGCCAGTATGAACAATTGTGTAATGCTGCTGCTTTGAAAAATTTCGGGGTGCCGATACTTTCTTCCATTAAAGAAGGTTTTCCGGACGAGATCCGTTCCTGGCTACAGGCGGCGGGTCCCAGAAAACTGGAACTCGCACATTCTACTGATAAGATTGTATCTAAGGTGATAGAAACAGCGCTGTCTATCCGGAAGAAAACCGATAACCCTGCAGCCTATGCGTTTCACCCGCTTGCTTTAAAATACCAGTAATTGATACCAGCTGCTACGATCCGTGCCACAGATTTTGGGAAGGACTTTTTATGGGGTGTTACGATTGCAGCAGCCCAGAACGAGGGGGCATATACGGCGGGTGGCAGGGGGCTTTCGGTATGGGACCAGTTCTCGCAACGCAAAGGAAAAATCAAAGACGGATCAAGGCCCTCGGTTGCCTGCGATTTTTATCATCGTTACCAGGACGACCTGCTATTGGTGAAAGCACTTGGTTTTACCGTATTCCGTTTTTCTATTTCCTGGAGCCGGATTCTGCCGGATGGAACCGGAAAAATCAATCCCGAAGGGATCGCTTATTATCACCGTGTAATAGATGAATGCATTAAACTGGGGCTGGTTCCTTTTATTACCTTATACCACTGGGATCTTCCCTATGCACTCGAAAAAGAAGGCGGTTGGTGCACACACAAGGTATTACGCTGGTTTAGCCGCTTTGTAACTGTTTGCGCCACGGAGTACGGCGATAAAGTAAAAAACTGGATCATCCTGAATGAACCCATGGCATTTACATCGTTGGGCTATATGTTGGGTGTGCATGCGCCGGGTAAAAGAGGGTTGGAGTATTTTCTTCCTGCTGTACATCATGCGGCCATGGCGCAGGCAGAAGGAGGCAGGATTATCAGATCATTGGTTCAGGCGGCTACTATTGGTACGGCTTTTTCCTGCAGTGAAATTGTTCCGGCTTCGCAGCATCCAAAAGATGTAGCAGCAGCCAACCGGATGGATATTCTGCTGAACAGATTGTTTATCGAACCTTCGCTGGGTATGGGTTATCCGGATGACCCTTTTCCATTAATGGAGAAATTATTCCTGCATAATAAAGCCTGGAAGTACACGGAGCAGCTCCGTTTCGATTTTGATTTTATCGGGTTGCAAAATTATTTTCCTGTAACGGTAAAATACAATGCCGTTATTCCTATCATACAGGCGGTGGAAGTAAAAGCTGCCACCAGAAAAATGCCGCATACGGCCATGGGATGGGAAGTGAATGCAGACAGTTTTTACCGAATGGTTAAACGGTTTGCCGCGTATGAAAACGTAAAGCAGGTAATTGTAACAGAAAACGGCGCTTTCTATAAAGACAAGCTGGTGAACGGCAGGGTTGATGATGTACAACGAACCGCTTATTTTCAACAATACCTGACAGCTCTTTTGCGTGCCAAAAAGGAAGGAGTGAAAGTGAATGGTTACTTTGCCTGGACCCTCATGGATAATTTTGAATGGTCGGAAGGTTATCACGCACGCTTTGGACTGGTGCATGTTGATTTTGACACACAACTAAGAACTGTAAAACAATCCGGTCATTGGTTCAGAGAATTTCTATCCCGATAAAGACGATTTAAAAATTATGGATATAAGCCAACATCAAACCGGCGGCCATACGGGTAGCACTGATCTTTTTGAGTGCTCCTTCCAATGCATTTTCCTGGGTGGGGTTATCAAAGCTGACCATTTGTTCTAACTGGCTTTTTCTTCCGTATGAAAGCAGGAGTCCGGCGCGTAGGTTAAATTTCCGTTTTTTGAAATTGGTTCCCACCTGCATGTGGTAAATATCCCAGGTAGCGGTGTTGGACCTGTAACCATCATCGTTGCTGAATGAACGCTGATCGGAATAATTAAAATCAGTTCGCAGCGAAAGATAGCCGGTAACCCTTTCTTTGAGCGGGAAACTGGCGCCTACGGCATAATTGAGGATGGATTTATGAATGTTTTTCAGCTGCATCATAGAAGAAGTGAAATATTCTCCGATACCCGTTTGCGGCTGAACAAAATATTCATCACGGGGCGTGATCACATTGTATTCGCCAATCGGAACAAAATACTCGGCTGAAAAATACAGATCACTTTTGCCGTAGTTCAGGGTATACCCTCCTGCAATACTGAGCGGTGTTCTCCATTTTGATGATAGTTTGGTTTGTTTACTACTGGCCAGCATAAAAATCTCTTCGGTACCCACAACGAGGTTACTGATATTGTATTGAACGAGCAGGTCGGCTTTGGAAGTAAGGTGTATAGAAGGTAAGGTTACCAGTAAACCTACATGATTTTTTGAGTTGAGTTCGTATGAGAGTCCTGCTTTAATGCCGAGGTTCCACACATTACTATGTACGAGGTAGTATTCTCCGATAGATATCATGCGCTGATCGTAGGAGGTACTCAGATCGTTGCTGAGTACATTGATGCTCATGTTATGATGAAACTCCTGCCGACGGTTCGTAAAACCAAAGGTTAGTCCCATAGCCAGTTTGTTTGTGAGCGATTTACCTACGGCCAGTATACCACTGGTTTCTTCTACGGTGTTGGCATGCACATATTGACCTACAAAAAATTCATTCCCCGGACTTGTGCCATCCGGTAGAATATTGATCATGGCATCCCTTCTTTGCGAAGCATGAAATTTCATTACCGGTGTGCTCATGATGGCATAGGCAATGGTGATCGGTTTTTTCAGTTTCAGGTAAATGGTGTTGGAGGCAAGTACCGGAAGAATATACGTAGAAGTCGCTTTGAGGTTTAACCCTAATCCGGCCCCATCGTTAAAATTGGTGGTTTGAAAATTGTAAATGCTGCCACTGATATTGGATGCATTTTTGGTGTTGTATGCCAGTAGTGCAGGGTTATAAAACAGTACACCACTGTCTCCGTTTTTGGCGATGGTGGAACCCGGCGAAAGAAAGCCTCCGGGACCATAAGTGGATGACCAGTAATTAGCATCCTGGGCAACACTTGCAGCGGAGAGAAAGAACAGTAGCGCTGGTAGAAAAATTCTAGTCATAACGCAGAATTTTGGGAGAAGAGAATCAGATTTTCAGTAACTTGAAGGAGATAAAAAGTTCACTGAAAAGCTTATACAAAGGTGACCAAAATTGTTCATATTCTGCTCTTTTTGTTAACGTTGTTACTGCCTGTTGCAGCGGATTCGCAGGGGCTTAGTTTCACCTATCCGGTCCCCATTGCCAGCCAGGCGCAAACTGATCGGGAGCCCAGTATCACCCGGTATAATGATTACTTTTTTATTGCCTGGAAAACGACAGGATCTTTGGGAAATGTCATGCTACTCAATCTGGGTAAACAATATGATATGGGCAGTACTGCTGCTGTTGTTGGTATTCCCGGTGCCCAATCTGCTTTTGCTCCTATCATACGAGCGTTCAATAACCATCTCTATCTTTTCTGGATCTCCCCGAAGGGGAAAATTCAATACATACTGCGTAACAAAGACCAGGATTTTGATCTTGCTGCCATTCAGGAGATCGGCTTCACCGAACCTGGTAAGGTTTCCCTGGGCATCAGCGTGGTAGAAATGGGTAACCGGTTATTATTGGCCACACATGCAGACAATAAAGAGAATATATTATATACACTGCTTACAACAGATGCCACAGGATTGATTCAACCGGCCAGTCTGCAGAAACTGCCGGAGGAGAAATCAAAAAACTATCCGCATGTTACCGCCATTAATAAAGAAGTAGCCAGGCTTTGCTGGCAGGGGAAAAACGACCAGTTATATTTTGCCGATTTTGAGAGTAACAAAAACAGCTGGACAGCTGCCACACCCAAAGGAAATTCACAAACACAGGTATCTCCGGTGGTACACCAGGTGTATAACTCGGACCAGTTATTTTATATCTGGAGAGGGTATAAAAAAGACAATCGCCTGTATTATAAAATGGGAGCAGGCTTTGAGAGTCCGCGCGGGCATACCGAATTGCCCCCTTATTTTACTACGGATCTGCCGGTATCGGTATCTAAAGTGGATGACAATGATTTTCTGATGGCGTATACCGGTACGGACCGCCGTTTATACCTGAGTAAATTTTCTGCTTATCAGCCAGCCAAATGGATAGAGCAGGTGATACAGCCACTAAAGAGTAATAAAACGCTGAAAGATATTGTGATACCCGGTTCGCACGATGCGGGCATGAGCATACTCACCGCCACCGGTGGCCAGCAGAAGGGAACCATTAATGAGTGTAACACCTTAACCCAGCAACTGAATATAGAGAAGCAGCTGAACGCGGGCATACGCATGTTCGATTTCAGGATCGGAACCTATAACGGGATGTTGTATACCAAACACAGTTCTTCGGATTGTATGGCCGAAGCCCTGGGAGGGGGCTATGGCGAACGATTACAACCCATTGCGCTGGCCATCCGGAAATTTCTGCAAAGTTACCCGCAGGAAATAGTGCTGGCCACTTTCAGTCATTTCTGCGAGCAGGAAACACCGTTACAGCGTTTAAAAGACAGCCTGATCAGTTGGGTGGGTATGGACCACCTGTATACCGCTAATAAAACTTCGATAGGTGATGTACCCTTACGAGAGCTGGCGGGTAAAGCTGTTTTGAGTTTTGAAATACCAGGCCATACAGATAACCGTTTTCCTACCTGTGCTATTGCAGATACGTCAACCGCATTTATCAATTTCAGGAGAGCCTATGCTGCTACCAATAAAATGAGTGAGCTGATTGATAAGGAAAAGAATTTCTTTATTTCACTTAATAACACACTTAATCCGAACGATCTGGTTCGCCTGGATTGGCAGTTAACCCAGGGTGCCGATGAAGCGCCGGTGATCTGTAATGAGTTTGAGGACGAAAAGATCAATCCGCTGGTAAATGGTGTAATGCTGCTGGCCAATGTGATCCGTAAGAATAAGAGCATTATCGGCCACTCGCTGGATGGCAATAAATTGCTACCGGTAAAACTGAACGAATGGATCAAAGACGGCATCATTCACACAAAGAACAAACCTAATATCGTATATGTAGACGTGGCGGGTATCTGGATCACGGATTATTGTATTGATCTGATGAGGGGAGAATTGTACCGATAGGCTCATTTTAGATATTTGTCTAACCGCTTACACATATTTAGTACCACAAATACTCCTTCCGTTACCGATAAGCCACGATGCAAACGGGTGTTTCAGTAATGGCTCTGACCTATTACCATCTCACACACAATTCTGATCGGCAAAAAGGCATCAAAATGGTATCTCTTTTTGGCTGATAGTCAGCTGTTTGGTACCGATTTACCTGCGTTTCAGACCTAACATAGACATTCTACTACATTTTTTTTGCTGGTGCGCTACGCTGCACTTGTTTATCCTGTTACCATAACGGGGCCCTAAACTCTATTCTTCTGGCGCCGATCCTGTTACTGTTTTGGATTGGTGTCACCTACTGATTTTTCACAATGCGGTCTATTTCCCGGGGGGCATAATCTGAGTCTCTTTGTACTGTAATTGTAGCGAAACAATTGCCGCTGAAAAAAGAGAGATCATGAAAACGCAGACCACCCAAACCGGAAAAATGCAAGTGCTGGGAGCCAGGATGCTCACTATGGTAACTGCGCTGTTATTGTTCACTGCCTGTCAGAAAGGAGTTGAAACACCCGTTAACATGGCTGCGGCACAGGTGGCTACCACCAGTGCTGCTTTTATTGGCGGATTCAGGATCGCAGAACCCAAAGTGATCATGAATCAGGGAAATGAAGAAAAAACCGGTATCAACTTCAGCTGGAACCGTACCGCTACCGATAACCTGCGGGACTATACTATTGAAGCTGCTGCCGAAGGTACTCATTTTGAGACACCGGTAGAGTTGGGTACCACTGATGGTGGCCAGGTAAGTTTCCTGGTAAAGGACCTTAACCAGAAAATGTGTAAACTGATTCCTGCCGGTACTACCGGCAAAGTAGAGTTGAGGGTAAAAGCCTACCCTGTATATGGCAAAAGCACTGCTGTTTACAGTGATGCGGTAGCGCTGAATGTAACTACCTACCTGCACTACACTGAATATGCTTATCCCCGTTATATGAAAATGCCCGGGAACTACCAGAACTGGGACCTGGCCACTGCCCCCCAGCTGGTGAGCGTGAACAATGATGGAGAGTATGAGGGTTATGTGAGTTTTGGCAACAACTACCCCCAGTTCATGTTTGTAAAAGGTACCCAGTGGGAAAAAACCAACACATTTACCCATATCGGCAACAGCAAGTTTGGATTTGGTGGTGGTGTACTGGCTGTGTTTGGCGGAGCGGGTACATACCTGGTAAAAGCAAGTACCAATACCAATAGCTGGAGCTATACCAAAATCAACAACTGGGGCATCCACGGAACAGCTGTAGCGGGCAACCCTGGCACAGACCCTGTGATGAGCTACGATGAAGCCAGCAAAGCATATGTGATGGGTGTGAACCTGCAGGCGGGTACTTTCCGGTTCAGGGCCAATAACGATAATGCGGTTACGCTGGGCAAAGAAGTAAAAGATGGTTACGAAGTACCTGTGGCAGGGGGGGCTGATTTTACTGTAGCCACTGCCGGTTACTACAATATTTACCTGAAAGTAGACCTGGCCGGTAACTATGCCTGCACAGTAGCCAAACAAGCTACTCCTGCTGTAAATGGCAAATAAACAAATCCCCCTGGATATATAGCAAGCAAATGGATGACGATGAGTAGGCGGTACCCGAAAGGGTATCGCTTTTTTGTTTTTGTTCAGGCCGCTTTGGAGTCCCGACCAAAATCTGCCCGCTAAGGTGCGGTTAGACCGAATAAATGGTTATGGGTTGGTTGACCAGATGGAGGCATCTTTTACAAACACCCTTCTGTTCAGTTTTAATTGTGCCACTATCAGTTCTGCAAAATCTTCGGGGTGCATTACGCGGTCTTCGTTGTTGTTGAGCAGGTTGGTGCTTTTGGCCAGGTCGGTTACTACGGTGCTGGGAGTAAGTGCTGTTACGCGGATATTGTGTTTGCGCACTTCCTGCATCAGCGAATCGGTTAGTCCCATCAGTCCGAATTTAGAGGCGCTGTAAGCACTGGTAACCGGCGCTCCTTTTAAACCTGCCGTAGAAGATACATTGATGATATCGCCGGTCTGCCTTTCGATCATCTCGGGCAATACGGCGCGGGTAACATAGTATACACCAAACAAATTCACTTTCACCTGGTTCTCCCACTGTTCCGGCGTTAACTCCAGGAATTTCCCGAAAGCGGCCGTACCGGCGTTGTTAATCAGGATATCAATTGCCCCCAGCTCCTGCCGGATCTTTGCCACAGCGGCATTCACTGAGTTGATATCACTTACATCCGCCATGGCAATGGCTGCTTTTACGCCCAGTGCGGTTACTTCTGCAGCAACCGCCTGCAGGTCTTTCTCAGTTCGGGCCACCAAACCGATATGTACACTCTCGTTCGCCAAAGCCAGCGCTACCGCGCGCCCAATTCCTTTACCGGCACCAGTGATCAGGGCGGTTTTACTTTGTAATGATTGCATATGATCTTTTATTTTCTAAGTTAGGGAATGGTAATCGTGAGTCGTGAATCGTGAGTAGGTAGGGAATAGACGGTTTAATACTCACAACTGACGATTCACGACTCCGCAAAATTACCTCCTTTGCAGCCGGCACATTGTAAATTCTGTGTCATTGTTGGCTCTTACCTAGCAAAGCTCCATTTAATTCGTAAGTAGCCAATATCCTGCAAGCCCTGAAAGCTACTCTCGTATTGCAGAAAAAAAGATTGCCAGATAAGATCTGCATCAAGCTGGGAGGAAAGATTATAGCTAACGCCGGGCGAGAGAATGAGCAGCTTAAGTTGTGTTGAATACACAAGGGTACAACTGGCGGAACTTAGTGGGCTAATCTCTTTCCGGCCGGCCAGTAACCAGCTAAAGCGCGCGGGCATCAGGTTTTTGGAACTGAGGCTCAGGTTAAGTTCTGCCAGGTTGGCGATATTCCGGTTGAGACCACGACTGTTATAAAGGCCACCCACCGTAAGGTACCAGCCGTGTTTGAAAGCATGGTCCAGCGCCAGGGTCAGGTTCAGTTGCGCGGCAGAATCTTTATTGGCGAAATAATATTGCGTTTCGCCCTTGAAGCCTGTTTCTTTAATACTACCCGCCCAGCCCGCACCCAGTGTGGCGGCACCGTGATACATACCGGAGATGAACTGCAGATCATAGTTCCATTTATTCAAAAAATAGCGCATAGCTGCGATCTGTTTCCGGTTACCGCTGCTGCTATATACAAATTCTATATGCGAAAAATCGGTGAGGTTACGCTGCAGGCTGATGGCATCAGATCCCGGTCGTTCTTCGTAATCAATATCGAGGAAATTATAGGCATTGTAAATATCGTTGGGGTTCCAAACGGTGGCCATACCCCAGTTAATGCGTTGCCTACCCATACGTGTAGTCCATTTCTCCTTTTTCAGCTCTACAAACAACCGTTCTACATTGGTGTGCAATACCAGGTTATTATTACTGATCCAGGCTTTCTGCAGGTTCCAGGCTTCATTACTGTTACGGAGCCGGTTGGCAAAATCGGGGATGCGGTTTACCTGGTCGCCCCAGAACAACCGGTTACGCAGTTCGGCGGCCACTGTAAGGGAGGTGGATGGTTTCCACTTCAGGTTAAACCGGTTATGAACCAGGTTACCCCCTGTGTGCTGGAGACTTAATTTATCGATAGAATAAGAAACCAGGTTTTTGATATATCCGTTAAAGCTTAATTTTTTTTGGTTGCTTGTTAAAGAGTCCTGTGCCGTAACCGTTAGGTAACAGCAGCAAAACCAAACGGAAACCAGCCATTTACTGTTCATGTGTATCCACTTTTGCTGTATCGGATGTGATACGGCCATCCACTAGTGTGATTACGCGCCTTGCCCTCTCAATCACCCTGGCATCGTGGGTGGAAAAGAGGAAAGTGATATTCTCTTCCCTGTTCAACAGCGCCATAATATCGAGCAGGTTGGATGCGGAGGCAGTATCAAGGTTGGCTGTGGGTTCATCGGCCAGTACAAACTGCGGTTTTGATGCCAGTGCCCGGGCCACGGCCACACGCTGTTGCTGACCACCGGATAACTGTGAGGGCCGGCTGTCCATTTTATCTTCGAGGCCGATCTGTTTGAAGAGGGTATTGATGCGTTCTTCCCTGGCGGTTTTATCTATACCCTGTAACTGCATGATAAATTCCACGTTCTCTTTGGCAGTTAAGACGGGTATCAGGTTAAAGGACTGAAACACGAAACCAATATTCTGTAAACGGAAATCGATGAGTTTGTTGGGAGACATTGCCGTGATATCAATGCCATTGATCTCTATTCTGCCTTCATCGGGCCTGTCTAATCCGCCGATCAGGTTCAGCAAAGTGGTCTTACCTGAGCCGGAGGGTCCTACCAGTGCGGTAAACTCTCCCTGGTTAATATGCAGGTGTACATTGTTGATAGCATATACGGGTATGTTCTCTTTGTTATAGATCTTAGAAATATTATGTGCGTCAATTACGGTACTCATGTCTGTTATTTTGAATGATCATGCTTTTATTTTCGTAACGCTTCTATTGGTTGTAACTGCAGGGCTTTGATAGCAGGATAGATACAGGATGCCAACGCAGTAAACAACACAATTCCCATGATGGCTGCCAGTTTCTCTATAGGAAATTCGGGATAGATCAGGGTACTGAAACCGAAACTGCTCATCATTTCCTTGCCCATGTTTTCGAGGTTCAGCCCATGGCGGTTGTAGTAAGCTGTCACTATCCAGGCAATACCCAATCCTACCGGTGTGCCGATAAGGGTAAGGAAAACCGTTTCGAGAAATACCAGCAGGAACAAACGGAACCGGTTCATTCCGAGTGCCATCATCACACCGATTTCCTGTGTGCGTTCGAGTATGGCCATGAGCATGGTGTTTACAATACCAAAAGCCAGTGCAAACAGGATGATACCGATGATGATATAGGATGTGATGTCAACTGTATCAATCATCAGCTCTGTTTCCGGAGACAGGTTTTGCCAGGGCTCTACCAATAGCCCCGGGTATTGTTGCTGCAACCGTTGTGTAGTTGATAAGGTCATGGCATCCTGCTGAAGAATAAGAGCTATTTCGTGTGCCTCTTTTCCCAGGTTAAGTGCTTCGTTTAGTTTGGTCTGTTGTACATATACATTGCGTTCATCCATAGGTGTGTTCTCTGACTGGTAAATGGCAGCAACGCGGAAAGCGGCAGAGATCAGATTGGCATCTGCATCGGTAAATGTGAGAACCAGTTTACCTCCAGGTTTCAGTTTCATTTTATCGGCCAGTTTTTTGCCGATGAGTAGCTGGTTTTGTTTGTTGGGATCAAATCCTTTTCCCTCGCGGATTTTTTGTGAAAGGCCGGATACCTTGTTTTCCATGGCCATGTTAATACCATTGATCTGCACACCTGCACTGCCCGTGGTAGTGGCCAGCATACCCTGTGTGATGGTTCGGGAGGCAACAAACCTGACCGCGGCATCTTTCTGCAGATCGCCCAGCATTTTTTCCGTGTGGCCGAGTGAATACTGTGCTTCGTAATCTTTCCTGAACTCCCTGTGGTGGATCTGGATATGGCCGGTTTCTGCATAGATCACGGTTCTTACACGACTGTTCATCATACCCCTGTACAGTGCCAGTACAGCAATACCCGCAAACAGCCCTATCGCTACCGAAAGCATGATAACGAGGCTGCGTATTTTGTTACGCCATATATTTCGCCAGGCAATTCTGAAGATCACAGTAATGAATTTATTTTTTCATGGATATAACAGGGTTTAAACGGAATACTTTCAATACCGGATATAAAGACAATACCAGCCCGATCAGCAATACCATCAGGCCCTGGTTAATAAAATGAATGCTGTCTGTTGAGGTAGGAAATATGGCTTCAAATCCAAAACGTTCATAGGTTTTGGCGGCATTACCCGTGATCCGGATGGGTTTTTTTTGCAGGTAAAATACCAGGGGCATACTGGCCAGTATGCCCAGCAAACAACCTGCCAGTACTGTCATGATCGATTCGGTCAGCAGTAACAAAGCCAGTTTGCTCTTGCGCATACCAATGGCTACCAGCATACCCAATTCAAAGCGGCGTTCTGCCATCATCATCAGTAAGGTACCAAAAATACCGAAGGAGATCAGCAGGTAAAGGATCAGTTGTATCACCACCATATTGGCACTGTCGCTTTTGATATGCTGTTTGATGTCGGGCATCATCTGCTCCCAGCTCATAACCTCGTATCCCTTACCGGCCAATTGTTGCGCCGAAGTACTGATAGCAGTAACCTGCCTGGGTTCTTGTATGGAAAGTACATACGAAGTAAGGATGCCAGGTGCTTCGAACATGGTTTGTGCGGTAGCAAGTGGCATATACAGTAGACGCTCATTCAGATCGGGCGAACCGAATTTTGCGATGCCCCCGATCACATATTTACCTGCAGCAGTGGCGCCATGATAGCCCTGTCCGATCAGCACCAGTGTATCCTGTAGCTGCAGTTTCAGTCTTTTTAATAACCCTTCTGATAGGAGCACTGTGTTGTCAGCTGCTTTCAGGTATTGGCCGGCGATCAGTTTGGCAGAAAGCCGGGTGATCCTGTCTTCTTTCTCCGGGTCTATACCCACCACCATACAACCCTTGGTATTGTTACCTGCAGAAGCCAGTGCAAAAGATTCCAGCCGTGGAGCGATACCGGTAATACGTGTATCTTTCAACAGTTTTTGCTCGAGGCTGGCGGATTTTTCAAAACTGTTGTCGAGGATCTGTTCATCCCAATAACCCTGTTGGTGTATCTGTATATAACCCGAATAAAAACTAACTACATTTTTGATCAGGTTATCAAAGATCCCCGTTTTAATACTGCTGGTAAGCACAGATAATAGTACGGCAAAAAAGATGGATGCCATGGTAATGGCGGTGCGGTTGCGGTTGCGCCAGAGGTTTTTCCATGCCAGCTGTAGGATCCACATGTTAGTTAAATTGTTTTATCCGCTCAATGGAGAAAAAATTATCGTCGATCTGCCGGTTAAATTGTACGGAGAGGTAGATGATCTCTGTTTTATGTCCTTTTTTATCCGCCGGTATCATTTCAATACGGGTAGGGATCAGGCGACCGTCCATCATCCTGATATCAGATCCCCGCATCGTATTGGTGAGTTTGCCTTCCTCGTCAAAGAATTCGGTGTATAACTCCAGAAAATCTTTTTTATCAATCACCACCAGCAGTTTGCCCCAAACAACGGCTGTATTGGGTTTGGGAATGAGTTCGAGCTTGTAACAGTTTTTCCCATCCAGTAAGGTATCGCCTAATAACCGGTGGTAGTAATCGTCTACTACGGAAGATTCCTTCACGAGGTCATCATTGGTAAAATCGGTGCCCATCCAGCTGTTGGTCATCATAGACGGGGGCAGTTTGATGATGCGTTCCAGTATGGGCATCCAGTTCCATACCTCTTTTTTGCGTTTCAGGTATACGATGCCTTTGTCTTTGGGGGGAGATTGCACCAGCAGCAAGGCAAACTCATTGGCTTTCATCCAGGATCTGATCCGCATTTCGCGGGTCCAGCTGGGGCGGGTGGTTTTGATGACCAGTTCGCCCTGCGAGGTTTTGCCGCGCATTTTTTCATCGGCTTTTTGTATGATCTCGGTGGCAGATTGCGGGTAAGCAAAGGAGAAGGAACAACAAAACAATATAATGAGAGAATACCTCATAGCACTACCATTGTTATCCCAAATTTACGATATTAATCAGGGGAAAGAGGTTATTTATTAACGGTTGTACCCTTGCTGCCGGCTGTTTGGTTTAAAGCGGTAATCCCGTGGAGAAAGGATCTGCAAGGGAATCGAACAGGCAAATTCTGGTAACCTGTTGAGCAGTTAGTCGGCTACTTGCTTGCAATAGGTTTTTCTTTTTCATCTTTCCCTCCGCAACTCCCCGAATCAAGCGTTCACGAAATCGTTTGCGTTTGTTTTCTCCGCCGGTTGGCGCCATTTTCAACGGCTTCTTCGTATTTTATTGCCTGATTAATCGCCCCGATTGCTATGAATGACAAACTGCCAGACAGAACTGCATTTGCGGGCAGCGTGGCTACGGCAGACCGATTGGTAAGAACGATGATAGATATTGCCGGGATTTCTTTGACTGATACCATCCGCATGATCACAGAAACGCCAGCCAGAATTATGGGCGTGTTGGATCGGAAAGGAACCTTGCAGGCGGGGAAGGATGCTGATATTTTACTGTTTGATAACGATATCCGGATCTTGCTGACAATCGTGAACGGACGCATTGTGTACCAGACTGCTTGATATTTCGACATCAAAAAGGCTGTTACTAATCATCTGAACGCAGATCCAACCGGATAATCGCTTCATGCGATCCCTGGCTGAAGATGCCCCTGTCGCCAATGCTTTTTCCATAGGAATAGCCAAAACTTAATTTATCATTCAGCTTTATTTCCAGTAAACCCATAATGGCATCATCATACCGGTACGAAGCGCCAACACCGATCATGTCTTTCACCCAAACGCTTCCGTTTACATGCACATCAAATACTTTTCCATTCATCCAGCGCATGTATACAGACGGTTTACATTGTATTTCATCGCTCAGCGTGGCCGTTATGCCTGTGGTTAAAATCAGCTGCATGTTGCGCAGCGTAGCGCTGTTAACCGAAAGGATCTTATCTACCTTAACCGTACTTACCAGCAAAGATGGCGCAGATAAACTGGCGTAAAACCCTGGCCGCTGGTAATAGATCCCGGCACCGGCGGTAGGCATTACCACATTGGTATTATATTGAAAGGAAGGGTCGTTCTGAAAGGGAAGTGCTACAGAAGTCCGGTCTATCCGGTAATTCATCAAACCACCCTGCAGCCCCAGCGATAAAAATTCATCTTCTTCAAACTGAAGCATGGTAGCAAAACTCATATTGATACCGTTGGTTTTTTCGAGGCCGATGGAACTTGTGTATAACTGCAGCCCCAGTCCGAAATGATGTTCCTTCAAGGGTGCATCCATCGAAAAAATGCTTGTTTGCGGTGCACCCGGAATACCCGCCCACTGTTTGCGGAAACCCGTGCTGATACTGAGCCCGCCCCTGCTGCCCGCATAAGCCGGATTAATGTTCAGCAGGTTAAACAGGTATTGTTTATTGCTTGCGTCTTCCTGTGCAAAAGAAGCCACACAGCAACTACCCGATAGCAACAGTAAAAAAAGGGTTTTGTAAAAAATTGACATGCTTTATCGGTAATTTTTTATTTCCATATAGATAAGTATCCATAAAAAGTTTCCTCTGATCCGTTTGCTACATCTGTTACTACCACTTTGTAGAAATAAGTACCATCTTCTACGCGTTGGTTGGAAGTAGGTCCGCCCTGGTTATTGGTTCCATCCCAATCATTTTTGTAATTCTGGTTACGATATACCAGTATTCCCTGTTTATTAAATACCCAGATAGCGGCCCGGTTATTACCGAGACTACCGATCACAAATCTGTCGTTGATACCATCTCCGTTGGGTGACATACCTTCCTGCATCTGGTATTTTGCCGGACTCAGAATCAGGGGTGTTGTTACCGGAGCGGCTCCGGTAGCGGGTGCAGTGAGACCGTTTACGGAACGGTTATTGAATACATACTGTGTGTTGTTATATCCGTTCAGGGTTCCTTTCAGGCTGGCTGTATTATAATAGTAACCATCTTTTTTATTGGTAACAATATTCAGTACCAGTGTAACAGTATCGGTGCTTTTTATTGGCAGCGTACTGGCGGGAAGCAGGAGATCGGTGTTGGTGGTTCCGTTAAATGCCGGGTTGGCCACCAGCCGGCCACTGGTTTGTATGCTGCTTACGCTGAAACTGGCGGGGGAAGGAAATACCTTATCCAGTGTATCCAGTAATTGCACCGTGTTGGCGGTAAGGTTTCCGCGGTTAGTGAGCAGGAAAACGAAAGTAACGCGGTAACTGCCATCTGGCTGACGTACAGGCGTAAGGGCTGCTTTGGCCAGTGTAATAGAGTCGGTACGGGTATCCGCGGTTTTCGTAAGAAAATTATCTTCTCCGAGAATCGTAAAAACGCGTGTATTGATAAAAGCTCCACGGATATGAGGCCCTGTTGTATAAATACCCGGATTACTCAGTCCCGAAGGTCCGAGTGTATCCCAGGTACGTTCGGTGAAATCGTATTTGGAAACATAACTATTACCGCGGTGAGCAGTAAAAGCAGGGCCTTCTCTGTCTACTACGTGTTGAAAAGCAACAATTGATGGAATCTGGGTATTATTTTCCTGACCGATATTCCAGGTTTGCTGCAGACTGGCCGGACTACCTGTTGGACCAATAGTAGCGTTCCGGTAAATATTATCGAATACCCTGGCATGTAGATCCTGTGGTGTGGGGGTGTTGAACATGATGGAAACCGGCGCATAACTACCTGCCTGTGTACCAATGGGAAATACTACGCTGCCGGTGGCGGAAGAAAGTTTGGCCCGGTACAGGTTTCCTCCTTTTGGGGTATTGCCGGTGGCTACAAAGCGGTTTTCAGTATAACCGGTGATAGAGCCGGGGTTGTTTTTACCAACCATCAGGTTATTACCGTTAAGCCAGAGTAATCCATCTTCAAAATGCAGGGTACCCAGAATATGGGTATCGGTTCCTTCATCGAGATACAAACCCCGGGGGTTGGCTACCAGCAGGTTGGGGAAAGCACCACCGGTTTTGGTATTGACTGAAAAACCACCGGCAAGGTATTGAGGAGAGCTGCTGTTGAAAAAACGAAAAGCACCGCCTACACCCGAAAAAGAATTGGGATTGTTTATCCCCCATTCATCGGGGAAGGAAGCGGTAACGCCGTTACGCCACCTGTCGCCATACATATTAATGGTAACTCCTTTTACTGAGCCCATTGTGCCATCATTGATGACGTTGTTGAATACAGACAGGTTAGCCTTGTTATTTACATACAGGGTGGCGTTGGGTGCAAGGTATAGGGCAAAGTCATTGCTGTTCTGTGCGTTAACGGTTAATACAGAACACAGGAATGCACCCTGCAGCAGGACTGCTGCTTTTCTGATGATAGACGGATATGTAAAACAGTGTTTTTTCAAAGGGTATATCCTGTTTTATTTTTTTTGAGATGCCAGTTTCTTGATCATGTTTTCCAATTGCTGCATTTTTTCCTGCAGTTCCTGGTTTTGCTTTTTCAAGGATTCGATCTGTTCCTGCTGTTCCTGTATGGATTTTACGATGGGAGATACCATAGCAGAATAATTAATAGATAACCTGCCGGATTTATCTTCTGTTACGAGTTCCGGGAAGATTTTTTGTACCTCCTGTGCGATAAAACCTATCTGCCTGTTTTTTCCAAAAGCCGGATTAATCCAGTTATAGGAAACCGGTTGCAGCGAAAGAATACCTGTGAGAGAAGCAGGTAATGTGCTTATATTCTTCTTGAGTCTTTTATCAGAAAGGTTGGTAAAGTTGGCTACGGTAATATTTGTGGCAGAAATGGTGTTGGCGTCGATGGTGCCAGTGGAAACAATATCAGTCAGGTTGCTGGTAACAGCGCTTAGACTGTTAGCTGTAATATTACCAGAAACAGTTATTGCAGAAAGATTACCGAGTGAAGTGATATTATTCAATGTACCGGTTCCCAATGTTCCGCTGAAGGTTCCGCCGGTAATCGTTCCTGTTGCAGTAATATCTGTAAAGTTACCAGTAGTGGCACTCACAGAGGATGCGGTAACATTACC
>NZ_JBXAPW010000006.1:0-202882 GCF_058806635.1 Sediminibacterium sp. GW821-FHT12F12 | reverse complement strand
GGACGGGGCCCAGCGGCCGTGAGCGACAAGGGTTTTTGAGTTACTGGGTGTTTGATTTTTAATAGCACAACGCGTTAAAAATTAGCAATTAAAAATTAAAAATTGGGAAGCAGTTCAAAGAATGTGATCTTGTTGGTAAAACCTTGTTCTGTAATTGCTAATTGTTAATTATTGTGTTGTGTTTTATACGATCCTACATAATAACTCGCAATGGTTCTCACCCGTAACCGGTCGTTCTGAAAGCTGACCATTTTGTAGGGTTTGAATTCCTTCTTTTTATCGAGGAAACCGATGATGCAGGAAAGGGGTTCTTTTCCTTTCTGCAGTACTACGGTAGGCTGTATACCGAAATTGGGGATAGTGATGGAATCACTTACGCGCACTTCCTTGGCCTGGATGCGGAGGGTGTACTGAAAGGTTTTCCTCGTTTCATACACCGTAACGGCAAATTTCCAGTCGTTCAGTTCATCAGCTATTTTTTCGCTGTAAGTAGCTACGGGGCTTGATTGGATGCTGTTTCTGGTGGCAGGGATGGTATCATACGACACCACAACGGCGGTATCTGCACCGGTATCGCTTATGGTATCGTTATTGGCACAGCCAGCCAGCAGCAACAGGGTAAGGAGGGACAGGATTCTCATATGTTAAAAATAGCATCTATTACGATAAGAACCGGACCACTGGTAACAAAAATCCCGGCCATTAGCCGGGATCCTGTACAATTTTCTCTGTGTTGTCTTATTTCTTTTCTACTGATTCATCCAATGTGATGTTAATGGATTTCTTACCGTTCAGATAGGTTTCATATTTCTTCAATACTTCGACGGATTGTTCTTTACCATTGATGCTGAATTTACCGTCTTTGTACTCGATAGTCAGTTTACCGGCAGGTGCCAGGCCATCTTTTTTCAGTGCATCAATCAGTCCTTTAAAACCATCTTCGCTGGCGTTAACAGTAACTTCGGTAGCAGAAGAATCGTTGCCGAATACTTTTACTTCCATTTTCTGTTCGATCACTTGTTTGGGTTTGGCATCAGACTGGTGTAAATGCGCCAGGGTAGGGGCAATCACCAGTGATACGATGGACATCAGTTTGATCAGGATATTCATAGAAGGACCAGAAGTATCTTTAAAAGGATCACCCACGGTATCACCGGTTACCGATGCTTTGTGTGGTTCTGATTTTTTGTAGTACATCTGTCCGTTGATCTCTACACCTGTTTCAAATGATTTCTTGGCATTATCCCAGGCACCACCGGCATTGTTCTGGAACATACCCATCAGTACACCACTTACAGTAGCACCGGCCAGGAATCCACCCAATACTTCTGGTCCGAAGATAAAACCGATGATAATAGGCGAGAGGATGGCAATGGCACCGGGTAACATCATTTTTTTCAAAGAGGCTTCGGTAGAAATGGCCACACATTTATCATATTCAGGCTTGCCGGTACCTTCCATAATACCTGGAATGGTATGGAACTGGCGGCGAACTTCTTCTACCATAGCCATAGCCGCTTCACCTACCGCGCGGATGGCGAGTGAGGAGAAGATAAAAGGAATCATTCCACCTACAAACAGACCGGCCAGTACATCGGCATGGTAAATATCAATACCGTCGATACCCGCAATACCTACGAAAGCCGCAAACAAAGCCAGTGCCGTTAAAGCTGCAGAAGCAATGGCAAAACCTTTACCGGTAGCAGCAGTAGTATTACCCACTGCATCCAGTACATCTGTTTTTTCGCGCACTTCTTTGGGCAGTTCGCTCATTTCGGCAATACCACCGGCGTTATCGGCAATAGGGCCAAAAGCATCAATCGCCAACTGCATTGCAGTGGTTGCCATCATACCGGCTGCAGCAATGGCCACACCGTATAAACCGGCACAATAATAAGAACCATAAATACCGGCAGCCAGTACCAGTATCGGTAATAACGTACTTTCCATACCTACTGCCAGACCACCAATGATATTGGTAGCATGACCGGTAGACGACTGGCGGATGATGCTCATCACCGGGCGTTTACCCATAGCGGTATAATATTCAGTGATCATACTCATCAAAGTACCTACGGCCAGACCCACCATAATGGCGCCGAATACTTTGTTGGGTGTGAAATCAAAACCTCTTAACAGCATATGCTCCGGTAGCAGGAAGCTTACGAGGAAATAAGATGCGATTGCCGTTAAAACGATCGAACCCCAGTTACCCATATTCAATGCATTCTGTACTTTTTGTGTACTGATGCCCGCACTATCAGAAATCCTTACAAACCAGGTTCCGATGATGGAGAAAATAATACCCATACCAGCGATCAGCATAGGTAAGAGGATAGGAGATAAACCACCATATCCATCTACCAAAACCACGCCACCGGCGCCGGTTACTTCGCGACCCAGTACCATAGTGGCCAGTACAGTAGCTACATAACTACCAAACAGATCGGCACCCATACCGGCTACGTCACCTACGTTATCTCCCACATTATCTGCAATGGTGGCAGGGTTACGGGGATCATCTTCCGGAATACCGGCTTCAACTTTACCTACCAGGTCGGCACCTACGTCGGCAGCTTTGGTATAAATACCGCCACCCACACGGGCAAACAAAGCAATACTTTCGGCACCCAGCGAAAAACCAGTCAGTACTTCAATGGTTCTTTTCATTTCCTCACTATCAACCGCCGCTTCCGGGGCAAAAATCATTTTCAGAACGATGAAGAGTCCGCCTAAGCCCAGTACGGCCAGGCCGGCAACACCCATACCCATTACAGAACCACCGGTAAAAGAAACCTGTAAGGCTTTCCGCAAACTGGTTCTGGCAGCCTGTGCGGTACGCACATTGGCTTTGGTAGCGATCTTCATACCGATAAAACCGGCCAATGCACTGAAGAAAGCCCCCAGGATAAAAGCAAGGGCAATGCTCCAGTGGCTGTTGGGGTCAGAATAACCCATGAATCCCAACAATAAAGCAACAATAATCACGAAATATCCGAGAATCTTGTATTCAGCTTTCAGAAAAGCCATCGCACCTTCGGCGATATAGTTACTGATCTGCTTCATGCGGTCTGTACCCGCATCCTGCTTCGATACCCAGTTAAACTTGATCAACGTGTAAAGGAGGCCTAACACTCCCATTGCCGGAACGGCATAAAACAAGATTTTGTCCATAAAGCGAATTAATCTGCTGGTTTTTTAAAGTCTGCAAAAATAGGTGGATTTGGGTAAAATACTTACCCTGCCTGTCTTTTCTATTGCACTGTGTATAAAATAGATGATAATCAAGCCATTACTAGTCTAAAAGAGCGGTATCGGCATGGCCGGTAAATACCGAGCTCATCTTACCGGCCGACCAGATATTGCGGTTGAATTTATTGCCCAGAATAATCACGGTGGCGGTATCAGCTACCAGTCTTTTGAATACGGCATTGTTTCCGTGCCACCAACCATTATGGTACACAATGGTCGGGTCGGGTGGTTTGATGTAAAGGTGCCAGCCCAAACCATAGTTTTTCTGTCCACGGGTTTCGTTACTGTAGGGCTGGTAGGCCATGTTCAGTGTTTCGTTACTTACAAAACTGCCCAGATAAAGTGCACGATCCCACTGTAACAGATCCCTTACGGTACTGTACACATTTTTATCGCCATACACACAATCCAGTTTTTGCAGCGGGAAAGGTGCATTGTTATAGTTGTAAGAAGGCACGTAATTGGATGCATCTTTCAGACTGAACACATAACTGTTGGTCATGCCCAGCGGCTCAAACACATGGATGCGCAGATAATCGGGGTACGACATTTTGGTTACCTGCTCAATGATCAGTGCCAGCAGCACATAATTGGTATTGCAATAGCTGTAACGGCGGTCAGGATTGGATTCCGGTGCCGGGCGGTTGCTGATCATGTACTGCAGTACGTCTTTGTTGGTGGCCAGTCCGGTAAACTGCGGAGCAATCCTTACCGTACGGGCTTTTTTCACCCATTTGCCTCTTTTGTTTTTTACCCTGATTACTTCGGTTTTGGTACCATCCATGAAGTAATCGTACTTAGGCAACCCGCTTCGATGTGTTAAGAGGTTTTTGATGCTGATATTGGCATAAGGGAAGCCAGGGAAATATTTCTCCAGCCGGTCATCTAACGAGAGTTTACCTTCTTCCATCAGTTTCAGGATCACGGTAGCGGTAAAGGTTTTCGATACTGATGCAATATGAAAGGGTGTATTGGCGGTAATGGGTTCTTTGGTGCGCAGGTTCACGGAGCCGCGGTAATCTTCAAATACGATCTCCCCGTTTTTGGCCATGATAATACCGCCACTGAAGCCTCTTTTGGCCAGCAGGTTCTGGTACATGGGGGCGATGGCATTGGCATAATAGGCTTTTTCACGGGCCGAAACACCTGAAAAACCAGAAGGAGTGGCGGCCATGACAGGGACTTTTTTACCGGGAGAAGAGGGGTTGGCACCACAGCCTATGATCAGGAAAGTAACTAAGGGTATCAGCTTCGGTCGCATCATGGGCACAGATTTAGGCTAAAGTGGCAAATATAGGCTGCCCCATCAGCGCAGCCAACCTTCGTGGAAAACTATGTGTGAGGTGTTAAAACAAATAACATTTATTTTCGCATACATGAGCAAGCAAGCCGTAACCAGTTATCCCAAAGACAGGATCAACATCCTTTTTCTCGAGAATATCAGCGACAAAGCCGTTCAGCAGTTCAACCGGAACGGTTATGTAAAAGTGCGAAAACTTCACGGGGCCTTAAGTGAGGAAGAATTGATCCGCGAAATCAAAGATGTTCATTTACTGGGCATCCGTTCCAAATCCCATATTTCGGCAAAAGTACTGGCCGCCGCCACCAAATTACAGGCCATCGGCTGTTTTTGCATTGGTGTGAACCAGGTTGACCTGAAAGCCGCTACCCAGGCAGGGGTGGTGGTATTCAATGCACCCTACAGCAATACCCGCAGTGTGGCAGAACTGGTGATCGGGGCTTCTATTATGCTGATCCGCCGTATCATCGATAAAAACAATGCCGCGCACAAGGGCATCTGGATGAAAGAAGCCAAGGGCAGTTATGAACTCAGGGGCAAAACGCTCGGACTGATCGGTTACGGAAATATCGGTTCCCAGGTAAGTGTGCTGGCCGAGGGGATGGGCATGAAAGTGTTGTTTTATGATACCGAAACCAAATTACCACTCGGTAATGCTACTGCAGCCAAAAACCTGAAAGACCTGGTATCACAGGCCGATATCGTATCGTTGCATGTTCCGGAAACGGCGCAGACCAAAAACCTGATCAATAAATCATTACTCAAATCCTTCAAAAAGGGATCCATCCTGCTCAACTATGCACGTGGTGAAGTGGTAGACCTGAAAGCCCTGGCCGCAGCCATGCAGGAAGGACATATCAGCGGTGCCGCCATAGATGTGTATCCCTGGGAGCCGGAGAAAAACGGCGATTCATTTGAAACACCCCTGCAGGGATTACCGAATGTGATTCTTACACCGCATATCGGAGGCTCTACCGAAGAAGCGCAGGAAAATATCGGGGAAGATGTGAGCGTAAAATTATTCCAGTACCTCGAGCGGGGTATCACCAATGGTTCGCATACAGTACCGGCCATTGGTTTGCCACCGGTAGAGAATGCGCACCGCATCCTGCATATACACCACAATATTCCCGGTGTATTGAGTGCCATCAATACGGCACTATCCAAAAATAATATCAATATCCTCGGCCAATACCTCAAAACCAATGACGCCATCGGTTATGTAGTACTCGATGTAGACAAAAAACTCTCCAAGCAGGCAGTGGCTTTGCTGAAAGAAGTGAAATCTACGATTAAAGTAAGGATGCTCTATTAGATTCGCGGATTAACAGATGACGGATGGGCGGATTTTTATCGCCGAAGTTGGTCGCCTGACCAACTTCATTCTTGATTCGTTATTGTAGGTAGTCCGATCAACAATGGCGGAGAATCCGTCATTCGCCAATCCGCTAATGCGCCAATTTTTTTAATATCTTTTTCCCCCTGCTTTTAAACGCCGCTGTTTCGTTATCAAAATTTTCTTCGATTATTAATTTCAGCTCTTGTCTGATTTCCGGGTATTGACGGGATAAATTAAAAAGTATGGTGAGTGAATACGCTTTGATGGCAATAGGGGTGGTGGGATTTTCAACAAAACCGAAACAGACATTCATAACCTCACCATGAAATTTTTCAGGAATATTGATCTCCTCCAGAATACGCGCTGCGTTGCGGATCAGGGCGGGATGAATATCTGTTCTTTGTAAACAAGCAACCAGGTCTTTGATAAAAGGTTTGATCATCTCCGGTTGCTGCAAAGCGGCACAGCTTACACTCCAGGCGGCACGTTGGGCTATGCGGTATTCCGGACTCAGAAAACATAACATCAATTCTTTGAAATGTTTTTTTGAGCGGATAGCATATTCCGCAATACGCAAAGCCTGTTTGCGTGAATGTTCTTTGATGAGTTCGTTTCGGATGTTCACCAGCTTTGCTTTTTTGATGTTGCGTTGATCTTTATTGCCGACCAATATCATTCGTGATCCAGGGTGTTAGATGTACGGATTAGCGGATGACGGATGGGCGGATTTTTTTGAAGCAAGCTTTCCGCTTTTTTTGTCCGCCTCCTTTGCTGTTGTAACAATATTGGTAATACTTTGGCATTACAAGTTCTCTATTTCTTCATTTCCAGAAATGATGCATCACTCTCTTCTATTCATCTTCTTTTCTGCACATTCAGAAGTCACTCCTGTTATGGCAATCAAACTAATAAATGAAGAAGTAAAAAACAGATATTGATATGGCACGTCAATAAAGGTATAAACAATTACAACAGTCAATTTCAAAGTTGCCATACCAATATTATTGATTTTAATTGTTGTTTGTTTTGTATAGTAAATGATCAGCAAAATTGCTGTCAATGGTACTAAAAAAGATACTGCCATAAGTATTCTGTGCTGCACTTCTATCATTTCTGGTCCAAAAAATTTAGAGAATCCCAAACTTTGGGTAAAGTACGCAGGCGATTCTTTCCAGATTCTTGCAGCATGTTCGATATACTGTTCCGGTTGAAAAAAGGAAATTTGTAAAGGAGTGAATCCAAAAGGAAGAATAACTAAAAAAAGGATGGTTGTAGAGAATGAAATTATAAAATGTAGGGTGTCTTTTTTTTGTTTACGTATTACCAGCAAGTACAGTAAAATAACAGGTAACCATCCAACGAGTATATATCTGCTCAATGTGCAAAGTGCTGTAACAAAGCCAATCATCAAAAAGTTATCAGTTAACAGTACTAAGGCTAATAAACTGTAATAAAATACTACAATTCCTTCCTCTGAAAGGCGTATAAAATTATGTGTTGTGTCAGTATAAAGCCATACACATAAAATTACTGATACAAATAAAAGGATAAGCCCAGAATGCATTTTCCAATGAGCCCTCCAAAGGGCAATGAAAAGAAAAAATGAAAGAAATACGGCAAAGGAGGTTATCCATCTGGGATCAAAAGAAAATTTTTCTGATATTACAAATGGCATCCACATCGCAGGCAGATAAATAGGTTGAATTCCATTCCATATTTCCTGTATGGGCGAATAGACCAAGCTCCAAGTACCATCCAAAAACCGTTGAGCCATTACCTGCATAATAGGGAGCATGTCAGCGTCTTTATAGGAGAGGGGAGATTGACTGATCCAATATTGCGTGTATTTATATATAAACAACCCGCCAAGAAATAGAAAAAATATTTGATAAGAAATCCCATTTTTGAAAGGCTTACTTAACAATTTTATTTCTAACCTTTTCTCAGGTAGAAAAAGTAACAATATTGAAATGGCGATGCCGCTAAATGTGTATAGTAATGTTGTAACTGTTATGAAAGCGGGAAGTCTTAGTAAATAAGTTACTGAGAGTGTTTCAAGTATCAAAAATAGAAATATCCATTTCTTTACCATATTCATATGGAATTATTGTGCGGTTGTTGATTGCTCTACCGACAATATTAATGATCCTGCATTGTTGGTCGCCCGACCAACAACAGCGTAAATCCGCTAATCCGTCATCCGCCAATGCGCAAATGCCCTCAGAATTGTGACTTGATCTTCCTGATCTCTTCCGCATCCACAAAATCAATATCAAAGTCCTCCGGTATTTTTTCGTTGCGGTATTGAGAGGTAGAGGGGATCCGGATCCGGGCACTGGTATGCACTTCAGTTACTCCTGCGGTGTGGATGATGGATGCCACATTCGAGCTGTTTAATCCACTGCCGGGCATGATAATGATGCGGTCACTGGCCTGCTCCACCAATTGTTTTACCAGGGCCAAACCCTCCGTTACTTTGGGTTCCTGCCCACTCGTAAGAATACGGTTACAGCCACAGCTAATGATGGTTTCAAATGCTTCCAGCGGATCCTTACACCTGTCAAAAGCCCGGTGAAAAGTCACTTCCAGCGGGTAAGCGGCTTCTGTTAGGCGTGCGGTATTGTCGCGGTCAATGGTGCCGTCCTGGTTCAGTAAACCAAATACGACCCCTTCAAATCCTAATTCCCTGCAAAGCAGGATATCTTTCCGGATGATCTCGATCTCATCAGCAGAATGAAAATAATCTCCCCCCCGCGGGCGGATCATTGGGAATACCGGAATGCTGATCTGCTCCCTCACTGTTTTCAGATAACCGTAAGAAGGGGTGGTACCGCCATTGGCATAATTCTCACATAATTCAATTCTGTCGGCGCCGGCTTTTTCGGCAGCGATGGCCGTGGCCATATTAAACACACATATTTCGAGCAGCATTTGTAGTATTTCTGTTTGTTATTAGAGGATGTATTTCCCGTCCACCATAAAGTTTTTATTATCGGCATAACAAACAGCAAAGCTGAAACCTTTCTGTATGCAGAACCCGCCGTATTCGCCTTTTTTATTGATGGCGATAAAACCCACCTGGATCTCTTTGGCTTTCTGGCTGCCTTTGATTTTGATGATACGTTCAACGGCTTTTTTACAGGCATTTTCAGGTGAGAGTCCCTGGCGCATCAGTTCCACTACCAGATGCGAACCACAAATGCGGATCACATCTTCGCCCTGGCCGGTAGCCGTGGCGGCGCCTATTTCATTATCTACAAATAATCCCGCACCAATAATGGGCGAATCACCCAAACGGCCGCGCATTTTAAAACCCATACCACTGGTGGTGCAGCTACCGCTCAGGTTGCCGTTTGCATCCATGGCTACCATACCAATCGTGTCGTGGTTCCAGTCGCCATTGTCCAAACGGGCGGGCGCAAAAGCGGTCTGGTTTTTACTGTTCTCGATATTGATCACGGGTTTGTACTCACTTTTCTGTAACCATTGCTGATACGCTTTTTGTGCATCGGGCGATAAGGCCGGCGACTCTAACGGAAACCCTTCGGCCACGGCAAACTGCTGCGCACCTGAACCTACCAGCATCACATGCGGTGTTTTCTCCATTACCCTGCGTGCCACAGATACCGGATGTTTGATGCGTTCGAGAAATGCCACACTGCCGCAATTGGCGTGTTCATCCATGATACAGGAATCCAGGGTAACATAGCCATCCCGGTCGGGATTGGCGCCCAGGCCTACACAACAGTTCAAAGAAGATTCGGTTACCATCACCCCTTTTTCTACGGCATCCAGTGCACGGCCTCCTTTGCGTAATACCTCCCAGGCAGCTGCATTGGCAGCAATACCGGTATCCCAGGTGGAGATCACGATGGGTTTACGTGTTGGGCCGGCGGCTTTGAATCCGGCAAAAGAAAAAGCACTTAGTCCCAGAGAACCCAGTTGCAGAAATCGTCTTCTGTGCAGCATGTAGTCAGTTTATAAGTTGGAAAATCAGCGGTGAAAATAATTGAATCGCTTCAATTATTCGTGCATGATCAGCTTTTGAATCATCTCTTCGCTGGCAGCATCGGCATAGACGCCATAGGCACTGATCAATATGCCTTTTTTAGTACCGTCTTTGGATTGGATGGCATACAATACACTGGAATCATCCGGATCCGTATTGGCTTCAAAGCGATGGTGTTCCACGATCTCAAATTCGGCAGGGGAGAGCTGCGTGCCGGTGAGTTTACATTGGAGTGCATCAAAAGCAAGTGTGAAGTCGGTGGTAAATCCTCTTTGCTTCAGATCGTTCACGGCTTCCACCAGGTTTTCGTATACCGGCATAAAAATAAGTTTGCTTAAAGTTACAGAATTGCTTTGGACGATCAGTGCAGAACTAATTATGAATAAGAAAATAAGTAATTAATCTTTTGTTTGAAACTATATGTACTGTGGCAAATCTGCGTTGTTGTGATCCTTTGCTATAAAAAGAGCGGGGAGCAAATGCATGCATTTGCTCCCCGCCCGTATAGAATGACCGGACTGTTATTTAACCACCGGTGTAGTCACATACAATTCATTGAACAGGAATTTGAAACTGCCATGTGTTTGTGCACGGAACGTAATTTCCGGACCAAAGGCAAACAGTTTACCAGTACCCACCGTGGCTTCAAAAGCGGCCACTCCATCCTGCAGATACGATTGTCCCCAGGCCCATCCGCTGCGCAATGGTTTTTTGGAAGCGAACCAGGCAATCGGTTTTACTATGCCCTTTGCATTGGCATCGGGTGCAATTTTGAATACCGGACTGGCATCAAAATACACATCGGCTTCTGTATTCATGCCCCAGGCAGCGGGGTTGGTGGCATCTACGCTGACCCTGAGAATACTGCCGGGAATATAATATTTCTCTGCAGGTAGTCTTTGTTCCTGTCCGTTTACGAGGTCTACCAGCGCATTGCGCACCGGAACACCCACATGGTAAGCCAGGTTGGTGCTGGATCCGATGGTAACGATCTGCCCGCCTTCTTCCATGAATTTTTTCAACTGGGGGATCGATTTATCGGCCGTGATCCTTCCCAAACGGTTCCGGTACTCGGCCGGAATATCTTCCGGTCTCGGGCCTGCGCCACCAAAGCCACCCCGTTGTCCTGCAGTTGCATTGGGCAGTGCCGGAATGGCGCCATCTACAAAAATGATCACATCATATTTATTACGTAAACCACCGGTATCAATGTCTTTGGGATAGATGACTTCCACATCAAAATGGAATTGCTCCATAATATACCGCATCCAGCCCGAAGGCATGGATCCGCCATACTGATCCCATAAAGCAATGCGGGAAGGCTGTATTTTTTTCAGTGCGGAAGGAGCTGGTTTTTTAGCGAGTGAAGTTACCTGTATGCCGATGGATGCGGCAGATTTTTCCATCCAGGTTTTGGCTTTGGCAGAAGCGGGTACATAAAAAGAACCGATAGGCGCACCAGCCTGCGCTTCCTGCAAACGGTAAACTTCTGCACCTTCTTTCAGCAGATCGTTGGCGGCCAGAAAGGCATTGTTGGCCTGTGCAGATAATACATACCCTGCAGCGGCGGCTTTGGGTACAGAACCGGTAGCCGTTTGCCATTCGCCATAAGGCACGCGCTCAAAAGGACCATCAAAAGCTTCCTGTAAACGATCAAACTGTACGCCCATGGAATAGGCCAATGTCCAGCCGGCTGCATCATAAGGTGCAACGGGCGGACCACCCGGATACAGAAAATCATTGGGGTGATCCTGCGGCTCAAACATATCCAGTACATGCGGACGGAATGCCTGATCTGTTTTCACTACATAAGAACCTGCCGGGTATTGTTTGCCGGCCACGGTAAAGGCAGCTGTGGCTTTGTGTACCAGCACACCGGTTTTGATCAATGCATTCAGGAAGCGAACAGCCGAAGGAAAATCGGGTTGATCAGAAGGAATGATAAAACCCCTGGCATCACGCAATGCCGGGTTCTTGAAAACAGAATCATAGTATTTAACGGGGATGGTAGAAACGCCCCGCTGTGCAGCCGCAGCTTCGGTTTCGGAAGCGGCTGGTCGGGTACTGTTTTTCTGCTGATCTGCCTGGTATAGCTGATTAATTTCTGCTACACGCTTGGGCGATAAGGTCCAGTAATCTTTCTGCCCGCGCTCGATGGAATTTTTTCCCATCTTATACATATTGAATAACAGTGCATCGCGGTTACGACTGGCATAATCCAGTACAGAATAGTTCAGGGAAACCGAATAATCGATCGACTGGCGGAAATACCATTTCTGCGGCACTACCGGAAACGGTGTATTACCGCTGGGAATTAACCGGGATGGCACTAACGGCACTTCGGCCGGTGTAGGGTTGCCGATGATCTCGGTCAATAAGCCCACCATGTTATGGAAATAAGTAGTGGTGCGTAAACCACCATTGTACCAGGTAGAGAAATTAGAACCTGCCCGCTCGGTATACCCCGGTTTACCTTCTACATTCAAACGGTTGCTCATAGCGGCACCCAATGCATCAAGACTGGTAACGATCACCGGATCGAACACATAATTGAAGGGATCCCGGTAGGGGGCTCCGGCTACAACGGATCCGGGAGGGCCTGCCTGGTGGTGGTTATACATTACCTGCGGTAGCCACTCCAGGTATAACTGGCGGTTGATATTCTGCGTTTCGCGCAGGTTCATCATAAAGAAGTCGCGGTTATTATCGTGGCCGGCATATTTCTCGTACAAACGTGGCACCTGCATCAGGGAGCGTTTTTCCGGGGCAGGATTGCGCATATACCAGTTGCTTACCAGTTCCTGTCCGTCGGGATTGGCGTGCGTACAGAGGATAATAACATTATCGAGAATGCGTTTGGTTTCTGCATCGTTCCGGCTGAGCAGCTGGTACATGATCTCGATCAGCTGGTGGGCACCTACGGTTTCGGTGGCATGCAAACCGCCATCTATCCACACCACGGCTTTACCTTCAGCGGCCAGTGCGCGGGCCTGCTCGTCGGTTAAACCTTCGGCATAGGCCATTTTACGGGAGATCTCTTTGTAACGCTCCAGTTTCTGCTGGTTCTCGGCCGATGTAATGATCATCATAAACTGCGAACGGCCTTCTTCGGTTTTACCGATATCCACCAGTTTGGCCCTGTCAGATGCCGCGGCCAGTTTCTTTACATAGGCTTCGGTCTGGGTATAAGTGGCCAGCTGGTAATTGTCGCCAATGGCAAACCCGAAATGTTCTTTGGGGGTGGGAATAGTTTGTGCCTGCAGTACAGTGATGGTCAGCAGCAGTGCGACCAATAGACTGCTTTTTTTTCTCAGTAGCATTCAGTAGTTAGTTTGGGGTGAAGAAGTTTTCTCCTGTTAAAAATATCCCCAATCTTCCTGATAAAGAAATAAAATGATCAATGGGTGAAAACTGCCCGGAATAGGGTGATTTCTCTGCAAAAACGCCGTCTATTGGCCCTGCTATGTATCCAGATCTTTACAGTTTACCCGTAAAATACCTGGCTCCAGCGTCTGTCTTCCAAGCGCTCAAGTGCCCTTCAAGTGCCCTTCAAATGGCCTTCAAGTGCCCTTCAAGTGCCCTTCAGGCTGCATTCCGGTTCTATTCCGATCCGATACTGGTCCGTTTCTGGGTCTATTCTGATTCCATTCTGATCCCATTCTGGTTCTCTCATTTAGCGGCCACGGAGCGAAGAAATGGTAAAGCAGGAGTGAACAAAACAGGAAGGAAATTAGAAGAAGGTGATAGTGTCTTGTCCTTGTCTTTTCGCAGAGGGGAGTAATTTATCCCGGAATCCAGGAAAAGCAGGAGGGGGGCTCCTGCTCTTCCTGATGGGGGAATGTGGTTATCCGCCAATCCGGCTCTGTTCTTCTGCTGCGCTGCCGCTGCTGCGTTTGTTGGTTTTAAAAGTTTTCCCAAAACGGTAATTGAAAGAGAGATTGATGACCCGGTTATCCCAACGGTTGTTCAATACGGCATCCACCGTAGAAAATTTAGTGATGCCCGTATATTGCTGCAATGCAAACAGGTCGCGGGCATTCAGAGTAATTTTCCCTTTGTTGTTCAGAACGGCTTTAGAAACCGCGAGCGAGAACATGCCCATTCCTTTACTGAATGAAACACCTTCGATTTCGCGGGTTCTGTAAAATCCATTGATCTCGGCATCCCAGCCTTTACCCAGCTTGCTTTGCAGCGATCCGGAGAAACTGGCCGTGGTACTGGAGAAATCAACGGCCGTATTGTTAACAATGCCTTTAAAGCGGTTATCTGCCAGTAACACATTGGTATTGATAGTGAGCCAGCTGTTCACCGGTTTCGAAAAATTAACCGCGAAGCCCCACTGTTCCTGCGTGGCAATATTCTTTTTTACGAGAAAAGCTGTTTTACTGATTTCGTCTGTTTCAATCACGTCCGAAATCACATCGTTGGTGCGTGCGTAATTGAAAGTGGTAATCAGGAACTTATTGTACGCATAACTAAACTCAATATTCTGACTGAACTGCGGCTGCAGGTTAGGGTTTCCTTTCTGGTTGGTATAACGGTCAAGAATATAGGTGAAAGGATTCATATCGCGGTAGGCCGGACGTGTTACCCGGCGACCGTAATTGAGGTTGAACTGGTGTTTTTCGTTAAGTTCATAAGTGAAATACAAAGTAGGAAATAGTTTTCCATACTCTTTGGTGAACCTGGTGTTGGTAGTAACCTGATTACCATTACCGGTGGTGTATTCATACCGTAAACCGGCCTGTACACTGAGTTTTTTGCTGATGGGGGTATTCAGACTGGCATAAACCGCATAAATATTCTCCTTATAAATAAAGTAGTTACTGCGGTTTACGTCCAATACCGGGTTGCCGTTAATGATACTGTCGAAACGCACGTTGTTATCGCTCGATACCGCACTGAGTTTGACACCGGTTTCGAGTTTGGTTTTTGCCGTAAAAGGTAATACCAGGTCCAGTTTACCGGCGATCACTTCAAAGGCACTGGGCACATTTCCCTGCAGGGTATCCGGTTTTGCCGTAAGCGTTCCGCCCGCGTTATAGAAACGGTTTTGAAACTGCTGTTTGTGTTTATCATTATAGCTCACATAATCAAGATCGAAACTGAGTTCTTTTCCGGTGCTGTCTAATTTATGCTGGATATTAAAGTTGCCGTTGTATTTGCTCACGTTCGGTGTCATATAGGTGCGGCCGGTGTTCAGTGTCTGCAGATCGCCTTTATCATCCAGGATCCGGTTGCGGATATCGTTGTCGAACTGCATGGCGATATTAAAACTGTTCAGCGTTAGCGAAGCATTGGTTTTTTTGCTGAACGTAATATCTATGCCCGCTTTGGCCGAATGGGCAGATCGGGTATCGGGCATATACCCATTCTGATCCAGCGTAAAAGCCAGGGCCTGGTTCTGGTTCAACACATTCCGGATCACATTAAAATGCTGGTAGCTGCCCCGGTAACTGTAATTATAAGAGCCAAACAGGTTGATACGGTTTTTACGGTAGTTCAGGTTCAGTCCACCATTGGTTTTCGGATACACCCCCTGGCCATAACCCAGGTTCAGGCTACCATTGAAACCCACGGTTTTGTTCTTTTTGGTTTTGATATTGATCACCCCCGAATTGCCCGATGCATCAAAACGTGCCGGTGGGTTGGTCATGATCTCTATCTGGTCCAGCTGGCTGGCACTCATGCCTTTCAACAGGTTGGCCAGGTCGGCGCCGCTCAGGTAACTGGGGCGGCCATCTACCAGTACCGTAACGCCCTGTTTGCCTTTGAGGCTGATATTACCGTCCTTATCCACCGATACACCCGGCGATTTCTCCAGCACTTCCAGCGCGGTATTGCCGGCATTGGTGGGTGATGCATCTACATTCACCACCATTTTATCGGCTTTCAGTTCTACCAGAGGTTTTTTGCTGCTCACGGTTACTTCGCCGAGGGATTTGGCCTGTAGAAGCAATTCTATGCTGCCGAGCAACAAAGCGCTACCTGAAAACTGGTAAACCTGCGACAGATAAGACTGTAGCCCCAGGCTGTTCACCGATACCCGGTAACTGCCAGCCGCCAGGTTGGTAAACTGGAACTGACCGGCTTTGTCGGTTAAAGCAATTTTAACCAGGCTGGAGTCTTTGGCGCGCAATAAGGAAACCGAAATGGATTCCAGGGGTTGCTGCTGGCTGGTCAGGGTTCCAGAAATCTGTGCCTGGGCGGTGCTTACCAGTGCCAGTAAAACGGCGGCTAAGAGAAATCGATGTAAAGTTTTCATGTGATTTAGTTTCGGGTATAGGGTTAATGCTTATCAAAAATGCTAAGCGAACCGGAGCCGGCTAATCACATGAACATGTGTCTCAGGATAAACGGCTATTGAATGGGATAGACCAACAGTATAACCCTGTGTCCGATACTAGTTCTGTCAGTTTTTTACATAGATGTATCACAAACGTACAATTTAATTATCCTATAATTAATATTATGTTAAGTTAAAGAAGCGAATTAGGTTACATAGTATAAACCACATTATTAACCCCAGCCTTCAGGCTGGGGTCTACATATCACCCACAACATCCTCCGGGCTTCAGCCCCAATTCAGGGCTCAAGCCCGCCAACGATTCAGTACATTCTACCCCCATGCTAAAGCATGGGGTTCATATGAATAGTCATTTTGTTATGCGTATGCTTTCCTTTTTTATTCTTCGGAGGATCTCTTACTATTTTTGAACAATTGTTATTCGTGGAATTTACCATAAATTCATCCTGACTTTTATCCAAAAACAACCATCATGCTAAAAAACACAATCTGCATCTGCTTTTTATTACTGCTCTTAACTTCCTGTGCCACTGTTGTAAGACCAACTACTACCGCACCGGCTAAACCTGCCGCAGCTCCGGGGGCAGCTACCACCAATCAGTAATTGATTACTGTAGGTTATACAAGAGAAAATGCAAAAGCCTGACAGGTAATTGATACGAACCTGTTAGGCTTTTGCATTTTTATAAAGGCTGTGTTATTCCGGAATGAGGCGGATGATCCTGCCCGGTCCTTCTACAGACACATACACCGATCCATCCGGTGCCTGGCGTACCTGCCTTACCCGGCCGATTTTTTCCAGCATTTTGTGTTCCTTCACCACTTTGTTATCCTTGATCTCGAGGCGGGCCAGGTATTGCAGGGCCAAACCGCTTACCAGCAAATTGCCCGTCCAGCTTTTGAATTTGGGATCGGTAATGACTGCCATACCACAGGCCCCGATAGACGGGATCCATTTGTACACCGGATCGGTAATACCCTCTTTGGTGGGGCTCGCAGATACCGGTTTGTCATCGTAGTTAACGCCATAAGAAACCCAGGGCCAGCCATAGTTATTACCTGCCTGGATAATGTTTACTTCATCGCCTCCCTTGGGTCCGTGTTCGGCTTCCCAGATGGTTTTGGTAAAGGGGTTGTACACCAGTCCCTGCGGATTTCGGTGCCCATACGAATACACCGTAGTGGCAACCGTATTGCCCGGCAATACCGGGTTTCCGGCGGGTATGCCTCCTTCCTGCGTTATCCGGTGCACTTTACCCCAGGTGCTGTTTACATTCTGCGCATTCTGGTTGGGCGAACTGATGCCGCCGTAAGTGGTAGCGCCGCCCTCTCCCACGCTTACATACAGGTTACCCGCCTCATCAAAATCAATGCGGCTGCCGTAGTGGCCCTGCATGGTATTGGCTGAGTTGGATGTCAGTAATATTTTCGGTTCTGTAAGCTGGTCGTTCATTAGTTTACAACGCAGCAGGTTCCAGCTGCCACCACCTCCAGGGTAATTGCCGGCATAAGTGAGAAAGATCCAGCCATTGCTGTTGAATTGCGGCGAAACGCGGATATCAAGCAGTCCACCCTGTCCGCCGCTATTGATCACCGGCAGTCCGGTGATCTCTTTGATCGTAGTATCGGAACGGCGGTATAATTTCCCCTTCTTTTCGGTAAACAACAGATCGCCATTGGGCAGAAAATCCATGCCCCAGATAATTTCATATCCTGTAAAGAGTACTTCCGTTTTAACGGTGGGGGCGTTCTGTTCTGTGCTACTGCCTGTTACCGCATTGTTGTTTTTTTCTTTACAAGAGAAAAACAACAATGCGGTAATGGTCAGGGCCAGAAAACTGTTTGAATAGGTCATAGTGTGGTTTGTGTCTTAAAGATAAGCATCGTTCATAGCATCTGAAAGGTTTTTTACAATCGCAGTGCCCGGTACAGGACATAAAAAAACGCCGGCCGGAGCCAGCGTTTTCACTATCAATTGATAAGATTTAGTATTTGCCATGTAAAGCATCAAACTCTTTATACTTGGCTTCAAACGCATCAAAAGCTTTGAGGTCTTTACCACGTACTTTATCGCGTTTATACGCATACAGGTTAGCGAGGAAGTCAACCGCTTTGTTGATCACGCTTTTCTCTGTATTGGTACGGGTAGTTTTGTCTTTTAAGATAACATACGCTTTCTCAAGCCACTCCAATGACATATTCAGGTTGTCATTCAGAGGCTTTTCGATATCCGCATTGGCTTTGCGGATAGGATCCAGTTTGGCTTTCAGGGCCGCTTCTGCTGCCGCTTTTTTCTTTGGATCTTTTTCTACCGGTTTGTCGGCATTAATGCCCTGCATGGTACGGATATTCTGTGCAAACGCATCATCATAGCTACCAAAAAGATTATAGTAAACCACACCTACGTTAAAGGCAGCAATGGCGTTCTGGGCGTTTTTGCCATAGGCTTTTTTGTAAGCATCCACCGCTTTCAGACTATACATACGTTCGGTGGCACTGTCCATGCTTTTGTCTTTATTATGTGCATTCACAAAAATATCAGCAAACTGCAGGTACTTTACTTCGCTCAGGGTGCCTGCCGCATCATCTTTGTCGTACAGGGCTGTTTTCTCGGCCAGGTTCATGTTCTGGTCCATATAATCGATCTCAAACTCATCCCATGCATATTTAGGATACAGTTCTCTTCCCAGTGCCAGGTATTTTTTAAACAGGGTTTCGTTCTTCGAAACCGTATAATGGTTAGCGAGGAACTTGTAGATATCGATGTACATATCAGTTGATACTTTCGCATCTGCCAGGCGACTGTAATAAGTGGCCGCATCATCCATTTTAGATGCATTCTGGTAAGCATACGCCAGGTACAGGATCGATGTGGTATCAAATGCGATGCTGGCATTGCTCCATTTGTTCTTGAAAATGAAATCGCTGTATTCCACGGCATATTTGAAATTGTTGGCGGCATCTTCCCATTTCTTGTCGTTGAAGAGTTTTACACCATTGGCATAAGACGTGGCATACATATCAAAAAAGCCTTCCGCACCTTTTTCTTTTACCAGGGCAAAAGCAGGATCTGCATCGGTATATTTTTTGAAAGCCTCATCTGCGGTTGCCAGTGCTGTAGGGTATTTGGCACGCAGGTTGGCGTCTTTATACACGGCAGCATATACTTTGGCTTTCCAGTACATCGCATTCGGCTTGGTGTTCTGTTTGGGATCGGCCATTACCTTGTCAATCTCGGTTTTGGCATCTTCCATTTTATTGATCAGGTAAGCGGTCTGCACCTTATTCAGGTCTTGCGCCTGGGCCATTTGCAGGCTTCCTGCGATCATCATCAGCGTTAAAAGCTTCTTCATAAAGAGGGGTTTATTATTGATTTTCAGTACTATTCTCGTTGTTATCTGCTGTTTTAGTTTCATCTGTAACCGGGTTTTCTTCGCCTGTTTCCAGAGGTATTACGGGTTCTTCTTCCTGGTCTTCGATCTGCGAAATAGCGGCAATCTCATCTCCTTCATCCAGCCTGATCAGGGTTACGCCCTGTGTGGCCCTGCCCGCTTCGCGGATATCCTGGATGCCGGTTCGGATGGTGATGCCCGATTTGCAGGTAATGATCAGGTCTTCTTTCTCCGTTACATACAAAACGCCTACCAAACTGCCGGTTTTCTCCGTAACGTTGATAGTTTTAACACCTTTACCACCCCGATTGGTGATCCGGTATTCATCTACCACGGTTCGTTTCCCAAAACCTTTTTCGCTTACCACCAGTATGGTATGGGTAGGGTCGTCTTTGTGGATGCAGATCATACCCACCACTTCATCTTTCTCATCGTCTACCTCAATGCCTGCTACCCCAATGGCTCCCCGGCCGGTTACCCTAACTTTTTCTTCAGGGAAACGGATCGCGCGCCCGCTTTTCACGGCCATCATGATCTCCTGTTTGCCATCGGTTAAACGGGCCGATAAAAGTTCATCACCTTCATTCACTGTAATGGCGATGATACCATTGGCTCTCGGGCGACTGAAGTCTTCCAGCGAGGTTTTTTTGATGATGCCTTTCTTGGTACAAAGTACGATATAATGGTCTTGTACATAGTCTTTGTCGTCCAGTTTTTTCACGTCGATAATGGCTTTCACCTTATCATCGCCGGGCAGTTGTATCAGGTTTTGTATGGCACGTCCCTTGCTTTGTTTTTCTCCTTCGGGGATCTCGTAAACCCGTAACCAGAAACAACGTCCCTTTTCGGTAAAGAACATCATGGTTCCATGGGTAGACGCCACAAACAGGTGTTCTACATAATCTTCTTCCCTTGTTTTAGTACCCACCGCTCCCCTGCCGCCGCGGCGTTGCTGGCGGTATTCGGTAGCGGATGTACGTTTGATATAACCCAGGTGCGAAATGGTGATCACCACGTCTTCGTCTTCGATCAGGTCTTCGATCCGCATTTCGTCTGCGAGGTACTGGATCTCCGTTTTACGGGCATCGCCGAATTTCTCTTTTACTTCGATCAGTTCTTTTTTGATCAGGTCATAACGCAGGTCTTCGCTGGCCAGCAGTTCTTTCAGGTGTTTGATGGTGTTGATCAGACCGTTGAATTCTTCCACGATCTTGTCTCTTTCCATACCTGTTAAACGCTGCAAACGCAGTTCCAGTATGGCTTTGGCCTGGGCTTCGGATAATCCGTCTTCCTGTATATACAGGTCGTTGGTGATATCAGAGAACAGTTCCCTGTTCAGGCTCCATTTTTCTTCTTTGCTTTTGTTGATCAGGTTTTCTTTCGCATCATCCGGTGTACGGCTGGCGCGGATCAGGGCGATCACTTCGTCGAGATGATCCAGTGCTTTCAGGTAACCTTCCAGGATATGGGCGCGTTCTTCTGCCTTGCGCAAATCGAATTTTGCGCGGCGGATCACCACTTCCATCCGGAACTCGATGAACTCTGCAATCAGGTCTTTCAGGTTCATGATCCTTGGGCGTCCCTTGCTGATGGCCACATTATTCACCCCGTAACTGGTCTGCAGTTCGGTGAATTTGTACAATTGGTTAATGATCACCTGGGCTACCACATCCCGTTTCAGATCCAGTACAATACGCGTTCCTTCGCGCATATTACTTTCATTGTTCACGTGGGCAATGCCTTCAATGGTTTTATCATTCACCAACTGACCGATACGATCGGTAAGCTGGTCGCGGTTTACCTGATAAGGTACTTCGGTGATCACGATCTGTTCGCGGCCACTGGTTTTGGTATCTACCTGCACTTTACCGCGCAGTACTACCCTTCCGCGTCCGGTTAACAAACCTTGTCTCACCCCTTCCATACCGTAAATGATACCACCGGTAGGGAAATCGGGTGCTTTTACATGGTTGATCAGTTCTTCTACCGGGATCTCCCGGTTATCGATATAGGCCACACAACCATCCACTACTTCGCTCAGGTTATGGGGCATCATATTGGTGGCCATCCCTACGGCAATACCTGAAGAACCGTTCACCAGCAATTGCGGGATCCGGGTGGGCAGTACAGAAGGTTCCTGCAGTGAATCGTCGAAGTTCAGTTGAAAATCTACCGTTTCTTTTTCGATATCATCCAGCATGGCTTCTGATAAACGCTGTAAACGGGCTTCGGTATAACGCATGGCAGCCGGTGGGTCGCCATCCTGGTTACCAAAGTTACCCTGACCGTCTACCAGGGTGTAACGCATGGTCCAGTCCTGGGCCATCCGCACCAATGTATCATAGATCGATGAATCGCCGTGCGGGTGGTATTTACCCATCACTTCACCCACGATACGGGCAGATTTTTTATAGGGTTTGTTGCTGTTGTTGCCCAGTTCATTCATGGCGTAGAGTACGCGGCGGTGAACGGGTTTGAAACCATCCCTTACATCAGGCAGTGCGCGGCCCACGATTACCGACATCGAATAATCGATGTAAGCGGTCTTCATTTGCTCTTCGATATTTACCTGGATAATGCGGTCGTTATCGTTGGTTTTTTCCGGCGGTAACAGATTGTCTTCCATGTGTGTTTTTCCGTGAAATTTTAGTTCTATGACAGGTTGCTAAACAGCCCTGTTTTCAGGATGGCGAAGATACTTTTTTTGAAGGGGAAAGAGGGCTAAAAAAGGGTCTTTTTTAAGGGGTTTTATCCACAGTTGTGAACACCTTTTCCGGGGCGTCGGCCGATGGGTAAAATGAGAATAAAAAGCAAATGAAAAAGGGCTTCCATTTGGCAGGAAACCCTTTACTGTATTGTATTCCAGATAAACTGGTTATTCCACTTTTTTAACAGAGCCGCCACCACTTTTGCTGGTATTGGAAGAAGCCGAACCCTTGTAATACACATCGCTGCCGCCACTGGCATTGGCCCGGAGTTCTTTATTGGCCGTAATACGCACATCGCTGCCACCGCTGGATTCGATGCTGCAGGTATTGGAAATAAGCTCAAATCCGTGCACATCGCTGCCGCCGCTGGCATGGATGCTGAGTTGCTCGGCTTTGCCGGAAATATAGGCGTCTGAGCCCCCGCTGGCGGATATTTTCAGTTCGCCGGCAACCACTTTGCCCCTGAAATCGGAACCGCCGGAAAGGGTGAGGGTAAGACGGGTGGCCGAAAGTTCATTTTCGATAAATACATCTGATCCGCCGGAAGCCACAAGTTTATCGAGCGTTTTCACAGACACATACGCTTTTAGTTTCCGGTTGCCGAACCAGTTCAATTTCCAGGTGCCTTCCTGGTTAAAATCGATCTTCAGTACCCCGTTAATCACTTCTGTGCGGATCCTGTTACGGTATTCATCGGAAGAAGCGCTCACGGCAACTGCTTCTTCGTTACCCTGGGTAAGGAAGAGGTCTACCCCATCGGCTATATCAATTGCGTGAAAGTTTTGGACTTCTCTCGTTGTAGCATTGGCATCGTGTACTGTTTTCTGCGCGCTAACTACCAGTGTACCAAGCAGGAAAAAAAGCAGGTATATTTTTTTCATAAGGATGTTTTTTATGAAACGGGAACTTCGGAAAAATGTTACAATTGGGACGATAAAATTTCATTGGTTACCTTTACGATCCTGCAGATGAAGATTTTCAGCGGCAGTTGTCCGGAACAGTTTAAACAGATTCTCCCAGATGAAACAGATCCTCCTCTTTGGTGCCGGCAAATCTGCCACCGTACTGATCGATTATTTAAAACAGACAGCAACAGATAAACAATGGCAGGTTAAAGTAGCAGATGTAAACCTGGCCGCGGTACAATCCAAAGTGGGCGAACATGCCCGGGTATCAGCCGTGGGCGTTTCGATTGATAATGAACCCGAAAGGCAGGCGTTGATCAAAGCGGCAGATGTGGTGATCTCTTTACTGCCCCCTTCCCTGCATTATACCGTGGCACTGGATTGCCTGGCTTTTGGTAAACATTTATTAACGGCTTCGTATGTAGATGATAAGATCCGGGCACTGGCCGCGGAGATCAACAACAAAGGCATTCTTTTTCTCTGCGAAATGGGACTGGATCCCGGTATCGATCATATGAGTGCCATGCAGCTGATTCACCGGATCAAAGCCAAAGGGGGAAAGATCCGTTCCTTCCTCTCGCATTGCGGCGGACTGGTAGCACCCGAAAGCGATACCAATCCCTGGCATTACAAGATCAGCTGGAACCCGCGGAATGTGGTGTTGGCCGGTAAGGCCGGTGCGATATTCAGAGAGAATAATGCGGTGCAAACCAGGCAGTACGAAAAGATCTTTACAGACTGCACCGAAGTAGCTATTGATGGGTTGGGCACACTGGCATATTATCCCAACAGGGATTCGTTGAGTTATATATCCACCTATGATCTCACCGAAGCGAAAACCTTTTTGCGCACCACCCTGCGTTACCCCGATTTTTGCAGGGGCTGGCAAACAGTGATTGAACTGGGGCTGACAGATGAAACGGATACACTGCAAACAGATGGTTTGACCGTATCTGCTTTTCTGCAGAACCGTTTTGCTGTCAAAAACAGGCAGTTTGATCAACTCAGCCCTTTGCAGCAGGAACAGTTCCTTTTTCTTGGATGGAAGGATGTTACCCTGATCAATAAAAGCCAGTGTAGTTCTGCTGATGTACTGCAGTTTATCCTCGAAAAACAATGGGTATTATTACCCGGCGATAAGGATATGGTGGTGATGTTGCACGAGATCGGCTATGAGGTAGCAGGTTCCACGTTCCAGGTTACCAGTAGCCTGGTGGTGAAGGGCGAAGACCATGTGCGCACTGCCATGGCCAAAACCGTAGGGTTGCCCCTGGGTATTGCGGCTACTTTGTTACTCGAAGGAAAGATCGCAGCAACGGGCTTACATATTCCGATCATCCCTGCTATCTATGAGCCGGTGCTGGAGAAACTGGCGGACCAGGGGATTGTGTTTCATGAAAAAGAGAGCTGAAGAATATCGAATATCGAACACCGAACAAGGAACGCCGAAGTATAACTACTTCGGCGTTCGACATTCTTTATTCGCTATTCGTTATTCACATCATTTCTTCCTTGCTTTACCTTCTTTCTGTTTAACTTTTTTCTCCTCGTCGCCTCCCGCATTGATCACCCATTCATAATCGAGCTGTCTTTTCTCGAGATTGGCAGCTACTACGCGGATAAAGAGCTTGTCGCCCATGCGGAAACTGCGTCCGCTTCTGCGGCCCACGAGACTGTAATCGCTGTCTACATGACGGAAATCATCATAGTCGGAAAGGCTCACAATGCTGACCAGTCCTTCGCATTTATGCGCTACGGTTTCTACCCAGAAACCAAAACTGGATACGCCGCTTACTACTCCTTCAAACACTTCCCCAATATGCTCTTTCAGGAATTCTACCTGTTTGTATTTGTTGCCGGCGCGCTCACATTCCATGGCGGCACGTTCGCGCTCGCTGCTGTGTTTGCATTTTTCTTCCATCTTTTTGTCCGTGATCGGTTTATCCGCAAGGATGGATTCGAGAACCCGGTGCACCAACACATCCGGATAACGGCGGATGGGTGAGGTAAAATGACAATAGTGTTCAAATGCCAGTCCGTAGTGACCAATATTCTCTGTGGTATAAATTGCTTTGGCCATGGTACGGATCCCTAACTGCTCCAGCACATGTTGTTCCGGTTTGCCCTGTGCATCCTGTAACATGGTATTGAAACTATGGGCAATGGCCTGTGGCGTGGATGTATCGAAATTATGACCATGTTTTTTGGCAAAAAGAATAAAGGGTGCCAGTTTTTCTTCGTCGGGCCGGTCGTGCACCCGGTATGGAAAGGGCAATGGTTTTTTGTTGATCTTCAGTTTGGCTACATTCTCTGCTACGGTGCGGTTGGCCAGCAGCATAAATTCTTCGATCAGCTGGTGCGATTCCTTGCTTTCTTTGACTACTACGGCAATGGGTTTGCCTTTTTCATCCAGTTTGAAGCGTACTTCCTGTGAGGAGAAATTGATGGCTCCTTTGCTGAAGCGTTTTTTACGCAGTTGTTGTGCAATATCATTCAATAACAAAATTTCAGCCTCGTATTTTCCCTTTTTGGTTTCGATGATGGCCTGCACATCTTCATAGGCATACCGGTGATCGGAATGGATCACGGTTTTGCCCAGCCAGTATTGTTTGATCTCTCCTTTGTTATTCATCTGGAAGATGGCGGAGAAAGTGAATTTGTCTTCATGCGGCCGAAGGGAACAGAGCTCATTCGAGATCTTCTCCGGCAACATCGGGTTCACCCGGTCGGGCAGGTATACAGACGTGGCACGCTTATAAGCTTCCTGATCCAGTTCTGTTTCGGGATGTACATAATAACTCACATCGGCAATATGCACACCGATCTCGTACAAACCATTGGGCAGTGTACGGATGGAAATCGCATCGTCAAAATCCTTGGCATCTGCCGGGTCGATGGTGAAAGTGAGCAGATCGCGGCAGTCTCTTCTTCTTTTGATCTCTTCACTGTCCAGCACTTCGGGCAGGCGTTCGGCTTCTTCCATCACATCTTCGGGGAAGGATAAAGGGAAACCGGCCTGTGCCAGCAGTTCCTTCATCGCCGCATCATTTTCATCTTCAGGTAACATGATGCTTACCACGGTTCCCACAGGTTTTTTGTCGTCCTTGTCCCATTGCAGCAAACGGGCCACTACCCTGTCTTTATTTTTGGCACCATTGAGTTCGCTCAACGGAATAAACAGATCGGGCATGGGTTTATCAGTGTCCGGGATAAAAAAAGCGTAGTTGGTAGACAGTTGAATATGGCCAATGAATTCTGTCTGTTTGCGGGAAATCACTTCGGTGATCTTTCCTTCTTTTTTACCGGTACGCACATTCTCCTTGAATACTTTTACCCGAACGGTATCGCCGTTAAGGGCTGTATTAAAATCGCCGGGGCGAACGAGTACATCTCCTTCTGTATTTTCCACAATTACATAGCCCATTCCGGAACGGGTAACTTCCAGTTTTCCTTTCAGGAGAAGCTGTGCGGCAGGTTTGCCTTTTGACTTTGACTTGGTTTTTACTTTTTTCTTGCTCATGTTGCCGGGTTGAATTGGAAGTTCGTAATAAAATCAGTCACCAGCTCATTAAATTGTTGTCCTTCATCAAATAGGAAAAAATGCCGTATCGGTAATACATACATGGGCAGTGTGGCCAGTTCTTCGGTGAACTTTACCAGTCGCACGGCGTCTTTTTCGGTGGTCAGGATCAGTTTGTCCTTCGCGTGTATGTCTTCGAATTTTTGTTTGATCTCGTTCAGGTCGTCGATCGAAAAAATATGATGGTCTGAGTAATCCTGCTGGTAATAGGTATGTGTTTTGGCCAGCAGGTATTCTTTCAGGGGTTTGGGATTGGCGATGCCGCATACGAGTAAAACTTCGTCGCGTGGGGTGATCAGCCATTCATCGTTGCGGTTGGCAATATGGTAAGGCGTGCCGTATTCGATGGTGGTGAAAAACACTTTTTGATCGGCTTCGGGTTTCAGGCTGCGGATGATCTTCTGTTTGGCTTCGGCAGAAAGATTATAAGGACATTTGGTAACAATGATGATCTGGGCTCTTTTGGCAGATGACCACTGGTCGCGCAGATCGCCGGTAGGCAGAAAAAAATCCTGTGGGTAGAGATTGCTGAAATCGGTGAGCAGAATATTAAACCCTGCTCTTACCACCCGGTGCTGGAATGCATCATCGAGGATGATGGTCTGCAGATCCGGTACATCCTGCAGTAAATGCGGAATACCCACAATTCTTTCCTCGCAGGATGCCACGGCCACCCGGGGATATTTGTTATGAAACAGCATGGGTTCATCCCCTATCTCCAGCGCAGTGGTGGTTGAGTTGGCTAATACATAACCCTTGGTTCTTCTTTTATAGCCCCTGCTTAAAGTGCCTACTTTGAATCTGGGGGAAAGCAGTTCTACCAGGTATTCCACCATCGGAGATTTGCCTGTACCGCCCACAGAAAGATTGCCGATGCAGATCAACGGAAAATTGAATTCGGCCGATTTGAGGTATTTTTTATCGAATAACCAGTTACGTATCACGATCACCAACCCGTAGATCAGTGAAAAGGGTAATAGTAAAACACGGAAAGATTTCAGGAAAATCGTGTTAAAATTCATAGGTCTGCTGCGGCGTGATACAATAGGTTAAAGGTACATCAAAATGCCCGGTGTCGCTGATCTCTTCAATCGGATCGAAATAAGAAAAGCCGATCTTAACAATATCTTCGCGACAGGAAGCGAGGTACCGGTCGTAATACCCCTTTCCATACCCCACCCGATACCCTTTTGTATCGCAGGCCAGTAAGGGAACCAGTACCAGGTCTATCTCGGTAGGCTGTATCACCCTGCCTTCTTTGGGCTCGGTGATACCGAGTGAATTGGTTTGATAAACAGTGTCTTCATGAATAGCAAGGGCCGTCATTTCGCAGCTATCGGTATCGGTTACCGGATAAGCCAGTACCAGCTCTGAAAGCATGTGGCGCAGATAACCGGTAAAAAGGTGTGTATTGGGTTCAGCCTGACCAGATAAGGGCCAATAGGTTAATACCGTTCTGATAGCCGAATAATCGAATTGCTGAAATTGTAACAGCAGGAGATCATCCAGCCGCAAACGCTGTTGGGGGTCAAGTGCGGCCCTGCGGGCCTTGTATTCTTTTCTGAGAGTTTCTTTGGTCATAGTCAGCTCCCAAAGGTACCGGATAAAACGGGTTTCAGGCGAAGGGCCTGTTCACGGATCTGGGTAGCGTTGATGGACTCCATCCGGGCAATCCGGCCCAGCGAGGGATAACCCGACCAGCCCACAATTTCATCTTCATACTGCAGGTAATCATCGTTAAAAATCCAACCGGCAACATCAATGCCGTTATGGCGGCACCAGGCGGCGGTTAAGAGAGAGTGATTGATGCTGCCGAGATAGTTGCGGCTTACCAGGATCACCCTTGCCCGTAATGGTTTGATCAGATCGGCAACGGTATGTTGGGCAGATAAGGGAACCAGTAATCCGCCAGCCCCCTCTATCACCAACGGGCGATGCATATTAGCGAGGATCTGTTCTGCCTGCAAAACGATCCGCGAAGGTTCGATCTCCACCCCATCTATCCTGGCAGCAATATGCGGCGAAGCCGGTGTTTGTAAACGACAGGCTTCCGGATGTACCACGGAAAACGGATTACTGAGCAGGGATTGTATTTTTTCTGCATCGGTGCCATCTGTCAATCCAGCCTGTACCGGCTTCCAGTAATCTGCTTCCAGCGCTTCAGTAACGATGGCTGATACCAGGGTTTTACCTACATCGGTTCCGATACCAGTGATGAAGATGGGAGATTGCATGGGTTGGTTTATGGTCAATGGGGTTAATTGTTTACTGGTTTATTGGTCTGTTGGTTTACTGGTCTATTGGTTCGTCTGATCTATCCCCCTTGGGGGATCTGTTAATAAGGCTTACAAATAAACCAGTAAACGAATAAACCAATCAACTATTCCTCCCTCACGAAGAAAGAAAATAAGGTGCTCCCGTAATTACGTACAAAACTGAAACCGGCAAAGTTTTCATATTGGTTGCGCGGCGTATGTTCGAGCACAAAAAAACCGCCGGGATTGATCAGTTTTTTGGCTACAATGATCTTGGGTAGTTCATCAATACTGCCCAGGGCATAGGGCGGACCGGCAAAAATAAAATCGAAGGATTCCATACAGGTATTGAGATAGGCAAAGACGTCCATTTTCAGGATCTTCACATTTTCCGCTCCCAGCATATCCATATTCTTGCGGATAAATGCATGCATAGTATTGTCTTTCTCTACAATAGTCATATCCGCTGCCCCGCGCGAAGCGAGTTCATAACTGATGCAGCCGGTACCGCCAAACAGGTCAAGGGTTTTAATGCCTTCAAACACCATCCGGTTCTGGAGAATATTAAACAGGCCTTCTTTGGCGATATCGGTGGTAGGTCTTGTGTGGGGCATTTTAGCCGGTGGATGAATTCTTCTGCCACCCCACTTGCCGGAAATGATCCTCATACAATTAATTTGTGAAAAGGCGTGAAATAGTGTAAGGGATACTCTCCCGCTGTTTTAAAAATGCCATCGGGTTCGGTGGCATCAAAACTGATGAGGCCGAACAGGGGTTGTAATTGCTGGTGTAATGCTGAGCCTGTATCAAACCTGCCGCTGATCTCCAGTTGAGAATGCACAGGGCTCAGTAAGAACTGGCGGTTGAGGTTGGCGAGATGGTACAGCACATCTTCTTTGGTATCGTAAGAAAATGATTGCACCAATTGCAGTTTCCCTTCTTTTATCACTACAGCAATAAAATGCTTGCTGTAGAAGACTGCTTTGATAAAATGATCCGGCAGATCTGTAGCCGCGAGGATTTTTTCTACCAGCACGGAATACACATGGTGCGGTTTATTCAGCAGAAAATAACGGTTCACCTGTTCGTAAATGGTTTTTTTAATCCGGTACACATTTACCATCGGCGAATCGGCGGCAATCGTATCCTGCCTGATTTCGTAACGGCTGCTCTCTCCGTATACCATCGACAGAAAATCTTCGGCAGCCACAGCAGAAAATTGGGAAGCAGGTACCAGCAGTGCTTCTTCAAAATTGTAATAACAATGAATATCACGGTAGGTACGGTTCAGCAAAAGCGACTGGCTCTTCACTTCATGCAACACATCAATCCACTCAGCGGCACTCTTTTCTATATCGAATATTTCCATTGCCTCGGTTTCTCCTGAAGCGGCTCCTTTTACCAGGCAGGCCATATGCGTATGACTGAATTCGAGTACCAGCTGGTCTTCCTGAGAATGTGTGGCACCCGAAATATCGTTATAGTAACTGATGGTTCTGCTGGTCATGAAACGGAATTACATTGCAATGATATAAAAAAAGACTAAGGTCGTAAAAGCGATCCTGTAAAACTGCAAAATAGTAGCTTTGCGCCACATTATGGGAAAAGCCTTACAAGATATCAACCTGCAGGTAAATACCGGCAGCCGGCAAATACTGGGTATTGCACTTCCCATTACAGCGGCCATTATTGTACCGCAGATCAATTTTATTACGAATAATATTTTCCTGGGCGGTCTCGGACAAAAATCGCTGGCCCTTGCCGGGATCACCGGTGTGTATTACCTCATTTTTGCGGTGATGGGGCATGGCCTCAATAACGGCTTGCAGGCACTGATTTCGCGCCGTGCAGGCGAGAACCGGATTGATGCCATTGGTAACCTTTTTTCACAGGGGTTACGGGTGGCCATGGTATTTGCCGTATTGGGAATTTTGATCACCTGGTTTATTGCGCCAACGGTACTGGGTTGGTCTTTGCACGATCCGGAAAGTGTACAGATCTGTGTCAGGTTTCTCAATATCCGGATCCTGGGTCTGCCATTTTTATATCTCTACCAGATGCGCAATGCTTTGCTGGTAGGAACCAACCAGAGCAAATACCTGATCATTGGTACGGCTACAGAAGCAGTCACCAATGTATTCTTTGATTATTCGCTGATCTATGGAAAATTCGGCATGCCGGAGCTGGGCTTTGATGGTGCGGCCTATGCTTCCATCATTTCTGAGTTTGCAGGTCTGCTCATTATTTTTATCGTGATCAGGTTAAACGGCGTGGCCAAACAATTGCACCTCTTTAAAAACTGGGCATATGATGCGGCCAATATAAAATTGATCATCAACCAGTCTTACCCGCTCATTCTTCAGCATGGTATCAGTGTAATTAGCTGGGAGTTTTTCTATATCCTGATTGAGCATCATGGCGAGCGCGACCTGGCGGTATCGAATACCATGCGGAATATTTTCGGCTTCTTCGGTTGTTTTACCTGGGCTTTTGCGGCCACGGCCAATACCATGGTGAGTAATGTGATTGGCCAGAACCGCGAGCATCATGTAAAGGAACTTATTTACCGCATCATGGCATGGAGCCTGGGTTTTGCGTTACTGGTCTGTATTTTCCTGAACCTATTTCCCCACCTGTTTTTATCTATGTACGGACAGGGTGAAGACTTTATTACCGCCGCCATACCCGTTCTTCGCGTAGTATCCAGTGCGCTGGTACTGATGTCGGTAGCGGTGGTCTGGATGAATGCCGTTACCGGAACAGGTAATTCAAAAATGAATCTTTTATCAGAAGTAGCCGCCATCACCTTTTACTGCATTTACGTATACATCGTACTGGAAAAACTCAAACTGCCCATTGCCTGGGGCTGGGCCAGTGAATGGATTTACTGGACAACGATCTTTCTGCCTTCGTTCTGGTATATACAGAGTGGCAGGTGGAAGAATAAGAAGCTGTAGAACAGAGGAACGGATGAACAGACGAACAAGGAACCGATGAACGGAGGGAAGAATGGGAAATTGTTTTTGGCATAAGGATTGCGGTTGATTCATAAAATCAATTGCCTTATGAAAAAATCAGTTTTTTTACTGGCTGCTCTATGTTTCGTATTTGCGGCCAATGCGCAGTTTTCTGCCGGACAGAAAATGATCGGTGGACAGGTATCTGTAGGATATAACAATGTAGATATCAATACGCCAACCGTTCAAAAGCAGAATTATACTTCGTTTAACCTATCCCCTATTTTCTCAAAGTTTACCAGTTCGACCCGGATTACAGGTTTTGGATTGCAGTATGACTATTCACAGCAAAAAACAGGAATCGGCGGACCTTCAGAACAAAGCTCTCGTTCGCATCTGATCGGTGCTTATATTTCACAGACCCAACTACAGCCGCTGGCAAAAAGATTATATTTCACATTAACTGGATCGGTTGGCGCTAACTACCAGTTTCAAAAAAACCAGATTACGTTTTCTCCCAATACAGTCGATAACAAAGGCTTTGTTGTTTATCTCCGGGGAGGTATTGGATTGCTGTACCAGTTAACCCCACGATTTTTACTGAGTACACAGCTGAATAACCTGCTAAGCCTGGAATTGGGACATGGAAAATCAACTGTTACGAGTGGTAATGTATCCACCACGGGTAGTTCAAATAGGGTTGGTTTCTCTACTGGCTTAAATGGGTTCTCCCTGAATTCAATAGGTATCGGAGTTAGTTATCTGTTGAAATAGCGAAGTAGGTAGTTACTAACAAATAAGCAGACGAGTAAGGATCGGATAAAACTAAACTCCGTTCATCTGTTCCTTGCTCGTCTGTTCTTCTGTTCTTATCCTTTCAGCTTAGTCACCAGATCTACATACTGCTGCATCGCACTTTCTTTGGTTGTACCCGCCAGTTTGGCCCAGGCTTCATGTTTGAATTTAGCTACAAAATCAAAGGGATTGGAGGGGCCGCTTTCAGTAGTATCGCCTTCTGTGGCCTGTTTGAACAGTGAATAGAGTTTCAATAAGGTTTCGTTATCAGGCTTTTCTGATAATAATTTACTGTTGGCTACGGCCTGTTCGAATAGTTGCTGGAGTTCCATGGCAGAGAATTAAAAATTAGCAATTAAAAATTAACAATTAAAAATTAGACGGCGTCGGAACGCTGACGCGGTCTGACGCCTAAACATCTATAAGTACCTACGCCTAAACAACTACCAGTACTGATGTCTAACAACCTAAAAGTAGAAGTATTTGTTGAACTACTGCATCGATGCCAGTAACTTACCCCCTTCCGCTTTATAGGCAATATCATCCGTGGTTCTGGTGGGAAGTTTCACCAGTCTGTTCAGTACTTCAATCGCTTCAGCGGGCCGGCGGTTGTCTTTATAGGCTTTGGCGAGGTCTAAGTAGTTGCTTGCAAAATAAGGTTCCAGCGATTTGCATTTTTCCATGTATCTGATCGCATCATCCAGATTGCCCTCAGGCAACCCCCCGTAAAATAATTTCACCGCCACTTTTTTGATGCCGGATAAGTTAGCCATTTCATAATGCCATTTACCCAGGGTATAATTGGCTTTGGCATGATTGGGGTTGATGGATAAAGCCCGGTCTGCGTACAACTTCACATCTTTCACATACGCTACGATCTTTTTGTTCTCACTCTCTACATCCGTCATTTTACCCGCTACCATCGACATGGCATAGGCTGCATCGGCCTGGTTACTATCGGCCTGGAAAGCACGGTTGGCAAAAGACAAAGCTGTTTCATAATACAGTCTTTTGCTGTTTTTATCAGTTTGCCGGTTACCCAGTGCCACATTCAGTTCGGCCAGTTTTACCAGTGATTTCAGATGGGTTGGATTTTGCAGCAGTACCTGTTTGTATTTATCAAGAGCCTCGGGTTCTTTTAATTGTTTTTCCAGGTTATCGGCTTCTTTCAGTAATACATTGATCTCCTGCGCGTTGACAGAAACTATACAAAAGGCACAGAAAAATAATAACAGGTATTTCATGCAACGGACGATTAAGTGGTTGTTCTTTTGAGTGAAAAACTGACGCCAACGCTGCCTTCCATCTGCGTAATGGGCGGATATTTTTTGCGGATAGCGATAAACACTTCTTCTGCCAGAGAAAACTGTGCCAGAATTTCCGTGGCAATCTCTGTAATCACCGTTTCCAGTAAAGGCGTAGGTATGGCCATGCGTTTCTTCACCAACTCATACACTGCTACATAATCAATGCTGTCTGATAAATGTTTTACTGGTAAACCAACCGGCTCATAGTTGATGGTAATATTCAACTCAAACGCATTACCCAACAGTTTTTCCTCCTGGTAAATGCCATGATGGGCAAAAAGGGTGAGGTTGTGTAGGTGGATGGAAAGCATGGGTTGAGAGTTTGGAGTTTGGAGTTTGGAGTTAGGAGTTTGGAGTCTGGAGTTAGGTGCTGTAATATTGTACTCCTAACTCCAGACTCCCAACTCCTAACTATTACGCTATTCCTTTCGCACTCAGATAACGCTCTGCATCCAGTGCGGCCATACAGCCACTGCCGGCGGCGGTTACGGCCTGGCGATAGTTTTTATCCTGTACATCACCGGCGGCAAATACTCCTTCCAGATTGGTTTTAGTAGTACCGGGTTCTGTGAGAATATAACCGGTTTCATCCATCTTGATATATTCTTTGAAAATATCACTGTTGGGTTGGTGACCAATGGCCACAAAAAATCCGCTGATCGGAATTTCCTGTGTTTCCTGCGTTTTATTATTTCTGATGCGAACGGCTTCTGTTTTATGCTCTCCCAGAATTTCTTCTGTATCTGTATTCCAGTATACTTTGATATTGGGGGTGTTCAGTACCCTGTCCTGCATTACCTTGCTGGCGCGCATTTTATCTTTACGGATAAACATATGCACCGTAGTACAGAGCTTAGAAAGATAAATGGCTTCTTCCGCCGCCGTATCCCCTGCCCCAACAATGGCCACTTCTTTTCCACGGAAAAAGAATCCGTCGCAAACGGCACAGGCACTTACGCCAAAACCATTCAAACGCTCTTCGCTAGGAATACCGAGCCACTTGGCAGATGCACCGGTAGAGATGATCACCGCGTCGGCTTCGATCAGCTTCTCTTCATCGATCCATACTTTGTAGGGTTGCTGACTAAAATCTACTTTGGTAGCCAGTCCATAACGGATATCCGCTCCCATCCTTGCCGCCTGTTTTTCAAAATGCACCATCATTTCCGGACCCTGTATGCCATCCGGATAACCGGGATAGTTCTCCACTTCAGTGGTAATGGTCAATTGTCCTCCGGGCTGAATGCCCTGGTATAATACCGGTTTCATATTCGCTCTTGCTGCATAAATCGCAGCGGTATAACCTGCAGGGCCTGATCCGATGATCAATATATGCACCCTTTCTGTAGCCTCATTTGTCATGTATGATTCTTTATAATGTTTAGACGAGCAAAAATATCACTCCCTTACCGTTTTACCGCTTAGATTGTACACAAACCGGGTTATTTGGGGATAATCAGGCTTTTGTACTGCACGGCATACCCGCAAAAAGAGCCCAGAGCCTGGTTATCGATATTACCGGTCACTTTTCCGGGTGTGGAAAAGGGATTGCCTACCGACTGCCAGGCAAATTCCCATGTTTTCCAGAAATCAAAACTGGCTTTATCAATATTGCACATTTTCACGATTACCGTATCGCCTCTTTTAAAATAACCGTAGTCTTCGAATTTTACTTTCTCATTCTTCGTTACCCCCTGGTCTATCTGGATATCATAGGTTTTACCATCAATGATCTGGTCGTCGAATACGCTGTTCATACCCGGATAAAATTCGCCCCGGTTGGTTTTGGTAAAGTAACGGATATAATTGCCATAACCCGGTGGGTCAGTTACCCGCGACATCAGTACCACTTTATTGGTATCTGTATTAAACGGTGCTTTTTTCCACCAGAGCGAATCGATTTTTTTAGCCAGCACCGGTATCTGGGTTTGCGATTGATACACCTGTCCGCCGGTTTCAATTGTTAAACGGTAGGTTTTGCCCTGCTCGCCAAACATAGGATTGGCTGGGTCGATACTGTAATAATAAAAAGTGTACCCACCCGTAAGCGGAACCGTATATTCTTTCAGTAAAACGGTTCTGTTGCCATCGTTTACGGTGATTTTGGCCCCGTTAACGTAGGTATTGTTCAATGTAGCGGCATCAATGGTAGAAAAATAATTAAGGGAGCTGGATAATACCACATAGGGAGCTTGCCCGGTTTCGATCTGTGCTTCTACCACCAGTTTAGGCGCCTGCACTTCGGGCTGTAACTGGACCGTTTTTTCGCATGCCAGCAGCAACAGCAATGCAGATACCAAAAAGCCCCATTTTTTCATACTGTAAATTTATATGGATTACAACAAGCAGAAATCATAAAAGTTAACAATGGTATGGTATGAGATGAAAAAAGCCATTATAGGAAAGAGAGTAACCTGTAGCCAACTTCTCCTTTAGGTTTTAAGTTCTAAGTTTTAGGTTCTGGGTATGGGGTGCATGCATTGGTAATATTCCGTTCATCCGTTCCTTGCTCGTCTGTTCATCTGTTCGTCTGTTCATCTGTTCGTCTGTTCTCCTCTCCCTCCAATAAAAAGCCCCTCTGTAACCAGAAGGGCTTTTTATCTTGATTTGATTAAGTAGCATTTATCCCAGGTACGCTTTTAAAGCGTTGCTGTAGCGTGCTTTCTGCAGGCGTTTGATGGCTCTTTCCTTGATCTGGCGGATACGCTCTTTGGTAAGGTCGTATTTCATACCGATCTGCTCAATGGTAACCCCGTTTTCGCCATCCAATCCGAAGTAGGCGTTTACGATCTCGGCTTCGCGTGGACTGAGTGATTTCAGTACGCGGCGGATCTCTTCGCGCAGCGAATCTTTCATCACGTCTTCATCGGTATCGTCGCTGCCTTCCAGCAGGTCGCCCATGGCTACATCTTCTGCTTCGTGCACAGGTGCATCCAGTGAAGTATGACGGGTATTGCTCTGGAAGATATTGTTGATCTCGGTTTCGCTCATTTCCAGGATCTCGGCCAGCTCTTCGGTAGAAGGCTCGCGCTCATGTTCCTGTTCAAAAGCCATATAGGCTTTGTTGGCTTTATTGTAAGTGCCGATCTTATTCTGTGGCAAACGAACCAGACGACCCTGCTCGGCCAAGGCCTGCAGAATAGACTGACGGATCCACCATACGGCGTAAGAAATGAATTTGAAACCCTTGGTTTCATCGAAACGCTGGGCAGCTTTGATCAGACCAAGGTTACCTTCGTTGATCAGGTCACTCAGGGAAAGCCCCTGGTGCTGGTATTGTTTCGCTACGGATACCACGAAACGGAGATTGGCCTGAACCAGTTTGTCTAATGCACGTTGGTCACCCATTTTGATGCGTTGTGCCAAAGTAGTTTCCTCTTCGGGGGTGATCATCGGGATTTTGGAAATTTCCTGCAGATACTTCTCAACGGCCTGTGAATCTCTGTTGGTAATCTGTGTAGCGATCTTGAGCTGCCTCATGTTGTATAGTTACGTATTTATAGTAAACGATTCTAAGACCCCATTTGTTTTGTAAACGCTGTAAAGGAAATAGTTAAAGTAGTTAACGCATCCCATTCTGAGGCCTGCAAAGGTACGTTGGAACATCGAAATATGCCAGCTTTTGTGGAAAAACTTAAGCAAATGGGCAAAAAAGCGCAGGCTTTTGCAGGGAATCTGTATAAATTATACCGCTATCGGCTTGGGTTACAGTACTGTTTCGGAGTATCTTCGCAATCTATGATCGATTTTCGCTCAGACACAGTAACCCGCCCCACCCCGGGAATGCTGGAAGCAATGATGAAAGCTCCCGTAGGCGACGATGTTTTTGGTGAGGACCCCTCCATTAACCAGCTGGAAAGCATGTCGGCCTCCCTTTTTGGGATGGAAGCTGCTGTTTTTTGTCCGAGCGGCACCATGACCAATCAAATAGCGATAAAATGTCATACGCAGCCAGGCGATGAAGTGATCTGTGAGAAATTGTCGCATATTTACCAGTATGAAGGTGGCGGTATCGCATTTAATGCCGGGGCATCTGTAAGACTGATCGATGGCAACCGGGGCCGCATTACAGCCGACCAGGTGAAGGAAAACATCAACCCGGAAGATGTGCATAAACCCAGTACCACCCTGGTTTCGCTGGAGAATACCGGAAACCGTGGCGGGGGAAGTTGTTATCATTTTGCTGATATACAAGCCATTAAAGAGGTTTGTTTACAAAATAACCTGAAGCTGCACCTGGATGGCGCCCGTTTATTCAATGCCCTGGTGGCCAAAAACGAAACCTGTAAACAATACGGGGAAGTATTTGATTCCATCTCCATCTGCCTGAGCAAGGGATTGGGTACCCCGGTAGGCAGTGTGCTGATCGGTAGTGCGGCCATGATCAAAAAAGCCCGTCGTATCAGGAAGATCTTTGGAGGTGGTATGAGGCAGGCAGGTTACCTGGCAGCCGCCGGCATCTATGCGCTCGAGAACCATGTGGCCCGTTTGGCAGATGATCACCGCCATACCCAACAGATTGCTGCCGCCTTGCAGGGAAAGGATTTTGTGGGTGAGATCTTGCCGGTAGAAACCAATATCCTCATTTTTGAAGTGAAAGGAAGATATACGGCAGCCTCTCTGGCAGCCCGTTTAAAAGAGCAGGGTGTTTTTGTTATGGCGATTGCACCCACACAGGTAAGGATCGTGGTACACCTCGATATTCATCCGCAGGATGTTACCCGAACCATTGAACTGATTAATAGTTTATAAGCAGAAGAGAATTTTAATAGTAGAGCTATGTTACCCAGAATTAACCCAACGAATACACAGGCCTGGTTTTTATTGACGAAACACCATGAGGAAGAAATGAGTCGCCGGCATATGCGCGACCTGTTTGCGGCAGATCCGGAGCGTTTTCAGAAATTTTCCATCCGCCTGGGAGAGATCCTCTTCGATTATTCCAAAAATATCATCAGCCAGAAAACACTGCAACTGTTACTGCAACTGGCAGAAGATTGTAAGCTGAAAGAAGCGATCCATGAAATGTTTGCCGGTATCAAAATCAATGAAACCGAACAGCGTTCTGTGCTGCATACGGCCCTCCGTAATTTTTCAGATACTGCCATACTGGTAGAAGGAAAAGACATCATGCCCCGCATCCGCAAAGTGCAGGAACACATGAAAGCTTTCTGCGAAGAAGTGCATAGCGGTAAATGGAAAGGATATACCGGCAAAAAAATAAAATACATCGTCAATATCGGTATCGGTGGCAGCGACCTGGGGCCTTTTATGGTAACCGAAGCCCTCCGCCCCTACTGGAAAGAAGGCATTCAAACTTATTTTGTGAGCAATGTGGATGGTACGCATATTGCCGAAACCCTGAAGAAAGTAAACCCGGAAGAAACCCTGTTCCTGGTAGCTTCCAAAACCTTTACCACGCAGGAAACCATGACCAATGCCCACACGGCCAGGGAATGGTTTCTGAAAGAAGCCAAACTGGAAGCCCATGTGGCCAAACATTTTGTGGCGTTAAGCACCAACGAAAAAGAAGTAACGGCTTTTGGTATCGATAAAGCCAATATGTTCGAGTTCTGGGATTGGGTGGGCGGCCGTTATTCGCTCTGGAGTGCCATCGGTTTATCGATTGCCTTGACCATCGGTTACGATCATTTTGAGCAATTGCTGAAAGGAGCCCATGCCGTAGATGAGCATTTTCACAAAGAGAAATTTGATAAGAATATCCCGGTACTGATGGCATTACTCGGCATCTGGTACACCAATTTCTTTGGAGCACAAAGTGAAGCCATTCTCCCCTACGATCAATACATGCATCGTTTCCCTGCGTATTTCCAACAGGGTAATATGGAAAGCAATGGAAAAAGTATTGACCGCAGTGGCAATCCTGTGAATTATGCCACCGGCCCGGTGATCTGGGGAGAACCCGGCACCAACGGACAACATGCATTTTACCAGCTGATACACCAGGGAACCTGTATGATCCCCTGCGATTTTATCGCGCCTGCCATCAGTCATAATGCCCTGGGCGATCACCATGTAAAACTGCTCTCCAATTTCTTTGCGCAGACAGAAGCGCTGATGAACGGAAAGACCGAAAATGGCGTGAAAGTAGAACTGATGAAAGCCAATAAAAACGAGGAAGAGATCAAGAAACTGGCCCCTTTTAAAATATTTGAAGGAAACAGACCTACCAATTCCATCCTGGTAAAAGAGATCAATCCCTTTACACTGGGTAGCCTGATCGCTTTATACGAACACAAGATCTTTGTACAGGGAGTGATCTGGAATATTTTCAGTTTTGACCAGTGGGGTGTGGAACTCGGTAAACAGCTGGCCAACCAGATATTGCCGGAACTGGTAACGGAAGAACCTGTTAATGCGCACGATTCATCTACGAACGGATTGATCAATGCCTTCAAAGCTTTTATCAAACCCTGATCATGGAAGGAGTAACCATCAGACCCATAGCTCCGGGCGATAATGCAGGCATGGCCAGCATCATCCGCCGCAGTCTCGAAGAATTTGGCGCTGCCAGACAAGGCACCGTTTATTATGATGATTCAACGGATCATTTATTTGAACTGTTTCAGTCTACCCCTAAAAGTGCCTATTATGTGGCCGTGAAAGACGGTCTGTTGGCAGGTGGTGCAGGCATTTTCCCTACGGAAGGTTTGCCGGAAGATACCTGCGAGTTGGTGAAGATGTACCTCTCTCCCGCCGCCCGCGGATTGGGACTGGGCCGTTTCATGATTGACCAGTGTTTGCAAAAAGCCAAAGAGAACGGATTTCAGTCTGTATATCTCGAAACTATGCCCGAATTAAAGAAAGCAGTGAGTGTATATGAGAAATTCGGATTCACTTACCTGAAAGGCCCCATGGGTAACTCGGGGCATAACGGATGTGATATCTGGATGTTGAAGACCTTATAAATGAAAAGAGCCGCTAACAGCGGCTCTTTCAGTTTTCTATAGGTTGTATTACCATTTGTCTACTTCTTCCGAAGCCAGGTTGGAAGCTTCTGCATCGGCCACTGCACTGCTGACAGCTACTGGTGTTACAGGTGCTTCAGCTATTACTTCGGCTGGTTCAACAGCAGTTTCTTCTGCGGCAACGGCTACTTCTCCACCTTCTGCTGCGGGTGCGCCCTCTTCATCATATTCATGGTTAAAAGCATCGAAATCAAAATCCGGCATCAGGTCGGTTTTTACGTAGTCGATGGCTTCGCCAAGGGCTTTGATGAATTTGTTGAAGTCTTCCTTGTACAGAAAGATCTTGTGCCTGTCGTACCCATTGTCATCAAAGCGCTTGCGGCTTTCTGTGATGGTCAGAAAGTAATCATTTCCCCTGGTTGCCCTTACATCAAAAAAATAGGTTCTTCTTTTACCTGCCCTGATCCGTTTGCTGTAAACACTTTCCATTTTTTTGTCGTTGTTCTCGTACGCCACAGTAGTTAGTTTTTTGGTTTTCGAATCCTTTTTTAAGTATGACAAATATAGGATTGTTTATGAATTACCAAAATTTTAGCAGAAAGTCCGGAACAGGGGGTTCCGGAAGGCCCGGAACACAGTAAATATGCGGGTTTAGGCTGGTTGCCGGGTGGTCAGGATTCGGCCTTATCCGACCTGTTCTCCATCAGTTGCAGCTTGAATAATTCGGCATAATAGCCATTCTTTGCCATCAGGGTTTCGTGGGTACCCTGTTCAACCAGTTCCCCATCTTCGAGTACGATGATTTTATCGAAAGGAAAACTGGAGAAGATGCGGTGTGTGATGATGATAGCTGTTTTATCGTGCAGGTAGCGGTACAGGTTGCCAATGATTTCATTTTCCGTTTTGGCATCAACCGCACTCAGACAGTCATCAAATACAATGATCTCTGGTTCTTTGATCAATGCCCGGGCAATAGAGATCCGTTGTTTCTGTCCACCGCTTAACGTTACGCCCCGTTCACCGATCATTGTGTCGTATCCTTTACTGAACCCGAGGATCTCTTTGTGTACACTGGAGAATCCCGCTGCTTTTTCGATGGTTTCCTGCGTGGCAGGACTGGATAATCCAAAACTGATATTATCACTTACCGTATCGCTGAACAGAAAAATATCCTGTTGCACATAACTGATCTGCTCCCGCAATGTTCGCAGATCGATATTTCTGATATCTGTACCGCCGATGCTGATATTACCTTCCTGCGGGTCATAGAAACGGAGCAGCAACTGCGCCAGAGTAGACTTACCACTGCCTGTTCTGCCCAGTAACAGTATCTTCTCACCTTTCCGTATATGCAGGTTGCAATGCTGCAAAGCCTGTATACCTGTATGGGGATAGGTAAAACTGACATCCTTAAAATGAATATCGCCAGCTACCGGTGTACTTACTTTTTCTTCACTGTTGGCAATGGTAGGTTGGGTTTGCAGAAACTCGTTCAGCCTTTTCTGCGAAGCCGCCGCCCGTTGAATCATGCTGGCCGTCCAGCCGATGGCACTTACCGGGAAAGTGAGCATATTGATATAGATCACAAACTCAACAATCAATCCTACTTTACTGCTGTCTTCCAATGCCTGCATGCCTCCCACCATAATGGTCACCAGTGTACTCAGTCCGATCATCAGTGCCATACTCGGAAAATAAATCGCTTCTACTTTGGCCAGTCCTACCGCATTGGTTTTATACGATTCACTGTTCCGCTGAAAGAAACCCAGCATGGCTTTTTCCTGCACGAAAGATTTGATCACACGGATCCCGGAAAAAGATTCCTGTGCATTGGTGGTGAGATCGGATAACAAACCCTGGATCTTTTCGCTTTTTTTATTGATGACACTGTTCACGAGGTAAATCGTGATCGCCAGCACCGGTAAAGGGGCCAGTACCAGTAAAGTAAGCTGTACATCTTTACGCAACATATTCACCACGCAGAAACCAATGAGGGTGATCAGGTTGATCAGATACATGACTGCCGGACCTGTATACATTCTCACCCGGCTAACATCTTCCGTCATCCGGTTCATCAGGTCGCCGGTGCTGTGCGTTTTATAGAATTGGGTATCCAGTTGCTGGTAGTGCTGGAAGATCTCGTTTTTCTGGTCATATTCAATATGCCGGCTCATCACAATGATGGTTTGCCGCATAAAAAACATCAGTATGCCCCGTAAAATGGCCAGGCCCAGAATGGTAAGGCTGCAAATGGCCACCAGCCAGCCAAAACTGAAATTACCCGCCTGTATGGTGGTAATGAACCAGTCTACCAGCGAATCATGCACCGGTTTGGTAGCGGCCGGACGGGCGCCGGGTAAACGTTGCTGTACCTGGTTTACCACAAAACCGGTAACCTGGGGTGCCAGCACCGCAAAATAGTTGGAAGCCACCACGAAAAAGATCCCGATAAAAAAACGGTTTCGGTATTTCCAGAAATATTTATTGAGGGCTGCGAGGTGCTTCAATGATAGTACTTGTTTACACAAAGGTACAAGCAAGGGCCTATCAAAACACGGATCAATTGGATGAGTGGGGAAATACCGGGTTATGGGTACATTGCCCGAACATTTTATATGGCTTTGCTGAAGGTATTGGCACCACTATGGTTACGCCAGAGATAGGCATCAATAGCCGCACTGATGATGCGGATAAAGGACATGCCCTTTTCTGTTACCTGTATTTTGCGGCCGGACAGTTTTACCAGTTCATCTGCTTCCAGCAGCGCCAGTTTGTTAAAAGCCGTTTCTATAAAAGCAGTATCCAGTACAGGGTGATCCAGCACTGTTTCATTTTCACACATCAGTTCCAGGATCTTTCTGCGGATCACAGTATCTTCCTCCGTTAGTTTATGGCCATGCACCAAAGGCAGAATACCCTGGCTGATTTTTGCTTCATAGGCTTCCACTTCTTTTTCATTCTGTGCAAAACCATACCAGGCATCGCTGATGCTGGATACACCCAGGCCAATGATCAGCTTCGACCGTGTAGTGGTATATCCCATGAAATTCCGGTGCAGTTTGCCTTCGCGGGCAGCGGTAAAGAGTTTGTCGTTGGCCAGCGCAAAATGATCCATCCCGATGGGCTGAAAACCGGCTTCTTCCAGCAACTCCCGTCCCCTGCTGTACATGGCCCATTTATCTGCCGCGGCGGGCAGATCGGCTTCAGAATATCTCCGTTGCACTTTGCTTTTCCAGGGTACATGTGCATAAGAATAAAAGGCGATCCTGTCGGGCATCAGCGTTTTGATCAACTCAATGGTATGTTCCACACTGCTTACGGTCTGGTGTGGCAAACCATAGACGAGGTCGATGTTAATACTTGTATATTGATATTTTCTTGCCCAGTCAACCACTTCTTTGGTTTTTTCAAACGATTGGATCCGGTTGATCACAAACTGCACTTTGGGATCGAAGTCCTGCACCCCAAGACTGATCCGGTTAAACCCTACCGATGCCAGCCGTTTGATATGTTCTTCGGTGGTATAGTTCGGATGTACTTCAATACTGAATTCATGATCCTCTTTGACGATGGCATCTTTGGTAATGCCTTTGATGAGCTGCTCCAGGTTATCGGGACTGAAAAAAGTAGGGGTACCCCCTCCGAGGTGAATTTCTCTGATCACAGGTGTGGCGGGTAAGAGTGAGCGATACATGGCCCATTCTTTCAGTACGCTGCTGATATAGGGATCTTCCACGGCATGGTTAACCGTGATGCGTTTGTTACAGGCACAGAATGTGCACATGTTTTCGCAGAATGGAAGGTGGATATAAATACACAGTTCCCCGTTTTCTTCACGGAAAGTATTTACTACTGTTTCTTTCCAGCTGGCTTCGGTCAGCGTTCCAAAATTCCAGTAAGGTACCGTTGGATAACTGGTATAACGGGGTGTGGGCAGGTCGTATTTCTGTAATAAGGGTAAAATGGATGTGGTCATGGTAAGGGTTGTAGTACAGAGCAAAATTATTCCGGCACCACCCGGTAAAATATGATAAATGTTAGGCGAATCGGCGTAATGTGGCCAAAACTGTCATGCCACTGTAAAATAAACAGAGATAAGTATCTTTAATCATTCCCAATTGAAAATGCAACACATGAAAAGAACCCCCACCCTTTTAGTTTCGCTGCTGATTACTGTAAGTCTGTCGGCACAACCTACACAGAAACCACCACTGCATGGTAAAAACTGGATGGCCATTACCGGTAAACCATTGGCGGCTACGGCCGGTTCGATCGTATTTCAAAAAGGCGGTAATGCAGTAGATGCTGCCTGCGCCATGCTGGCTGCTACCTGCACCATGTGGGACGTACTCAGTTGGGGTGGCGAAACACAGGCATTGATCTTTAATCCGAAAACCAAAAAAGTAATTGCCATTAACGCGCTCGGTGTGGCACCTACCGGCGCAACGGTAGATTTTTTTAAAAGCAAAGGATATAATTTCCCTCCAGAATATGGGCCATTGGCAGCAGTAACACCAGGTACCGTTGGTGGTTTGTGTTTGATGTTGTCTGAGTTTGGCACCATGAGTCTGCAGCAGGTACTGGCCCCCGCCATGCAACTGGCAGCGGGCTATCCGATTGATGCGCAAACGGCCAATAGTATGGAAAGAGGAAAAGACCGGATCAAAGAATGGCCCTATTCTACTAAAGTTTTTTTAACACATAAAGGTGAAAAACGGGAAGCACCGGAAGCAGGTGAAATTTTTGTGCAGAAAGACCTGCTGCAAACATTGACCAAACTGGTAGAAGCAGAACAAAACGCACTGAAGAAAAAGAAAAGCCGGAAAGAAGCCATCATGGCTGCGTACGACCGTTTTTACAAAGGAGATATTGCCGATGAGTTTGTAAGAGGCAGTAAAGAACAGGGCGGACTCATCACCAAAGAAGACCTGGCCAGATGGAAACCGGTGATCGAAGAGCCGATGCAGACATCTTACAAAGGCATTGATGTTTATAAACTGCAGCAATGGACACAGGGCCCGATGATGTTACAGTCACTGAATATTCTAGAGAATTTTGACCTGAAATCGATGGGATATAATAGTCCCAAATACATTCATACCGTTTACCAGGCCATGAACCTGGCCTATGCAGATCGTGATTTTTATTATGGTGATCCGGCATTTCCGCCGGCAGAGCCTATGAAAGGTTTGTTAAGTAAAGCCTATGCCAAAGACAGGGCCAAACTGATCGGTTTTGAGAAGAACGATGCTTTTGCCCAACCTGGTGATCCTTATCCGTATGAGGGTAAGACGAATCCTTTTACAGACCTGATCAAACAAAGAAGGGCGTTAACGGACAGTGAAGCCGGTTCTGGCAACGCCATTCCCAAACACGACCAGACAGCCATGCTTACCGAGCCGGTAATCGATGAAGCTTACATGGATCGCTTATGGCGAGGCACTACTTCTGTTGAAGCGGCGGATACTTCCGGATGGGTAGTGTCTATCGTGCCCAGCGGTGGCTGGTTACCGGCCTGTATTGCAGGTAATACGGGTATTGGTATGAGTCAGCGCATGCAGAGTTTTGTACTCGATCCCCTCATTGATCCTTTTAATGTAGTAGAACCGGGTAAAAGACCCAGGGTTACCTTAACTCCTTCACTGGCATTGAAAGATGGCAAACCTTTTCTCTGCTTTGGAGTACAGGGTGGCGATACACAGGACCAGAACCTGGTACAGTTTTTCCTGAACATCGTAGAATTTGGCATGACGGTGCAGCAGGCTACCGAGGCACCTAATTTTAATACCAACCAGCTATGGCTATCACTGGGTGGCAGCAAACTGGCGGATCGTTTACCCAAACCGGGCAGCATACTTCTCTCCAATCAGACGCCGGCTGGTGTGAGCGAGGAACTGAAAAAAATGGGCTACAAAATAGCCACCGGCAGCAGAACCAGCGGCCCCATCAATGCTATCCTGTTCGATTGGAAACATGGTAGTTTGTGGGGTGGCAGCAGTAATAACGGAGAAGATTATGGTATTGGCTGGTAACAGTATTGATAGATATGAAAAAGCCATGGTTCTGATACCATGGCTTTTTTATTGCGTAAGTTTTATTACAATGTAGCAAGATCAATGACAAACCGGTATTTCACATCGGAACGGATCATTCTTTCATAAGCTTCATTGATATACTGGACCGGAATTATTTCTACATCCGATACAATATTTTTCTCTGCGCAGTAATCCAGCATTTCCTGGGTTTCCTTGATACCGCCTATCATGGAACCGATAATGCTGCGGCGTTTGGTGATTAAAGAGAAGGGTGATAGCGAAGGCTCCTTAGAAGGCAGGCCTACGATCAGCAGTTTCCCTTCTATATCCAGCAGGTTGAGAAATTCGGTGTAATCGTGGTTGGCAGAAACCGTATCGAGGATCACATCAAAATGACTGGCATGTTTTTTCATCGCTTCTTTATCGGTAGACAGCAGAAAATGATGTGCCCCCAATCTTTTGGCATCGGCTTCTTTGGAAGGTGAAGTACTGATCACGGTTACTTCTGCCCCAAAGGATACAGCGAATTTTACACCCATGTGCCCCAATCCGCCCAGTCCTACCACTGCTACTCTCTGCCCTGCCGTAACACCCGCAAAACGCAAAGGCGAGTAAGTAGTAATGCCTGCGCATAGCAAAGGCGCTGCCGCGGCTGGATCCAGTTTATGCGAAAGATGTAATACAAATCTGTCTTTCACCACGATCTGCGATGAATAACCACCTTGTGCCACGGTTGCCCCATCTCTTTCCATGGCATTATACGTGCCGGTCATGCCTTCTTCACAATATTGTTCCTGGTCTCTGTTACAGTTTTTACAGGTGCAGCAGGAATCTACCATCACACCTACCCCCACTTTATCTCCTACTTTGAATTGGGTTACATTAGAACCTGTACTCACCACTTCACCGATGATTTCATGGCCGGGCACCATGGGATACATGGAACCGCCCCACTCATCTCTGGCCTGGTGAATATCGCTGTGGCATACACCGCAGTAGTCAATCCGGATCTGTACATCGTCTGCTCGGAGGTCTCTCCTGCTGAAAGAAAAAGGTTGTAAGGGAGTTTTGGCATCTACTGCCGCATAGGCTTTTGCGGGAATCATGGCAAGTTAGTTTTTGGATGAATGGATCATTTCGTGATAATCTAATATAAAAATAAGCCGCTCCAGAAGGCTGCTTTTGATTATTTACGAAAACGTTTACTCTGTTATTTTGTTCTTGGGAGACAATTTTTTTTATGCGATAGATGGTCAGATGGGATCAGTTACTTATATGCATCTGACAAAAACTGATACTTTACAAGTTTTAAAGCTACAGTCATATTTGCAATCATTCATATCAGGTTAATTATTCAGTTTGATAAATCCACCGTCGATCGGGTAATCATTTCCCGAAATAAAAGACGCTTCCTTACTGCAGAGATAGAGGGCCAGCGAAGCCACTTCGGCAGTATTGGCCATTCGGCCGATGGGTTGCGACTGCGACAGTTTTTCAAACATCTCTTTTTCCTTGCCGGGATAGTTTTTGGTAAGAAATCCATCCACAAATGGTGTATGTACCCTTGCCGGCGAAATAGAATTACAACGGATACCCTGGTTCAGGTAATCTTTGGCCACACTCAGTGTCATGGCATATACCGCACCCTTACTCATGCTATAGGCAAACCTGTCGGGGATACCCACGAGTGCGGCAATGGAAGCGATATTCAGGATCACACCACCCCCCTGTTTAATAAATAGCGGTATGGCTTCGTGTAAACAGTTATATGTGCCTTTTACATTTACGTTGAATACTTTTTCAAAATCGGCTTCACTGGTTGTGGCGGCGGTGCCGATATGTGCAATGCCGGCGCTGTTGACCAGGATATCCAGCTGGCCGATGTTGCGGAAAATAGTTTGTACTTGAGCCTGGTTACTGACATCACAAATATGATAGGCCGCTTTACCGCCTGCATTTTCTATTCCGGCAACCGTTTGTTTTACCTGTTCTTCATTGATATCTATCAGGTGCACGAATGCGCCCTGGCTGGCAAATACCTCTGCCACTGATCTGCCGATCCCGCTTCCGCCACCGGTGATCAAGGCTGTTTGTTGATTGAGTGAAAACATCATTCGCTGCTGCTTAAGGTTGTAAATAATCTTCTTCCAGGTCAAATAGTTTATCCATCAGGATCCATTTTTCACCCGGTTGGGCAAACGGTAAGGGTTGCTGAAAATGCCACATCAGTTGTTCCCATTCCTGTACTTTTTCATTCCCGGCATCGGCTGCCGCTTTTGCGGCAAAACTAAATCCTTCCTTCACTTCCATGATCATGAATAAACGATTACCGGCACGGTAGATCTGCATCTGCTGAATGCCCGATCCGGTAATACTGCTGATGATCTCGGGCCATACTTTCCGGTGCCAGTCTTCATAAGCGGCAATGCTATCAGCATTATTCACCAGGTCCAGTGCCAGACAATATCTACGCATGTGATTGACTTTTTTGAACCCGGTGCCCCTTCCAGCCAAAATAGGCAACAATGGCAAAACAGAGCAACGGTACAATATAACCCAACTGAATATTTCCGGTCATATCACTGATCTGCGCCATAATGGGCGGCAGGATGGCACCACCCGCAATGGCCATCACAATCAGGCTGCTGCCATATTTGGCATCGGCCCCCAGATCGGTAATACCCAGTGAAAAGATAGTTGGGAACATCACCGACATAAAAAAAGCGATTCCGATCACCGCATATACGGCCGGTAATCCGTGTACAAACATAGCCACGCCACAAAGGAGGGTACTAAACAATCCATACAATGCCAGTAAACGGGCCGGTTGTATAAAGCGCATGAAAAAAGTGCCGGCAAAACGGCCAATCATAAAAGCCATGCCACAACCCCAGCCCAGATAGTCGGCGGCTTTGATTTTATCGATCTGAGCCGCTTCAACCGCATAAAGAATAAAAAAGCTGAACACACAAACCTGTGCCCCTACATAAAAAAATTGAGCCGCAACCGCCCAGCGTAAATGACTATGGCGCAGACTGTGAAAAATAGACCTGCCCGCCACTTTTTCCTCCTCATCATGTATCTCCGGTAATTTGATCAGGGCAAATAAAACCGCTACTACCAGGATCAGGCTGCCCAATACGAGATATGGCATTTTTACACTGGCGGCTTCCGATGCAAGGGCTATCTGCCTGGCCGCATCCGTCATGGCACCCAGCTCCTCATCCGAAAAACCTTTGGTAAGAATAATGCGGGCACCGATAATAGGTGCCAGGGTAGCTGCGAGTCCATTGAATGACTGCGCAAAATTAAGTCGTTGTGTGGCCGTAGCAGGATCTCCCAATAAAGAAGCATAGGGGTTGGCGGCGGTTTCGAGTATGGTTAATCCACAGGCGATAATAAAAAGTGCCAGCAGGAAAAAAAGATATTGCTGTGTATTGGCCGCGGGAATGAATAAAAAAGAACCGATGGCAAACAAGAGCAGACCGGTAATGATCCCTGCTTTGTATCCGTATTTGCGCATCAGGTATCCTGCCGGTAAGGCCATCACAAAATAAGCGATGAAAACAGCAGAGTCTACCAGTGATGACTGCAGGGTACTGAGACTGAAAGATTTTTTCAGGTGCGGTATCAGGATAGGATCCAGGTTATGTACAAACCCCCATAAAAAGAAAAGGGAAGTCACTAAAATAAAAGGATACAGCAGGTTTCGCTGTTGCGGAGACGCTGGTTTCATAAGCAGGCAGTCGTTTATTCCATCTAATGGAATTTTTGTTCTTTTATATGGATTGAAACTAAGGTTTTCTCTGAATCATTCCATATTTTCGCAACGTTTTTTACAGAAAATGATCACATTATGATACAGGTAATTCACCGGGCAATCGATATACTCGAATTTGTGGCGCGAGATCCCGAAAGGCCCAAACTGCTGGGTGAGATCTCTGCCGGCATTAATCTGAAGCCCGGAACCTGTGCCAATATTGTAAAAACCCTCACCCTGCGTGGTTACCTCGAAAAACTGGATGCGCAAAAGGGATACCTGCCGGGTAAACAGCTATATACACTGCTCGGTAATACCGGTTATAAAAAAGACCTTATAGAAGCCGCCGACCTGGAAATGGAGATCCTGACGGCAAAACTGAAAGAAAATACGCTGCTGGCGGTACTGAATGGCGAGAATCGTGTGGTGATACACCGCAAAGAAAGCGACCAGTTAGTACAGGCGCATACACCGGATGAAAAGAAAGCCTACGACTCTTCTACCGGTCGTTTACTCATTGCCATGTTGCCGGATGAGGAACTGGAAAAATTCATTGCCCGTTTTGGGCTGCCCTCCTCGCAGATCTGGCATGATGCCAATACCCAGCGTAAATTTTACCAGCAGGTAGAACAGATCCGCGATAAAGGCTATGCTGTAATCGAAGACAGTGTACAGATCATTGGTTTTGCTACCGGCGTGTACCGGAATGGCGCCATTGTGGCCTGTCTGAGTATTTATATGCCCGCTTTCCGTTGTACCGATAAGATCCGTAACCGGATGATCAAACTGGGACTGGAAGCAGCCAAAAAGATCTCCAGAAACCTGGATTAATAACTGTTAACCTGTAAGAGATCCGGATTACTGTGTAAGTACCGCGCAGTATTATTTTTTATCTTTACCTGTGTACTATTCTTTCCTTCATACTATTATCTGCAGAAGGGTTATAGGGGCTTTTATGCTGTTGCTGGCGGCATCTCTGCCTGTTTTCGCGCAACAGGGTTCTACCATTATACCGGATGCCCCTGTAGCCAAAGACACCATTAACCAGCGCGATCTGATCGACATCGTTGTAAAATGGCTGCATATCCGTGACACTGATCTGAAAGTGGATGGCAGGAAAAAAATCTATTTTTCTTTTCTTCCCTTCGGCGCATCTGTTCCCGGAGGAAGTGGTACTGCTTTGATCACGAGTACCACCGCCGGTACCTATCTCGGGCCACGTAAAACCACTTATCTCTCCACGGCCAGTTTTGCCCCTTATTGGAATTTTAAGGGTCGGTATGGCTTGCCCTTGCGTACTGCGGTATGGTTACCTAACAATACCTGGACCATACAGGGCGATACGCGTTTCCTGAATTACCCGCAGTTTACCTGGGGATTGGGCAGCACACATAACAATACCACTCCGTTGCTGGTAGATCAGATATATATCCGTTTTCACCAGCAATTCCTGAAACGTATCAAACCTTATCTGTTTGCCGGTGTGGGTTACCATCTCGATTACCATTCCAGTATTCAAACAGATGCGGCACCGGGTACACTGGGCCAATACACGGGTTACGGTTATGGAACCGGGAGCCGGTCTTTTGTGTCCGGATTGAGTCTGAATTTTTTATATGATTCACGTAATAACGCGATCAATCCCTTGCCGGGTGCTTATGTAAACCTGGTATATCGTCAGCAGACAAAACTGTTGGGTAGCGATGATAACTGGCGTTCTTTATTTGTGGATATCCGTAAATACGTTTCACTGAACCCCCGCGATCCCATCCAACAGAATACACTTGCTTTCTGGACCTATCTATGGACCTCTCTCGATAATGGTACCCCCTACCTCGATCTGCCCAGTATCGGTTACGATCCGTACAACCGATCCGGCCGCGGCATAGACCAGAACCGCTACCGGGGCAAAACCCTTTATTATGCAGAAACAGAATACCGGCGCGATATTACCCGTGATGGTTTATTTGGGTTTGTCGTTTTTGGAAACCTGACTACCGTAAGTGGTACCGGCGGACTCTTCCGCAACTGGTATCCCGCGGCTGGTGCCGGTTTGCGCGTCAAATTCAACAATGGTTCCAAAACCAATATCGGGATTGATTATGCGTTCAGTAAAGGGTATAGTTCTATCAGCATCAGCCTCGGCGAAGCCTTCTAACATCTCTGTGTATCTCTGTTTCTTTGTGCGCTCTGTGTTAAAAGATAAAACAGATGCTGTAGCATGATTTTCAAAAAACGATTCGCGGATTAGCGAATGGCGGATTTTTTATGCAGCACACCAATAGCGCACCAATTCCTTAATCCGCTAATCCGTAATTCGTCATCCGTTAATCCTGCCTGCTTATTCCGGAAGATTGCGTAAGAAGAAATCCCGGATATTGCCTCCCATGATTTTCTCGACGGCAGCTCTGTCAAACCCCAGTTTTTGTAATTCTGTAACTATTAAAGGCGCACCGGTTACATCAAAATGCATTTCAAAAGCACCGTCCCAATCAGAGCCGAGCGCTACTTTATCTACCCCGATCCTGTCGGCTACATACTTGATGGTTCGCGCGGTGGCGGCGGCATCTTTACCGCATACGGCGGTTTCCCATAATCCCACCCCTACCAGTCCATTACGTTTGCCGATCTCGTCCAGCTGGGCATCGGATAAGTTCCGCTGGTTATCGCACAAAGCGCGCACACCGGTATGCGAAACAAGTAAAGGCCCGCTATGATATTTGAACACATCGCTGATAGTGGCTTGCGAACTATGGGCCAGATCGATGGTGATATGGAGGCTGTCCATTTTTTTTATTAGCTCAATTCCTTTGGGGGTGAGCCCGGTTTTGTTCATTCCATGTGCAGATCCCGCCCATTCATTGTCGAAGAAATGCGCGAGGCCGATATAACGTACACCGGCCTGGTAAAAAACGTTCAGGTTGCCCAGGTCGTTCTCCAGCGGTTGGGCACCTTCTAATCCCAGCATACCTGCTGTCAGTGTTGGGTTCTTTGTTCTGTCGGTTAAAAATTGTTTCAGCTCTTTTTGGGTGGTAACTACCCGGAACGCTCCTTTCGAATTTTTAGCGAGTCTCTCCAGATCGCGGCACTGACGCAAAGCCCTTGTTTTGATGCTGAACCAGTTGGCCGGTGTTTGTAACTGCGCAAAATTGAGCAGACCGATCTGGTCTGAGTTGGAAGGGTTTTGTTCAATATTGATGCCCGCCGGCACTTTACTAACAATGGTAAACACCTGCAAAGCCATATTGGCCTGCTGCATGCGGGGCAGGTCTACATGACCATACTGATGTAGCCGGGTCAGATCGCGGTTCCATAATAAAGCATCGCAGTGCAGATCGGCAATAAAAGGAATGGAATCGTACCAGTCCTGTTTGGCAAAGGGCCCTTTCATGGTTACTTTATTCTTAGACCGGTCGATGTATTGAGGAACAAAAGCAAAAAATAGAACAGCGATCACGGCAATACTGATCGCGAATACGCGCAGAAATTTTCTCATAGCAAACCAGTTGATTCCATGTAAATTAGGAAAAAAAGGAATGCACAGCGGATAGCTTTTCACAGATAACTGCCATCTTCTGATAGTACCTCTTTCAACTTCTGTATGAAGAAGTCGATCTCATCCCTGGTATTGCTGAAAGAGAACACCAGCCGCACCTCCTGCTGATCTGTATTCCAATAATAAAACCTGGCAACTGGTAAGAGTTGTTGATATACAACCCAGGGCATTACCAGGAATACAATATTGGTGTCAACAGGATACGTAATCAGTGAACTGTTGATTTTTTCCAGTTCCTGTTTACAATAGTTAGCCAATCCATTGGTATGTTCGGCTATTTTATGCCAGAGTTGGTTGTGAAAAAGAGCAATAAACTGTGCTGTAATAAAGCGGTTCTTGGATGCGAGCTGCATGCTCCTTTTAAGCTGGTATTTGATGTTTTTAAATCTGTCGGGCGAAATAAATACAACAGCTTCGCCAAATAATAAACCAGCTTTGGTACCCCCTATCGTTATCACATCTGCCCCGCTGGCGTTAACCAGGCTGGCTAATGAACAGTTCAGAGCAGCCAGTGCATTAAAGATCCTGGCTCCGTCAATATGCAGTAAAAGACCCGCTTCCTGGCAGATATCACTGATAACTGCCAGTTCATCCAGGCCATATACAGTGCCATATTCGGTAGGTTGTGTAATGGTAAGTACACCGGGTACAGGGATATGTATGCCAGTTTGTTTGTTGATTTTTTTCTGTAAATCTTCCGGAACAATCTTGCCGTTTCGGGTATTGATTGGGTATAACCTGCATCCTGTAAAAGTTTCTGGTGCGGTAGATTCTGCGGTATACAGATGCGAAACATCTGAACAGAAAACAGACTGATATTTTTCTGTAATGCAACCGAGGGCGAAATTGTTGGCACCGGTACCATTAAAACAGAAATATATTTCAGCTTCTTCAGTACCCAGAAAATCTCTGCACATGCGGATGGCTTCTTTTGTATACCTGTCTTCACCGTAGGAAGGAACAAAATCTTTGTTAGCATCTACTACTGCAGCCATAATCAGTGGATGCGCCCCATCAAAATTTTCACTTGAAAAATACATCGTCATCTGTTTTTCAGATATAGAATGGCTTTTTCAACCATCAGGTCTGTACGAGGTTTTTCCGTCTCTTTCTGCCAGTTGATAAAAATAGCCGGTTTGAATGTTTCCCTGGGTGTTCCATTCATATGGTATAACCGCTCAGCAGGAAATGTGAACCGGATTTTGGTATTGGGCATTTCGAAACTATATACTGCACCAATCAAATGTGCCAGGTCGGTGCCGATAATAGTGGTGGAAGGTCTGTTCAATGCATCAAATCCTACCAGAATACCTTCTGCTATGCTGCCTGTCCAGTGATTGCCCAGTACCACCAGTGGTTTATTGTAGTATTTTCCTTTGCGGGGAGATACAATCTCTGCCCAGCTTCTTTTAATGCCTGTTGATTTTTCCTCGGCATAATACTCGTGTTTCTGATAATATCGATCACTGTCGATGAACCATCCTAAGATGGCTTTGGCAACAGCTGTATTCCCGCCACTAGGCGTTTCCCTGAAATCAAGGATAAGCGATCGGGTGTTGGCAAAACTTTGTATGATACTGTCAAAAACCGGGATCAGGGCATTATCATAGAGGCAATCATTGATCCTGATATAACCAATATTACCTATACGCCTTGATTCGATGTTAGATTGATATCGAATATGTTCTAACTGTAATCCTTTCTGATCAGGATAGAAGTTCTGCTGAATTCCCTGGTATTGCAGGGTCAGTATCCGTGGTTGTATATGGTTACCCGCCAGAGCCAATCGAAGGGCAAAACTTTTGGCTTCATTGTTCAGCGGCACAACTGTCTTAGGTAAAAAGGGCTCTATTGCCATGCTAACAGGTATATGATTGATGGCTATCACTTCCATTCCCGAACAAATACCACTTTCAGCTACCCCGAAACCTCTTCTTACTTCCGTAACCACAGGTTTTCCGTTGATATATTCTGCCCAGATATCTGTACCGGAGGGAACCAGCCGTTGTGAAAGGTTTGTATTGGTGTTAAAAACGGCATGATGATCGTAAATCTCATACATGGCTTTTTCCAGTAACTGAATAAACTGGTCACGCCGCGTAATGGTGTCTAATGCAGGGGTATACAGTTCTTTTACTTTGTTCCAGTTGGTTTGTTTTTTATCAAAGTAGCAGTATTCTTCGTTTACAGTTGACCAGAAATAGAGGAAGTCCTGCCGGTACTGTTCGGTGCTTATTTCAGATTTTTGTGCCAGTGCAAATGATTGCAGCCATAATAGTATTGATAAAAGAGGTATTGATTTCATAGATTTTTTGATCTGATGTTGAATGTTCATAGCAAAAATATCCAGCAGGCCGTAAAAATGATAGTACGATATTGCAGAAGAAGGATTAGGCTTTCCGGTAAGCCAGGGGTGTTATGCCGGTGATCTTCCTGAAGACTCTGCAAAAATGAGTGGCATCGTAAAAACCGGTTTCAATCGCTATATCCAGCAGGTTATTGTTTGTTTGCAGTAAAAGCTTGCTTTTTTCGATGCGCTTCAGGATTACATAATGATTAGGTGTTAAACCGGTCTCTTGTTTAAATAGACGGATAAATTTGTACTTATCCAGTCCGAATTTGCCAGCTGCATTTTCCAGTGAAAATTTTTCGAAAATTTCTTCTTCCAGGTATCTCCGGAAACGGGTATTGAAGCGGTTTGTATCCGGTGTAGGTGTAGCGTAGCAGGCAACCAGTTTTTGCAAGGCTTTTTGTAAGGCTTTTTCCAGACCGGAATGGAAATCGTGGCATGATGCGGATATAGAAAACAGTTGTTGAAACAATCCGGGATCCTGTATCAGGGCATTGTTAAAAAATACAGGAGTATTGTTATTCAGGTAGGTTACAATATCCGGAGAAACATAAAAGGTAAAAAATGAACTGCCCACCCGGTTATCGCAGAGGGTTGCATGTACTTCGTTCGGATGAGTGATTACAATGGCACCAACCGGCGCAGCTAACAGGCGTTCAGGTAATCTGGTAGTAAAGGTTTGCTCTAGTACCAGTGTAATATTAAATGTATCATGTATATGAAATGGGAAATTGCGGGTATGGTGCCTGGCATCCAGTACCTCGATACCATCCAAAACCGGTAAACGGTAATAATTATTTTGGTTAGTAATCTTCAAAATATTCTTTTTTTCTGATATATTACCTATTAGAGTATTCCTTACCAGGATGATTTCAATTCAAATATAAACTTCCTGGTCTATCATTCTCCATAAGGGCACTTTTCCTGATGTTCCTCCTGCGGCCCTCGAGGTTTGAGGCTAACCGCGCCGTAAATAATAGCTTCTTCTGAATACAAATGGGTGGTTTAGAGCCCTGTTTATTGTAACCAACAGGTAACAGCTTATTTAGAGGTTGTTTGAATTAATTGGTACAAACTGCTTATCTCTCTGCGAAAACTCCGCTTCTCTTCTTCTCAGCGGTTGGATGGAGCTTATACCAACCGCAGCGCCGCTGAGAACAGGGAGTTTTCGCAGAGAAAAACCATTGCGATATCTCAATTAATTAACTCAAACAGCTTCTTAGTGTTACCGCTAAACACTGTAAAGCCCTGGTAGTAATTTGACCGTTTTTGTGAGAAATTTTTCTGGCAAAAGCGCGGTAATCAAAACAGAAAACGGCTCCCATATCCGAAAAACCACCCTCTCTCGGGTGGGAGGTTATGAAAGTGATGCATCCAAAGAAATGTTCCATCACAAGCACTGAAAAGTGGATCTGCTCACATTTTTCTCCAAAAACGATTCTTTTTTTGGTAGAACCACCGCCAGACTATTATTTTGCACCCGGAGAGTTGGCAGAGTGGTCGATTGCGGCAGTCTTGAAAACTGTTGACTGTAACAGGTCCTGGGGTTCGAATCCCTAACTCTCCGCTTACACCCACCGAAGCCTCCGGCGTAGGTGGGTTTTTTATTTCTCCACATCCATCCCTTGAAACATCCTGTATAGTAGGCTGAAAACTATTTAAACAAAATCCGTTTCACCAGTAAAATAAAACAACACCCGAATATTAATTCAGGGATAAATAAGTAAAACCCATGCTGCCATTCAATATGTAGCGATTCTTTGTCTTGAAATGCTATAAAGGGAACCCATAACAAAAGAAGGCCAGAAAGCAGTAATCCATTGTGGTATATAGTTCCTGAAGTTTTTCTAACCAACAAATAAAGCATAATGAGTACACCGCTAAAACCACTGGCAGGTACCAAAAAAGTATAAACATCATATATCCCCAAACAGGAAACAGGCAATGCCATCATCATGGGCAGATCCCATTTTTCGGCCGACAGAATAGAAAAAAAGTAACTAAACAATGTAACCAGGAGCAGTAAACGATTGGATTTTACATGCATATTGGAAGGAAGATATTTGTATTAAATGTAAGAAACTGTTACTCCACAAAGAGTATCACAGATTTACCCTTTCTGTGGCTCTTCGAGTTTTTCTACCGAGATCAGATCGGCCAGATCCACGTTCATGGGCAATACACCCACCTGTACAATGGCCCGTTTGCCCCGGATCTCTTTTACCTCGCCCACCTGGTAATTCTTTTTCATTTTTACCAGCGAGCCTACGGTAATATTCTGGTTCAGTTCCTTATAGGTCTTGTCTACTTTTTTGGCCAGTTTGTTCACCACGATCTCTTCCTTGCGTTTAAAGAGCAGGTGCTGGAGGTTTTTAACCACCTGGTTTTTGTCTTCTGCTTTTTTCCAGTCAAGCACAATCTGTTTCAGCTTGCGCTCTATATCTTTCAGGTACACCAGCCGGTCTTCGGTTATGCGGTTCTGTTGTTTCAGTAATTCTACCTGCTGGCGGTGGCGTTCTTTGTCAATCACCACTTCCATTTCCTTCTTCAGTTTCTCATTTTCTTTTACCAACCGGGCCAGTTCTTTTTTCTCTTTCTGTAATTGCTGCAGGTCCTGTTCGGTACTGTTCAGTAACCTGTCCAGTTTAAAATGATCCTCATCTACCAGTTTACGTGCCCGGTTAATCAGGTGCTGCGGTAATCCAATCCTTTCGGCAATGGCGAACGTATACGAACTGCCGGGTTTGCCTACGATGAGTTTGTACATGGGTAACAGGTGTATCTCATCAAACTGCATGGCGCCGTTAATGATGCCCTGTGTATGGTTGGCCATTACTTTCAGGTTCAGGTAATGCGTGGTAACAATACCGAAAGAATGGCGGCGAGAGAGTTCTTCCATGATCACTTCCGCAAATGCACCACCGAGATTGGGATCGCTACCGCTGCCCAGCTCATCAATAAAGAAAAGGGTTTTACCATTGGCGGTTTCGATGAAATATTTCATGTGCAGCAGGTGACTGGAATAAGTACTCAGTTCAAATTCCAGGTTCTGCGTATCGCCGATATGGATAAAGAGTTGTTTAAAAATACCCATCTGCGACAAAGGACTCACCGGCACCAGTAAACCACTCTGCAGCATCATCTGGTTAAGACCAATGGTTTTCATGGTAACGGTTTTACCACCTGCATTGGGACCACTAATAACGAGAATGCGGTTTTTATCGTCGAGCGTTAGCGTAACGGGGATCGTTTTTTTGCCGGAGTGTTTGTTGTAGAGATAGAGCAAGGGATGATAGGCATCGATCAGGTGCACATGCGCTTTATCGGCCAGTTCCGGAAACTGTCCGTTCATATCCATGGCCAGTTTGGCTTTGGCGTTGATGAAATCGTATTCGCCGCTGATATCGAGGTATTGTTGCAGCAGACTGGCATATACCGATAAACGGGCCGTCAGATCGCGCAGGATGCGTTGTATTTCGCGGCCTTCTTCGTGTTCCAGTGCAAATACATCGTTATTGAGTTCGATGGTTTCTTCGGGTTCGATAAAAGCGGTTTTGCGGCTATCGCTCTCGCCATGCAGGATGCCTTTTACCTGGCGTTTGTGTTCAGAGAATACGGCCACTACCCTTCTGCCGTTACTGAAGCTTTCGTCAATATCGGCACTATAACCGGCTTTGGCCAGTTTGGCAATCACTTTTTCAAATACACGTCTCAGCTCATTCCGCTTGCGGAACAGGCTCATGCGGATCTTCTGCAGGTCTTCCGAGGCATTGTCTTTCACATTACCATTCTCATCCAGGATCTCATCAATCAGTTCAATGATCACTTTCTCATAATACGTGCCCGCAATTACCTTGCTCAGAGCCGGAAAAGCCTGCCTGCGCTCAGTATCAAACCAGCGGAAAATATTGCTGATATTCTCGGCCAGTTTGCGGATGGGTATCCATTGCTCGCCGGTTAACAGGGCACCGGGAATGGAGAGCAGTTTGAGGTCGCGACTGATATTATGGGTAAAATCGTTAGGAAAGTATTGTGCCTGCTGCAGGATCAGTTTGTACTCGTGGCTCTGTTTGAGTTCGGTTTCAATATAGTCTTTGCGTGTGTGGATGCGGAGGTTTTCGGCCTTGGTTTTGGCATATTCCGTACGGGCATGTTCTTTCAGCAAGGCTTTTACCTTGTCAAATTCCAGTTGATGCAGGGCCGATTCCGGGTATAAACGCATAGAGATCCTTGCTTTTTAAGTGCTGCAAAGGTAATGTTGTAGCCATTATCTCTGCCAAAACCTCGTATTTGACTATTAGGCATGCTGACAGAAACAAATGATGAACCACCGGTGGTCTGGCAGCAGAAAATGTTAAAATGCAGGTGAATGGTAAGTTCTGAACCATTGGTTCGTCAAACTGTTTACTATTCTTAGTCGTACATTTAAAAAAACGAAGATGATGCGCACCTGGTTATCCTTATTCCTGCTGGTATCGGGCTTTATGGCCTGTGCACAGCCTAAAACAGATCAGAAATTAACAGCTATGCAAACAAAACCCATCCCCAACGGGATTAAAACAGACACGGCCACACTGGGCGAAGGTTGTTTCTGGTGTACCGAAGCTTTTTTCCAGCGCCTCGAAGGTGTATATGAAGTAGTAAGTGGTTATGGCGGTGGATTTATTGAAAATCCGACCTATGAGCAGGTATGTGACAAGAATACCGGCCATGTAGAACTGGCCCGCATTGTGTACGACCCTGCAAAAATCAGTTTTGATGAACTGCTGGAAGTATTCTGGAAAACCCACGACCCCACCACCCGCGACCAGCAAGGCAATGATGTGGGACCGCAATACCGCAGTGTGATCTATTATCACAACGAAGAGCAAAGAAAAAAAGCCACAGAATACAAGGCCCAACTGGATAAGAGCGGTGCCTGGGACAAACCCATTGTAACCGATATTGAACCCTTCAAGAATTTTTACCCGGCCGAGAACTATCACCAGAATTATTACAACAGCAACCAGAACCAGGGGTATTGCCGTTTTGTAATTGCACCGAAGCTGGAGAAGTTTGAGAAAGTGTTCAAAGACAAGCTCAAGAAAAGTTAGTGCTGCGCACGATTGGCGGATGACGGATTTGCGGATTAACGGATTTTTGTTGTATTGCGCCGTTGTTGGTCGTCTGGCCAACAACTTTTCGATGAATTACTCAGTACTAAAGTCCCCCAGAAAAGATTTGTCAGATGATGTTTTACCCGCTCTAAAGAATGGGGCGAAAAGAAAAATTGCCACGCTCTTCAGAGCGTGGGTACCAAGAATAGAACTATTCCTTTTGGGGCTTCAGCCCCGAGTAGCAAATTGGATAATGTTCCGAATAGCTTGTTGGTAAGGCGACCAACAAGGGCAAAGAATCCGCCAATCCGTCATCCGCTAATTCGTAAATCTCGTCCTCCGAAGTTCAAGCAAATTCAGTGCATTCGGATAAAATCCCTGCACATTCGGTTGTACCAGGTGTATCGCCATATCGTACCAGATGGGAATCACTGGCGCATCGTTGATCACCAGCTGATCCATTTGCCGGTAAAGCTGGTAACGGAGGGAATCGTTGTTTTCGAGTAGCGCTTTTTCGTAAAGCAGATCAAAGGCCGGGTTCTTGTAGCGGGTATAATTGGGTGGTGCGGGATTTTTGCTGTAGAACATGGCCATATAATTCTCTGCATCGGGATAATCGGCAATCCAGCTGCCCCGGAAAAACTGCGCCTGCGATTTGGCGGTCTGCTCCAGCAATAAACTTTTCTGTATCACTTCTACCTGTACCGGAATACCCACTTCTTCCAGCTGACGCGCCACAAAACTGGCGATATCTGCATAAATATTGATCGTTAACAGTTTCACCGTGGGCAATCCTTTCCCATCCGGGAAACCGGCCTGTTTGAGTAACTGTTTGGCTTTGGCCGGATCGTACGGATAGCCCTTTACCATTTCTGAATTACGCGAGGGTAAACCACCCGGTACAAAACCTGCTTCGGCGGGGATACCGATGGAATTACGCATATACATCATCAATTGCTGCCGGTTAATGGCATGGTTCATGGCACGGCGAACAAGCAGGTTGCCATTGGCACTGTTTTTTACGAGTGGATTATTTGCATCTACCAGTATCCCGAAATATTCGGTGTTGAGATAAGGATGTTTTTTCAACTGTAGTTTTCCCTCCCATTGCCGGCGCAGCTCTCCTTTTTTAGTCAGTAACTCATCTTTGAAAGAAGGATCGATATCATTCACAAAACTCAAACCGCCCTGGCGGAACTGCAGAAATTCAGTGGCTTTGTTATCGAAGAAACTGATTTTTACGGCATCGAGATAGGGTAAACGGTTGCCCGTGCTGTCTTTCTCCCAATACCGCTCATTTTTATGCAGGATCAGGGCTTCCCCCTCATCCCAGGAATGAAACTGGAAAGGCCCGGTACCACAGGGATGCCGGCGGAAATCCTTGCCATATTTTTCAACCACTTCTCTCGGAACAATACTGCAATACTGCATACTCAGAATACCGAGAATGGGATGAAAGGGCCGCAATAACTGCAATTGAAAAGTAGAATCATTCACAGCCGTAAATCCCTGCGTGGTATCTATCCGGTTATTGAAGATCCATGCACCACTGCTGGCGGTATTTTTATCGATGATACGTTGCAGGCTGTATGCCACATCAGTGGCAGTGAGTTGTCTTCCCTTCCCTCCAGGAAAAGCTTCATTATCGTGAAAATAAATGCCCTGCCGGAGATGAAAAGTGTACCGGAGCCGGTCTGCACTAACCTCCCAGCTCTTGGCCAATGAGGGAACGAGGTTTAGTCCGCTGTCTATCTCCACCAATGTATTATACAATTGATGCACGGGCCACATGATAGACTGGTTCTTGGCAAAAGCCGGATCCAGTGTGGCAATGCCGGTTGATTCGTTGTAATAAAACACCTGGCGTTTGTCTGGCCGTTTTTGCTTACAGGCCGTAAAAACAAAAGCCAGTACCATCCAACAGAAATACCGCGAAGGAATGATATGTTTGTAAACGGGAGACTGAATTATCTTTTTATTGGCATTCATGCTGCCCGAATATCATAATTTTAAACAATGATGACAAAATTCAGCTTACTGCTCTTGCTCAGTATAGGAAGTTTGGGCATAACCAAAGCCCAGTTGGGTGAAAATAAAGAAGAATTTACCCGTGCCGATACCCTGCGGGGCAGTTTGAACGAAAACCGAACCTGGTGGGATGTGTTGCATTACAGTATTGCAGTAACACCTGATTTTGATAGAAAAACGATCAAGGGTAAAGTAGATATGCAGTTTAAAGTATTGCGTCCCGGTAAACGGATGCAGATAGATCTGCAGGAGCCCATGTTACTGACCAAAGCCTATCTGGGCGATACCAGACTGAATTATACCCGCGATGGCAATCTGTATTATCTTGATATACCCGTAAACCTGGCCAAAGGAAGTACGCAGAAACTGGCCCTTGCTTATGAGGGTAACCCCAAAGTGGCTAAACGTGCCCCCTGGGATGGTGGCTGGATCTTTCAGAAAGATGCCAAAGGCAGACCCTGGATGACGGTTGCCTGCCAGGGACTGGGTGCCAGTGTCTGGTATCCCTGCAAAGATCACCAGAGCGATGAACCGGATAATGGGGCCACCATGCTGATCACTGTTCCTGATACACTGGTAGCAGTGGCCAATGGCCGGCTGATCAATTCTAAAAGCTTCAGCAGTGGCACCCTTACCTGGCGTTGGGAGGTAAAGAACCCGATCAATAATTATAACCTTGTTCCCTATATCGGCAAGTATGTCAACTTTACCGATACCCTGCTGGGCGAAAAAGGCAAGCTGGACCTGAGCTACTGGGTACTCGATTATAATATCGACAAAGCAAAAGAACAGTTCAAACAGGCCAAAACCATGTTACGGGCTTTTGAATACTGGATGGGGCCCTATCCTTTTTATGAAGACGGATACAAGCTTGTAGAATCCTCGCATCTCGGTATGGAACACCAGAGTGCCGTGGCCTATGGCAACAAATACCAGAACGGTTATCTCGGTCGCGATCTGAGTGGCAGTGGCTGGGGACTGAAATGGGACTTTATTATTGTACACGAAAGCGGTCACGAATGGTTTGCCAACAGCATCACCAGTAAAGACCTGGCCGATATGTGGATCCATGAAGGCTTCACCAATTATTCCGAAACCCTGTTTACGGATTATGTATACGGCAAACAGGCCGGTAACGAATACAATTACGGAAGCCGCCGTGGTATCCAGAACGACAAACCCATTATTGGCCCGTATGGAGTGAACAAAGAAGGCAGTGGCGATATGTATCCCAAATCGGGTAATATGCTGCACAGCATCCGTCATGCTATGAATGATGATGAAAAATTCCGGGAGATGCTCCGGTTTATGGGTAAGAAATTCTACCACCAAACGGTTACCACCGAAGATATTCAACAGGTGGTGAGCCAGTTCTTCGGCGGCAATGTGAACAAAATATTTGACCAGTACCTCCGCACCACACAGGTGCCGGTTTTTGAATATGCCATCTCTGCCGATAAAACCAAACTGTCGTACCGGTATACCAATTGCGTGGATGGGTTTAACCTGCCGATATTCCTGCATACATCCAAAGGCGGATTATTACTCGGCCCTGAATCCAATAAATGGAATACCAAAGAACTGAAACCGGGCGATTGGGCAGCGTTTCCGATAAAAGAAATCGAGAAGAATTATTATGTGCAGGTGAAACAAGGGAGTTTGTAATTAGGAATTAATAATTAGTAGTTAGTAATTATCATTTACCAGCAAATACATCCCTATTTCTATATCAATCCTTTGAAGCAAACACAAAAATTATTAATTGCTAATTATTAATCATTAATTACCAAAATGGGTAGTATACGGAAACAGACGATCATCTCAAGTATACTCGTGTATATTGGATTTTTCATTGGCTTCATCAATAACTATTTCTATACCACTTCCACCCCTTTCTTTTTTTACGAGTCGGGCAATGTGTTTGCGCCCAGTCAATACGCTTTAACCAGGATCTTTTTCGATTTTGGACAGATCATGTTTGCTTTTGGTTCGTTGGGCGTGATTCCGGTGATCTATAAATTTTATCCTTATTACAAAGACAATCTGCCGGAGAAAAGGATCGATCTGTTATCCTGGGCCTTACTGGCATCTTTCTTTGGATTTTTATTGGTACTCTGGGGAGGCTGGTACTTTGAACCCCTGTTCATCCGTAAGTTCTCAGAGAACTCGCAACTGGTGGTGGATTATTATTTCTGGCTGTTTCCCTTTGCCATGGGCATGCTGTTTTTTTCGGTGATCGAAAGTTTCTGCTGGGCGGTACATAAATCGGTGATCTCTAATTTTCTGAAAGAAACCGGGCTCCGTATTTTAACCAGTGTACTGATTCTCTTGTTCTATTTTAAGCTGATCTCTTTCGAGTATTTCGTTTACCTGTTTGCCTTTCAGTACCTGGTCGTATTCCTGGTATTACTGGTCTATCTCTACCGTTCAGGACATTTATACCTCACTTTTTCCATCAGCCGTGTAACCCGTAAATTCTGGAAGAAGATCGTAGGTATGCAGGCACTGATCTTTGGCGGCACTTTTATTGCAGCTGTAGCAGCTACCATCGACAGCCTCATCATTGCCAGTTTAAAAGGACTCACGGCTACAGGTATCTTCGTGTTTGCGCAATATGCAGCCAACCTGATACAGGTACCCCAACGCAGTATCCAGTCCATTTCTGCAGGTATTCTCTCCCGTGCCTGGAAAGACAAAGACTATAAAGAGATTTACCGTATTTACCAGCGCTCATGTATCAACTTGTTGCTCATGTCGTTATTCATCTTCGGCAATATCTGGCTGAATGTAGTGGATGGAATGCAGGTACTCAATATCCAGAAAGATTATTCCGATGGATTGGGTGTATTGTTCATTCTCGGCATGGTGCGCATCATTGATGCCGGAACCGGGCTCAATGCCATGGTCATTAATACTTCTACTTTCTGGCGCTTCGACTTTTATAGTGGCGTTATCTTACTGGCTTTCCGTTTACCCCTTACCTATTTTCTGATCAAACAATATGGTATTATCGGTTCTGCCTTTGCTGAATTAACGGCTTACACCGTGTATAATTTTATCCGTTTCGAGTTCCTGCGCAGAAAGTTCAAAATGCAGCCCTTTACCATCAAAACCCTGTATTCCTTCCTGTTAGCGGCAGCTGCCTATGGTTTCTGTTATTTCCTGATGAAAGATATTCACGGCTGGGCAGGACTTATCCTGCGCGGCATCAGTTTCTCCGGCATCATGATCGGCGGCATCTTCTACTTCCAACTAACCCCCGATGCAGGACAGTTATTTGCGGTATTTCTTAAGCGAGTAGACCGTTACCGGAATAAATAATGGGATATTTTTTCATCACAGAGATACAGAAAACACGGAGGTTCACTGAGAAGAATCCCGTCAATTTTTAATTGCTAATTTTTAATTACTAATTACTTCGTTACTCTTCCTGCGCCACGAAACCTCGGCTGCCAGTACTTTTCATTCAGATCACTGATCATCACCCCACCACTCGTGGCTGCGTGTACGAATTTGTTGTTGAGCAGGTAAACACCCACATGCGAAATATCTCTTCCGCTGGTGTTAAAGAAAACGAGGTCGCCCTCGCGTAGGTCTTCGAGTTCTATTTTTTCGGCAATATTGTATTGTTCCTGCGAGGTTCTGGGTAAAGATAACTGGTACACATCGCGCATAATAACCTGGGTAAACGCCGAACAGTCAATACAGTTATCGGTACTGCCACCCATACAGTATTTGGTGCCCCACCATTTATCGATCACTTCGAGCAAAGGAATATTGGTGAGTTTTTCTACAGACGCATCGGTGGCAATGGCGTATTTCAGTTGCAGCATATTGGCATTCTCGATGCCGAACGACATCAGCCGGTTATCGGCTTTGCCATAGGTAACAGTCTGGTCTTTACCCATCTCTCCTTTTTTGGCATTGCCCGTTCCCGTTTTCTGCGAGGAAGTAACCAGGTACCCCGGCGTTACTTCTATCCCATTAATAAACTCTCTTTTGGCGGTTGATTTAATCTTTTTGGGAGCAGTGGCACCGGATGCACTGTCTTTGGTACTGATCTTACGCACCGAACTACAGCCCGACAGGATCAGGATGGCCAGTAAAGGCAAGCATATATGCTGTATTTTTTTCAGATGACTCACATCCGCAAGTTAAAGGCCATAGCCATAAAATGCTTAAGGGGGAATAACTTTTGTGTTTTCTTAACCGCTTTCAGCAGATGTGGATAAATAAGACCGACGACCACATCGATCCAGACCGTTCATTTGTGGAAAAATTGCCCTTCTTTCCGGCTGCCGGATAACCGATATTTGTCGCTTGTTGGAAACTTAAAACTCCAAACTCCAAACTCCAAACTCCCGACTTCCCCATGCCCCAGTTCTCTCACCTGCACGTTCATACCCAATACTCGTTACTCGATGGTGCCGCACCGATCGATAACCTGTATAAAAAAGCCATGAAAGATGGGATGCCCGCTTTGGCCATCACCGATCATGGTAATATGTTCGGGGCCTTCAATTTTGTGAGCCAGGCATGGAAGAACACCAAAGTGGTAGGGAAAGATGCCAATGGAAAAGATATCCTTGAACCCACGGTAAAACCCATTGTGGGCTGCGAGTTTTACGTGGTAAAAGACCGTCATATCAAAACCTTTACCAAAGAACTCAAAGACGAACGTTACCACCAGGTATTGCTCGCTAAAAACAAGATCGGTTACCAGAATCTCGTTAAACTGACATCGCTGGGTTTTATTGAAGGGATGTACAGTAAATACCCGAGGATCGATAAGGAACTGATAGAAAAATACCACGAAGGATTGATTGCCACCACCTGTTGTATTGGTGCCTACGTGCCCCAAACCATTTTACACGATGGTGAAGCGGCTGCTGAAAAAGAATTCAAGTGGTGGCTGGATATGTTTGGCGAGGATTATTATATTGAACTGCAGCGTCATAATATCAAAGAGCAGGAACTGATCAACGATACCCTGGTCCGTTTCTCGAAGAAATACAAAGTACCGGTGATCGCTACCAACGATAGTCACTATGTAGACCGCGACGATTCCAATGCACACGATATCCTGCTTTGTATCAATACCGGCGAAAAACAGAGTACACCGGGTTTCGACGATTTTGTGAATGATGAGGTACAGATAAAGAACCGCCGTTTCAAATTCCCGAACGACCAGTTCTATTTCAAGACCACGGAGGAAATGTCGAAACTGTTCAGTGATATTCCAGCATCGCTCGAGAATACACAGGCGGTAGTGGATAAGGTTGAGATCCTGAACCTGAAAAAAGACATCCTCCTCCCCGCTTTCCCCATTCCCAAAGAGTTCCAGGTGCATGCAGATGCCAACCTGAACCAGTGGGAGTTTCTGCAACACCTCACCCGTGAGGGGGCCAAAATGCGATACAATGACCTTACACCGGCCATTCAGGAGCGTATTGATTTTGAACTGTTCACCATCAAAACCATGGGTTTTGCGGGGTACTTTCTGATTGTGAGCGATTTTATCAAAGCCGGAAGAGATATGGGTGTGTTTGTAGGGCCGGGACGTGGATCGGCTGCGGGCAGTGTGGTGGCGTATTGTATCGGTATCACCAATATCGACCCCATTAAATACAACCTGCTGTTTGAGCGTTTCCTGAACCCGGATCGTAAGAGCATGCCCGATATTGATACGGACTTCGATGATGAGGGCCGCCAGAAAGTGATCGATTATGTAGTAGATAAATACGGCAAAAACCAGGTGGCGCAGATCATTACCTACGGTACCATGGCAGCCAAAATGAGTATCAAAGATGTGGCACGTGTGCTGGATCTGCCATTGGCCGAAAGTAATATGCTGGCCAAACTGGTGCCCGATAAACCGGGAACGGAACTGCGCAGGGTATTGCATGCCCCATTAACCATTAAAGAAGGCGAAAAATCTCTCGAAGAAAAAGAAGCCTACCAGCAGGAAGATATTGATAATGTAAAAAAGATCCGCGAGATCTATAACGGGAACGATATCCGCGCACAGGTATTACACGAGGCCGAACGACTGGAAGGCTCGGTACGTAACACAGGTATTCACGCCGCTGGTATCATCATCGCTCCGAAAGACCTGACGGATCTTTTGCCCGTAGCCGTTTCGAAAGACTCTGATCTCTGGGTAACACAGATCGAGGGAAGTGTGATCGAAGATGCCGGTGTTATCAAGATGGACTTCCTGGGGCTGAAAACCCTCTCCATTTTAAAAACTGCCCTGGAACTGATCAAACAGAACCACGGTGTGGAAATAGACCTGGATACGATTGCACTGGATGATGAAAAAACTTTCCAGTTATACCAGAAGGGCGAAACCAATGCCACGTTCCAGTTTGAAAGTGTGGGTATGCAGAAATACCTGCGTGAGTTAAAACCGGATAAGTTTGATGACCTGATTGCGATGAACGCACTGTATCGTCCCGGCCCTATTGCCTATATCCCCAAATTCATCGACCGTAAACATGGCCGCGAAGCCATCAGTTACGACCTGGAGGATATGAAAGAATACCTCGAAGACACTTACGGTATTACCGTATACCAGGAACAGGTGATGCTGCTGAGCCAGAGCATCGGCGGTTTTACCAAGGGCGATGCAGATGTATTGCGGAAAGCCATGGGTAAAAAGCAGAAATCGGTACTCGATAAAATGAAGGCCCAGTTTATCAGCGGTGCCACAGCCAAAGGACATGCGCCCGATAAACTGGAAAAGATCTGGACCGACTGGGAAGCCTTTGCACAATACGCATTCAACAAATCGCACTCCACCTGTTATGCCTTTGTGGCTTACCAGACGGCTTACCTGAAAGCCCATTATCCGGGCGAGTATATGTCGGCAGTACTGAACCATGCCGGTGCCATTGAAAAGATCACTTTCTTTATGGAAGAGTGTAAACGAATGGGCATTAAAGTACTGGGGCCGGATATCAATGAATCGCTCAAAGGTTTTGCAGTAAACCAGCGGGGCGAGATCCGTTTTGGTTTGGGTGGACTGAAAGGTGTGGGCGATGCGGCCGTGGATACCATTATTGCCGAGCGTGAAAAAAGCGGTGAATACAAAGATATTTTCGATTTTATCAAACGGGTATTGCAGAAAAACGTAAACAAGAAATCGCTGGAGAGCCTGGCTTATTCCGGTGCTTTTGATTGTTTTACAGCCTATCACCGTGCACAGTATTTTTATACGCCCGAGAACGAAAGGCAAAGCGGACTGGAACGCATTATTGCTTATGGACAGGCGCAGCAAAGTGTTACCGGTACCGCCAATACCCTCTTCGGCGATCTGTCGGATGCCATGAAAGTGCAGGTACCCAAAATTCCCCAGTGCGAACCCTGGACCCTGACCGAACTGCTGGATCACGAAAAAGATGTGACGGGTATGTTCATGAGCGGGCACCCGCTGGACCATTTTAAATTTGAACTGAAATATTACGGCATTACCAAGATCAACGATTTTAATGAGATCAGGGATTCGCTGAGTGCACAGTCGGGACTGGGCAAGAGTTTGCGGGTGGCCGGCCTGGTGATAGATGTACAGCACCGGGTTACCAAAACGGGCAAAAACTTTGGCTCTTTTGTGATCGAGGATTTTACGGGTAAAACAGAGTTTGTGTTGTGGAGCGAGGATTATATCAAGTTCCAGAACTACCTCGAAAAAGGGCAGAATATCCTGCTCACCGGTTTTTTCCGCAACCGCTACAACCAGCCCAATAATTTCGAATTCAAGATCAATGTGATGTCTTTGCTCGAAACCGTGAAGCAGAACCTGACACGCAGTATCGAGATCAATATGCATCCGGCATCGGTAACGGCTGATTTTGTGAGTTTTGTAGATAAAAACGTACGCAATAATCCCGGTAAATCGTCCTTAAAATTCAATCTCTTTGAACCCAAAGACAACCTGAAAGTAACCCTCAGTTCTTTTGACCGCGGTTTTCAGATGAACGAAGAAATGGCGGATTTTCTGATGGCCAATCCGGATGTGGATATACAGGTGGGATTGGTGGGGTAATGAATCAGCTACTTTTCGATGAGCTGCCTGTATTGATCCGGTTACTTGCCTTCTTTATACATAATCACCTGGTCTATCCGGAATATATCCGGCACCTGATTCAAATCAGCATTCTTGAAAAAACTATTAAAATAGGCATTGGTAGTGCGAGGTGCAATATTTAATACAATATCCGGCAAATCAGAGATTTCGGCATTGGTAGTGCCAATAAGCAGACCGGAAGTTTTCTTTCTGATATCAATACGCAGCCATCCATTTACGGGTTTCGTTAAGTTGCAATTGAAGTAAATACGAATATCACATGGATTTAACGGTTGCCCGTATTTGTAGGTATAACAGGTAATCGCGGGAGAAATTTCAATGGTTAACTCAGTGCTATCCAACTCTTTCACCAGAATATAACCTGTCCCAATTTCGGTCTGGGTGCTGGTGATAACATTTGCCAAAGGATCCGTAACCTCTTTAGTACATCCTGTTAAATACATAACTGCAGTCAAAAAAGATAGTTGAATCAGCTTTTTCATTTTCTGTTATTAAAACTGTTGTACATTTTCTAATACAAAGTTACACAAGCAGTAAAGCTTTAAAAATGACATTTGTCATTACCTTCCCATAAAACCCTAAGGGGAAACCATTGCAATGTTCTTTCTGATACCTGTACCCTATTCGCTATACCAGCAGGTATTCCGGCATGTTGCCATTTATTCCGATTAACAGAGGCCTGGATATCACATATTTATGTGAGTTCTTGTTACTCACCCCCCTATACAGTTGTTCATCCTTTTTTACCGCAGAGCTGTAACTTTTTTTACACTACTTACGTACTGTACAAAACCAAAACCTGCATGCAAACACCTGTAGCTACCCCACGCATCATCACGGTTGATGTGCTTCGTGGCTTTGCCTTATTCGGCATTCTGCTGGCGCATATGATTTTCTGGTATAGCGCCGGTCCCTTACCCGGCGAGCTCTTCAACAAATACAAAGACATTGGCTCGCAGGTAATGCCTGTAATTAATGACATTTTCATTTCCGGTAAGTTCTTTGCTTTTTTCTCTTTTCTCTTCGGACTGAGTTTTTACCTGCAGATGCAGAGCATGGAGAAACGAAACGACAATTTTGTATTACGCTATGCCTGGCGTATTACCCTGCTGGGATTGATCGGTGTGGTGCATCACGCTTTCTGGCGTGGCGATATTCTCTCCATTTATGCGCCACTGGGTTTTCTTTTATTACCCATGCGTAAATGGAATAACCGGATTATCCTGGTACTGGGTATTCTGTTTGCCCTGAATGTTCCCGGCAAACTGATTGAAGTGGTGAAACTTCTGTCAACGGTACCAACATCTCCTCCCCCTCCTGGCAATGGGCCCCCACCCGATTTTGAAGCGGTTGGCAAAGCCTATTTTACCATGATGCAACAGCCTTACTGGTGGCCCTTGTTCAAAGCCAACCTGCTCAACTTCCCCGATAAATTCAAATTTCAGCTCGATAGCGGCCGCATATTTGTCACATTCGGCTTTTTCCTGCTGGGTATGTACACAGGGCGTAAAAACTGGTTTGAAACCCCGGATAGCTCCCGACCGGTATTTAAAAAGATACTCCGCACCAGCAGCTGGCTGGGTTTGGGTTGTTTGCTGGCAGGACTGAGCCTGATTGCCGCCAATACCTTCCTGAAACTTGGTTGGGAGCAGAACCCGGTTATGGGCTTCATTTTCAGCATCTTTTATGACACCCTGAGTGCTTCGCTGGTTTGTTTTTATGTTGCGGGGATCAGTTTACTGTTATACAGGCCCAAATGGCAGAAAAGGCTCTATCCGCTGGCTTCGGTGGGTAAAATGGCACTGAGCTGTTATCTCACCCAAACCCTGCTGGGCCTGGGGTTGTATTATGGTGTGGGGCTGGGCCTTGTTGGCCAAACCGCTCCCTGGCTCAACTGGCTGATTGCCCTGGTTTTCTTTGTGGTGCAGGTAATCCTATGCAAATGGTGGCTGAAAAGCTTCCGCTACGGCCCGTTTGAATGGCTCTGGCGTTCGGCCACTTTCTTGCAATGGTATCCCCTGAAACGGAAATAGCTGCCCCCTTGTCAGGTTTTTACTGTTGCAACGTCATTAGTCACAGTGGTGGAAAAGTCAAAACAGCATAAACCAGGGTTTGGATTTATATTTGACATCCTTCTATCACAAGAGACAATCATAAACAATTTAAATCTTAGACAAATGGCTTTAGAATTAACAGACGCAAATTTCCAGGCAAACGTACTGGACAGCGATAAACTGACATTGGTAGATTTCTGGGCAGAGTGGTGTGGCCCTTGCCGTGCTATCGGACCCGTTATTGAAGAACTGGCCAAAGAATACGACGGTAAAGTAAACGTGGGCAAAGTAAATGTTGACCATAACCCGAACCTGAGTGTGAATTATGGTATTACTTCCATTCCTGCCATCCTCTTCATCAAAGGTGGACAGATCGTAGACAAACAGATCGGCGCTGTACCGAAATCGGTATTGGATAAAAAGATCCAGGCGCATATTTAAGTTGTGCACAGATATTTTCAAAAGAGCCCGGGTTTCGGGCTCTTTTTTTTGAACAGATGAACAGACGAACAGATGAACAAGGAACGGACGAAGGCTTAGGCAGTATGTCGAATTCGCTTGTTATCATCTGAAAATTGCCGTACTCTATCCTCCGATCATCTGTTCTTCTGTTCCTTGCTCGTCTGTTCGTCTGTTCCTTGTTCATCTGTTCTTCTGTTCGATTTTTCCTATCTTCCCACCTGATTTCTACCACTAAAACAACTTGTCTATGAATATCAAGGCCCGCCTGATGCTGATGAATTTTTTGGAGTTCTTTGTGTGGGGTTCCTGGCTGATCTCGTTGGGGGGATATATGATCGTAACCCTGGGATTTACGGGCGGTGAAGTGGGTGCCGTTTATGCTACCATGGGTATTGCTTCTCTTTTTATGCCCGCCCTGATGGGTATTGTGGCCGACAGGTGGATAAATGCCGAAAAAGTGCTGGGGTCATTGCATATCATAGGTGCTTTATTGTTGCTCTGGGCTTCTACTGTTACCGATTACCGTACTTTTTACCTGATCATGCTGCTGAATTCGATGGCATTCATGCCTACCATCGCACTGAATAATACGGTTTCTTATATCGTGCTGGAAAAGAAAGGATTTGATATCGTGAAAGACTTCCCTCCCATCCGGGTATGGGGCACTATTGGTTTTATTGTGGCCATGTGGATGGTGGATCTTTTCGGCTGGACAAAGAGCCCTTTGCAGTTGTATGTTAGTGCCGGTTCAGGTTTGTTACTGGGTATCTATGCCTTTACCATGCCAGCCTGCACCCGGGTACCGGTGGAAGCCAAGCGTAGCCTGGTATCTGCTCTGGGACTGGATGCTTTTGTGCTGTTCCGCCGTAAAAAAATGATCATCTTCTTTATGTTCGCCATGTTGCTGGGGGCGGCGCTGCAGATCACCAATGCATTCGGATCGCCTTTCCTGGATGATTTCAAAGGCAAGTTCCCCGACTCATTCGGCGTACAGCATCCCAATTTATTGATCTCCATCTCGCAGATCTCTGAAACCCTGTTCATCCTCACCATTCCTTTCTTTCTTAAAAGATTCGGGATCAAAAATGTAATGCTGATGAGCATTTTTGCCTGGGTATTCCGTTTCGGTCTCTTCGCCATCGGCGATCCCGGCCCGGGTCTGTATCTGCTGTTGATGTCGATGATCATTTATGGTATGGCATTTGATTTTTTCAATATCTCCGGCTCGCTTTTCGTGGAAAAAGAAGCCGATATCAAGATCCGCGCCAGCGCGCAGGGTTTGTTCATGCTCATGACCAACGGTATCGGCGCCTATCTCGGTGGAACCATCAGTGGCTGGGTAGTAGATTATTTCACGATCGACGGCGTAAAAAACTGGCAGAACATCTGGTTCAGTTTTGCCGGATATGCGCTGATTCTGGGAATTGTTTTCCCCTTGGTTTTCAGGTATAAACATGACAGGACAGCGTTGGAGGGAGTGAAACACTGATAATTAAAAATTAGCAATTAAAAATTGGACTGGGGAGGCTTTGTAATGGTAAGTTGGTTAAACAAACTACTGTTTCAAAGCCTTCTCTGTGTAGCTACCTATCTCTGTCCTTCTGTGTTGAAAAAGACCTCAACATAGGATAGCACCGGCCAATTTTTAACACAGAATACACAGAGCAACAGAGGTTTTCTGACTTTGATCTCGCGGATGACTGCACTATCAATAGATAGGAGAATACGAGCTTGTCAAAGTTTCTATCAAAAACAGCGTTTTTTTGCCGCACAGTTGTGAATTACTAACTACTAATTACCAATTACTAATTAATTTTGCACTCTAAACAGGTGAATATGAGCTCCGCAGTCTCTGTAATCGTTTCCAGTGTCAAAGATTCCCAACTCCAGCAGATCGGCCAGAAAATACTGAACAAAGAAAGAATCTCTTTTGATGACGGTGTGGCTTTGTTCGAAAAAGGCTCCCTCGCCTACCTGGGTGCGCTGGCCAACTGGGTACGCGAAGAGAAACATGGCAACAAGACCTATTTCAACCGGAACTTTCATATTGAACCCACCAATCTCTGTGTATTCTCCTGTAAATTCTGCTCCTACTCCCGCTTATACGCCCACAAGGAAGAAGGCTGGGAACTGAGCATTGACCAGATGCTGGATATTGTAAAAAGCTACGATGGTCAGCCCGTTACAGAAGTGCATATTGTAGGCGGTGTACACCCCAAAATGACCATGGAGTTTTTCCTGGAACTGTTGCGTAAAATCAAAGCACATCGTCCGGATCTGCATATCAAAGCGTTTACACCCGTAGAGCTGGATTATATGTTCAAAAAAGCCAAGGTCAGCACAGAGGAAGGTATGCGTCTGGCACATGAGGCCGGACTGGATTCCTTACCCGGCGGTGGTGCAGAAATCTTTCATCCGGAGATCCGTACACAGATCTGCGAGGATAAAGTAGATGCCGATGGCTGGTTACATATTCACAAAACGGCTCACCAACTGGGTATGCATAGCAATGCCACGCTCTTATACGGACATATCGAAAAATACTGGCACCGTATCGATCATATGGAACGGTTACGCAGCCTGCAGGATGAAACCGGTGGATTCAATACGTTCATTCCGCTGAAATTCCGTAACAAGGATAATGATATGAGTCATGTGGCCGAATCCTCGATCATTGAAGACATGCGCATGTATGCCGTATCCCGTTTGTACATGGATAACTTCCCGCATATCAAAGCCTACTGGCCCATGCTGGGCAGGCAGAACGCCCAGTTATCGCTCTCTTTTGGGGTGAATGATATTGATGGTACCATCGATGACTCCACCAAGATCTACGCCATGGCCGGCAGCGAAGAGCAAACACCTACCATGAGCACGGCAGACCTGGTTACATTGATCAAACAGGTGAAGAGACAACCGGTGGAGAGGGGGACTTTGTATAATGAGATAAAGGTGTATGAAGAAGCAATGAGTGAATGAGTGAATGAGTGGATGAGTGAATGTTTTGGGTAGGGAGCAATGATAGAATGATAGTATGATAGATTGATAGAATGTTTTGAGCAATGTTCGCATTGTGAAATGTGCGAAGTAGCAAACTAACCAATAACTACCTACTCACTACTGACTACTCACTACTCACACTTAACATTCCGGCAAACTGATCGGTATATGTATCGCCAATCCGCCATCAGCGGTTTCTTTGTATTTGCTGCTCATATCCAGCGCGGTATCCCACATGGTTTTGATCACTTTATCTAGGCTGACGATGGCATAATCGGGTGAGCTTTGTAATGCCAGCTGAGAAGCAGTGATGGCTTTGATGGCGCCCATGGTATTTCTTTCGATGCAGGGGATCTGAACCAATCCGCCAATCGGATCGCAAGTAAGCCCCAGATGATGTTCCATCGCGATTTCGGCGGCCATTAATGCCTGGCGCTGTGTACCACCCATACATTCTGTTAACGCAGCCGCGGCCATGGCGGAAGAAACGCCGATCTCGGCCTGGCAACCACCCATCGCAGCAGAGATGGTGGCCCCTTTTTTAAAGATGCTGCCTATTTCGGATGCTACCAGCAGAAAGCGAATGATTTTATCCTCCGTATTTCCATCGCAGAAAGCAATATAGTACTGCAAAACGGCGGGAATAACGCCTGCGGCTCCATTGGTAGGTGCGGTTACAACCCGGCCGAAGGAAGCGTTCTCTTCGTTGACGGCGAGGGCAAAGCAGCTTACCCAATCCAGAGTGTAACTGAAATCATGACCGCCCTGTTTGATGCAGGCCATCCAGCTATCATAATCGGTATAGGTCTGCCCTTTCATCAGGCGTTTGTTCAGGTCAAAAGCCCTGCGGCGTACCTGCAGTCCGCCGGGTAATTCACCCTTGGCATGGCAGCCGCGGAAAGTGCATTCTTTCATCGCATTCCAGATCTGCAGTACGCCTTTGCGGGTATCGGCTTCGCTGCGCCAGCTTGATTCGTTTTCCATCACCACTTCATGAATGGCCATGCCATTCATGCACCAGTGCAGCAGGTCGCTGGCCGTATCGATCGGGAAAGGCAGTTGTACCGTTTTTTTGCCGCCATTACTTTCACCTTCCTTCACCACAAAACCGCCACCGATCGAGAAAAAAGTCTCACTCCAGCTGTCGCCGTTTTTCATCGTTACCAGAAAGGAAAGTCCGTTGGGATGATAAGGCAATGTTTCGTTGAAGAGAAACTGCACTTTTTCTGACACCGGAAAATGAATAGGCATGCTGCCCCCAAGTGGAAGTTCTTTGTCTGCGATAATCCGGTTGATCTTGGGAGTGATGGCATTCACATCAATCGTAACCGGATCTTCTCCGCATAAACCGAGCATTACGGCAATATCGGTACCATGCCCCCTGCCGGTTTTGGCCAGGGAACCATACAGTAAAACCGTGACGGAAACCACTTCTTCTAAACCACCTTTCTCCCGTATGGTATCCAGGCAACGCAAAGCCGCCCTCCAGGGGCCCAAAGTGTGCGAGCTGGAAGGCCCGACACCGATTTTAAACATATCAAAAACGGAAATCGATTCGTAAGGCATGGCGTCTGTATTACGGTTCAAATGTAGATGGTTTATTTGTTTATTGGTTTACTGGTTTATTCGTTTCCTGGGATCTATATCATTGTAGGTATGTGCTCACTATCATTTTCCTTATGCTGCTTCAGTGGCTGGTATAATATATTCTGTCGCAAGTATCCCACCAGCCTACCAATAAACTAATAAACCAGTAAACCAATGCCCCCTCAAAACTTACAAGCGTTTGGAATGTTTTTCCGAACTTTCCAGCGCAAAATTAATAGATAGCTAATTTCCTTAATGTAAATTCTGTATGCAACTTTCTTCTCTTCTCGACAGGTTTAATGAGCCCGAAACACTCAAAATGGCCAAACTGGGCCGCGAACTGGCAGCCAAAGGATTTAATGTCATCAATCTGAGTCTGGGTGAACCCGATTTCGATACCCCACAGCATATCAAAGATGCCGCTATCAAAGCCATCAATGACAACTGGAGCCACTATTCTCCGGTAGCCGGATACATGGACCTGCGCGAAGCGGTTTGTACCAAATTGAAACGCGATAATAACCTTGATTATAAGCCTGAAAACATTGTAACATCCACCGGTGCCAAACAGAGCCTGGCCAATGCCATTCTGGCCCTGGTAGATGAAGGTGATGAAGTAGTGATCCCTACCCCTTATTGGGTTACTTACTCTGAACTGGTAAAAATTGCCCGTGGTAAAGTAGTTGAGATCAGAACCACGGTAGAGAACGGTTTTAAAAGTACCGCAGCACAACTGGAAGCGGCCATTACCGATAAAACCAAAGTGTTCATGTTCTCCTCACCCTGCAACCCTTCTGGTGCCGTATACAGCAAAGCAGAACTGGAAGCACTGGCAGTCGTGTTCCGGAAATATCCGAACATCACCATCCTGGCAGATGAGATCTATGAGTACATCAATTTTGTAGGCAAACACGAAAGTATTGCACAGTTCGACGACCTGAAAGACCGTGTGGTACTGATCAACGGATTGAGTAAAGGTTTTGCCATGACCGGATGGCGCCTGGGTTATATAGCAGCCAATGTTACCATAGCCAAAGCCTGTGAAAAATTACAGGGACAGTTTACCAGCGGTGCTACTTCTGTTACGCAGAAAGCAGCGGTGGCAGCTTTAACCGGTGATCTGCGACCTTCACAGGAAATGACGGCCGAGTTTACCCGCAGACGTGCCCGCACGCTGGAACTGATCAAAGAAATACCCGGTTTCAAATGTTTTGAACCTGAAGGCGCTTTTTATGTGTTCCCTGATGTAAGTGCTTATTACGGAAAATCAGATGGCAACGAAACCATCACTAATTCAGCTGATCTGAGTATGTATATCCTGAACAACGCCCATGTTTCCTGTGTAATGGGTGAAGCGTTCGGAGAACCCAACTGCGTTCGTTTCTCTTTTGCCGCCAGTATGGAGAATATTGAAACGGCCTGGAAAAGAATTAAAGAAGCATTGGCGAAATTGAAATAGTACTTGTTTTGTTGTTGGTCAGCGACCAACAACGGCAATAGATGAAAAAATGAGACTTTTTATTTTCATATGCTTTTTGTGTGTGGCGAATCTGTCGAACTCCCAATACATGCTCCGTTCCCATATCAGCGGAGTCATTGATAACATGCCAAATGGTAGAATAAAAATATATTATTATGATGCAAAGGAACCAAAATCTGATTTTGTTCAAATTATCAATCATAACTTTGATATTAATTTGACTATCACTGAACCAATTTTAGCTTCCTTCTCTATTCTACCAATATCCTCCGCAGCGTACGTTTATTTAGATTCTGGACAAATTACCCTTCGTTTTAAAGTTGATAGTCAATATATCAACAATAAATATTATGTCTTTCTTAATGTGATAGATGTGATCGGATCACAAAGCCAAAACTTAAGAGAAAGAGTTTTGAATTTCTGGAAAGAAATAAGAAACATATCTATTCCCGATAGTGTGCAAAACAAATTTCTCTATGACAGTATTTATCAATTTGCTAAGGAATATCCTAACCATAATTTATCATCTGAGACTTTGGTGCAAAGTGAGTTTTTGTCATATAAACAAGCTGAAAGTATCTTTAATTTATTATCAAATGAGCAGCGCGCCAAGTTCAATTTAAATGGGGTAGAAAAGTTTCTTATGCGGCTTAAAGCAACTGATATTGGCACAATAGCTTATCTCCCACCTCAACTTGATAGCATCGGATCAAGGATCGATTTAGTTACATTAACCCACAAATACACTTTAATAGATTTTTGGGCAAGTTGGTGTGGTCCTTGCAGAAAGGCCTTTCCAGAATTAAAAAAAATCTATTCTGAATTTAATAAAATGGGGTTGCAAATTATAAGTATCTCACTTGACGATACTCATGAAAATTGGATAAGGGCTCTAAGACAAGAGCGACTTCCATGGTTGCAGGTTTCCGAATTGAAAGGATTTTATGCTGAAATCGCGAAGTATTATCATCTGGAGTATATCCCATTCAACCTACTTCTTGATGAATCAGGTAAAATTGTCGGAAAGGCACTTTCAGACAGTGGTCTGAGACAGAAGTTAAGTACATTATTAAATAAAATGTAACTATTCAGTGCAGGTGAAACATTGATGTTACAAATCTTTCGAAAATTTGTAGTCGCGAGCAACAATAGAAATAGATGAGCAGTTATTATTATAACAAGACCCGGAACTTCAATCCCGGGTCTTGGTTTTTTATAGGCGACAATTTCTTTTACTTAGTTCCGCTCACCACTCCCCCTTTCCTGCTATCAACAGTTACTGTATATTTTCCGCCACCTTGTACCATCCATTTCACCGTTACCGCGCCCAGGCCCGGAATATTGGGAACCTCAATGGTTTGCGGATTATTCTTCTGTTCGGTTGTCAGGTTCAGGTCTTTGTTCTCCACCGTCATACCGGCTACAATTTTACCGGTAGTGCTGAGGCTGATCAGGTCGGGCCGCTCAATTTTGTTCTTGGTATCCTGGCTACTATGCGTAGGCATCATGCGCTGGTTAGCCACTACGGCGGTCACTTCCTTCAAACCATCGCCCAGATCCTTTTCTGAGATGCTCTGCACTTCCAGTTTTGGGGTTGAAAAACAATGGTAGATACTGAAGGCCATATTACGATGGGCATCCGACTCCAATAAAAAACCGGGATGCGCCCTTGTAAAATTCTTCTTGAACCCACCGATCTCCACTTTACCGTATTGCGGATGGTCATATTCTTTCCAGGGAACAAAGGCATCCTGGAATAACAGGTAACGATCAAAGCTATAAGTGGGATTATCAAACGGATCGCGGGATCCTTCTTTCATATACATCAGGTAAGGCGTCCATAATTCGTTGGAATAGGTATAGATGCCTCTTCCCGCATAAAACCAATCCAACTCACCACCATAGGCAGAATACAGATCTTTATACACCACGAGATATTTGTAGCCTGGCAATAACTCTTCGCCTTTTTTACCAATGGCATCATATACCTGTAAGTCCTGTGCGTTGTAAGTGTTCACGTCTTCCTGTCCGCCCGGCCCACGAAGGATCATGCCTCCTGCATTGTGAAAAGACTGTGCGGCGGCGATATTCGGATGTTTCATCACAAATTCCATCACGGCCCTGTTCTCGGGCAAAGAGAACGGATATTTATACGCGCCGTTCTGAATATAGTTCGGCTGCCAACCCCATCCCCAATCGCGGTTGGGATCGTACTGGAAAGTGTACCCATCTTCACTTACACGTCCATCTCCGTCTTTGTCGATGCCTTCAATACCCAGCAGTTCCCACTCACCTCTTTCATCTACTCCGGCCTGGATCATGTTGCGCGGATCACGGGGATCAGTTTTAAAACGGCCGTTCGGACTTCTCCTCCGCATCAGCGTGATATTACCATCGCCGTTCAGGTCTTCATAACTGTCTTCATCAATTAACCCATCCGCATCATTATCTACAGGTAACAAACCCGATCTGGGAGAGCTGGCATTATTGGGTTTGTGGATATAACTATCCCTTCCGTCTGGATTAATGGTGGGAATAATATAGAATACTTTGTCTTCGAGTAATTCCTGAATGAATTTCGTATCGCCGAAAGATTCGGTCAGGTACCAGGCCGTATACAGGGCAAATTCAGCCCCTTGTATTTCGTTGGAGTGAATATTCCCATCGATATACATGCCGGGTTTACGCGCAGGATCGCCTTTTTTGAAATCGGTAATAGTAAGGCACCAGAGATCCCTTCCCTGGTAAGACTTCCCGATAGATTCGAATTTGGCGAGGTTGGGATAAGCAGCAGCGATCTTTTTACAGATCTCACCAATACCTGCATGGTCGTAGTATTTGTTCCAGGTAACAGTTACTTTGGGATTCACCGGCGACCCTGCTGCTTTGAACATCTGTTCGGGTGCCTGTGCCAGTAACTGCCCAACAGCTAGGGTGAATAGTGACAAACAGAATAATAATATGCGTTTCATAATGCGTTGTTTTGAGGTTTACAGGGTTACTTCCACTTGTTTGGTACCGGCCGTTGGGCAACCCACATCAATGGTGAGTTTACCGCTGCCTTTGATCAGCCAGCTGAAGGATTGTGATCCCGCAGCTTCCAGTGAATTCAACAGGGTGATCTTTTTGCCGCCTACGATCTGCTGGTTGCCGGTATTGTTCACAGCCACTTTCAGCTTTTTGAGGAAGTAACTGCGTTCTGCCAGTTTGGGATGCGTGGCCAGACCGCCTTTGTTGATCAGGTCGAGACTGATCCTCGTCAATCCATTACCCAGTTTTTCCGTTTTCAGATTCACCACATCAATCTCTGCCTGCTGACCGGCCAGTTTTACCAGAAAGTCTGTATGTTTTTTTACTATATCGCCCACCAGTTTGTAAGGCGGGTTCACCAAAACAAAAGGATCCAGTCCACCCACTTCTACCTGCTGATCAGGATAATCCGGATGCTGGATCGTTTTCCATTCGGTAAACGTATTGGTAATTCCCTGTTGTTGTGCCCAGCGCAAATAATTGGCAGCGGGATCTTCTACTGTAAAAGATTTTTCCTTTTTGGCGGTATCCGGTTTGGCTTTAGGTACCCACCAACCCGGTGTACTAAAGCTATAGCGGGTATAATGAAAATATCCCCATGATAACAGATCACCACCGCCGGGACTGGTTCTGGGGGCATCCTTTAATCCGGTAACCTTGTTATATAACTCACTAACCATCCCATTCACCCTGGCATCGGGCTCAAGATAACCGGCCAGTATCCTTTCTCTTGCCAGCAAAGGATTGTAGGCAATGGGGGTGGATAAGTTATTGTTACTGCCAAAACTCACCACAGCATATACATTAAACGCATCGAACAGAAAATCCAGCATGGTGCGGGTTTCTTTTTCGCTGGCAGGATAATCGCCGGCACCGGCGGCAAACGTATTGTGTTTATAGGTGAAGTTCTTGTTGAGGGCAATGCCGCCTTCCCCATCTTCGTTCAGGTAACCGTCTTTGTCATTGTCGAAACCCTCGGTCAGCAAACGGTATTTTCCTTTCTCTCCTTTACTGGCATCGGCTTTTACCAAAACCCGTGCATCTTCCGGATGGGTTTTGTAATCGCCTACAGGAGAAATGATCCGCATCAGGGTAATCTTTCCGTTTCCGTCCAGATCATCTACCCCATCTTCATTCAATTTACCATCTCTGTCATCGTCGGTATCTGTGGCATTACTGCTACGTTCGTATTTCAGTTTGGCAAAGTATTGCTCCGTAGCATCTGGACTCATATTCGGGAACACGTAATAAGTGGTTTTGGCCAGCAGGTTTTTGATACTGTCTGTACCACTGCCTTTCAGCAGATTTTCGGCAAAGCCAATGGCCATTTCAACGCCCAGTAAGTGGTTGCCTTCGGTGCCTCCGATTACGGCAATGGCGGGTTTAGTTTCTGTTTTACCTGTTGTGCCAATGGTCAACAGCCAGCAATCTTTGCCGCCATTGGTTTTAGTAAGGGATTGCAGTTTTACCAGCGAGGGCCAGGCTTTGGAGAGTGCCTGCAAACGGCTTAGCTGGTCTGCATAACTGCTGTATTCCTGTGCCTGTACACCAGACACCAGCCCTAACAGCAGGGATGCCAATAAGATTTGTCTCATGGAGCTAGTTTTAGATTTTAAATATAGCAGTTTATTGGTTGATTGATTTACTGGTTTATTTGTATGGTTGTCTGGTATGCCGGTAAACCGATAAACTATTAAACCAGTAAACCAATAAACCCCCGCATCTCCGTATTTTGCACCCATGATGGAAACGGCAAAAACAGAGATGTTCCGCAACCGTTTGGTGAAAGTGTTCAAACACAAAAGCAAACTGGCCAAAAGACAGGAGGTTTCCTGTTACCGGGTATACGATCACGATCTACCCGAGTTCCCGCTCTGTGTAGAGATCTATGAGGATAAGATCTACCTGGCCGAATACCTGCGCAGGCATGGTATGACAGATGAGGAACATGAAACCTGGCTGGACAGTTGTTTGCAGGTGATCGCAGACGTTACAGGGATTCCGGCCGATCGTATGTATGTACGGCAACGGAAGCGGATGTCGCACCGGGGCGAAGACCAGTACGAGAAAATGGACACCAAACAGGAGTTTTTTACCGTGCTGGAAAACGGACTGAAATTTCAGGTTAACCTGACCGATTACCTCGATACAGGCCTGTTTCTCGACCACCGCGTTACAAGGCAGATGGTCAGAGCGCTGTGTAAGGATAAACGCGTGCTGAATCTTTTCTGTTATACCGGTTCTTTTTCGGTGTATGCGGCGGCAGGTGGCGCTACCGCTGTTACTTCAGTGGACCTGTCTAAAACCTACCTGGCCTGGGCAGAAGATAATTTTGTGATCAATCATTTCAAGGATCCCGAAAAATACCTGTTTATCCATGCCGATGTGATGCAATACCTAAAAACCCTGCCACCCAACAGTTTCGACCTCGTGATCATGGACCCACCCACATTCAGCAACAGCAAGCGGATGAAGGATTTCCTCGATATACAAAGGGATCATGTGGAATTGCTCAACGATGCATTGGCAACGCTCTCAGCGGATGGTGTCATTTTTTTCAGTACCAATTTTACCCGCTTTGTGATGGAGGGAGAATTAATCAAAGCCACAGACATCAAAGACATCACCAAAGCCACCACACCATTTGATTTTGAAGGGAAGTTGAAGAGATGGTGTTATAGGGTTAGAAAATGAGAGAATGATAGCATGATAGAATGAGTGAATGTTTTGATTTGTTTCATTTGCAGGAACCTTCCCTAAATTTTATTCTATCATTCTATCATACTATCATTCTATCATTGTTTATCTGATATCATTGCTATCCAACACATACTCCTTCGCAAACAAAAAATTACTATACCGGTACCGGATAGCGTACGCAACGGCAATGGAGTCTGCAGAATAATATACGCGCAGTTGGTGTATTTTCCCCTTTCTGCCGCCTGTCCATTCATCTACCCTTTCCTGACTTTTCGCGGGGTTACCAAAATAGTCGAGCAGCACTTCCCTGTTCTGGCGAAGCGGCATCATACGCCATTTGGGTGGGGTGGTGAGGTTGGCTGTTTTGGGGATGACCAGGTCAAAGATGAGTAATTTAAATCCGACCATCAGCAGCATAATCAGTATCAATATGCCAGTCCCTTTCTTAGCGGCACTTTTGCGAAAAAAAGGGTGTAGCTGAGGAACGATAGTCATTTATTAGAAATTAGCTTATTCAGAAAAGACAGTAACTTAATAATTGGTTGATTTATGGATACATTTTCCCTTTTCAGATACTGCCGTCACAACAATATCAGATTCTGTTCAACTCCTTTTTGGTGAATGCATTTTCAGTATTACCGGTATTCAGGGTAGCGGCGGGTTCGAATAACATGACCCAGACCTCTTCTTCCGCATTGGGCCGGTGTTCCACACCCCGGGGTACGACCAGAAAATCGCCTTCTTTCAATTCGATGTTCTTATCGCGCAACTCCATCACAAACGAGCCCTTCACCACATAAAACAATTCATCTTCCTGTTCATGGTGGTGCCAGGTAAACGGGCCTTTGAATTTAACCAGTTTTACCTGCTGGCCGTTCAGTTCCCCGGCAATATGGGGGTTCCAGTAATCGGTGATCTGTGCAAATTTGTCTATTAAGTTAACTTTATGCATGGCTGGTATTTCCTGCTTCGTTCAGAAATTGTTCGTGTAATTTGAGTACCTGTGGTATCAGCAATTGTTGCTCATCGTTGATCAGTACAAAATCGCATAAGCGCATTTTGATCTCTTCCTGGATCTGCCGTTTCATCCTGGACAATACTTCTTCCCTGCTTACCTGATCTCTGTCCATGGCTCTTTTGATACGCAGGTGCTGCGGAGCATACACACCGATCATATAATCAAAACCAATGACAGAGCCGGCTTCAAAAAACAAAGCGGCTTCCTTAATAGTATAAGGCGTTTGTTGTTTACCTGCCCATTCTTCGGCGGCGGCAATGGTGAAGGGATGTACGAGGGCATTTAACATCTCCAGCTGAAAAGGGTCATTGAATACAATAGAAGCGAGGTATTTGCGGTCGAGTACACCATTGGGGTAAACGGCTTCCCCGAATTGGGCGATAATGGCTTTTTGCAGATCCGGGTTGGTTTGCATGACGTCTTTGGCTGCCGAATCTGCATCAAACACAGGGATCCCCAGCGTATGGAAAATACCGGCCACCGTGGATTTGCCACTGCCGATACCACCTGTAAGCCCGATTCTGAGTGCCATATTGCTGATTTCAATGGAAAGATATTATTTCTGCAGGATTGCCCGCTAACCGTACACAAAAAAGCCGGATGATTTTTCATCCGGCTTTTTTGTGTACAGTATCGTATTTTTATTTGTTGATGGCGGCAGACCATTCCATGCTGATCGATGATTTTTCGATCTTCAGGTAACTGCCCGGACTTACTTCCAGCTGCATGGTATTGTCTTCGTTGATCTTGTTGATCGTTCCGTGAATACCGGCAATGGTTACCACTTTATCACCTTTCTGCATATTCTCTACAAATTTTTTCTGCTCTTTTGCCTTTTTAGCCTGTGGACGGATCATAAATAACCAGAATACCAGGATGATACCACCCATCAGAACCAGTTGCACCATTCCGCCACCGCTACCGGCAGCCTGCAGTAAAACAAAATTTAAATTAGTCATTACAGTTGTTTTTTAATGTTTGAAACGAAGCCTGCATTATAAAAGTGTTGACTTTTCCGGCAGGAACGTAAAGATAAGTGTATGATCAGTTTGATTGTATGATTTTCTCGTAACAAAATGTAAAATCGGGGTACTGCCTATTTTTTGAAGCTGATCTTATGGATTTTACCGGCTTCCATCATTTCTTTATGGATATTGTCCAGGATCCCGTTCACAAACTGTCCGCTTTGCGGGGTACTGTAATCCTTGGCCAGGTCTATGTATTCGTTGATGGTTACTTTGGTAGGGATGGTCTCAAAATACAGCAATTCGCAAACCCCCATCCGCATCAGCACCATGTCCAGCTGGGCAATCCGTTCAGCGTCCCAGTTCTTCAGTTTGGGTTTGATGAGCTCGGCACAATATTCTTTTTTCTCCAGGGTAGTGGTTAACAGCGAGCGGGCAAACTGCCATTTCTCCGGACTCAGCATTTCCTGCAGGTTATAACTGCCGGGTTTCTGGATATAGTTCTGCATCAGCTGGTCCATCATATCCGCATCATCGTCCCAGTTATTAAACAGTTCTTCCAGGTGAGCAATAAAGGCTTCATTGGGCAGCATCAGCTGGGTAAAAATCAGTTTGATGATCTCTTTCTCTTTGGCTTTATCCCTGCTTTGCTGAGAGATATATTCTTTGTATTTGTCTGTATGTGTCAGGTCTTCATAGATCTTTTTCAGGAGGTCCTTATCAAGCAGTTTTTCGGGAAGATCCGTTTCAACGGCTTTTTGGAAAGAAGGATTTTCAAGGATCTGCCACAAAAATTCGTTACCTGCTATCTTGATATTTACATTCAGGTCTTCTTCTGAGGGAAGGTTGCGGGAAGCCCTTTTCTGTGCACTGGTTTCAGCATAACGGGCCACTTCTGTCAGAAAATACAACAGGTACACAAACAGTTCCCTGCTTTTATCCAATTGTTTCTGTAATTCTTCTACGGGTTTCTTAAAGGCGATCGGGCTATCGGCGGCTTCGATCATATACAGTAACTGCATCACTTTCACACGTATATTTCTTCTACTGATCATCTGATAAGAACTTATTTGAGGGAGGCAAAGATATTGTTTTCGGCGGCTGGTACAAAATGAAAATACCCGTCCGTTCCCGGACGGGTCTCAACCTTGATACAACCTTACACAAAGCCATAGGCTTCCGGAAATCATATCATATTGAGTATATGCAGTATAAACGGGATGATATCCTGATCTATCTGTACTTACGTTGAACCCGCAACATCGGATTGCAGCCGGAAAATTTCCATCGCAAAAATAATTTCTGCCAAAGCCAATCCGAACATCGCCTGCCCTCGTTTATCTATCACATCATTCACAACTGAAATCCTTTTTTATGAAAAGAAAACTGATCACAAAGGTTCTTGTGTACAGCGGGGCAACGCTGCTGCTGTTAACCGGGGTATTGGCGATACATGTCTACCTCGTTACACGCCCCAAAGCACCAGATGCCGGTACCCGCATCATGGCAAGGATCGATATCCGGAAAGATATCAATGCAGCAGAAGCTGCACGTGTTACAACCTGGTTGTACCAGCAGCCCGGAGTAGACAGGGTATTGTGTAACGAAGCTTCTGACATTGTTGTATTTACTTACTCTCCCCTGCAAACCAATGCCGACCGGCTTACCGGCGATCTGGGCAGGAAACTGCAATTACCGGTAGAAAGGATAAAACCTTCTGCGGCAGAAATGAAATCAGGTTGTCCTGTGCCCAATGGTTCGCGCGGTTACAGGCTGATGGCTTACCTGAAACAGGTTTTTTAATCGTCACACATAAAATCAAATACATGAAAAAAGCAAGCATGCTAACACTGGGTCTTATTGCGATAATGACCAGTTTTATCCTCAGCTCCTGTAGCAAAAATGAGGATGCCATGACCGTAGTGAAAGCCACCCTTTATGATTCGCTGGGTGGTACTACGATGGTAACAGATCCCGCCAACAATTCCACCAAAATTGAACAGGGGCGTCTGGGCATCCGTTCGGTAGTAGACAGTACCATTTTTGTGATCGCCGCCGATCCGAAACTGAACGGATTTTTTAAGGTATTGCTGGCTGAGGTAACGGCAGGCAATACCAGTGGTTTTGCCGCTCTGAGCAAGGACCTGACAGACTTTTTCTGTGTAGCCACCGGAGCCAAAAATTTCACTTACAGCGGATTGGATATGATAGCCGCCCATGATCCTGCCAAAAACAGCCGCATGAACGGGAAGTCATCCAGCGCCGATTTTGACCAGTTTATTGCCACCTGGTGGTGGGAGCCAATAAAAACAAGTTGCCATCTAACCTGATCAATTCTGTTGGTGCACTGGTGAATACACTGCGTTCGCAGGTGGTGCAGCGTTAACCGATACTGGTACTATTTTAACTGCCAGGCCATCATCCCGCATGGATGATGGCTTTTTATGGGTATCTGCTACCCTACCTGCGGCACAATATGGGAAGGGGCATAGCAGGATACCGACTACAGGAACCATGCAATTTTGACACAGGATGTCAGAAACTTACCCCATCTTTGCCGCCGTTTCTGACAGTCTTTACGAGTGCCACCCCGGTTTGAGCCCGGATGCTGAAAATTTGACCTGAATTACCCGCATGGCACAATAATCGATGACAGGACGGTATTATTACTCAAATAAATTAAAAACCCATAACGTATGGCAAAAAAACTCAACGTTACTCCTCTGCACGACAGAGTAATTGTTAAGCCTGCCGCTGCTGAAGAAAAAACTGCAGGCGGAATCATTATCCCTGATACTGCAAAAGAGAAACCACAACGTGGTACCATTGTAGCAGCCGGTGCCGGTAAAAAAGATGAGCCCGTAACTGTAAAAGTTGGCGATACTGTATTGTATGGTAAATACGCCGGAACTGAGATCCAGATCGAAGGTCAGGACCTGCTGATCATGAGAGAGAGCGATATCCTCGCGATCGTTTAATTGAACAATTTGTACCCGGCTGTTCCTTAACTGAACCAGCCAATCAGATTTTCAAATTCTCAAATTCACAAATTTTCAAATTCTAATACAATGGCTAAACAGATTTTCTTCGATATCGAAGCAAGAAATAAGATGAAAAAAGGCGTTGACACTTTAGCCAACGCAGTAAAAGTAACCCTCGGACCCAAAGGACGTAACGTGGTTATTGAAAAGAAATTCGGTGCACCCCAGGTAACCAAAGATGGTGTAACTGTAGCAAAAGAAATTGAACTGGAAGATCCAATTGAAAACATGGGTGCCCAGATGGTGAAAGAAGTAGCTTCCAAAACTGCTGATATAGCTGGTGATGGTACTACTACTGCTACCGTTCTGGCCCAGGCCATTATTGGCGAAGGACTGAAAAACGTTGCTGCCGGCGCCAATCCAATGGATCTGAAGCGTGGTATCGACAAAGCGGTTGCCAAAGTGATTGACAGCCTGAAAGCACAATCACAGACCATTGGCAACGATTCCAAGAAAATTGAGCAGGTAGCTACCATCTCTGCCAACAGCGACAGTGAGATCGGCAAACTGATTGCCACCGCTATGAGCAAAGTAGGTAAAGAAGGTGTGATTACTGTAGAAGAAGCCAAAGGAACTGATACCACCGTTGACGTGGTAGAAGGTATGCAGTTTGACCGCGGTTATATCTCTCCTTATTTCGTTACCAACAGCGAAAAAATGGAAGTGGAACTGCAGAACCCTTACATCCTGATCTACGACAAGAAGATCAGCGCTATGAAAGACATTCTCCATATCCTGGAGAAAGTGGCCCAGAGCGGTCGTCCGTTGCTGATTATTGCCGAAGACCTGGAAGGTGAAGCACTGGCTACACTGGTAGTAAACAAATTACGTGGTACCCTGAAAGTAGCTGCTGTAAAAGCACCTGGTTTTGGCGACCGCAGAAAAGAAATGCTGACCGATATCGCGATCCTGACAGCAGGTACCGTGGTTAGCGAAGAACAAGGTTTCAAATTAGAGAATGCTGACCTGAGTTACTTAGGACAGGCGGCTTCTGTAACCATTGATAAAGACAACACGATCGTAGTAGGCGGAAAAGGTAAAAAAGCAGACATTGTTGCCCGTGTAAACCAGATCAAAGCCCAGATCGAAAACACTACTTCTGATTATGACCGCGAAAAATTACAGGAGCGTCTTGCTAAATTAAGCGGTGGTGTGGCTGTACTGTACGTAGGTGCTGCTACAGAAGTGGAAATGAAAGAGAAAAAAGACCGTGTTGACGATGCACTGCACGCAACAAGGGCGGCTGTTGAAGAAGGTATTGTACCAGGTGGTGGTGTTGCCTATATCCGCGCTGTAGAGAGCCTGGAGAAACTGAAAGGTGCCAACGAAGACGAAACTACCGGTATCCAGATCGTGAAAAGAGCGATCGAAGAGCCACTGCGCCAGATCGTGGTAAACAGCGGTATCGAAGGTTCTATCGTGGTACAGAAGATCAAAGAAGGTAAAGCCGACTTTGGTTTCAATGCCCGCACAGAAGTGTACGAGAACCTGTTCAAAGCAGGTGTAATTGACCCAACCAAAGTGAGCCGTGTAGCATTGGAAAATGCAGCATCTATCGCCGCCATGTTGTTAACAACTGAGTGTGTGATTGCTGACAAACCAAAGCCTGAAGCACCGCATACACATGGCGCGCCTGATATGGGCGGCATGGGTGGATATTAATCCCGCTTTGCGTAAAAATACAATCCCCGCTTCTTGCAAAAGAGCGGGGATTTTTTATTGTTATTATCGGTTTCAGAGATATGCTTTCTCCATTCCCTTAACCATCAGGAACTGTGCTATTGCATATGCTATACTACTGTAGATAAACCCATCCGAAGGCCCACCCAAGTGAAACAGATTGAGGGCAAAAATGATATTCTGTATGATGAAAATGATGGTGCCGGGCAGCAGGTATTTCACTGCTATCCGATAATAATGCTCACTGCCGGCAGCATGTATGGCAAAAGCTGTCATCATAATTAAAGTAGACATATACAGGATTAACGGTAGTTTATACGCACCTATCTCTGCTTCAAGAATGCTTACAAAAGCATATCCCATAACGGCCAGTACAACAATGGCAGCCAGAAAAGCCAGCGGCTTTTTCAGCCCCCCCCTGTTCAGGTTGTAAAAAGAGATACTGTAGCAGGTATTCATCAGCATAAAAGCCACCAGGCTGCAGGTAAAAAAGAGTTCATTATTGACCACTATCTGCAGCACATCGCCAAAAAAGGCAAAGAGAAGGCCTATGTAAAAGACAAATTTCCCCGCCGGTGAATTGATGTGCGGGTCTTTGAGAAAAAGATACAATAGCAACAAAGGCGCCGGCAAAGAACTCGTAATGGCCACATAAGGAAGATCGTAATAGAGAAACAGGCAATTGACGAAGATGGCCAGAAAATAAAACAGGATTACATATTTGCGAAGCCCCCACATTATATTCTGTCTGGTTCTGTTCATGAAGGATCAAAGATATATTTTCTGCATTCCCTTTACGATGAGGTATTGGGCCAGCCCATAGGTTAACATCACAATCACGAAAATATCTTTATCGCGGTCGTAGTGAAATTTATTGACAGCAACCAGTACATTCTCCACCAGAAAAACCAGTACCCCCGGAATCAGGTAACTGATGGCTGCTCTCCGGTAGCGCATATTTCCGGCCACGTTTACGGCAAAAGCTACCATTACAGAGAGGGTGAACATATAGGCAAGCACAGGAATTTTATAGCTACCCATCTCAGCTTCGAGAAACTGATAAAAAGCATGTGCAATAAAAGCCAGAAAAGCCAGCGTAATAGTCAGTGGCAGGATACTGCTTTTGCTTAACCGGTTCATTTGCAAAAAAGAGAAACTGTATAACAGATTCATCAGCATAAAGGCGATCATACCACTTAAAAAGAAGGTATCGTTGATAAGTATCAGCATCACATCTCCGAAAAAAGCCAGGATCAGTCCTACATAATAAATAAACTTGCCTTTGGGATAACCGATATTATTGTCGTGAAGCAGCAGGTGTAAAAAAAGTAAAGGCGTGAGCATGGGTTTGGTAACCGCTACGTAGGGCAGCTGTAAATACTGGAATACGCAATGCAAAAGCAAAACGAGCCAGAAAATGGTCAATGTTCTTTTTTCGAAAAAAGCCTGCATAATGAATACCTCTTACCCGGATAATATATGAAAATAACCAGAATGTGTGAATTTTCCACGCATCTGTTTATGGAGCTGAGACGGTATTCTCATTTTTTACTGCCACAAAACCCTTCACCAGCAGGTATTGGGCCATGCCATAGGTAAGCATCACGGCGATATCGATAGTGCCGGTATGCAGCAGAAACTTGTTTAGTGCCAGTAATCCGTCTGAGAGTACAAACAGGGCCGCACCTGGGATAAAACAGCGGATAGATGTTTGGATCAAACCCGGATGTACCAGCGTTTGCGTGGCCATTACCGCCATCAGGCTGATGATGGCCATATATACGAGGATCGGGATCCGGAAACTACCCAGTTGATCGGCCAGCAGAAAATATACCCCTCCGGAAATAACCGCCAATACTACCAGGGCCAATACCAGGCTCACCGGTTTGCCGGGATGACCTGTTTGGAGTCGGTAGAAGAAAAGGATATTACAGACATGTGTTCCGATAAAAGCCAGCATCCCCAGTAAAAAAAAGATTTCGCCGGAACGGGTCAGCAACAGATCGCCCATAAATGAGCAGAATAGTCCAATGTATACCACCACACTGGTTTTACCGGGTTCTGCGGCAAGATAAAGGATCAGTAGCGGAAGCAATAAAAGTTTAGTTATCAGTCTGGGGGTACTCATTCCCAAATAGATACAAACCAAATGCAGAAACAGTATCAGGAGGAAAACCGGCAGGCCATATTTCTTGATCAGTACCATAGTTTGCACTTTCAGGGTAAGTATACAGATACGTTTTATCAAACGTATTTACTGACTGATTTATTACCCTCCTCAACATTATAATACCGGAAGGATTACTTTTGCCGCATGTTGAGTCCGGAAAATGAAGCGTTTCTGCGCTGGTGGAGCGAACATGGCGAAATGGAGAAAACCAGCCTCCGTCCCTTCCTGGTGGGCTTATCCATCGGTTTTTCTATAGGTGTGGGGGTAATCCTGCTCATGGAAAGCGGCTGGTATACCCGGGCCAATATGGAGGCTAATTCACGCTTAAGTTCGGTTGTTTTTGTGCTGGCTATCATGATCCTCTCAGTTTTCATGGCTTTTGTATACCGGAAATTCAGGTGGGAAATGCAGGAACAACGCTACCAGGAGTTACTCATTTTAAAAAATAAAGCCGAAAAAGAGGTGCAGAAGCAGCCTTAAGGCCTGAAATCAAGTCTATTAAAAAAAATGTGCATGAAAAAAATTGTTCTCTCGGTTCTGGTTCTTTCTTTAGTGTTGCTGAATTATTCCTGTGGTAAAAATGATACCAGCGGCTGCCAGCCGGCCACCATCGCTTCTGAAAAAGCGCAGATGGTGGCGTATTGTACCGCCAACAATATCAATTATAGTGAACATAGCAGTGGATTATTATACGAGATCGTTAGTCCAGGCAGTGGCCTTGCCCCCATCAGCACTTCTGTGGTGGCGGTGGTATATACCGGTAAATTATTGAATGGCACCACTTTTGATGCAACTGCCAACCCGATTTCCCTTTCGCTCCAGAATGTGATTGATGGCTGGAAAATCGGAATCCCTCTGATCAAAAAGGGTGGCCGCATCAAGCTGATCATCCCTTCCGCACTGGCGTATAGCTGTACAGGTTCCGGTAATGCCATCCCTCCCAACGCCCCTTTGTTTTTTGATGTGACATTGCAAGACGTTAGATAAAGATCATCCTCATATCATGAAAAAAGGCCGGTAGTCTGCTACCAGCCTTTTTTGTGAAAAACCAATCTCAGCAACGGATAGTATATTTCATTCCCATTCCCCTATCTTTGCCGCTCTAAAAAAATTTGTAAACCGTTACTAATATGCAACTGAAAGGTTTAGTGCGATTTTTTGCGATTGCCTTGATACTCATCTGTCTGTATCAATTGTCATTCACCTGGTTTGTCAAAAACCATGAAAGTGAAATGGAAAAAAAGGCCGATTCCTGGCTGAGAACTTTCCCCACTCCTGCTGCCAAATACCCCGGTAACAAAGAGTTACAGGCTGCTTATGCAGACACACTGAGTGATCTGAAAAAAGACAGGCTAAAGCGCTTGCTGGATAGTACCAAGGACGCAAAACTGGCTTTTGGCCTCACTACCTACCGTAGTGCCAAAGAGAAAGAACTGATGCTGGGTCTTGACCTACAGGGCGGTATGAGTGTAACTATGGAAGTTGGGCTGGATGGCCTGATCAAATCCCTGGCCAACTATACCAAGGATCCTATGTTCAACAAAGCCCTGGAACAGGCAGTTGCCCGTAAAGCCAATACCAGTGCCGATCTGATCTCCCTTTTCCGTGAGGAAATGACGAAAGTGAAGCCCGGCGCCAAACTGGCCCCTTATTTTGCGGCCCGTAGCGGAACACCTCCCAAAGTAAAAATAGACGACAGCGATGATAAAGTAGCTTCTTATCTGAAAGACCAGGCCAATATCGCTTTCAATACTACATACCGTATCCTGCGTACAAGGATCGACCGTTTTGGTGTGGCTTCGCCCAATATCAACCCCGATCCGGTAAAAGGGTATATCAATATTGAACTGGCCGGTGTAAATGATAAAGAAAGGGTTCGTGCCTTCCTGCAATCAACTGCCAACCTCCAGTTCTTTGAAGTATATACTTTCGAAAGCAAAGAATTGCAGAACGGTATCCTGGCTGCTGACAAAGCAGTAGAAGACTACCTGAACGGTGTAAAAACAACCGATACTACCAAAGCAGTTGTTGATACAGCTAAAACGACTACCACAGCGGCTAAAACCGATACCGGTAAAACAGCTACCCTGTCTGCCATTGCCGGTAATACCAAACCTGCTGCCAAAGCCGATTCGGCCAAGATCAACGCCAATAAAAACCCAATTGGTCGCCTGATTCAGTTCAGCCAGCCTTATGCCGGTCAGGATGGTAAAGCGGTATACCCTGCTTCTATCGGTTATATCCCTTCTAAGGATACCGGTACCCTGAATGATTACCTACGCCTGGATGTGGTGAAGAACAAGTTCCCTTCCAACCTCGTATTCATGTACGGTAAAGCGGAACTGGATGATCCTAAATTGAAAGATATCCTGACCTTATATGCCATCAAGACCCTGGACAACGGCCAGGCAGAACTGGGTGGTGAAGGCATCAGTGCTTCTCAGGATTATGACGAGAGAGGCCGTATTGCCATTAAAATGAATATGGACAAAGCCGGTACTGCCGGTTGGGCAAGAATGACCACCCGCAATGTGGGTAAACCCATTGCTGTTGTACTGGATAATTTTGTGTACTCAGCTCCGAATGTAAACGAGCCCATCACTACCGGTAATTCACAGATTGCCGGTAGTTATACCATTAAAGAAGCACAGGATCTGGCCGAAATCCTCGAAAGCGGTAAACTGCCTGCTCCTGCCAAAATCATCCAGGAACAACAGGTAGGACCTACTCTCGGTAAAGAATCGATCAAAGGTGGAGCGATGTCGTTCCTGGTATCCTTTATCGTGATCTTTGCGCTGATGCTGTTGTACTTTAACACAGGTGGATGGGTAGCAAATATCGCACTGATCCTCAACCTGCTGTTTACCATCGGTATCCTGAGTGCCTTAGGCTTTACGCTGACGGCCCCCGGTATTGCGGGTCTGGTACTGACCATCGGTCTGGCGGTAGATACCAACGTAATTATTTTTGAGCGTATCAAAGAAGAACTTACCAAAGGGAAAAGCTACCAGAATGCCGTTAACGATGGTTACAGACGTTCACTGTCTCCTGTATTGGATGCACACGTTACTACCCTTTTAACAGCGATCATCCTGGCTTATTTCGGATTAGGACCTGTACTTGGATTTGCTACCACGCAGATCATTGGTATCCTGTTGTCTTTGTTCTGCGGTATCCTGGTATCAAGACTGATCACCGACTGGTACATGAACAAGAACCGTCACTTTGAATATTTTACTGGTCTGTCCAAAAAGATCTTCAAACACGCAGCTTTCAAATTCATTGAATACAGAAAGTATGCTTACGGTATTTCTGTGATCATCTTCTTACTGGGTCTGAGTACGCTGATTCGAAAAGACGCATTTGATGAGGGTGTAGAATTCTCCGGTGGACGTAGTTATACCATCAAGTTCGATAAACCGGTGAATGAAGACCAGATCCGGGATGAACTGAAAACGGAGTTCGGCGAAGCGGTGATCATCAAAACCGTGGATGTAAAGAACCAGATCAATATCACTACTTCTTACAAGATCAAAGAAACCGGTACCAATATTGACTCACTGGTGGAGAAGAAACTGTATACCGGATTAAAGAACCACCTGCCAGCAGGTCTGAGCTTCATTGATTTTGAAAAAACATACAAACAGAGTTCACAAACCGTATTACCTACAATCTCTGACGATCTGAAGAAAGGTGCAACCAAAGCGGTGATCTTCGGTATCATCGTGATCTGTCTGTATATCTTTATCCGTTTCCGCGACTGGCGTTATTCACTGGGAACGATCTTCTCTTTGTTACATGATGTATTTGTAACCCTGATCGTATTCAGTTATGCACGTACCATTGTTCCTTTCCCATTAGAGATTGACCAGCATTTTATTGCGGCGATATTGACGGTGATCGGTTTCTCAATGAACGATACGGTGATCGTATACGACAGGATCCGGGAAGACAGCAGCCTGATGAAAGGCTCGGATAATGCAGCCGTGATTAACCGTGCGATCAATGAAACACTGAGTCGTACCATCATGACTTCCTTAACCGTATTTCTGACCATCCTGATCCTCTTCATCTTTGGTGGAGAAGTAACCCGCGGTTTCGCTTTCGCGATGCTGATTGGTGTGGTAACAGGTACCTACTCTTCCATTTTTGTAGCGGCGCCTGTACTGGTAGATTTTGCCAAACACCGTCCGCTGGGAAGAAAGTCTTCGGTAGAAAACAAGAAGTAAGATCCCTCTTATATAAAAAAGCCCGCAATCACATTGCGGGCTTTTTGTTTGAGGATTATTCATGCACGTGTAGCCGGTGGTTATACTATCTATAACAAAAGCCCCGCAAAGCAGGGCTTTTAAAAAGTTCTTACAGCTAATCTACCAGTAATTATACAGCGAAACTGGTGCCACAGCCACAGGTTTTGCTCGCATTGGGATTATTGAAGGTAAAACCACGGCTGTTTAATCCACCCTGCCAGTCTATTTCCATGCCGTAGAGGTACAATCCATGGCTCTTATTCATCACACAGGCAATTCCTTCAATCTCAAATGTCTGGTCTTCGGGTTCGGGTTTGTCAAAACCCAGCACATAGGTCATACCGCTGCAACCACCACCCTTTACGCCCACACGAAGGCACTGGGTGGTATCAAATCCATCCTCGTTCATTAAACGCCTGAGCTCGGTTATGGCACTGGCCGTTAGGCTTACCGGGGTTAATTGGGTCATCGTTTCCATGGGCTTCATTTGTACAGCAAAGTTACGGATAAATGCAGGTGTGCCCACAGCGCCCGTTTTCGATAGCGGAAAATTCCCTCCGGTCGGATAGTCCTTAAAACAAAGAGGCGCTGCCGCTGTTTACCTTATTTTTGTAAAAAATCGGTAGCATGGATTCTAAGTACCTGGTATTGGCGGGCGTTGTAGCAGTGGGTTGTCTTGCTTATTTCTATTTTCTCAGGCCCAAACCGGCTGATACGCATACTGCGGAAAAACTACCTAAAACAAATACAGGTTCCGTTGCGCTTCAATTACAGGCCTATGAAAGGCTTACGCTGCTGGTAGACAGGATCGCGATTCCCCAGCTGGTGAGCCGGATCAGTTATGAGGGTTTATCTGCCCGCGATATGCAACTGGTACTCACCCGTTCCATCAGGGATGAGTTCGATTATAATATTACCCAGCAGATCTATGTAACACCCGAAACCTGGAACGCGGTAAGAAGCCTGAAAGAAAAAAACCTGCTCATCATTAACCAGGTAGCCGCTTTGTTACCTCCTACTGCTTCAGGATTGGAGCTGAACCGGGCTTTACTGGAATACCTGATGCACGATGACAAAGCGAATATGCATGAACTGGTGAGTGAGGCTTTGAGTTTTGAAGCCAAGAAGTTATTGTAGGGAGTTGTTTACTTGTTTATGGGTTTACTGGGTCACCACATTTTTTGTTGCTTAATTTAACGATTGCCGGATGAGTGAAAAAAAAGTATTTACCGATAGTGGGATAGAGATCAGGAAAGTGTATTATGCCCAGCCACCAACAACAACTGCCGCACCGGAACAGCCGGGGCAGTTTCCATACACAAGAGGTGTACAGCCTGATATGTATCGGGGCAAACGCTGGACGATGCGCCAGTACGCCGGATTTTCTACCGCGGAAGAAAGCAATAAACGGTATCATTATCTGTTATCGCAGGGCGTGATGGGGTTGAGTGTGGCTTTTGATCTGCCCACACAGATCGGGTACGATAGCGACCATGCACTGGCAGAGGGAGAAGTGGGTAAAGTAGGTGTAGCCATTGATAGTCTGGAAGACATGGAGTTGTTGTTCAAAGATATTAAACTGGAAGACGTAAGCACTTCCATGACCATTAATGCCACGGGTTTTATCCTGCTGGCTTTTTATGTGGCCCTTGCCAAAAAACAGGGGGCTGATCTTTCGAAGATCAACGGTACCATCCAGAACGATATTTTAAAGGAATACGCAGCCAGAGGAACGTATATCTACCCACCCAAACCATCGATGCGGATCATCACAGATATTTTTGAATGGTGCAGCAAAGAATTACCCAAATGGAATACCATTTCCATCTCCGGTTACCATATCCGCGAAGCGGGCAGTACGGCGGTACAGGAAATTGCTTTTACGCTGAGCAATGGAAAGGCCTATGTGCAGGCCGCTCTGGCAAAAGGATTAGACATCAATGTTTTCGGCAAACGTCTCTCCTTTTTCTTCAATGCGCATAATAACTTATTTGAGGAAGTGGCCAAGTTCCGTGCTGCCAGGCGTATGTGGGCCACCATGATGAAGGAACTGGGTGCTACCGATGAGAAAGCCATGATGCTGCGCTTTCACACACAAACGGGTGGTGCTACTTTAACGGCACAACAACCGCTCAACAATATCTCCCGTGTTACCATACAAACCCTGGCGGCTGTATTGGGTGGTACGCAGAGTCTGCATACCAACGGATACGACGAAGCGCTGAGTCTGCCTACCGAAGAAGCGGCCCGGATCGCTTTACGTACTCAACAGATAGTTGCTTTTGAGAGCGGTGCCCCTGATACGGTTGATCCGCTCGCAGGAAGTTATTTCATTGAATCACTGACGAATGAAGTGGAGCAGAAAGCCCGGGAACTGGTAAACAGGATTGATGCCATGGGTGGTAGTGTAAGTGCGATTGAATCCGGTTTTATGCAGGATGAAATTGCACGCAGTGCCTACGAATACCAACGGGCCATTGAAAGCGGGGAAAAGATCATTGTGGGTGTCAACAAATTCACCATTGATAAAGAAAGCCCGATACCCGGCTTTAAGATAGACGACAGTATCAGAACCCTTCAATCGGAAAAACTACAGCAATTGCGGGCCAAACGCTCTGCAGCAAAGGCAGAAAACTGCCTGGAGAAAATTGCCCTCGCCGCCAAAGAAGGAACCAACCTGATGCCCCCCGTAATCGAAGCTGTAGAAAATTACTGCACTCTCGGCGAGATCGCAGATGTACTGCGGAAAGTATTTGGAGAATACAGAGGATAATTAACAATTAAAAATTAGCAATTAAAATTACTTCGAGGAAATACCTATTACAGTTCACCTTAGTATTTTTAATTGCTAATTTTTAATTGTTAATTGCTAATTACTTAGGTTAATACTACGAACAAGGCATAGATCACACCCGGTAACCAGAACAGTAAGGTTAATAACAGACTGAGCCAGAATTTACCATTAATCGTTCCTTCATGCAGGTAAACGGCCAGCGGTGGTAACAGGATGGCCAGAATAACCAGTAAGATGGTGCTGGTACTGGGTTCGGCGGCGGCTGTACCGGCTTTTTTCGCGGCTTTATATTCTTTGAGTACTTTTTTCACTTCGGCCATCCGCATTTTCTTCTCTACCCTTGATAAACTCCTGAATTCACGCAGCGCATCGGTAGCCACCACATCATCCAGCATCATTTCCTTGATCACGGAAGAGTCGGCCTTGCTTTTAACAACAGGTTCTGTAATAGAAGCTTTCAGCGACATAGTACCGAACAATCCGAGTGACAGCAGCAGTAAAGTAATTTTTCTCATAAATGTTTTTTTGATAGGGTTAAAACCGGGTAATTTAACGTACCCACAACATAAAGGTCATGGGAAAAGAGCAGTTACACTTACAGTACGCTGCCTATTACTTACATAAATTACATATCAGCTAAAAACAGGTGTAAAACAAGGTATAAATATATGCATACCGGCTGTAAATCAATATCACCAAATTAGTACCTTCCCTATTCAAACTACTGCTCATGAAAATGTTTTTTTCCGTTTGCTGCCTGGTGATGCTGTTAACAACCGCGGGTCATACACAAAATAACCCGTTTGTGAGTGATAGTCTCACCGCGTATATCGAAAAAGGGATGAAAGACTGGCAGATCCCCGGTTTGGCCATTGCCATCGTAAAAGACGGAAAAGTAGTGTTGATGAAAGGTTTTGGCGAAAGGAATATACAAACCCATGAAAAAGTGGATGAGAACACTCTATTCATGATTGCGAGTAACAGCAAACTGTTTACCGGTACGGCCCTTTCTCAATTGGCCTACAACAAAAAACTCACGCTTAACGACAAGATCACCCGGTATTTCCCGGATTTTCAATTGTATGACAAGAATGCAACGGAGCAGGTTACTATCAAAGACATGCTAAGTCACCATATCGGCACCAAAACCTTCCAGGGTGATTTTACTTTCTGGGATGGCAATCTGAGCCGAAGCCAGATCATTGACCGGATGAGGTTACTTAAGCCTACCGGTTTGTTCCGCCAGGATTTTGGGTATTGTAACAGTTGTTTTCTTACTGCGGGAGAGATCATCCCCAAAGTAAGTGGCAAACCCTGGGAAGTGTATGTGTACGACAGTATTGTACTGCCGCTGGGCATGAAGAACACTCATATGCTCACTTCCGGTATGCCGCAACGGGCCAATGTTTCCAAACCTTATTCAACTTCTTTTACCGGCGAACTGCATGAACTGCCCTACGACCAGGTAGATAACCTGGGGCCGGCCGGCAGTATGATCAGTAATGTAAAAGACATGGCACGCTGGTTACAGCTGCAACTGGATAGCGGCAGATATGAAGGCAAACGCATCCTGCCCTGGCCCGTGATCAGGGCCACCAGGGATATGACAACGGTTATCTCCAGTCGTAAAAGCGGCTCCTTCCCTACCCATTATACCGGTTATGGCCTCGGCGTATTTATGACCGATTATAACGGCAAACAGGTATTCTGGCACACAGGCGGTGCCTTTGGTTTTGTAACCAATACCTGTTTTGTGCCAGAAGAGAACCTCGGTATCACCATTCTTACCAATAACGATAACCAGAACTTTTTTGAGGCATTACGCTACCAGATCCTGGATGCCTATCTGGGTGTGCCGTATGTGAACAGGAGTTTGCAGCAGCTGCCGGGTCATATCAAAGAAACGGCAGAAGCCGTAAAAACTCTGGCAGCTATGCAGGCACGGGTCAGGGGAACTGCACCGGAACAGGCTATTGCTGCGTATACAGGCAGTTATGTAAATGAGGTATATGGAAACATCGACATTACATCAATGGGCGATGAGTTACAGATCAAATTCAACAGTCATAATAATTTAACTGCCTTTATGCGTTATATGGATAAGGGTGAATGGATGTTGGTATACAGCAACCCTGCCTTTGGCGTGTTCCCTGCAAAATTCCGCATCGAAAACAAAAAAGTAATTTCTGTGGATATCAAAGCCAGCGATTTTGTGGAGTTTGATTCCTATGTGTTTACCAAAAAATAATTTTCGTTTTATTTATACCAATCAAGAAACATGAAAAAATTGATCCCATTTTGTTTGCTCTTCACGGTGGCAGCATCGGCACAGAACCTGCCAGCCAATTACGAACAACTGGTAAAAGAACAATCGCCCAAAGTTGTAGAATGGCGCAGGTATTTTCACCAGTTTCCGGAACTCTCGAACAGAGAATTCAATACCGCCAAAAAGATCGAAGCTACCCTGAAACAACTCGGCATCGAAACACGGATAGCAGCACGTACAGGTGTTGTAGGTGTGTTAAAAGGCGGTAAACCCGGGCCGGTAGTGGCATTACGTGCCGATACAGATGGACTGCCCGTAACAGAAAGAAACCCACTTCCTTTTAAATCCAATGCCACCGCAGAATATAACGGACAACAAGTAGGTGTGATGCATGCCTGCGGACACGACTCGCACATTGCCATGTTATTAGGTGCTGCAGAGATCCTGTCGAAGATGAAAAAAGATATCCCGGGTACAGTTGTCTTCCTGTTTCAGCCTGCCGAAGAAGGTCCTCCCGGTACGGAAGAAGGTGGTGCACCTTTGATGGTTAAGGAAGGGGCACTCGATAATCCGAAAGTAGATGCAGTATTTGGTATGCATATTGAGGCCGGTCTGGATCTCGGTAAAATCTATTACAAACCGGAAGCTTTTATGGCTTCTTCCGACTGGTTCACCATCAAAGTAAAAGGCAGGCAAACGCATGGCGCCAATCCCTGGCTGGGCATTGATCCGATTGTGGTAAGTTCGGCGATTGTGCAGAATTTGCAGACCATCGTCAGCCGCCAGTCTGAACTGCCCAAAGCACCCGTAATTCTGACCGTAGGCAAAATACATGCCGGTGTGCGTCCCAATATTATTCCGGAAGAAGCCATCATGGAAGGAACCATCCGCACACTGGACAGTAAAATGCAGAAAGAGGTGCACGACCGCATACGCAAAATGGCAAAGAGCATTGCAGAAGCGTATGGTGCCACTGCCGAAGTAAGTATTGATACCAAAACACTGGTTACCTATAACGATCCCAAACTGGTAGCCCAAACCCTGCCCTCTTTACAAAAAGCTGCCGGCGAAGGCAATGTAGTATTACACCGTTGGGAAACCGGTGCAGAAGATTTTTCTTATTATGGACAGAAAGCACCGTCCTTCTTTTTCTATCTAGGTGCCCGCGATGCCAGGTTCACCGCAGAAAATGCCCCCGGCCATCACACCCCCGATTTTCTCATCGACGACAGCAAACTGGACATAGGCGTAAAAGCCTTCTGCCAACTTGTTTTCGACTATGCAAAAACCAAATAAAATATTCTATCATTCTATCATGCTATCATTCACTCATTTTATTCATATGAAACGCATCATAACCATCTTCCTGCTAAGCTCTATCGTAACCGCAGCGCTCGCCCAAACCTCCCCCCTCTCTCCCGAACAACTCTGGAAACTGGGGCGTGTTACCGGCTTAGGTATTTCCAAAGACGATCAGTATATCATTTACCAGGTAAGTACGCCCAATGCTACGGAGAATAAAAGTTCGCGTAAATTTTTTGCAGTGGCTACCAGTGGTGGTGAATCTTTTGAGATCCCCAATACAGACAGTTTTCTGGTAAACAGCAAAATCTCTTCCAACAAAAAATTCCTGGCGGAAACGAGAAATGTGGAAGTGACGAAAGTAACGGGGGCTGCCTTACATCCCGATCTGAAAAAATCGAATGTATATATTTATAACTCGCTCAACTACCGTCACTGGGATACCTGGGAAGATGGGAAATTTGACCATGTATTTGTGGCACCCATTATTAACGGAAAACCCGATCTGAAAAAAGCCAGTGATATCCAGTTCAATGAGCCTTTTGATTGTCCTACCAAACCCTTTGGCGGCGACGAGGATTTTGTATGGAACCCGGATGGCAGACACCTGGTATATGTAGCCAAGAAAAAAGCCGGGACAGAATATGCCCTCAGCACTAATACAGACCTGTACGAATATGATGCCCAGACCGGCAAAACCCGCAACCTTACCGAAAGTAATAAAGGATATGATGTGAGTCCGGCATTTAACAGCAAAGGACAACTGGCCTGGCTGCAGATGAAAAGGGATGGTTACGAAGCTGATAAACAGGACATCATTGTATCTGATGGCAAAACACAGGTAAACCTGACCGCCCAGCGCGATGATATTCATGTAGAAAGTTTTCTCTGGAGCCGCAGAGGAGATAGTATTTATTTTATTGCACCTGTTAATGGAACGTTGCAGCTGTTTCGCGTAAATGATGCGCTGGTAACAAAAACTTCTCCTGTTATTACACAGTTAACCAACGGTGATTTTGATGTGAGTGCCATTATTGCCGAAACGGAGAATGCATTGATTGTGGCACGTAATGATATGAACCGGGCTACTGAACTGTATCAACTGAAACTGACCAGTGGCAAAATGGTACAGTTTACCCATGTAAATGATGCTGCGTATGCCAAAATAAAAAAAGTAAAAACGGAGCGCAGGTTTGTAACTACTACCGACAATAAACAGATGCTGGTATGGGTGGTATATCCTCCGGGATTTGATCCGGCAAAAAAATACCCTACCCTGCTCTATTGCCAGGGTGGCCCGCAATCGCCTTTAACACAATCCTATTCTTTCCGCTGGAATTTTCAGTTGATGGCTTCGCAGGGATACATTATTGTTGCACCAGCACGGCGGGGTATGCCGGGTTTTGGCACAGAATGGAATGAACAGGTGAGTAAAGACTGGGGTGGACAGGTGATCCAGGATTACCTCAGCGCCATTGATGCTGTTGCCAAAGAACCCTTTGTAAATAAGGATCGTTTAGGGGCCATTGGTGCCAGCTTCGGCGGTTTCTCTGTATTTGCCCTGGCCAGCCAGCACGAGGGCCGTTTTAAGACCTTTATTTCGCACGATGGGGTATTTGATTTCAAAAGCATGTACGGCACCACCGACGAAATGTTTTTCGAGAACTGGGAAAAGGGTGGAAACTATTGGGATAAGAACAATGCCGTTGCGCAACGCTCTTTTGCACAATCGCCCAGCAATTTTGTAGAAAAATGGAATACGCCTATCCTCATCATACAAGGCGGCCGCGATTACAGGGTACCCATTGAGCAGGGCCAGCAGGCATTCCAGGCAGCACAGTTAAAAGGGATCAAAAGCCGTTTTCTATATATTCCCGACGAAAACCATTGGGTCTTAAGTGCCCAAAATGCACTGGTATGGCAAAGGGAGTTTTATAAATGGCTGGATGAAACGTTGAAATAATTTGAAAATGTGTTAATTTTAAAATGGGTCTTCCTTTTCAAATTAACACATTTTTACATGCTGTATTTCGCTGCATCAAAAGCAAGTGGAAGCAAGGCATGTACCTCCTAAGCTGAAAGTATTTTATTGTAAAAGCTAAAATCATGTATCGATTTCTTCTCTTTTTCAGTTTATACCTTCTCGGTTCCTGTTCAAAAGACAGTACAGAGTTATCTAAGGCAGATACAAAGTTGTCAATAGTTTTATACAACAAACCACTTGATACTATTACGTCATATGTAAATGGGAAATGGCAGCTACGTTATTATTCGGGAGGGTGGCTCTCAGGCTATATTGTACAGCGTGACAGATATGAGGAGCTTTGGACATTTAGCAACGGGAAAATAATTCAATCCTTACATAATCGCATTGTTGTTGATGCAACTATTTCCTGGTACCGGACGAAAGATGTGTTTGGCGATAGCACTTATCTTCTGAATTTCGATGACAGTAATGGTCAAGGGAACACATATGTTGTAGATAGAATCTTTAATGACACGCTTATCTTATTTGACAATGCTACTGATCCTTTCAAATACCGGTTTACAAGAATCAACTAACCAAATAAATACAATATGAACGTATTTTAAAAAGTTATAGAACCGAATGGCATTTATCTCGCCCCAAAACCTCATTTTCAAATTAACACATTTTCAAATTCCTTTCTCTTTATATGATCGGGCACCGAACAAAAGACTACCAATCCTTACCATCGTGCTCCCCTCTTCCATCGCTATAGTATAATCTCCGCTCATCCCCATACTCAAAATTGCCCACTCACCACTCACTACTGACCACTCACGACACTTATTAAACAATCCTTTCAAAAATCGGAACTCAGCTCTCACTTTCTCCAGATCATCACTGAAAGAAGCCATCCCCATCAAACCACAGACCCGCACATTGGGTAAAGCTGCGGCACCAGCCAGCGCTTCTTCCAGTTCGGTTTCATTCATGCCGAATTTGGTTTCTTCCTGTGCAATATGTACCTGCAGCAGGCAATCAATGATCCGGTTCTGTTTAGCCGCCTGTTTGTTGATCTCCTGTAGCAGTTTAAAACTATCCACCCCATGTATCAGGTACACAAAAGGTGCGATGTATTTCACTTTATTGCTCTGCAGGTGACCGATAAAATGCCAGCGGATATCTTTCGGCAAAGCCGCTTCCTTATCCACCAGTTCCTGCACATAATTCTCCCCAAAATCACGCTGACCCAGCGCATAGAGTTCCTGTATGTCTTCGTTGGGTTTGGTTTTGCTAACGGCTACGAGGGTGGTTGTGCCGAGTTCTTTTTTTATTTCATTATATTTTTCCAGATTCACTGACATAGCTATTTTTTGATTTGCGGATGACGGATTAGCGGATTTATTTCCGGAAAGTTAGAAGCAGAAGTTTCGCAGAGAAACGAGTGTATTGCTATCTCAAATCCGCTAATCCGTCATCCGAAAATCCGTTAATCGTTTCTTCCAAACCAGGTATTCGAGCACCAACAGATTATTATACGCATCACAATCATAATAAAATTTTCCGATTCCAGATTGTACCAACCAATGCTTATAAGGTTCGGGCAGCATAGACCCCATATTGGCGATGAAAAAATAATAAGGTTTTTCTTCAATCAGCTCTTCGATACCATCGGCTTTGTAGATTGGCGTAAATGTCGGTATCACCCCCCATTTCAGTAAGGCCGTACTAAGAATTACAGCATCCATAAAATGAACAGATTCCTTTAATTCTTTCTCAGCCTCCTGAATCAACTGACTCCTGAATAATTCCAGAGAAGGAATCTTTTTTACCGACATTAATCTTGCGAGGTGATAAAGTATCAACGGTGATCTGCCATATTGTGGTGCAACATACAGCGGTGAATTCAAATGGGCTTTGGTCTCCAGTACTTTTTCGATCAATTGCAGGCTGGCACTGTCAGCACCTGTCCAGGGTAGATGATACTGTTGGGTAAAGTAAAGAATGTTCGACAAAACGCATATATCAAACTCTACCGGCACATTTTTACCAAACCAGGTAGAGTAAGCAAAAATATCCCTGTAAGCTTTCGAATTATTGTTTACATGTTTACCCGTTTTGTTCGTGTAAGCCTGCATCAGATCGTGAATTTTTTTCGCGGTTGAATCAGGTGCACCCATTGCCAGAAGTATCATTACCGTATCATCCATATCATCTGGTAATGCCTGGCGTTTGTCGAACCAATTCATCCAATCGCCATGAGGAAAAATCTGGGGTGTATCTGTTGCCCAGAAATTATAGGTACCCCGTCCTGTTCTGTTTTCATATTTTTTGAAAGAAGGTATTGCTTTTTCAACAACCCCGTCCACAACCTTTTGTTGCGTAACGGTAAGTCGGGGTTTGATATCTTTCAGTGTCATGACAATCAACGATGTATAGAAAGGGTTCATGTCGGCCTTCTCTCTTAACTTATTCAATGCATAGGTACGGTAAGAAGCAAAAGCCCCTTTCGGAAAAACACCATGCTCTTTCACCTGTAATTGCTCTATACGATTTAGCAACTGTGTCATCAATGCAGTATCCTGGGCGTATAGGTGACTGGTCAGTAACCACAAAAGTAAAAACGGTATAAGCCTTCGTATAATCATGCATTGTAAAATTAACGGATTGGCGGATTACGGATTCACGGATTAAAAAATAAAAACGCTGGCACTGTTTTACAAAAAACAGCAACCAGCGTTCAACACTTATACAGAACAGCATCGGCACTCAATCCGCCATCCGCTGATTCGTTAATCCCTATTTAAGAATACTTCTCGAAATCACGATCCGCTGCACTTCACTGGTACCCTCATAAATCTGGGTAATCTTCGCATCGCGCATCAGGCGTTCTACATGGTATTCTTTTACAAAACCATAACCACCATGTATCTGTACCGCTTCTGTGGTAACCCACATAGCTGCTTCAGAGGCAAATACTTTGGCCATGGAAGAACTGAGGGTATAATCCAAGCCGTTATCTTTTTCCCAGGCGGCTTTCAGACAAAGCAGGCGGGCCGCTTCTATTTTAGTAGCCATATCGGCCAGTTTGAACTGGATGGCCTGGTGATGCATGATTTCCTTGCCAAAGGCTTTCCGCTGTTTGCTGTACGCCAATGCCAGCTCATAAGCGCCACTGGCAATACCGAGGGCCTGCGAGGCAATCCCGATACGGCCACCGGCCAGGGTCTTCATCGCAAACTTGAAGCCGAAACCATCTTCGCCAATCCGGTTCTCTTTCGGAACCTTCACATCGCTGAACATGATGCTGTGCGTATCGCTTCCGCGGATGCCAAGTTTGTTTTCCTTGGCGGCTACCACAATACCCGGACTGTTTTTCTCTACAATAAACGCATTAATACCCCGGCTTCCCTTGGCAGGATCGGTCTGGGCAATCACGAGGTAAACAGAGGCCGATGAACCATTGGTGATCCAGTTCTTGGTACCATTGATCAGGTAATGATCGCCCTTGTCTTCAGCAGTGGTCTGCTGACTGGTGGCATCGCTACCGGCTTCGGGCTCGCTCAATAAAAATGCACCAATATAAAGCTCCCCGTCTTTCCGGCCCTGCGCCAGCGGGGTCAGGTATTTTTTCTTTTGTTCTTCGTTACCAAAGGCTTCCAGTCCCCAGCAAACCAGGCTATTGTTCACACTCATACTCACACTGGTGCTGGCATCCACTTTACTGATCTCTTCCATGGCCAGCACATAACTGAGTGTGTCCATACCGGAACCACCATAATCCGGGCTCACCATCATACCCATAAAACCGAGCTCGGCCAGTTTCAGTACCTGCTCGCGTGGAAATTTCTGGTGTTCATCACGTTCAATTACGCCGGGTAAACATTCGGTGCGGGCAAAATCGCGGGCCGCTTTCTGGATCATCAGGTGCTCTTCGCTCAGTTCAAAATGCATGGATTTATCTGTTTTATGGCGCAAATTTAGGCTAACGGTCGTTAGGATTGACAATCACACGCAATTTTTTATGGATTGTTTTTGTAACCGGCCTGGAGGCTTTGGGCAGCGGGGTTGCGTCGCACACTTGTACGGTTAGCTAACTGGCAGCTGAAAAATACGGGGAAAACACCATTGGCTGGCAAACAATGAAACCTTAGCTTTATGGAAGAGGGATTTGTTTTGTGTATGATGAAGAACTACCAAATTCCTTATCTGAAACTTTCAATTACCCGTTATGATATCATCCAACGCCACACGTCATTTTACATGGATTCTCCTGTTGTCATTTACGGTGATATCCAACCTCACCGCTCAAACCAACCGTTTTGCTGCCCGTAAACATATAGTGGCGGGCGATACACTGGGGTATCGCTTATTGGTACCTGATTACGATACTATGCGCAAATACCCGCTGGTCGTGTTTCTCCATGGCTCTGGCGAAAGGGGAACCGATAATGAAGCACAGTTAAAATGGGGCGCTATGAATTTTGCCACAGACCAGGCCATGGCTGCCCACCAGGCCATTGTGTTGGCGCCGCAATGTCCGCCCGGAGCCCGCTGGGATAATTTCGAAAGAGCCGGTAGTGGAAGCCGCAAACTGACATTAAAAGCCGAGCCCTCCAGACAGGTAGCCGTTTTGATCGATCTGATCCGGCAACTTACCAAACAAATGGCCATTGATACCAACCGTATTTATATCACAGGTTTATCCATGGGTGGCTTTGGTACTTTCGATATCATTCAACGATACCCTTCCCTTTTTGCAGCAGCGGTACCGGTTTGTGGCGGAGGAGATAGTGCAAGAGCAGCTACCATCGCTCATTTACCCATCTGGGTTTTTCATGGCGCAGAAGATCCTTCTGTTGATGTAAAAATGTCGGATGATATGGTAAATGCCTTAACAGCTGCCGGAGCACATCCCGGTTACACCCGCCTGCCCGAAACCGGACATTTTGCCTGGCTGGCAGCTTATACAGATTCGCTGATGATGGAGTGGTTGTTCCGGCAAAGGAAAAAATAAACAGGAACCGGTAAGGATTGTCAGACAACAATGCAAACAGTATCTAAGCCAATAACGCATAGATGGAATCACCTGCGTTTCTGTAAAATATCTTTTATGCCCATACCCCGATTATCCAGCCCGGCATTATTCTGCCCATTGTTCGTAGGCACCCTTTCATCGCTGCAAGCACAGATCCCAAACGGCAGATACATCGGATACGAAAATAACCCCATTCATTTTTTACCGCCCGCATTGGGGCTGGCACCTTCAAAAGAAGAAAAATTAGTCAGAAATGAGCGTTACATCGAGGTAACCATAACCATTTCAGACAGCGCCATAACGATCACTAAAATACCGGTAACATTCATGAATACCCGGTTAACGAAAAAAAGGATAGATAGCACAGCGGGTGGTTACTACCACTACAGAGCAGAAATGGCGAAGAACCCATTTGGGACATTCATTAGTGGTTTTTTAACCACCTGTAAATATTGTGAACGGTTTGGCGATGCAATTCCGCTGTATAATTATGCTGATTATAGTGTAATACAAGAGGGAAAGAACCTGTTGTTAAGTACAGAACGTGAAAAGAATATTTTATTTAAAAAACAAAAAAGAGGATTTTTTCGATAACAGCATCAAGTAACAGAAAGTAAAGATGAATGTACTATTTCACCTGACCTCTGCCATTGGTCTGACAGTTTTACTGACAGATACGAAATCGCTTACCCAATCGCAAAAGGTTAGTCCCGTACTTGTAACAGGATATTGGGATTTTTTGCCGGCATTATTTCACATGGTGCATTAGACTATATTCCTCATTGTTATCCTGTTAACTCCAAAGCAGATGCAGTTACAGGTCTGTTACTTATGTTATTCTTAACAGTAAAAACAAACAAGAAGTTTCGTTTTATAACAGTTGCAACGCTGCTGGGCTCCGTATTTCCAGACCTGGTAGACCTGGCTCCCGCTATTCTTAATAAACAAGTACATCTGAACCTGCCCATTTTTGAAAAAGTGTTTCCCTGGCATTGGAAGGAATATTCCGGCTCTGTGTATCAAAATAGCTGCGATATTTCAACGCTCAATCATTTGCTTTTATTCACAACCATAATCATTATCGGCTGGTGCAGACGGGCAGATTTACAGGTAATGATAAAGGGAACCCGGCAGGTAAATTCTTCAAACTCGTAAGACTTAAAGAGCTAAAGGCCGGAATAATACATTCTTGCTGTCCCATGCTAACGCATGGGGTTACAATTTCAGCCTTTTCAAAATCCAGCAAATAATACTCATTCCGATCATTGCAGCGAAAGGTTTTGGTTTATCCATCTATCCAAAATCACTCTGATGTAATTTTTGTACACCCTTTCTATCCGTCGTCAACCTATCCCACCATTCACATAAAACAAAAATACGGCGCTTGCTATTGGCATAAGTTCGCGAAAAGACTTATGGACAATATAACGCCCCAGGAGATCAGGATAGAAAACAGTACCCTCGCAGATATCACAGAGATTTATCGTCTGTACCGGCTTGCTGCCGAATACCAACGGTCTAAAAAAAAGGTTGTTGTCTGGCCAGAGTTTGCCAGAGAGTTAGTAGAAACAGAAATTAAAGAGAACCGGCAATGGAAAATGCTGATCAACAACCAGATTGCCTGCAGTTGGGTAACCACTTTCAGCGATGAACAGATCTGGGAAGAAAGAAATGCAGATCCTTCCGTTTATATCCATCGTATAGCCACCAATCCGATGTTCAGAGGTAACAACTTTGTATTCAGGATCGTACCCTGGGCAAAAATGTATGCCCAAGCCAATGGTAAACAATATGTCAGACTGGATACGCTGGATAACAATACCCGCCTCATCCGTCATTACCAGGATGCTGGTTTCCAATTTCTGGGTATGTTCGATCTGAAAAATACCGATGGATTACCGGATCATTACCACAATGTGCCTGCCTGCCTCTTCCAGATCAAAGTGGATTGAAGAATTCTTTCGATGATCGATGGATTGACCTTAGGTCTTTACCATCAGGCTTTTATAACAGATGGTAAACTGGAGCGCATCTGTTCAAATAATACGGGAAATTTCCCCTATTTCAGACTGACGGGTTGATGTAGTTTTACCCTGGATATGGAATGATATCTATCATGCCCCCTGTACCCGGTAAACGCATAAACAGGTCATTCTTATGAAACCGTTGCTACTGATAAAGCTTGTTGCCTTGTTGTTAGTTGTCATTTTGATCATGATGATCAGCGGCACTTATTTCTATTATTCTTCTGCCAGATCTGCCAGCCCTACAACACTTTACGATGAGGAAGCCGGTATCAGACAGGCCGAAGCAACTGATTATGAAAATTGTATTGTTCTCCGGGAAAATGAAATCATCAGAATGTCAGGGCAGGATCGGGTTCCGCTCTCCTATCACCAGATGGCAACGGTGCTTAGAACCGATACCGCCCGTATCCGGGAAGCTTCTTTTAGAATCATTATTACCAGAGAAATTGATTACCAGCAACTCTCTGATGTTCTCTTACTAATGCCACAACTGAATAGTCAGCAATACGAGGTACTGAAACAATGATCCCTTTATTTTTTTTTATAAAAATCAATCCAACATTAACGTCTTGTGCTATTGGATCATTCAAGGTTTATTTGATTAGTAGAAAAAAAATTACCCTCACAGGGTGTTCGATGAAAAATTTATAGTCAGTCCCTGTAAACGGGCCTCTTTTTGTTCGGTGCCGAGCGAAGGCGAGGGCAGACAAAATGATGCGTAGCATCCCGCTAAAAGCGGGAGCAGAAGAAAAAACAGTCCCGCCATCGGCGGGACCGTGAGCGACAAATGTTTTCGAGTTGCCGGGTGTTTGATTTTTAATACAACACGTACAACATTACTTCTTTACCCGCTCCATTTTCAGACAAATTCATTTCCGCCGAATTACACAACTGGTCTGAATTACCCATCAGCGGCAAAGCACATCACATAAATATGTGAGCGCTTTACTTCATTCGCAAAACTTATGTGAAATCAATACTGTATTGCATTTCAGAGCATCTGGCTTGTTAAATTTGTTGTCTGTAAATCGAATTATCAACCCAAAACGAAACCATTTTATGAAAACATTTCTTGTAGCATTGGCAGTTAGTATCAGCACAATGGCATTCTCACAAGCAGACAAATTGTATCTCCACAACGGCAAAACGGTTGAAGGCAGTGTGGTACGTAATACAGAATTTACCGTAATCTATAAATATGTAAATGAAGATGCAGAACAAACCATCAGCAAATACGCAGTAGAAAAAATCGTGTATGGTAAAAGCGGCCGTACAGAAACGGTTAGTCCTAAAATCACCATCAATTCTGAAGATGACTGGGCCAACGTAATGATACTGGAAGACAATGCGGCTTCTGCCGGTCTTACCAAAATTGGCGAAATACGAGGCAAAACCAGTCTTATCAATTACCGAACTGCTGCCGGCAGTGATAAAAAAGCGGAAGAAAAATTAAAAAAGGAAGCGGCCAAACAGGGATGCCAGTTTGTGATCATGACTTCTGATAAAGACGCAGGTCTGCAATCCAACGGTAGCAGAAGCTGGGGAGGTATCCAGTCGATCAAAAAAGGGATCGGGTATAAATATTAATCTGTATCAGAGATTATAGGAAACTATCATTGATTATCCTTCTTTCTCTGTTTGCACTATCTGCACGGCTGATGCCAAAACAGAAATAGAATTAATCGCTCATAAGCCTAAGCAGGTTTTATACGCATCTGTATTTACGTCTCTGTAGCTTCCCTTTTCCATGTATCAAAAGGAGCTACAGAGATTTTTTACTGTCGCTACCTGACCGAAATCATGTTCTATCTACCAAAAACTGGGTAGCTTAGCCATATGAAAAGATGGTTTCTGTTCGTGGCATTACTCTGTTTCCTGCAGACCCATGCGCAAAACAGTTCCGACACAGCCACCGGCGATTGGCAGGCGGGGATGGAACTGGATGTGCTGCCCTTTGCGCTGGGTGGCTATTTTGGTGCCAGCTGGATCGGGAGAGACCAGGTTCGGTTCCGGCTCTTAACGGCAAAAGTGAACAAACCGGATTTTACTACAAACAGCGCTTTTACCCATCACCAGCTGAATGCATATGCGCTGGTAGCCGATTATTTTCTTAAACCCGGCTGGCGGGGCTGGTGGGTTGGTGCAGGACCTGTTTTCTGGCAAAGCTCCATCATCAGTAAAAGCAGTGGTACAGAGGCTTCTTTCTTTAACTGGCTGTTCAACGGAAGCGTTGGGTATCAATACCGGATCAAAAAACGGATCTATATTTCTCCCTGGGCAGGACTCAGTTTACGTTTTGCAGGTAATAAAAACGTCCTGGTGGGAACTGAATACTATACTTTACCTCTCTTTAACCCGGAAGTTTCTGTAAAATTCGGATTCATATTATAGATGCTGTTCGCAAACCCTGTTTCAGTTATTTCTCCAATACTGTTTTCTCTTATAACAGATTGATCTATTTAAATAATGAATGGGGCTGGATAATAGGCCTCTGCCGCTACGCCGGAATCAATTTCTTTTCGGGAGGAGGAAAATAGGCAGTTTCAAATAACCCATGCGATTAAAGACAATAGGATCAAAATTCTTTGGGTGTCTGCACAACACCCAGCAGAATGGTACCGAGACTGATGGGCAATAACAGCAGATGTATCCAGGTAAATCCACCGTACAGAATATGGGTTAGTGTAAGAAAAGAGGCAAAAATGCCCAGCATAATGACCAGGTAAGGGAACAGTCTGTTTTGGGTGTAGATACAACGTAAGGTAATCAATCCAAAAACACCGAGCATGCAGAAAAGAATCCAGCCTAAAACGGTATAATTGCTGAATAAGGAACCAGAGATCATTTCTTCCGGAAAAGGGAAAAGAATATTCAACTTGTTTTGCGGAACAATCATCCGGAGACCACGCACAAGGCCAACGATGCTGATAATACTGACTAACAGTACGGAAAGTATCCGGTCTCTTTTCATAGGATGGCTAAATCTATTTAAAGTTTTGATTATTGCAAAATCTTAAACAATACGGCTTACACTGTAAAGGTTATTTGTATATTCAGATAGTATTTATCTAACCAAATTGTCTGCCTTGAAAAGATTACTATCCCTGGATTTTATGCGGGGACTCATCATGGTACTGCTGGTATTGGAGAGTGCCGGCTTATATGAAAGCCTGTTGGCCGCTACTGAAAATTCTATTCTTTATAGCCTGGTACAACAGTTCTTTCATCATCCCTGGAACGGACTCCGGTTCTGGGATCTGGTGCAACCCGCATTCATGTTTATGGCGGGGGTATCGATGGCCTATTCTTTAACACGGCAGAAAGAAGCCGGGCTGGATTGGGTGCATCGTTTCCGCAAAACCCTGAAACGCTGTGGCTGGTTATTCTTCTGGGGGGTATTGGATTATGCTGTTCGGAAAACCGGCCTCTCTTTTGAATTATGGGATGTATTAACCCAGCTCTCTTTTACTACACTGGTAGCATTTCTGATTTTTGAATGCAAAACTGTAACACAGATCCTGGTATGTGCCGGGTTACTGTTGCTGACAGAAGTTTTGTATCGCTGTACCCATATTCCCGGTTTTGACCAACCCTTTACTGACCAGCATAATTTTGGTAATTATGTAGACTGGTTACTGATGCATAAGATCAATCAAGGCGGTTGGGTAGCTATCAATTGTATACCCACAGCGGTGCATACGGTTGCCGGTGCCCTGGTTGGAAAAATGCTGCTGCAAAACAGTAATAAAATGATCCGCAACCTACTGATATGGTCTGCACTATGCCTCGCAGCTGGTTTCGCATTGGATGCGGCTGGTATCACACCCATCATTAAACGGATTGCCACCAGTTCATTTGTGCTGGCATCACTGGGTTGGTGTCTGGCCGGACTGGCAGCCTGTTATTGGTGGATCGATATACAGGATCATCGCAAATACCTTCTTTTTTTTACCGTTGTAGGCATGAACTCATTGTTTATTTATCTTTTTATAGAGATCGTGGCCAACCGCTGGTTCACCGGGTATATCAGCGCTATCAGTAATGGTGTATTATCCTGGGTATCTACCCCCGAATCGGTTAGCCATATCCTGTCGGCGCTCTGTGTATTCTCCCTCGAATGGGGACTCTGTTATTTCCTTTACCGGAAAAAGATCTTCTTAAAGATCTAACACCTTCCGTATTGTGGAATAACCAGTAAAATTCGGTTGCCTGACAGGGGCTTTGTATATTAGGATTCTAATCAACACTTATGAAAACATCCAGCAGAAGAAAATTCCTGGCCACCACTACCCTACTCGGTACCGGATTGGCGGCAACTGCATTACCGGTAACAGCGGCAGCCAACAAACAATTGGTTCATCATGTTTTTTTCTGGTTAAAGAATCCCGAGTCTAAAGAAGACCGCGATAAACTGGTGGAGGGATTACATACCCTTGCCAAAATTGAGACAATCCGTAAGCTGCATGTAGGTGTACTGGCCAGTACCGAAAAACGCGATGTGGTAGATACCAGCTGGCAGGTTTCTGAACTGATGTTTTTTGATGATCTGGCCGGACAGGCAACCTACCAATCTCATCCGTTGCATCTTGCCTTTATTAAAAACTACAGTCACCTATGGGCCAAGGTAGTGGTGTACGATGCCATGGAAGCCTGATCTAACACATACTAAACTTTATCTATCATTTAAACCATCTAATATGTCTTCAATTCCATCACATACAGCTGATCAAACACGCCGCCGCTTTTTACAGCAATCCGCTTTTACCACCTTGGGTATCCTGTTAGCAGGGCGCAACGCTTTTGCAGGCAATATTACAGTACCATTTACCTCTGGTACCATACAGGGTGTTCAGGTGGGCGTAATTACCTACTCCTTCCGCAGTCTGCCGGGCAGTGCTGAGCAGATTTTGAAATATTGCCAGGAAGCAGGTGTAACGGCAATAGAGTTGATGGGCGACTCGATCGAAGACTATGCAGGCAAACCTGCCAACCCGGTTAAGTTTCCACCCAGGGTGCCCGGGCAACCTATGAAACTGACTGATGAACAAAAAGCTCAACTGGCGGCTTACCAGCAACAGGTAGCCGAATGGCGGGCAAGTGTACCGATGGATAAGTTCAGGGAGATCCGTAAAATGTACCAGCAAGCCGGCATCAGTATCTACGCATTCAAACCCAATGCTTTGAACAGCAATAATACAGATGCGGAAATCAGCTATGCCTTACGTGCAGCCAAAGCGCTGGGTGCCAACTCTGTAACGGTTGAATTACCTGCCGATCCCGCACATTCAAAAAGGTTGGGCGATATTGCTGCCAAAGAAAAAGTATATATCGGCTACCACGCCCATACACAGGCCACAGATACGGCATGGGATACAGCACTGGCACAATCACACTACAATTCCATGAACCTTGACTGCGGGCACTATATTGCCGCCGGTGGTAACAATACCAAAGAGAGTCTGTTGAAACTGATTGAAGACAAACATGACAGGATTACCAGTATGCACCTCAAAGACAGAAAAACCAAAGCCAACGGTGGTGCCAATGTTGCCTGGGGAAATGGAGATACACCCATCCGTGAGATTCTGCAACTGCTGAAAGAAAAAAAATACAAAATACCGGTTACCATCGAACTGGAATATGATATTCCCGTGGGTTCAGATGCCATCAAAGAAACAGCTATCTGTTTGGCATATGCTAAAAAAATACTGGAAGGTTAATCCTTCCGGCACCGTTTTCTTTTTATTCTTTTGTAATCCTGAGGGTACGGAAATAAGCTTCCGTACCCACGCCAATCCACAATGCTACTGCACCCGTGCTGACACCTTTTTTAAGATCAGTCACAATAAGGCATGGCTCTGACGCATCATTTACATACAGGCGCGCATAACGATCTTTTACAACAATTTTCACTTTTGTCCATTCACCTGGCACCAGATCAACATAAGATTCATATACACCGGGATTTTCTTTGCGCAAACGCTGCCAGGTATATTCCGGCTCAGATATATATTGTGTGCTATGATTACGTCTCAGTTGATCTTCTGCCCTGCCATTGGCGGGACGGAGGTAAAAGCAGTCAAACCTCCTGAGACTATCCGATCCTTCTACCCGAAAAGCAATGCCTACAAACCCGCGGTTACTGGTATCAGTATCAGGCAACCGGTCGCCCGACAGTTCCACCTCAATGGTTCCATTGGTGAATGAACTGTTTTGCAGAATTGCCAGTTCATGCGTGTATCTTGTTTTTTTCAATCCGGTCATGCGGATAGCGTCTTTGCCTTTATAGGTTACTGCCTGCAGGTTCACTGAAACAGGTTGCAATTGCTTCAGCAATAAAGAGGATTCCTGCGCAAAGAGTTGACCGGTAATCAGACAGGATATAAAACATATAATTCTTTTCATGAAATCATCATTTGTAATATTAAAAATAGCCCGGTTTTTTGTGGTTGTTTATTCGCTGTACGTGTATTTGACGAATGGGCATTTTCCGCTGTCTGCGGCAAAAAATACGCCCCGGGGAACCGGGGCGTCTGTTTGTACTACAACCATTACTCACACCTTAGTGTGACTGTACCACTTTCTTGATACCGTAGCTTCGGTTAATGGTGAAGCCCAGTGAAAAATTTCCTTTTTTAAAGTCGTTTTGATTGGCAGATAACTGTGTTGAGTTCAGTGAACTGGTGGTACTGGTGAGATAAAACTGGAAGATGTGGCCGCCTGTATCCCAGTCTAAACCAAGTGATACCAGATCTGGTACATAGTTCACAGCCGATGCACCTTCATCCAGCAGGTTTTTATATCCGTTCAATTGTCTGGAATACTCAAATGTGAGTGCAGTTTTAGCGGATAATTTGTACCGTCCGCCCATCCCTATATTGAAAATATTATTGGTATTCCTGATACCATAGGGTATATGGTTATAATGGATCAGAGATGGGATCAGTTGCAGCGATAATTTATCGTTGAACTTACGTCCGATCAGCAACTGGTGAACATAGGAAAAACGGTTCCAGGTAAGATCATCCGGACTGGGGCCATCAGATGCATCCACGCTTGCGAGGGCAAAATAATCGACGGTAACCGGGATATTCCTTTTTCCGGTTTGCTGGCGCATCAGGCGGAATTTACCCCAAGTCTCATACCTTGAATTACCTGTCATGGCAAAACCAACATTCATCCAATCCAGAAAAGAATAATCAAAAGACAGATACGTAGTGGCTACACCCGAGTTAAAACCAAACATCTGTGCCAGGTTCTGCCAGCCTTTTCCCTCATTCCAGAAATTGGGGAAGTGGTGACTAATCATGAACTGGAGATTGCCTTTCCCTGTCATCTCTATGCTCTGCATATTGATAATGCGGGTAGATTTGAAAGTTGCAGTAGTGAAATTTTGTTTCACTTTAGATGCATCTTCTTGTATGAGACCTCCCAGCAGGTCATCCTGAGCATTAGCCGTCAGAAACAGACTGCAGGCTATCAGTAGGAAGGATACTATTTTTTTCATAATCGTTTATTTTGGAGGTCAATTTAATGGGAACGAAATGTTAGCCACCAGCGGGGTTTCATCTGCCAGTTTGGGTTTTACCAGACCAGGAATATCAATATTGTATTCTTCTGCTTTGATCTTGAATACACAGTTGAATATGGCAGTTTTACCTTTTACTTCCAGTTTAACCGGTGAGGAGAAATTTTTGGTAACACCATGCAGGGTGATCTGTCCGTCGGAAGAGATATTGTACACCCCGTCTTTGGTCAGCATATCTTTATTAAACCCAATCAATTTACCCTTATATGTAGCGTTCGGAAATTTATCTGAATGCAGGTAGTTATCATTAAAATGCTCTTCCAGCAAGGCATTGTTAAAATGGAAGGTTTTCATAGGCACCAGTAAGGCTACTTCGCTGGTTTCTGCTTTCAGCACAGCCGTAGCTTCTTTACTATTGGATGCGTAGTCTTTTTTGCTCTGGTCCTTATTCGGGTTAAAGAAAATATTTCCGTCTCTTGTTTTATAGGTCTGGGCGTTGGTAAATCCTGCTGCACAGCATATCACGAAAAGTAGCAGTGTTATTTTTTTCATCTTGTAAAGTTTAATTGTGTTGAGTAATGGGTTGAATTATTGTGGTAGTCCTTGTGCGATCCAGGCAAGGAAAGTAGCGGTAGTGGTTCCATCCAGGCTCATAGCGCCGCCTTTATGTCCACTGGCGCCTGCACTGGCCATGATCTTGCTCAGATCTGCTTTTGTTTTGGCCATATAGGCATAGTCCAGTGTGGGGCCGAGACCACCATGGCAGGAACTTCCTTTACAAACTGTTTTGTATATGGGAACAATATTCACAGCGTAAGAAACCGGGCCGGTAATGGGTGGGGGAACATAATTGTCTTTACCCCCCTGTGCAATCCAGGCTTTGATCAGCGCTGTTTGTGAAGCACTGAAATAAATACTGCCTTCTCCGGGGTGTTCTTTACCCCCTGCCATATCGGCAAATACACCTGACCTCGCAAGAATAGCTCCATAGTAGATAGTGTCTTTCACAGAGAACTGGATAGCCCGTGTGGTACCATTGTTGTGGCAGCCACAGGCACCGGAAGTAACAATCGGCACAATATCATCCCTGAAAGAAACATTGGTCAGGGATTGGGCCGTTGGCTGTGAAATGTCTTTTTTATTATTGTAACAGGCAGTGAACAGTAAGATCCCGCCCAGCACTGATAGTATTAAAATTCGTTTATTCATAACCTTTGTTTTTGTGGTGGAGGTTTATTTTTTTACTATGTTTCCTGATTTCCTGTATTTAAAAATACCTGTACCGTCGGCACCCCATTTCCATACATCCGGAATATTGGGATCGGCAAAATACCAGCCGCGGATAATGGCGATCTCTGATGGTTTTAAACCTCCATCGCCATAAGCCATATCGCCCTGATGGTTGGCAGCAAACACTTTGGTTCTGGGGTTAGCCAGTACTATGGTTGAATCTATCCGTGACAGCAATGAGCTGGTTGCATTCAGGTAATCGCCTTTCACATAATAGTTTTTACCGCCTGATGTAAATACAACAGAAGAATTGGATCTTACCGATTTAGGATACACGGCATCAAGCAGGATATCGTCATAACTGTTCAGTGGTCCACGGGTACTGCTGGCAGAAACCGGTGTAGCAAATATTTTATAAGGTCGGAAACTGGCATTGGCCAAAGTATCTGCATAAAACTTACGTACACTGTCTTTATAAGCACCCCATACCTGTGATAGTTTGGGTTCTTTCAATTGTGCATATAAAGTAATGGCACCAGTAGCAGGGTTAATATAACTATAGGTACTGGTATCTGCAGACGTAACGGCCAATAAACCCTTTCTTGCCCAGGCACCTGTAGCGGTGGCCTGGTTATGGCAGTTGGCAGAACCACATCCGATCGTAATTAAGGGAATCGCCGCAGTGCGGTAATCAACCAGGGTGGGTTTTTCCATGGCTCCGTTTTTGATCCAGTTATAGATGATCGATTTTTCCGAAACAGTCAGATCAACCCCATAATTTACAGGAGGCATCGCTTTCTGAAAATCACTGGTGGTAATCAGTTGGTATAGCTGACTGGCTTCCGGATTACCGGGAACTACCATACTTAACACACTGGCATAATCGTTCAGATAGGGTTTTACACCAGTTCCACCATGACAACTGGCAGATACACAGTTGTTATTGATAATGGTCTGTACACTTTTGCTAACCACCACATCGTTCACATCCGGCTTAGTGTCTGCATAAGGCACAATATTGGTTTCGTAGAAGGGTGAAAAAATGGTTGAATCGGGCGTGTTTACCAATGCCCGCGAAACCGTAACCGCATTGGCTCCTTCTTTCTTACACTGTACCAGCAAAACCGCCAGTAGCAGCAGACCGAGTAGGCTGAGTAAGTTGTTGGGTTTGAAAATCTTTCTTTTCATATTCGCTGTTTTAGTAGATGGGTGGGAAATAAACCGGAGATTGTCCGTTTACCGTGGGAAATCTTGTATTTCGAGTGTAAAACTATCTGCATCTGCATGACAAAAACATGACAGTAGGCATTTTGATTTATGATTTAAATCATAAAAGCATTTGATAACCGTCATACAAAGCCCGGGTAAGCCGGAAGAACTTTGCTAAGCAAACCTATTATCGTACCTCTACCTGATCATTATGAAAAAGAAAATCTTACTCTCGCTGGCCGCAATCATTATCATCTTTGGTGTTTGGGCTGTTTTTAACCAGGAAAAATTCACCCAGATGGTGGTTGACCTGGGAATGGCCATGACCTCCTCTGTCAAACACCGCAACCCTGCAGATGAAAAAGCCAAATTTGAAATAACGGCTGCCGATTTTTCTGCCGCCTTTAAAACCAATGCCGCCGAAGCAACTACGAAATACATCAACCAGACTGTACTGATCGATGGCGAGATCAGTGCGATTTCCGGCGTAACCGTATCCCTGAATAATATTGCCTGCAATATTGACTCTACACAGGCAGGCAGGATCAAAGACCTGCAGGTAGGATCTAAGATTAAATTACAAGGACTGGTAGTGGGTTATAACGACCTGATGGAAGAGGTATCCATGGCCCAATGCACAATTAAATAAGTGCCGCAAGTAACTGCATAAAAAAAGGAACTTCCACGGAAGTTCCTTTTTTTATGCAAGCTGGTCAGTCTTACTGTTTATTCTGTTTGGCCCGTTGCATAGGATTGGTAGCCGGTGCGGTTGTTTGTCCGGCACCCGGCCCTACAAATCCGATCTGTGTCTGTTTGAACAGCGAGAATTTAGACGGCATTTCTTTCACCGGCCATTGCCCGTTGGCTTCATTGATATCAGCCGTTTCGCGGAATGGATCCAGCTTAATTGCGGCCACTTCTTTATCCTTCACAAATACTTTGGATACTTTCTCTTCATTCAGTAACCAGATACTCACAGGAATCCTGTCTGTTTCCTTACTGCCATCCTTAAAGGTCCACTCTACAATTACCGGCATCACCATACCACCTTTGTTAGAGAACTGCAGTTCGTAGAAATACTTGTCTTTCCATTTGGTCAGGTTCTCATTATCAATCGTGGCCTTGTACGCTGCATCCTTCTGCTGGTTAGCCTGCTGCTGGTTGTAAACTGCATCGGCATTACGGTTGTAATAGTAAAAGTCTCGCAGACTGGTATCCGTATCTACATAAAACTGCATCGATTTATCATCCTTGTTACGCAAACGGTTCAGGTCGTTGAACACGGCGATACCGTTGGGTGTGGTAGACAATGCATCATCTACCTTAAACACTTTTACACTATCAATAGAAATATCCACCGGATCGGTACCGAAATACCAGCCGCGCCAGAACCAGTCAAGGTCTACCCCACTGGCGTCTTCAATGGTGCGGAACAGATCAGATGGTGTAGGATGTTTGAACGCCCAGCGCCTGGCATATTCGCGGAAAGCAAAATCAAAGAGTTCTCTTCCCAGAATGGTCTCACGCAGGATATTCAGCCCCGTAGCGGCTTTGGCATAGGCATTCGGGCCTACTTTACTCACAGCATCCCCCTTGGTCATGATCGGCTCCAGTTCGTTCTTGGGCAAACGCATGTAATCTGTGATCAGGTGCGCCGGTCCCCGTCCGGAAGGATAATCGGCATCAAATTCTCTTTCTGTCAGAAACTGGCAGAAAGTATTCAGTCCCTCATCCATCCACCACCACTGGCGTTCATCGCTGTTCACGATCATGGGAAAGAAATTATGCCCTACTTCGTGAATGGTTACACCAATACAGGAGTATTTAGCCGCTTCTGTATAGGTTCCGTCAGAGGCTGCGCGGCCGGGATTCATGGCCAGCATGGGGTATTCCATACCTATAGCCGCTTCTACAGACTGTGCCACCGGATAGGGATAAGGAACGGTGTATTTTGAATAGGTTTTGATAGTGTGCGCTGTGGCTTTGGTAGAGTATTTACGATAAATCGGATAAGCTTCCTTACCATAGTAACTCATACACATTACTTTCCTGCCATCTATATATACCGGCATGGCATCCCATACCAAACGACGGCTGGTATTAAAAGCTACATCGCGTACATTATCCGCTTTGAAGATCCATGTTTTTTTGGCCGATGATTTTGTTTTGGATTTTTCGAGTGCCTCTGCCAGCGTCACGATCTCCACCACATCTTTGGCCTGCTGCGCTTCCTGCCAGCGCTGGAATTCTTTGGCGCTCATTACCTGCTTGTAATTGAGGCATTCGCCGGTAGCGGCCACCACATGATCGGCAGGTACGGTAATTTTGAGATTGAAATTGCCAAAGTTCAGTGCAAATTCTGCACCGCTTCTGAACTGCAGGTGCTGCCAACCTTTAAAATCGCTGTACACGGCCATCCTGGGATAAAACTGGGCAATGGAGTACAGTATATTACCATCTTCCGCAAAATACTCATAACCACCACGGCCGTAACGGGTTAATTTATCAGGTACTTTGTAATTCCAGTCAATGCTGAATACGATTTTTTGCCCGGGTTTAAGGGGTTCTGCCAGATCTATCCGCATCATGGTTTTTACCAGGGTATATTTCAGGGCTTTACCGGTAGCATCCACCACTTTCGTGAGGTTCAGTCCATATCCATCCAGTCTGCGCCAGGGCTCCAGCGAATTCAGTTGCTGGTCATTCATCCGGTCCTGCATTTTACTTTGATTATCCCTGTTCACATCTGCATCCGGTTTGTGAAAGTTCTCATCCAGCTGCAACCAGAGATAAGTCAGGTTATCGGGAGAGTTATTATAGTAGGTAATTGTTTCCGACCCGGTGATCTTGTTATTGGGTTCGTCCAGTTCTACGGCAATATCATAGTCGGCCCGCTGCTGCCAGTAACGGGGGCCGGGAGCACCGCTGGCGGTTCTGTATTCATTGGGCGATTGTAAGAGATAATCCAGTTCCTCAAACCGGTTGGCATGATTGGAACCCGGATTGTGTTGTAATAACTGAGCCTGACTTTGCATACCCAGCAATAACAGAAAACAAAAAGTAAAAATTCGCATGGTATTGATTTTTTGGGAACTTAAATGTACGGCATGCCCCTATAATTCAGCGGGCTTTTTGTATTTTACAATACCAGTGGGGAAAAACAAGCAGAACGGGTGAAAAACTGATAAAGCTTAGTTTCAAACCTTACGAAAATCATTTTTTGTTAGCATATCGCAACGGAGATTTGCAGTAAATAAAATCGAACAGAATGGTTTCTTATTCAACAGCCGAAGAGGCACTCGGAATTATCGCCAGTAAACAAAGGGTATTTGTACATGGCAGTGCCTGCACCCCCCTGTACCTGATGCGTAAACTGGCCGAGCAGGCCAACAGGTTACGGGATGTAGAATTGGTTTTTATTACGGTACTGGGCGATATTGAAGTACAGAAGCCGCAATACCAGGATAGTTTCCATATCAACTGTATGTTTGTTTCTGCCCCCATCAGAGAGGCCGTTAGCGAAGGCAGGGCCGATTATATTCCCGTTTTCCTGAGCGATATTCCCGATCTCTTTAATAAACGCATCTTAACCATTGATGTGGCACTGGTGCAGGTTTCTCCCCCGGACATTCATGGATACTGTTCTCTGGGTACTTCTGTGGATATTGCCCGTTCTGCGGTGAATATGGCCAAATATGTAGTTGCCCAGGTGAACCCGAAAGTTCCCCGTACACATGGTGATGGATTGATCCATATCTCCCGTTTCTCCAGAATGGTTTACCATGAAGAGGATCTGCCGGAAGTAAATTATGGTGCGAATACCACAGAGAATGAAATGGCTATCGGCAGGCATATCGCCGGTATGATCGAAGATGGTAGTACCCTGCAGATGGGCATCGGAACCATCCCTGATGCGGTGCTCAAATCACTTACCAACCATAAAAACCTTGGCATCCATACAGAAATGCTGAGTGATGGCGTGATCGATCTTTTTGAATCAGGTGTCATCAATAACAGCCTGAAAAAAATTCACCCCCACAAAGCCGTTACCGGTTTTGCTGCCGGCACACGCCGTCTATATGATTATGTGGATGATAATCCCGCCATCAACTTCCTAGATATCGATTATGTCAATAATCCACACGTGATCCGCCGTAACCCCAATATGGTGGCCATCAATAGTGCTATTGAAGTGGATCTGACTGGCCAGGTATGTTCAGACAGTATCGGTTCTTTACAATACAGTGGTATCGGCGGACAAATGGATTTTATGCGTGGCGCCGCACTAAGCGAAGGCGGTAAACCCATTATTGCCTTAACAAGCCGCACCCATAAAGGTGTACCACGAATTGTACCGCATCTGAAAGATTTTGCGGGAGTAGTTACCACCCGCGGACATATACACTATGTGGTTACGGAATTTGGCGTTGCCTATCTGTATGGCAAAAACCTGCGCCAGCGGGCCAAGGCGTTGATCGACATTTCTCATCCAGACGATCAGGAAGAACTGACCAAGGCCTGTTATGAACGTTTCAAAAAATTCTGGTAACCCGGTACACGATATGACAGAAAGCGAGGGAATCTCAAAATAGATTAAACGTGCTGAGAATTGTGTAAATGAGAACTTTCTCCTGCACCTTACCGAATCAAGAAAGCGGTTGTGTTTATCGCTGCATGTGTTTATTTGATTTTTGTGAAGTAATATTTTGCAGGATCTGTGGAATCATCCACTAATACCAGGGAGTCCTTTATTAACCTATCAACCACATAAGCATTGGAAGTGCCGTTTTTTTCGAGAAAGTGTAAAATATAAGTGGAATCTCCCAAAACGGACTTTACGCGATACCAATCTATGACAGTATCCGTTGTTATTACACCTTGAAACTCCTGTACGATTCTTGTATCCCCGTCAAATGTCCAATAATGATGATATTGATCACGCTGGTTGACACACGCTCCACACCCCCCTCCATAGATGTAATGTAATTGCCACTTACCTTGCAAATAAAAGTTTATAATCGGCAGGGACTTATTGCGCAATATCAGCGTATCAGGTCTTTTCTCAGGAATAAAGTCCGGCTCAATTTTGGAGCAGGAAATCATAAGATAAAACAATATGCTGCTCCCTACCAAAATCATCTTTTTCATAAAGCAGTTTTTTTTAAATCATATCTTCTATATAAACTATTGTCAAGTTTAGTTTGCCGCAAATTTGTGAGTAGATTCCCATAAACCATTCACCTACTTTCCACTCACGATTAACTTAACACGATATTAGTTCCTTCATTTAAAAAATTCTCAAACGAATACCTGAGAACAAAAAGCTGGAATACGATTTAGAATAGGCACTTCCCCGCTCATAATTATAAAACCCATGTCTATACCCAAGTTCAATGCCAAATTTTCCGATACAATAACATAGATTTAGCTTTGCCTGAACATCAATAACATCATTTCCGGCATGATAGATATGAGATATAGCAGATTCATATTTATCATTCGTACCGATTACAATTGCAGAAGCCTGTTCTTCAGCACGGCCAACTTGTTTCAACATGACAATTCCGCCATCAATATCAAGTTTATGACGTGTTTTAGGCAAATGGAATCTTTTGCCTATCAACACCCCTAAGAAGATCATATGGTTAGTTAGCTTAGCTGTTCCAACGGATGGTAATATCTGAGTTGACGCAGATTGCAGGTTAATCCACTTCATATCTTTTTGGCTTACTCTTTGCTCAAAACCTGTTTCAAAAGTCCAGATCCTGTTTCGTTTTGAAATTGCCCTATAAGCAAGATTGAACGAGTAGCTAAATGCGACTTTATTACCTCGTGGATTATTTGGGTAAATAGATTCTGGAATATCCAATCTAAATGTGTTTACATTTAACATGCTATAGAATGGTTCTGACTGATTATCGTCCGGGATGTTATGATCATATTTAAAGAGACCGGCATTGACACCAACAAATAGTTGCCTTTCCTGAGAATTACATTCAGCAGCCCCCCCAATTAATATTGGAAGCAATAAGTTTATTTTCATTCCCTTACGGAACGATGTTAATAACATACTCATTAAAGTACCCATATGTTTTATTCAGAGCTGGAATGTTCCAATAATTATATGCATACCATCCGTTGTAGTTGGTTGTAGTCCACAATTCTTGCCATCCCCAATTCATATGAAAAAACAAATATGTTGTACCAGCCAAAGATCCATCCAGGCAGTAGGACATCTGAGATTGTTGATAGCCGTCACACACCCATGCATGGCCTGTACCTGTTGGAATATTCAAAGTAGAATTCCAATCTGAATGTCCCAATAAGATAACGGGCCTATTATTATTCAAATCCGCTACTACATTTAAGTAACTAGATGGTCCATACATCCCATGGGAAGCATTAGAATAACTAAAATAGGCTCCTTTTAGTGCATTTTCAATTTTTTCAGCATCCGATTGTGCACTTAATAGAGTTCCTGCGAACCAAATTTCTATGCCCGGGTATGATCCATCGCAATGGTATTGCATACCGATTGAGTTTCCAGCATCAACCATAAGTTTCCTAACATTTAAGTTACCATAGTTTACTGGCATGGAGGTAAAGTTATAATTCGTACCGAAATCATGGCTAACAGATGGACTTTGATAATATCTAATAACTTGTGCCATAGCAGTAGCAACACATCCTGTAGGAGGATAACCATTGCCATTGGAACAGCTTGCTCCTGAAATCAGTTCGTTATACGAATCCAGTTGTCCCCATTCAACAGGTAAAAAAGGGCCTGCAGTTGTTGTAATAACATTGGAATAATTTGGATTATCTGTACAAGGATCTGTATCTGGATTTATCACATTACTTTTAACTTGCAAGTTTCTTATTTGTTTTTGAACTTCAGGAGAAAGTGTTTTAAAATAGTGCTGCCAGCCAGCCATTGCTTGCTTTAGGTTGTCTACTTTTTTCTTCCTAACCATTTCAAATTGCATGACAGTAGTTCTCAACCATTTCTGAGCACCTACAGGCAGGCTATCTCTAATAAAACTACCTTTAGGGATATAAGCTAAAACAGGCATCATTGCCGAATCAGCTGAAATATAAATATGGCCAAGTTTATTTGCATATGAAAATACATACATTGCAGGCACTCCTTCTTGATCATAAATGATGCATCGAGAGCCAATTTTTTGTTTTTCCACTTCGCTGAAAATCGGCAATTCATTTTTATTAATCGACTTCCCATTGACTTGTTTCAGTACGCTATTTTGACTACCTGCTTTATTTGGGTTAAACATTGACGGAGAAAAATTTTCAGCTATCAATTGGGCAATTTCAACAGAAACAATTCTAGGCTTATAATCTCCTGAGTTATTTACCGCCCGCATTTCCGCCTCTTTTTTTGAACAGGAAATGATTGTTACTAAAATTGTAAAAGCATAGGCCCCTTTTTTAATCCGGAAGTCATATTGAGTTGTTTTGGTGTAATGGTTATGAAAAACAAAGGGGGCTAAAACAGGGGGGACTTGTTTGTGATATTAAAAATAAGAACTTATCTCAAAAGTTGCACATTTTAATATGACATGTCATATTGTCGAGTTGAACATTTGATTTTCAATCTTGTAGCTCGTTAACAAATGGCCCACATTATTGATTATGTACTTTTGAGATAAACTCTGATTTAAGTTGAAATAGCGCAAAACTTCAATTTTCGATACCCAGATACCCATTAAAAACTCAACTCGAACGATATATAAAGAGGGCAGATAATGTTATCATCTGCCCTCTTTATATCCTATTCAAACAGCGTACTACCGTCGCTTACCGCTACATGTATTTTTTCTGGAGGTTATACAACACACTCCTGTCAATATCATTGAGCTGCCGGGTGGTGTCCTGCAGGAAATGCCTTTTAAAGGAGCGTATGGCAGCAGTGGTATCTTTCACATCATATCCCACAATGCGTAAAGCCTGGATCGGATTGAATCCGGCAGGTACTTCTTCCCTGTTCTCATCAAACCATAACCCAAAGCCTTTCTCAGCCAGTTTCTTCCAGGGAAAACGGAAGTTGGGATCATTTTTTCGGGTGGGTGCAATATCTCCATGCCCGATAAAATTAGCGGTAGGGATCGTGTAGTCTTTTTTGAGTTTCGCCAATACGCTGATCAGGCTATTTAACTGTAAACTGTCAAAAGGTTCAAAGCCATTATTATCCAGCTCAATCCCTATCGAAGAGGAATTGATATCAATCAGGTTACCCCAACGGCTCACACCGGCATGCTGTGCGCGCAGATAATCACTTAACATGTGGTGTACTGTTCCATCTTTACAGATCACATAATGCGCACTTACCGCCGTTCTCTTCAGCGTAAAAGTTTGTAAGGTCTGCTCACAGGAATTCTGGGCAGTATGATGTATGATCACAAAATTGGGTTTGCGGATGCCAAAATTGGTAGTACCTACCCAATAAGGCGGTTGCTGGATGGTGTCGTTGAGAGGATTGGAAGGCTCCATCCGCAGTTGTTTGGCAAATGCCCTGGTCTGCTGGCGGTACACTTTATTGGTGGCGCTATAGGGCCTGGGACTGCAACCATCTATCAGCAGCAAAAAAAGCGCTGCCATCGACAAAAAAGTTATTTTTTGATACATAACCGGAACGTAGATTTTGCCTAAAGATATTACTCACTGTCAGATATAAATCAAAACCAGCCGCCTATCTTTGAAATAAACAAAGTTGCACATGTCTTTACATCTAGGCAGAACCAGTTTCGGAAACAGTGCCAATACAGGCAATGTATTAACGCGCGAAGAAGCCCTGGCACTTTTCAGCAATTGGGTATTGAACCCCAAATTACAGGTACACATGCAGCAGGTAGGTTACCTCATGAAATGCTGGGCAGCAGAAAAAGAACAGCTGAACGAAGCCGGCCAGTGGAAATGGGAAATGGCGGGATTGTTGCACGATGCCGACTGGGATCAATGGCCCGACCTGCATTGCAAAAAGATTATTGAAGAACTGGAGAACAGGAATATTGATCCCGAGATCATTCGCGCCATTGCTTCGCATGGACATCTGCATTTTGGCGTAGAACCGATAACGCAAATGGATAAAATGTTATATGCATTTGATGAGTTGTCTGGCCTCATTCATGCATATTCACTCATGCGCCCCGGTGGGTATGAGGGTATGGATGTGAAGGGCGTTAAGAAAAGGCTGAAAGAAAAATCCTTTGCTGCCAATGTATCCAGAGAAGATATCCAGGATGCCTGCACCCGCGCATCCATCGAGCTGGATGAATTGATCGCTTTTATCATTCCCCGTCAGGCTGCGATTACAGCGGCTTTATAAACTTTCAGTCATGAAAAAACAGCTCCTGCTTGTCCTGCTCCTGTCACTATCCGGATTTATTTCCGCGCAGGAAATATTGTCTGTAAAAGAGCAGTCCCGAGTAACAGATGAAATACTGGCCGACAGGCTCAATAACCTGCTGCCGCAACTGATGGAGCGGGAGAAAATTGATATGTGGGTGATCATTTCCCGCGAATACAATGAAGATCCTGTGATCAAAACCTTCCTTCCCGCCACCTGGCTGGCGGCCCGCAGAAGAACCATACTGGTATTTTTCCGCGATACCATTAAAGACAGTTTTGAAAAATTAGCTATCGCGAGATATAATGTAGGCGACCAGATCAAAGCCGCCTGGGATATGGAAAAATATCCTGATCAATGGGATGCGCTGGTAAATATTATCAAAGAAAGAAAACCACAAAAAATTGCCCTAAACTATTCTGTCGATTATGGACATGCAGATGGACTAACTTATACGGAACAGAAACAGTTCACAGAAAAACTGCCTGTTTTGTATAGGCAAAGAATACAGTCGGCCGAAAAATTAGCAGTGGCCTGGCTCGAAACTCGCACCGAACAGGAAATACACTTATACCCGCAACTGGTGCAGCTCACACACGCTATTATTGAAGAAGGTTTTTCAGAAAAAGTGATCATGCCGGGTGTAACCACCACCGATGATGTGGTATGGTGGTTCCGGCAGAAAATCCGTAACCTCGGACTGGATACATGGTTCCACACCTCTGTAGCGGTACAAAGAAAAGATGCGGAAAATTTTGAACACCTGCGTGCTTTCTCCAACCGGCCGAAAGAAGAAGTGATCCTTCCCGGAGATCTGTTACATGTAGATATCGGTATTACTTACCTCCGTCTGAATACTGATGTACAGCAACATGCCTATGTGCTGCTTCCCGGCGAAACAGAAGCGCCCGCTTCTATCCGGCAGGCATTCGCAAAAGCCAACCGGTTACAGGATATCCTCACTTCGCAGTTTGTGTTGCATAAAACAGGCAACCAGATCTTAGCCGATGCATTGGCGCAGGCCGCAAAAGAAAATATAGAAGCCAGCATTTATACCCATCCGATCGGTTTTCATGGCCATGCTGCCGGGCCTACCATTGGCATGTGGGATCAGCAGAAAGGAGTACCTGGTTCCGGCGATTTTCCCTTGCATGCCAATACAGCCTATTCCATCGAGCTAAATGCTGCCTCTACCATTCCTGAATGGAAGAAATCAATCCGGATCATGCTGGAAGAAGATGGAGTGTTTACAGGTAAAGATTTCAGGTATATCAACGGCAGACAAAAAAATCTGCTTCTCATCCCCCGACAGCGAAACACATTGGGAAATTAATCCAGTTACAATCTTTTTCTATGAACACAGACCCGGAATTTCTTTCAGCTGCCTATTGGGATGAACGCTATCGTCAACAGCAAACCGGTTGGGATATCGGTGCGGCTTCCGGTCCAATAAAAACATATATAGACCAACTAACAGATAAAACACAACGCATATTAATACCCGGTGCCGGTAATGCCTACGAAGCGGTTTATCTCGCTGAAAAAGGTTTTACATCCATCACCATCATCGATATATCAACTGTATTGACCAGTCAATTACAGGAAAAGCTGGGCAACCGGTATCCGTCCATTACCATTCTGACAGGTGATTTTTTTGAACTGGAGGGAACATTTGACCTGATTCTCGAACAGACTTTTTTCTGCGCTTTAGATCCCTCTCTCAGGATAGATTATATACGGAAAATGAAATCGCTGCTCTCAGGCAACGGTACACTGGCGGGCCTGCTCTTCAACCGGGAATTTGAACAATCTCCGCCCTTCGGCGGAAATTCTGAAATGTACAGGCAACTATTTTCATCCGCCTTCCGTATGTTATTGCTGGAGCCATGTTACAATTCCATCCCGGCACGTGCGGGTACCGAATTGTTTTTCATAGCCAAGCCATAAAAAACACCCTTATTTCTAACCTTAAACTATCCTGGAAATGGAAAGAAGACAATTTTTGGGTAACCTCTCCGGTCCCGTTTTAGCTGCCTGTGCCGTATGTATGGGCGCCTGTAGTAAAGGTGGAGACTCCTCTACACCCGGCACCGGTGCTGTTGTTACCCCTCCGGCCAATGCGAATATAACCGTAAACCTCGCTACCAATCTTTTATCAGTAGGCTCATCCGTTGTGCAGGATGGCGTGATCATTGTTAGACTGGCAACAGGCAACACCCCTTCTTCTTTCACAGCTGTACAGGTAGCCTGCACACATGAAGGAACTTCCATCAACTTCAATTCAGCTTCCAACCAGTTTGTTTGTCCGAACCACGGATCAACTTTTAATACATCAGGTGGTGTAACACTGGGGCCAGCCGCCAAAGCGTTGAAACAGTATACAGTAAGTATTACCGGATCTACCTTAACAGTAACCGGCTAAACAGTTTTCTTTGCCGGCAGGAACCGGCTATCGTTTATACAAGCGGTTCCTGCTGGCTTAAACAATGGAAACTGCCCAGTCCCCAGATAATATCGGTAGAGTCAATGCCCACCACTTCCCTGTCTTTGAAGCAGCTGGTAATGATTTGTAAGGCCTTGTCATCTTTATTACAATTAAACACAGGCACGATCACATGTTGGTTGCTGATATAGAAATTGGCATAAGAAGCCGGTAAACGCTGGTCTTCATAAATCACTTCATCAGGCATAGGTAATTCAACAATATTCAGCTGTTTGCCATTCAGCAAACGCATCTGTTGTAATTGTTTCAGATTGGTCTGTAACAGGTCGTGATTCTCGTCATTCACATTTTCCTCTACTACAGTGATCACAGTATCCTCGTTTACAAACCGAACAGTATCATCAATATGTCCGTCGGTATCATCCCCCACAATGCCTTCCTCCACCCATAATACCTGCTCTGCTCCGTAATAGTTGCAGAGATATTCTTCGATCTGCCCCTGGTGTAAATGCGGATTCCTGTTTTTATTCAGCAAACAGGCGGTTGATGTTAGTATGGTTCCCTTGCCGTTGAATTCAACAGAACCTCCCTCCATTACAATCCCCGGGTAATACACCGGTATATCAAACTGTTTACCAATCAGGGTTGGAATTACATCATCCAGCTCATACGGAGGATACTTGTTTCCCCAGGCATTGTAGTTCCAGTCTACAATTACCTTCTTCACATCAGCAGCTGGATTGATCAGAAATGCAGGACCGTGATCACGGCACCAGGCATCATTGGTGGGATGCAGAAAAAACTGCACTTTCGTCAGATCCACGCCAGCTTTCAGTAAATGCTGGGTAGCGGCTGTTTTCATCGCTTCATCCACCACATTAATTCTTACCAGCTCACTGGCAGTAAGATATTTTACAAACAGGCTGTAATTCGGATAAATGCTCTCGATTTTCCCGGGCCAGCTGGCTTCCTTATGCGGCCAGCTTAACCAGGTGGCTTCGTGTTTGGCAAATTCAGCAGGGAAATAATATCCGGATTCTTTGGGAGTCTTCATGCGCATGTCTTTTCGATGTGGATAGCTGTATCTCCCTGCTATGGATCACTGTTTCTTTTAACACAGAGACACGGAGTAACAGAGTAGCACAGAAAAATAATTAGTCTTCGTCGATAAATCGTTTGGTGATAGGCTGATAGGAATCGATCCTTCGGTCGCGCAGAAAGGGCCAATGGGTTCTGTAACGGTCCGTTTTGGCAGTATCAATCTCTACTACCATCACTTCTTCCTCCACATGCGAGGCTTTGTACAAAAGGGTCCCGAAGGGGTTACTAACAAAAGAACCTCCCCAGAATTTCATGGCTCCGTTCTGTTCAAAGCCAACCCTGTTCACACTTACCACGTGTACGCCATTGGCAACGGCATGGCTGCGCTGAATGGTTTGCCAGGCATTGTATTGTTCTGTATTGGTGGCTTCATCCTGTGAAGTGGCCCAGCCGATAGCAGTTGGGTAAAACAGGATCTCCGCACCCATCAAAGCCGTGATTCTTGCCGCTTCCGGATACCATTGATCCCAACAGATCAGCACACCCAGTGTGGCATATTTTGTCTTGAAAATTTTATAACCCAGATCGCCCGGCGTAAAATAAAATTTTTCAAAGTAAGCGGGATCATCAGGGATATGCATTTTGCGGTATTTGCCGAGATAGGCTCCATCCGCATCAATCACCGCTGTTGTGTTATGATATAAACCCTGTGTTCGCTTTTCAAACAAAGAAGCAATGATCACCACATTCAGTTCCTTAGCCAAAGCTCCCAATGTATCCGTTGTGGCACCCGGAATAACTTCCGCCAGATTGAAATTTTCATAATCTTCCACATCACAGAAATAAAGGGAAGTGAATAATTCCTGCAAACAAACGATCTGCGCGCCCTTGGCAGCAGCTTCACGTACTTTTTCCATGGCCTTCGCCAGGTTTGCCTTGGGATCGGCAGAACAACTCATCTGTACCAGCCCTGTTTTTACAATTGCCATAGTCTACTATTTCTTTAAATACCTGTTGGTTAGGTTGGATTCTGTATAAATGCGTCAAAGTTTTTCACGCCTACTGTTTTCTCTGTATAAAATCCTTCTGCATAGGCCACTCCTATCCTTTTACCCATCATCAATGCTCTTGCCTTCACGGTTTCGAGGAATTGGGAAGAGGAAATATAGGTTTGCGGTTCATTCAGATCAGGATTGAAAAACTGGGTCGAATAAGCCAGTACCGATTCCATTTTCTGATCCATATACGCAGAAATATCCACCACAAAAGAAGGTTGGATAAAGCGGTCCTGGATATAATGAAATACATAGGACGGTTTCCAGATATCCTGTAATTGACCCTCTTCCAAGGTTTCAATTTTACGGAGTCCGGATAAAAAAGCCGCATCGGCCACCAGTTTGGCACTTCTGCCATGATCCGGGTGCCTGTCTTCAAATGCATTGGCCAAAATAATTTCAGGCCGGTATTTGCGGATAGCGGTTATCACTTTCCGCTGGTTGGTTTCATCGTTCTGGAAAAAACCATCTGCCATACCCAGGTTCTCCCTTATCTGTACCCCAAGAATAGCAGCCGCTTTCGTTGCTTCCTCTTTGCGGGTCTCAATGGTTCCTCTTGTACCCAATTCTCCCCTGGTAAGGTCTATAATACCTACTTTTTTGCCCTCCGCCAAAGCGGCCAGCAAGGTACCGGAGCAGCCCAGTTCCACATCATCGGGGTGTACGCCAAAGGCAAGTATATCCAATTTCATATTTCGTTTTTATCGTTGGCAAAGGTAATGTTTACCACGGTTCTGTCAACAGCAAAGCCGGAACGGCTGTTCCGGCTTTGCTGGATTACTGATTAACCCAACCCAGGATCAGTAATAATATTTGATGGTTTCTTCCACCGGCTGTCCGCCACTCAGATAAGTCATTTTTTTAGTTACAGGGTTGCCTGCATTGTTATAGGTATAGGCAAACGTAAACTCGGTTAATTTACCGCTTCTTTCATCTTTTGTGACCAGCTTACCCACATTCTTTGTTGCCATCGGTACCTGGTACAGGTAAAGAAAGCGGCTGATCGGATCTGTCGGGTTGGCTTTCCCATCGTAATCAAGATGTTCGATCGAAAAATCTTTGATCGGCGCCATGGTCTGGGGGTCAAAGGAATAACTTACTTCCTGTTTCAGGTTGCCATCGGCATAGTAGAAATACTCGAGCTTCGAACTCAGCTGGTAACCTGGTGTATTGATACCAAGGCGGAAATACTCCTCAACCAACGATAATTTACCATTTTGGTATTCGTAAAACCGATAATCCTCTTTCACCCCTCCTTTAAAATGCAGTACTGCCTCTAACCGGCCTGTAATATATTTATATTCATAAGTCTCTCCGTTGTTATCTGTTATACGTGTCACTTTGTTATTGGCATCATATTCAAACTGATGGATCTCATTATAAGGAAAGGGTACCACATAATGGTTAACGATCTTACTGATCAACCCCTGGCTATTATAATAGATCGAATCATACGCGCCATCCTGGTATTCCAGTTTGGTTAATTTTCCGGCAACGGGAGCAGGTTCTATAGGAGTAACAGGATTTTTTCTGCAGGAAACCATGGTCAACAGGAGCATGGAACAGCTCACTAAAACGGTCAATCTTTTCATTGTCTTCATATTAATACTGTAAATAATGCAGACAAAGCTATTATTGGGTCAGGTGCATCATCATCACATCTTTATGTGGTTGGTGACAGACGGCAAAAAAAAGAACCCAACGGTAATCGTTGGGTTCTTTTGGTATGATAAGAAAGGGTTTAGTCTTTCTTGGCGTAACGTTTTTTGAACTTGTCGATACGACCCGCTGTATCTACCAGCATATTCTTTCCGGTATAGAAAGGGTGGGAAGTATTGGAGATCTCCAGCTTGATAACCGGATACTCATTGCCATCTTCAAAAACGATGGTTTCTTTGGTAGCTGCTGTTGAGCGACCCAGGAAAGTGTGACCGTTACTCATGTCTTTGAACACAACAAAACGGTAATTTTCAGGATGGATACCTTGTTTCATATTTATTTTTTTAGGTGGCACGGATTTGGCCGTGCGATTATTTTAGGACTGCAAAATTACGGCTGATTGGGCTTCTAACCAAATAAAAAGGGCATTTTAGCACCAAAAATGAGGGTTTTAGCCTGTTTTAGCTCTTCATATTCACAAACTGGAGCGGAATTCCCAGGTTAGCGGTGCGGCATTCGGCAATCACTTCCTGCAGGTCATCGATCTTTTTGCCGGTTACCCGTACAATATCATCCATGATGGCGGCCTGTACTTTAAAGCCCTTATCCTTGATCATTTTTACAATCTTTTTGGCATCATCCTGCTTCAACCCGTTACGTACTCCCACTTCTTTTTTCACCACTTTGCCACTGGGATAAGCATCCTTGCTGAAATCAAAGGCACCGGCGTCGATACCCTGTTTCAGTGACCGGCTGATGAGTACATCGATCAACTGCTTCATCTTCATATCACTCTCCACTTCCAGCAGGATCTGGTAGTCTTTTTTATTCAGTTCGATGGTAACCGGAGAACCCCGGAAATCGAAACGGGTACTGATTTCTTTTTTAACCGTGTTAACAGCATTATCCAGTACCTGGATATCTACTTCGCTCGCAATATCAAAAGATGGCATAAACAGGGATTTGTACGAAGGTAATCAACCGGTGGGGAATAATGAATAGTGCATCGGAATATTCGTACCAAAAAAATAGGCCCCGATAGACATCGGGGCCGGTTCTATATAATGCACATGAGAAAAAAACGATTTGGTGCACGAATTTGGATGCTTATCCTTTCATACAAATGTCAAAGTAGGATGAGCGGATGAAATTCATTTCAAATGGAAACCCGCGATCATTCCGGTAAAATCTCTTCCGGATCATCGGCTGAGTTTATTAATTACCACCACCCGTACTTACCCGATTCTGTTCTTCACCGGCACCACCTCTTTTACGTTGTGCAGCTGTTTTACCTTTGTTAAAACGATACGTAAAGCTGAGGTTTACCACGCGGCTGTCTCTTGACTGACGGATTGTTACATCCACGTTCTGGTATTTGCTGTAACCGCTGAATACCTGTGTGTAGAATACATCACGAACCACCAGGCGGATAGAGCCTTTGTTTTTCATGATCTGCTTGGACAAGCCGATATTCATCGCCCACATCGGATCAGACACCAACACACCCTGCACGGCAGATGAACGGTAAAAACCACTTAGTTCAGCACCCCATCCTTTGGAAAAACTCAACATGTTGTTGATATTGGCCATAAACGAAGTACCATCTACTTCCACATAACCCCCATTCACCATACCACTGAATTTGTTGTAAAACGCATTGGTATAAATACTGGTTCTCCACCATTTGGTTACCGGTGCATTCAGACTCACTGATAAACCGATATTTTCTCTTTTAGCGATATTGCTTTTCTTCACATAGCTCGTATTGGTACTGTCTACCTGTTCCAGTACATCCTGGATAATATCTTTCGTAGTACTGTAATTCAGCGAAGTGGTCAGCATGCTTTTGAAAGTGTGGTTGAGCTCGATATTATGACTGAACTGCGGATTCAGATAAGGATTACCCACCTGGTAAGTGTATTTATCGAGGAAATTGAAGAAAGGATTCAGATCCTGGTAGTTCGGACGGTCTATCCGGCGACCATAGCTAGCAGAAAACTGGTTTTTATCATTAGGCGTATAACCGATATAGGCTGTTGGAAATAACTGCGTATAATCTCTTTTAAATGTCTGGTTAGTGGTCAACTGGTTACCGCTGAGATTGGTATTTTCCAGACGTAAGCCCAGCTGTGCACTCCATTTTTTGTTCAGTTGTTTACTCAGATTTGCATAAGCAGCATTGATATTTTCCTTGTACAGAAAATGATTGCTGCGAACCTGATCGGTCACATACTGGTTAGTGGCAAAGTCCAGGTTGGCATATTGCGCATCATTGTCGGTCTCTACATAACTGCTTTTCCATCCGGCTTCAAAACGACTTCCCTGTTTCATCGGGTGCGTAAAGTCTATTTTGGCACTGTAGATATTGATATCTGAAGGAATATTCCCCCTCAGCGTCTCATCATTGTTTTTCTTATTACCTGCATTATCAAAGAATTTATTGGCCAGCAATTGCTGCGAGCCGGAAGTATAATTCACATAATCCAGATCAGCGGTAAGTTCATTACCTACGCTGTCAAACACATGACGGAGATTGAAGTTTACACCGATATTTCCGTAGTTCGACTTCACTTCATTGATTGCCTGTGTACGGGTAGTCAACATACCGTTTTTATCCTTGATCAGGGTTGTATTATCTGTAAATTCTGTATTGCGGCTGTCATAGCCTGTTACTACTACACCAAGGGTTGTTTTTTTATTCATGAAATAATCAGCACCTGCTTTATAGCTATACCCTTTGTTGTCACGGGCATTCTTAGCTGTCTGGTCAAAAATAGACAAGAGACTATTGGTTTGCTGATCGCGGAACTTACGCATGATGGTCAGATCACCGAAACCTTCATTGTAGAAATAACTGGCGTTGGCGAAATAGTTGAACTTGTTCTGGCGGTAGTTCAGGTTCGTACTCAGGTTTGCTTTGGGAAAAACACCCTGCGCATAACTGGCCGTTACACTTCCGTTATAGCCTATGGTTTTGGTTTTTTTTGTTTTGATATTGATTACCCCGGAATTACCCGATGCATCAAATTTGGCCGGCGGGTTGGTCATGATCTCGATCTGATCAAGGTTGGCGCTGGGCAGGTTTTTCAGCATATTGGCGAGGTCCTGTCCGCTCAGGTAAGTGGGTTTGCCATCCATCATGATCATCACACCCTGTTTGCCTTTCAGGCTGATATTGCCGTCTTTGTCAACAGAAATACCGGGCGATTTTTCCAGTACATCCATCACGGTAGCACCGGTATTAGAAGGTGTTGCATCTACATTGATCACGGTACGGTCTACTTTCTGCTCTACAAAAGGTCTTTTGGATACAACGGTAACATCATCCAGTTTTTTTGCCGCGGCAGTCAGGGCCACGGTTTTCAGTGTATACTCCGGTTGAGCGGCGGTAATAGTGAAAGACTCACTGTAATATTTGGCATGACCCACAGCCTGGATCACAACAAGGTATTTACCCTCTCCCACTTTTTCTACTTCAAAACGGCCGCTTTTATCAGAGACCCCCAGTTTTACCACCGCAGAGTCTTTGGCACGCAATAAACCTACCGAAGCAGATTCTACTGTTTTCTGGGAAGAAGTAACCGTTCCGTTTACTTTACCGGAAGCTGCGGTTTGTGCATGGCCAACAAAGGAAAATCCCAGAATTCCCAGTGCAGTTAGCGTTGCTACGATTTTTTTCATTTTGGCTGATTTATGCTTGATTATTTAGTTCCAGTTGTTACTGATTACAGGTCAAAACTATGAACTATGTAATGCATAGTACATAGTTTTGTATTTAACGGTAAATAAGCAGGATAAATGGTAGGCGGTGAAGAAAGGGTATATTGGGATGAGGACAGGTCAGATCAGTAACTGGTTCATTATCAATAAAAAAAGCCGGAAATTATTTATTTCCGGCTTTTTTGCTGGCTGACCAGCTCGTTTGTTGTTCAGACTCTAATATATAAAATATCATAATCCGTATACTACGCAACCTCAAATGCCACCTGGTAAAAGTTGTTGATAGCGCCAAGCGGCTTCAGGTTAATGTAAAAATTGCCGGTAAACTCCGTAAAGGCTTTGAACTCGTGCATGGCCACTGAGAACTCATCAAAGAGAATAATATCCCCTTTGTGCAGCAGCGGGTATAATTGGGAAAGCGTATAAATAGTAGCTGAGTAAAGGTCTGCATCCAGCAGGATCACTTTACGGGCGGGCGAGGCAAGCAGGCTCCGATGGGCTTCGATAAATCCGGGCAGACTATCCTGGAATAAACCCTTGATAAATTGTCCGCGCTGATCCGTTTGTTCCGGCATCGCAAATTTCATATCGCCTTTGGCGTAAAAACTGCCCCATTTTTCGGGCAATCCATCAAAGGTATCAAAGCCAAAAAAACGGGAATCAGGATGCGTATTATGCTGCAGCCACCAACGGAAAGATTCACCCGCCGCTACCCCATATTCGAGGTACACCATCGGCTCGGTATTTTTCGACTGGTGATTATTTACAAAATCATACAACTGGTAACGCTTGTTATAATCACGTATCGGCGTGTAATAATCGTTGAAGGCAAATTCGTTTTTATGTTTCCTGATCCAGCTTACCAGTTGGTTAAAATATGCGATGAACAGAAAAGCTTTTGAGAAAGGCTTAACGATAAAAGTAAAGGGAACGAAAAGAAGAAAATCTTTACAGAACTTAACAAGACGCTTCATGCTGCTATTTTAAATACCGTTTAATGGTTAATTTGATGAGTACTTATCCTTCAGTGGTTTTGGAAGAGAACCATTTTTCTGAACGGATCATCAGCACTGCACCCGCCACTACCAGCAGCAGGGCAATCAGTTCTGCCTGTGTGGGTTGAAAAGGGAGTGCTTCGTATTTGGTGTTCACCCGGATCTTTTCGATAAAGAAACGTTCGATGCCGTTTAAGATGAGGTAGAGACCGAAAATTCTGCCGGGAACTTTGATCCGCTTCCGCAACATCCATAATACCAGAAACAAAGCAAAACAAACAATGATCTCGTATAAAGCAGTTGGGTAAACAGGGGCAGGTAACTGATTACAATATTGTCCCACACAACCCGGTATAGGTACACCCTCTCCCACTACATTGTGCGGATACGTATAGGCCCACATCCAGTCGGGCAGCCAGCTGAAGGGTTTGGGATGCAGGTTCACAATACCCCAGTCACCATCACCACTTACCTGGCAACCGATGCGGCCCAGCGAATAAGCCAGCATCATGGTAGGTGCCATCGCATCGCACAGGTGTACTACACCGATTTTTCGTTTGCGGGCATACAGAACAATTGCAATACCGGCACAGATCAATCCTCCATAAAAAGTAAGTCCACTGAAAGAAATCAGGGAACCGATCGGATCCTTAACAAAATCATTCCAGTTCTCGAGATTGTGAAAAATCTTGGCACCAAGAAAACCGAAACCAGCCGCATAGATCACAATATCTCCCACCCTATCCTGTGGCCAGATGCGGATGGTTCTTGTTTCGGGTTTGGCTAATTTTTGTTTATTCTTCTCCCACCATTTCAAACCGGCAAATGCAAGGCCCACCAATAAACCCACCGGAAGATTTCCTTTGGCAGATAAAATAAACGATTGGGGATCATTCAAAGCATCCGCAATCGTGAAAGCACCAACGATCTTGTAGCCAAAAATAAATCCGACAATAAAGTTGATCAACAGTTCAGAAAAACTGGCCGGTGCACCTATGGTGATGGTTTCTTCGGTATGCACAAATAAACCCAGTTGCTGTTTTCTGCGGAGCTCCATCGTAAGTACCCAGGCGCAGATGATAAAAGCAAGTGCTACAAAAAAGCCAAAGGAATTCACCAGTTTCAGGCCGGATAATTCGATGCCAAAAAGATCCTGGAATACGTAGTATAAATTGGGATACATTATGATCGGGTCTTAATAAATCGTTAGAGCGGTTACCGCTGCAATGTTACTCAGAAATACTGATACATAAGTGACTGGAATGGCAGGCAGCTAATAAAACATCGCTAAAAAAAGCAAGGCCCCACTTTTCGTGGAGCCCATACTTACTAACCCATCTATAACAAAACTACATGAAAATTAATTACAGAACTCATCGAACATAGAAATTAAATGCTGCGCCAGCACCTGTGCCGGCCTGCCTTCAATCTGGTGTCTTTCTACCATACTCACCAGCTGGCCGTCTTTAAACAATGCAATCGCCGGTGAAGAAGGTGGGTAAGGCAATAAATGAGCCCTCACCTGGTTTACCGCTTCAATATCAAAACCCGCAAAACTAGTGGCCAGCCTGTCCGGACGCTTACCGGCATTCTGCACTGCCATCAATACACCTGGTCTACAACTACCTGCTGCACAACCACATACGGAGTTAATCACCACTAAAGTGGTGCCTTTTTCGGCCAGGGTCTTGTCTACTTCCCCTGCTGATACCATTTCATCAAAACCATTATCAGTTAACTCGGCTTTCATCGGTAACACTATCTCTGCTGGATACATATTCGCTCGTTTATTAGATTAGAACACAAAAGTACAACAAAAGTTGAAACACTAAAGGAGAATGAAAACAGTCGTTATGACACTATTTGAAATTAAAAAGCGACATAATGGCATAAATAAAATTCTCCTATATGCCAGAATGTAAGAAAGATAACAGGCAAATGTGATGGTACAGCATTTGTCCAATGATTGTTACCATATATTCTAAACAATTAAAACTTATAGCCATGACACTCGTAAAACAAAATCCAGCTTATCTCGGAAACCTGTTCGATGAATTGTTTAACCAGTTCCCTGCTTCCTGGGGTAAAGATGCACAGGCCCTCAGTTCAGCTCCTGCCAACATTCATGAGACCAAAGATGGTTACCACATTGAGATGAATGCACCCGGACGTAACAAAGAAGATTTTAAAATCAATGTGGAAGATGGTTTGCTCACCATCAGTTTCGAAAAGAAAGAAGAAACTGAAAAGAAAGAACATAAGACCCTGCGCAGAGAATTCAATTACCAGAGCTTTTCAAGAAGCTTCAGTCTGGATGATAAGATCAATTCCGCAGGTATCCAGGCTAAATATGAGAACGGTATTCTGAAACTGTTCCTGCCTAAAAAAGAAGAAGTCATTGTTACCCCTAAACAGATCGAAATTCTGTAACTGGATAACAGAAAATTACATACTGTTTCATAAGCAGTTGGTTTTGGTTTACGCCCCGTGTTTTTACTCGGGGCTTTTTTATGAAATTTTACCTCTAAACGTAATATTCCGGCTGCCCAGGCTACTCATAGGAAAAAGCTGTATGAACCGGTTCTCAGGTTGGTTATTCCTGCTCTTATGTACGTCATCGCTGCAGGCACAGCAAGCCCGCTCTTCCCTGTTATGGGAAGTGAGTGGAAATGGTTTACAGCAACCCTCCTACCTGTTCGGCACTTTTCACCTGCTTTGCAAGGGCGATTTTACCGTAACGCCCGAACTGGAAAACAAACTCAGGGCTTCAAAACAGTTTTACGGAGAGCTTAAAATGGACGATCCCGGACTGCTGCAGGCCAGCATGATGTCGAAGCTGATGATGCAGGGGCATACCCTCCAAAGCCTGATCGGAGAAAGGGATTATACCAACGTTAGCCAGAAATTTCAATCCATCACCGGCATGCCCATCACCCTCTTTAATACTTTCAAACCCTTTCTCAGTCTCAGCATGCTGGTGCAGAAAGGAGCAGATTGCCCAGACAAAGTGCAGCCCGAAACCGAATTTGTAAAAGTGGCCAAAAGACTGCAACTGCCTGTATTGGGATTGGAAACAGTGGAAGATCAGCTGAACGCAATTGACAAAGAGCCCCTCGACTCCCAGATCCTGTCACTGAAAAAGACCATTCTGAATTTTGACAGTGTAAAACTGGTGATGACGAAAATGATGGCAGTATATCAACTGCGGGATATTGATTCGCTGCAACAGTTTATCAACAGTTCAGGGGGAAATGAAATGTTTACGACCGAAATGATCAATAAAAGAAATGCCAACTGGATACCGGTGATGCAAAGCGCCATGAAATCCCAACCCAGTTTTTTTGCTGTGGGGGCAGGTCATCTGGGTGGAACAGCAGGACTGATCAGCTTATTGAAAAAAGAAGGATACCGGGTAACCCCATTAAAGTTTTAATTTAGCCGGATGTCCGCCGAAAAGGAATTTATTACTTTACTGAACCAACATCAGAAAATTGTATACAAGGTTTGTAACCTGTATATGGATCTGCATGCCGATCGTGAAGACCTTTTCCAGGAAATTACTTTACAGGCATGGAAAGCCTATGGCAATTTCCGGGGAGATGCCAAGTTCTCTACCTGGTTATACCGGGTGGCATTAAATACAGCCATCACTTATTTCCGGAAAGAAAAAAGGCAACCGGCTATTTATAGTACCGACAGTCTTCCGGAAAAACAACAGGAAGCGGCAGATCCGATTGAAGAACAGGTGAAAGCGATGTATGCGGCCATTGGTACCCTATCGAAAATTGATAAAGCAATTGTGATGTTATACCTCGAAGACTATGATTACAAAGAAATTGGTGAAATGATGGGGATCACCGCTAACAATGTGGCCGTTAAAATGAACAGGATTAAAACCAGGTTAAAGGAAGAAACGCAAAAAAACGCCGCTAATTACTAAGTTATTATGGAATTAGATGAACTGAAATCATTACTTAATCAAAAGCTGACCACCGCTCATTCCGGCAGGTCCTCGGATGATATTGCCCATCTCCTCACCCGGAAAACCAGTTCGGTTATCGACAAACTGAAACGGAGTCTCTGGATAGAGATCATATCCTGCATTGTCATCATTCTTGGATTCGGTTACATTGGTATTGCGGGCAGTTACCGATCACTAAGAATCTATTTTTCTGTATTTGCCATACTGGCCATTGTTTTCCTTTTCATTGTTATTTACCTGCTGAGAAAAACACAGGCGTTAAGTGCTACGTCCCTACCGGTTAAAAGCAACCTGCAAATGATCGTCAGCATTATCGAAGCTTTTATGAAAAGGTATTTCCAGTTTACCATCGGACTGATACCGGTTTGTGTAATATTTTCTTTTCTATTGGGATACAACGAACCCATGTCGATACCTGAAGTTGATAAAGTAACTTCTTCCCTGTTTACACATCTCTGGCAGATGCTGTTGTTTCTCGGTCTCTACATAGTGGCACTCTCTGTAGGTATTTATTATTTTACCAAATGGTACCTGCGGAAATTATACGGACGTTATGTGGCTCAACTGAAAGAGTGTATTGCTGAGCTCGAAGAACAACCCTGATCTTTATTCGCATCCCTGTTTCCGGCGTGTATCGATCAGGTACTGAATTTTCCAGTTGCCGTTCTGGCGGATCATCTGAAAGGAATTTACCCCACAATGACTGAACTGGCCGTTGAAATAAAAATGGTAGGGTGTCCATACACTGGCCAGCGGACCATCTATTTTCACCACATCAAATGTGATTCTTTCATCGGCAGCTGCTTTGGGCATGGTACCCACTACGGTGGCGAAATCAACTAATTTTTCGTTTTTGATCCTGATGCCGCCTTCTTTATCACGAACAATGGTTTGTAATAAAGCGCTATCTGCAAAACAGGCCAGCAAGGCTTTGCTGTCTGAATTACGCATTGCGGTGAAAAGGTTGCCGATGGCTACTTTTACAGAATCTTCTGCAGAAACCGTCTGGGCACTGCCGGTAGTGGTTACCAGGAGTAATACAACAAATAGTATTTTATACATACCTTGATTTTACCTAAAAATAAACGGAAAACAAATACGTTTCTGTTATTTGGGATGAATGACAGCCGAAGCCTTTAGCTGTGAAACGGGATTATTTGATAAATTGTAGCTTCAACACCCATCAGCTTAACAAAACCTACATGAACCGGTCAGAGATTCTTTTTTGGGTATGCACCGGCATTGTGTTTTACAGTTTCCTGGGATATGGGCTCCTGCTGCTGATCTGGGCCGGCATCAAACAACTGTTCCGGCCGGCTGCTTCTGTACCTGCCGAAGGCTTTGAACCTGCGGTAACCCTTGTCATCCCCTGTTATAACGAAGCAGCTGTACTGGACGAGAAGATCGCGAATTGCCGTTCACTGCAGTACCCTGCCGGTAAACTTACACTGATTTTTATCACAGATGGTTCCACCGATCAGTCGGTTACTATCATTGAAAAATACCCGGAGATCCTTTTACTCCATCTCCCCGAAAGAAAGGGCAAAACAGCAGCGGAGAACAGAGCCATGACATTTGTACATACACCCATTGTTATTTTTTCAGATGCCAATGCCATATTGAACCCCGAAGCCATCCGCCAGATGGTCATTCATTTTGCCGATGAACGTACCGGCTGTGTTGCCGGAGAAAAGAAAATAGCCGTTCAGCGTACAGCCAATGCCGGAACTGCGGGCGAAGGAATTTACTGGCGTTATGAATCCTGGCTCAAAAAACTGGATTCGCAATGTAACAGTGCGGTGGGTGCTGCAGGAGAATTGGTGGCCTTCCGGACAGCTTTGTACCGGCCTTTACCGGAAGATACCATACTGGATGATTTTATGCAATCCATGCAGATAGCTGCCGCAGGTTACCGGATCGCGTATGAGCCCAAAGCCAGCGCCACAGAAAAAGCATCTGCCAATGTGCAGGAGGAATTAAAAAGAAAAATCCGCATCGCCACCGGCAGCTGGCAGGCGATGAAACGTTTACGCAGCATTCTTCACTGGCAAAAAACACCGGCACTCTGTTTTCAGTATTTTTCACACCGGATATTACGCTGGGCAGTTACCCCCTTCCTGCTCATCGTTTTGTTATTGCTGAATCTATTTCTCTGGATAGAAGGGAACCGTTTGTATGAACTGCTTTTTTATTTACAGGTCTGTTTTTACCTGGCTGCATGGATGGGTTACTTACTCCGTAACAGGAAATTATCCCAGCAATGGATCTTTGTTCCGTATTATTTCTGTGTGATGCATTATGCAGTATTGGCCGGATGGATACAATATAAAACCCAAAGAAACCCGAACGGCATTTGGGAGAAAGCCCGCAGATCAGAGCGCTAATCTCGCTGTTAACTGGCTGCATACAGATTCCATCACCTGGTTTAACCGGCTGATAGATGCATCCAGTTTCCCGCCTTTGAGCTGATTGGCAGCCATTTTTTCTATAATCACCAGGTCCTGTTGTATCGAAACAATACCCATGGCTTCTGCAGTTGATTTCAGGCGATGTGCCAGTGATTTTACGATTGCCGGATCATCCTGTTCATAGGCCCTGTTCAGCTCTGCGAGAATGGGAGGAATGTCAGAAAGAAACAAACGGATCATCCGTTCCAGAAAAGCGGGATCACCCCGTCCCACTTCGTTGAGAAAAGCAAAATCGTAGAGTTGAGGGGTGCTTTGTGACACAGGCTTCTAATAAATTCTACCAAAAGATAACCCAAATTTCCTTTCGCAGAAAATTTGGGTCAGTATGTTATTGATAGCTATTGAAAAAGTATTACCTGAGATAACCCAGAATTTTGAGCATACTCTGTGCTGTTTGTTCTTTGGCATATACCCAGTCGATCAGCTTTCCGTTTTTATCATATTCCACAATCACGTGTTTGGGCGAAGGGATCAGGCAATGTTTGATACCACCGTAACCGCTGATCTGGTCCTGGTAAGCACCCGTATGAAAGAATCCCACATAGAGCGGTTCCTTGTTATCAGCCGCATCTTTCGGATCAGTTGAAGCAATCTTGGGCAGGAACACTTCATTGATATGTTCTTCCGAATCATAATAATCATGGCTGTCGCAGGTGATACCACCCAATACCACCCGGTGATATTCATTGTCCCATTTATTCACCGGCAGCATCAGGAATTTTTCCCCGATACCCCAGGTGTCTGGCAAAGTGGTAATAAAAGAAGAATCGATCATATACCAGCACTCACGGTCGTTCTGGATCTTCTGCCCGATCACACTGTAAATATGCGCCATACTTTCTCCAACGGTAAAACTGCCAAACTCTGTATAGATATTCGGCATCGGCACTTTGGCTTTTTTACAGGCTTTTTTGATATTACTTACGATCTCATTGATCATAAACTGGTAATCGTACTCAAATCCCAGCGAGTGTTTGATGGGGAAACCACCACCGATATTGATCGAATCGAGTTCGGGACAAATCTTTTTCAACTGGCAGTACAGGTTGATAATCTTATTCAGCTCTGACCAGTAATAGATATCGTCTTTAATTCCTTTGTTGAGGAAGATGTGCAGCATTTTCAGCTGAAACTTATCTTCATATCCTTCGATCTCATCTACATAAAATTCCAGGATATCCTTGGCCCTGATGCCGAGGCGGGATGTATAAAAAGGAAAATTAGGTTCTTCTTCAGCCGCCACCCGGATACCCAGACGGAAAGGCACTTTGGCACTGCGTTTATACGCCTGCAGTTCTTCTTTGTTATCGAGAATGGGAACCACGTTCTTGAAACCGGAATTGATCAGTTTGGCAATCCGCGAAGTATAGTTCTTCTGTTTGTATCCGTTACAAATGATATAGGTTTCCTTATTGATCTTTCTGCGCTGGTACAATCGGTTGATGATCTCGATATCATATGCATAGGATGTTTCGAGATGGATATTGTGCTTCAGGGCTTCTTCTACGATAAAAGAGAAGTGGGAACTCTTGGTGCAATAGCAATAAAAATACTCCCCTTCGTATTTGTGCTTTTTAAAAGCATTTTCAAACATCTTCTTCGCCTTGTTGATCTGCATACCGATCTTGGGCAGATAGGTCAGTTTCATCGGCGTACCATACTTATCAATCAGCGATTTCAGATCGAGGCCATTGAATTCGAGATAACCATCATCATTCTGGTCAAACCCTTCTTGTGGAAAATGGAAAGTCTGGTTAACCAGCGAAGTGTAGGTATTATTCATTTACGGGGTAGTGGGTTAGATAGTGAACATGGCTTTTTTAGCAGGTACAAAAATAACAGTTTGTTCAGTTTATCGGCCAAAAAAATAAACCCTGCTTTTACATCTCCTACTGCGGGATAAACAGCCCCGGCGCATACCACATACAGCACAAAAAAACCGGAACAGTTTACCTGTTCCGGTTACGTATGTTGGTAGCTGATCTTATTTTACAGAATCCACCAGCGCTTTGAAACTGGCTGGTTCGTTCATAGCCAGATCGGCCAGTACTTTACGGTTCAGATCGATACCTTTTGTGCTCAGTTTGTTGATGAACTGGCTGTAGGTGATTCCTTCGGTTCTTACAGCGGCGTTGATACGTGCAATCCATAACTGGCGGTATTCACGCTTTTTCAGTTTACGGCCCACATAACTGTAGGTCATACCTTTTTCAACGATGTTTTTGGCAACGGTATATACGTTTTTACGCTTACCGTAGAAGCCTTTTGCTTGCTTCAGGATTCTTTTTCTCCTGGCTCTTGATGCTACTGCATTTTTTGAACGTGGCATACTATAATTTTTTGGAACCGGTTGCTATACAGCGAACTGGTTGTGTTTTTGAATGATGGATAACTTTCTGATCGCTGAATTAGCCCTTTAAACGTAATAAACGCAGAACAAAGTCCTTATTGGTAGAACCTACCAGGCCTTTTTTGTTCATTGCTCTTTTGCGTTTTTTGGATTTTTTCGTCAGGATGTGACGTTTGAAAGCTTTCTGGAAAGTGATCTCTCCGGTTCCAGTAACCTTGAAGCGCTTTTTGGCGCTTGAATTGGTTTTTACCTTTGGCATGTTAATAATCTATTGAAAGATTACACCCTGCTGGCGTTCCTGCACAGGCAGGAAACTTGTTGAGCCATACGGGAAAATGGGCTGCAAAGGTAAGGAGATTTGGCTATATTTCAAGCGAGAGAAGGAGGATAATTAACAATTGGAAATTAGCAATTAAAAATCAACAGACTTACACATAGTATAAATTGTTAATTTTTAATTGCTAATTGTTAATTCAACTAGGATGCTGCTTTTTTCTTGCTGCTGGTCTTCGGTGTGAAGATGGCAAACATGCGCTTTCCTTCCAGTTTGGGCATGCTTTCCAGTACACCGGATTCTGCGAGGCGTTCTGCAAATTTCAGCAATAAGAGCTGTCCGCGGTCCTGGAACATGATGGCACGCCCCTTGAACTGTACATACGCTTTTACTTTATTACCGTCTTTCAGGAATTTTTCTGCGTGTTTGGCTTTAAAGTCGAAATCGTGATCATCGGTTCCCGGTGTAAAACGGATCTCTTTCACCTCACTCTGTTTGGAATTGGCTTTCATTTCCTTTTCCTTCTTCTTCTTCTCGTACAGGAACTTTTTGTAATCGATCACTTTACAAACAGGGGGATCGGCGGTTGGAGAGATCTCAACCAGGTCCAGCTCCTGCTCCTGCGCAATTTTCAGCGCTTCCATGGTGGAATACACGCCAACCGTTACATTGTCGCCAACCAGTCGAACCTGTGGTACCCGTATTCTTTCGTTGATACGATGTTCAGGCTCGGGTTGCCTGTTAAACCTGGGATTAAATCTTCCGCCCCCTCTTGGTGGTAATGCCATTAAAACTTGTTTAGTGAATAATTGATTTGTTGTTAAAGATATACAATTGGCGATTATTCGCCTGATTTACGGTTTTCTATTTCATCCCGGATCATTTCCACGAACGAAGCGATGTCCTGGCTTCCCAGATCACCCTTACCCTGTCTGCGCACTGACAACAGGTTTTCGTTCATCTCTTTCTCTCCTACCACCAGCATATACGGCACCCGCATCAGTTCGGTATCACGGATCTTTTTGCCGATCTTCTCCTGTCTGTCATCCACTTCTACCCTTACGCCTGCTTTTTTCAGCTGTTTCTGAACAGACAGGGCATAGTCCATGAATTTATCACTTATCGGAAGAACCTTTACCTGTAACGGTGCCAGCCATACCGGGAATTTACCTGCATAATGTTCGAGCAGGAAGCCGATAAACCTTTCATGTGTACCCAGCGGTGCACGGTGAATGATCAAGGGCACTTCCGGTGAATTGTCTTTATTGGTGAAAGAAAGGTTGAAACGGCGGCCCTGTGCAAAATCTACCTGGTTGGTAGCCAGTGTAAACTCCCTACCAATCGCACTCCAGATCTGTACATCGATTTTTGGCCCGTAAAAAGCACCTTCATCCTGCACTTCCACAAAGGGCGTTCCGCTTTCGATCAATACCTGGCGAACCATCTCTTCTGTCTCCAGCCATAGTTCGGGTTCATTGATATATTTCTGCCCCAGTTTAGCAGGATCATGTAAACTTAAACGCATCACATATTTATCGATCCCGAAGATCTCAAAATACTTCAGGTACATATCGTTCACTGCCTTGAATTCCTGCGCAAACTGTTCCTTGGTGCAATAGATATGTGCATCATTCATGTGCAGGCAACGTACCCGCATCAGCCCGAATAATTCCCCGCTCTGTTCGTAACGATAACAGGTACCATACTCTGCCAAACGGTAAGGTAGGTCTTTGTAGCTTTTCTGTTCCGCATCAAAGATCTTGTGGTGATGCGGGCAGTTCATTGCTTTCAGGTAGTATTTGGTTCCGTCCAGTTCCATCGGAGGAAACATACTATCCTGGTAGTAAGGCAGGTGTCCGCTGGTAATGTATAAATTCTCTTTAGCAATATGCGGGGTAACCACACGTTTATAACCGGCATCTTCTTCTGTTTCCTTGGCCAGTTTTTCCAGTTCTTCAATAATGATACTGCCATTGGGCATCCAGAGAATCAGGCCCGGACCAATATCTTCATCCATGGTAAAAATACTGAGTTCTTTACCCAGTTTGCGGTGATCGCGTTTCTTGGCTTCTTCCAGCATCACGATGTATTCGTCGAGTTCTTTCTGGTTAGGGAAAGTAACGCCGTATACACGGGTCAGCATTTTGTTTTTCTCGTTCCCCTTCCAGTAGGCACCGGAAATATTGGTGAGTTTGATGGCTTTGATAAAACCGGTTTCAGGGATATGTGGCCCGCGACAGAGATCGGTAAAAGAACCCTGTGAGTAGAAAGTGATTTCACCATCGTTCAGGTTCTGTAAAAGATCCAGTTTGTATTCATCTCCTTTCTCTTCAAAATAGGCAACCGCTTCGGCCTTCGGCATTTCCTTGCGGATATAGCGGTTACCCTGCTTGGCCAACTCATTCATTTTTTTCTCGAGCACCAGCAGGTCGTCTTCCGTCATTTTACGGTCGCCGAGATCCATGTCGTAATAAAAACCTTTGTCCAATGCCGGTCCTACCCAGAATTTCACACCGGGATATAACTGTTCTACCGCTTCTGCCATCAGGTGGGCAGAAGAGTGCCAGAAAGTGTTTTGTCCTTCCGCGTCGTTCCAGGTTAATAATTTCAGTGAAGCGTCGGTAGTAATAGGTCGGGTTGCGTCCCATACCTGACCATTCACACTTGCGGCCAATACTTTCTTAGCAAGGCCTTCGCTGATCGACTTAGCGATATCCAAAGCGGTAACACCACTTTCGTATTGTCTTACTGCGCCATCCGGGAAACTGATACTAATCATATTCTTGTAAATCAACCTCTTTTTTAGAAATGCAAAAGTAAAGAATAAACAGCACCCAAAACGGGGCAAGCTGGTTTTGGCCCGAAAAACCTTAACGCTTCTTTAGTAAGGGTTACTATATTGCAAGCGTAGATTTGTTATATGAGATTGAATTTGACCCTTTTCTCTCTTTTACTGCTCAGTTTTACCGCCCAGGCCCAGAAAATAACGGGGATCTGGCGTGGTTATTTCAGTTCTTCGAGCGGTATTTACCGGGAGGGGTTCAAGGAAGAGACCTATAAATACGAGATTCAGCTGGATCAACAATCCAATAACAGTGTAAAAGGGGTCACTTACTCCTACAAAACCACGGTTTTTTATGGAAAAGCGGAGCTGAACGGGATTTACACCCCTACTTCCAAAAGTATTATTATCAAAGAAATCCGGCTGGTTGACCTTAAGATCGGCGATAAAAGTGAGCCTTGCCTGATGACCTGTTACCTGGATTATTCCCGCATTGGCAGGCTGGAAGTGTTATCAGGAACCTTTATTTCTACCAATGTTAAAGACAAGGGTGATTGCGGCAGCGGCCGGGTTTATCTGGAAAAAGTGGTTGAATCCGACTTCAAAAAGGAAAATTTTTTGCTGAAGAAGAAACCTGCTGATACCAGTAAAACCCTATCGGGCCTGCTTGCCAAAAAAACATCAAAGCCAGCCACTAAACAGCCAGCCACCGGTAAACCGAAACCTGTTATTGCGAAAGTTGTTCCCAAAAACACCACTGGCAAAACCCCTGTTAAACCGGGTACCCAGAAAGCTGTGACTCCTGCCAAACCATTGGCGAAAACGCAAACTGCACCTATAAAAAAAACAGCAAGCCAAACAGCGCCACCGCCACCAGTACAAAAACCGGGAACAACAGCAAAGCCTGCAGACAGAATTCCCGAGCAAATGGTCAATCAACAAAAAGCGGAAGCAGTTACTTCGCCTAAACCCGAGAACAAAGAACGGAAAATGCCGATCCCGAAAGTATTGGTTGAGCGGGAGAATAAACTGGTCAGAACCATTACCACTTCTGAAGAGAATATTCAGATCCATATCTTCGATAACGGCACCATCGACAACGATACCATCTCCTTGTACCACAACAACGCGCTGGTGATTAGCAATGCCAAACTGGATATCCGGCCACTAATTCTAAAGATCAAATGCAGCATAACCGATAACCGGCATGAACTGGTGATGGTTGCCGAGAACCTGGGTGAGATTCCACCCAATTCCGCTATGATGGTGATCACGGCAGGCAAAGAGCGCTACGAAGTTTTCCTGGCTTCCGATGAACAACGTAATGCCAAAGTGGTCATCAACTATGTTCCCAAAGAGTAACTACAACACTGATTATAAACGAATATTCCAGGTTACAGAAGGCAGAATGGGAAACAAGGAAACTTGTTTGGCCGTTACTTTCAGGGTACCTGCTGTGGCTGTTCCTTCCTGGTCGTAATAAATGAAATAGGGATTCATGCGGCTATATAGATTATAAACGCTGAATACCCAGCTACTGCTGTATTTCCTGATCTTTTTAGGCGTTGGTGTATAGGTGGCGGAGATATCCATTCGATGATAGGATTTCATCCGGTAGGCATTGATGCGGCTGAATTCCTGCGTAAGCACTCCGGAAACAAAATAAAACCGCTCGGGCAAAGACGTTGCATTTCCCGTTCCGTATGTAAACACAGATCCCAGTTTCCATTTCGGATTGAGTTCATAACTGGCCACTATTGACAGGTCATGGCGGCGATCGTAACGGCTGGGATATTTCAGTCCATCATTCAGATCGGGAAATTTGCGCCAGGTCCAGCTCAGGGTATACCCTACCCAACCGGTAAGTCTGCCTTTGAGTTTATTGACAAAAAACTCCGCTCCATAACTCCAGCCCTTTCCAAACACAAATTCTTCTTCCGGATCTTTTAGGGAAGGCGTATATCCTTCGCGGTATTCGATCTGGTTCTCCATGGTTTTGTAATAGGCTTCCACAGAAGTTTCGAACATACCTTCAGCGAAGTTTTTAAAGTAGCCGGCTGCATACTGCCAGCTGACCTGTGGTTTTACGCGGATAGTACTGGGCACCCAAAGATCGGTAGGCAGTGTAGAACCCGCGTTGGTAACCAGGTGGATATACTGCAGGTTACGGGTAACGGCAAATTTGACAGACTCATTCTGGTTGATCGTATACCGAAGCGTAACCCGGGGTTCAATGCCACCATAGGTTTTCACATTCTGCCCGGGTCCGAATACGGTGCTGTCCTGTTTGTTGCCGAAAGCATCCCGTTGATACAAAGTATATCGTCCCACTTGCTGAAACATACTGTAACGCAGTCCCACATTCAATTTCAGTACAGAAGTAATTTCCCAGTCGTCCTGGATATAGGCCGACATTTCATTAGCGAATTTTTTAGAAGAATTATTCGGTGTAAATACCACACTGTCCTGGTTGCCGCTGAGAATATTCGGCAGAAAAGTATGGTAGGTATATTGTACCCCGAACCGGATCTTATGTTCGGGTACGGGATAAAAATCCACATCGGTTTTGGCAGTAAGGTCACGGATGCCGGAGGAAAGGTTGATATTGAAATTATTCTGTCTGCCATCCAGTGCAAAACGGTAATCGTTATACACCAGAGTGGTATTGGCAAATAGTTGTTTGTTGAAAACATGGTTCCAGCGCAGTGTGGCGGTAGAATTACCCCAGGGGATGGTTGTGCTGAAAGAACGTTTGGTATTGTTAAAGTTGAATTTATCTCTCCCGAAATAACCACTCAGAAACAGTTTATCTTTTTCTGAGAACTGGTAATTCATTTTGGCATTCAGGTCGTAGAAATAATAACCGGAACCATAATATTCACTGGTTTTGCTGATCATGGGTTTAGCCAGTGCATCAATATAGGTTCTGCGGGCAGAGATCATATACGAGGCTTTGTTCTTTTTCAGCGGGCCCTGGATAGAAAAACGGGAAGCGATCAGACCGATACCGGCATCTACCTGTGTTTTGTTCTGATTACCTTCTTTCATGGCGATATCTACCACCGACGACAGTCGCCCGCCATATTGCGCCGGCATACCACCCTTGATCAGGGTTACATTTTTAATGGCGTCTGAATTGAACACGGAAAAGAATCCAAAGAGGTGACCGGTATTGTACACCACTGCATCATCGAGCAGGATCAGGTTCTGGTCAGGTCCGCCGCCCCGCACATAAAAACCGGCATTGCCCTCGCCGGCATTACGAACACCCGGCAATAATTGCAGGGTTTTCAGGATATCCACTTCTCCTAAAAAAGCAGGTAAGGCTTTGGCCGTATTGATACTCAGTTCAAATTTGCCCATTTGAGCAGTCTTGATATTATTGTCTCTCCGCCTGCCATAAACCGTTACGTTATTGATCTGCGCTGAATTGGGTACGAGCAAAATATTCTGCTGGCGGTTATCATCGAGAGTCAGTTCAAATTCTTTGGTCTGGTAGCCGACAAAAGAACAGGCAAGAATGAGCTTTCCTTTTTTAACGGTGATCGAGTAAAAACCATACTGGTTACTCAGCACCGTTTTGCTTTCTGGTCTAACACTGAGACTGGCCCCGATCAGGGTTTCGCCGCTGAGCGAATCTTTGATATAACCATTCAGGGTGAATTTATCCTGTGCCACTGCCGTGATACCGGCCAAACAGCTAAGCCACAAAATCAATAATTTCCGCATAGTAGTCTTCTTCCAACAAAAAAGGAATGCTAATGTTGTCCGCAATACTTTTTCGTTCAGTTATAATTTGTGCCGCATATCAATGGTATCCTTCAGTTCTCCGCAGTTGAGCATTTTTTTAGGAATAAAAGGATTCCTGACTTCAATGCTGTTACTTAACCAGGTGGCACCCTGGTCGCTGAAAGCTTCAGCACAATAGAAATGATAGATCACCTGTCCGTCGTAATGAACCGTGCGGATCAGGTCGTACAGTTGCTCTCCCACCAGTTGAAAAGATCTGCGCTGTTCAGCGATCCTGGGCTCGCCCAGTAATCCTTTCAGCTCTGCAGAAATACCCAGGGAATAGGTTCTGGCAGTTGCAATCACATTGGTATCAGCCTTTAATTCATCCAGTTTCAGGCTGTCTGTGGCTACCAGCATCCGGCGCGAAGCCTGCACGATACCGGAGTCTTTTTCAGCGATAAACTGCTCTTTCAAAGCATAATATCCGTTCAGCACCTCCCCGAACGACTGATTAAACACTTCAGAATTAGCGCTTTGGGCCAGTGCCGTTTGTGCTGATGCCGTATTTGCCGGGGCTTTTGCTTCCTGGTCGCCGTTTTTGCAGGACACCAGTATCAGCAGGCCAAAAAAGAGCAGGTAAGTCCGCATAAGGAAAAATTTAGTCCCCAAATTTAAAGCAAATAGAATTGGGAGCTGTTTGCATTTACCTTTGCGCACTTAAATACTTGTTAAGAGATGTTGATAGGATTCCAGAATGTTACATTTGAGTTTGGTGCAAGGGTGATTGTTGAAGACGCCACCTGGCATATACAGCCCGGCGACCGGATTGGCCTGATCGGGTACAATGGTACCGGAAAATCCACTTTGCTGAAAGTGCTGGTGGGTGAATATACCCCCTCTAAAGGAACTGTAGAGAAAAGCAAGGAAACCACGATCGGTTACCTGCACCAGGATCTGCTGAGCTTTGATACCAACGATAATATCACCGAAGTAGCTTTAAGCGCTTTTGAAAGGGTGCGTGAACTGGAGAAAGAGATCGAGAAACTGGGACATGAACTGGAGCAGGATTCTGAGAACGAAGCCCTCCTGATCCGCTATACTGATGCCCTGCATGAACTGGATGTACTGGATGGCTATAATATTCACCACAAAGCGGAAGAAGTACTGCATGGACTGGGTTTCAGCAACGAAGATCTCGTTAGGCCGTACAAGGAGTTTAGTGGAGGCTGGCGCATGCGGGTGTTGCTGGCCAAGATGATTCTGCAGCAGCCGGATGTATTGCTGATGGATGAACCTACGAACCACCTTGATCTTCCCTCGATTGAATGGCTGGAGAAATACCTGCTTCATTACAAAGGCAGTGTGGTAATAGTGAGTCACGATAAATTTTTCCTGAACCGGATGGTGAATAAGATCGTGGAATTGTACCAGCAGCAATTACACATTTATTCTGGTGATTATGAGTTTTATGAGCAGGAGAAAATGATCCGGATAGATATGCAGCAGAAGGCTTTTGAGAACCAGCAGGATTATATCCGGCAGCAGGAACGGTTTATTGAGCGTTTCAAGGCCAAAGCCAGTAAGGCCGCACAGGCGCAGAGTGTACAAAAGCGTTTAGACAAGATCGAAAAGATTGAAGATGTAAAACTGGAACGCCCCGATCTGCGGATCAATTTCCAGTTAGACAAAGTACCCGGGAAAGTACTGGTTGACCTGAAAGACGTGAGTAAAAATTTTGGTAAACTGAAGATCGTAGAACATGCCGTAGCCGAAATAGAACGGGGCGATAAGATTGCGCTGATCGGAGCCAACGGCAAAGGTAAATCTACCGTGTTACGCATGATTGCCGGTACCGAGCAATTTGAGGGAGAAAGGATCTGGGGACATAATGTAGAAGAAAGCTTCTATGCCCAACACCAGTTGGAAGCCCTGACCCTGAATAATAATCTGCTCGAAGAACTGCAGCAATGCGGCAGTAAAAAAACGGATGTGGAACTGCGTGCCCTGCTGGGCGCCTTCCTGTTCAGCGGGGATGATGTAGACAAGAAGATCAAAGTACTGAGCGGAGGAGAAAAAGCCCGGGTAGCATTGGCCAAAACCATTGTGAGCAAAGCCAACTTCCTGATTTTGGATGAACCTACGAACCACCTGGATATGCACTCGGTAGAACTGCTGGCCCAGGCCCTGAACAAATACGAAGGAAGTTATATCCTCGTTAGTCATGACCGTTATTTTATTTCGATGACAGCCAATAAGATCTGGGAGATCGTGGATCACCAGATCAAGGAATTCAAGGGCACTTACCAGGAATGGGTGGATTGGAATGAGCGGATGGCCAAGATCAATGCAGAGAAACAGAAACTGGGTGTACCCGATATTAAACCAGAACCGGCACCGGTAGCCAAACCCGTGGTTGCCGAAAAAACACCTGCCACGCCGATCAACCGGGAATTACAAAAGGAACTGCAGAAAGAACAGCGGCGTTTAAGCAATGTAGAAACCCAGTTAACCAAAGCCAAGGAAGAAGAAACCCGTTTTGAGAACGCATTGGGCGATCCGGCCAATTATGCCGACAGGGATAAATTTGTAAAGATCGAAGCCGATTATAAAAAAGCAAAATCAGAAAGGGAACGGCTGGAAAAAGAATATGAAACGGTTTTTGAAAAAGTAATGGAACTGGAGGGGCAGTCTTAACCGCCGGCTGTCATCGCTTTCACAAAATCGCTGACGAGATAACTGATCATTTTACCTGTTCCGGGATTGGTTCTGCCATCAGATAACTGAACGGCCCCTTCGCAGATATGCAGGTAAGCCACTTTACTGTCTGCCGCCGCAAAATTCAGGAACTGTCTTGCATGATTGAGTGAAATACCGGCCGGACTGGTGGCACTGCTGAGCGTATGTTCGATACAGTCCAGATCCAGTTCCAGTCCGCAAAAAGTATCACTGGTAAAATCAGCTGCATGACCTACAGCCTGCAGGAAAGTACGTTTTTCGTGTATGAAAATGTCTTCGTAAGTGATGCAATCCACAAAAGGGTTGTTCACGATATCCATCCACACATTCTGCGGCAGGTAGTTCTCGTGTAAACACAAAACACAGTATTTCTCCAGGTACCCATCTGCTTCTGCATAACTGAATCCATTGCCGCTATGCCTGCCTTCCATGGGCCTGAAATCGGCATGGGCATCCAGGTTAATGGCATTGATCTGCGCAATGGGAATCACACCTGCTTTATAAAATCCTTTGGCTGCTCCTTTGATACAGGGATAGGAATTATTATGTCCACCACCAATCACGATCGGAATTTTTTTGTTCTGGGTAATGATATGGATCAATTGTTCCACTTCATCATCAATCGCATTCACAGCATGCCGATAGGCAGCCAGGCGTTCTTCCTGGTCGTGGGCATTCTGTTCAATCAGCCGCTCCATCTCAGAAAAATCAAAATGTCCCAGCAGCAGGATATTACTTCCTTCAAAAAAATCATTACTCTGTACATTCAGGAAAGCCTGCAGAAAAGCCAGCCAGGCCGAGTCGGCACCACCAATGCCCATATTGGCTTTTACACCGATATCTTCAGGGATGCCCAGTAACACAAATGAAGCGGATGAATGCTGCAAAGAAGCTTCCAGCTGATGCGGGTCGGCCAGCACCTGTAAGCGTTCGCCCAGTTTGGTTTCAAAACGACGGATCCGGGTTAGCGAGAGAACATCCTGTTTATGGTAAAACTTGAAGTGGCTCATATGGCTGGGTTTTACTGGATAAAAGAAACAGCAACGATCAACAGTACTTACCTAAATATACTTAAATAAACACACCGTTGAGCATCACTTTATCAATCAGGTTGGTACCAAATGCATAGGGCAGATAGGCCAGCGAGGGAATGGGTTGGGTAAAGATGAGGTTGGCCCTTTTTCCCGGGGTAATGCTGCCCAATTCGTGTTCCAGTTCCATGGCATAGGCTCCGTTGAGGGTGGCGGCATTGATGGCTTCTTCCGGCAGCATTTTCATCTGGATACAACTCATGGCCACTACCAGGTTCATATTGCCGCTGGGACTGGATCCGGGATTAAAATCCGAAGCCAATGCAATGGCACAACCCTGATCCAGCAAGGTTCTGGCAGGCTGAAAAGGCATACGAAGGAAAAAAGCGGCAGTAGGCAGTAAAGTGCCGATCGTTTGAGAGCCCGCCAACGCATTGATCGCATGGTCATCCATGGTTTCGAGGTGATCTACCGAAACAGCGCCCAGCTTCACCCCTGTTTCTGTACCACCGGAAAGATGCAGCTGGTTGGCATGGATCTTAGGCTTGAGGCCGATGGCCATTCCGGCAAGGCAGATGCGTTCGGTTTCTGCCGGACTAAAAAAGCCTTCTTCACAAAACACATCAATATAATCGGCCAGTTTTTCTGTGGCAATGGCGGGAATCATCTCATCAATGATCAGCCGGATATACCCTTCATGATCCTCTTTGTAAGCGGTTGGATAGGTATGCGCTCCCAGAAAAGTGGCTTTGATGGGAATAGGTGATCTTTCCTTCAGTCGTTTGATCACCCGCAGCATTTTCAGCTCGCTGTCAACGGTAAGTCCATACCCGCTTTTGATCTCAATGGCACCAGTACCCAGTTTCATGAGCGATTGGAGTCTTTGCCAGGCCTGTTCCAATAGTTCGTCCTCTGAAGTATCCTGTAATTTTCGCGCCGACTGCAGAATACCACCACCTTTAGCGGCAATCTCGGCATAAGAAAGGCCTTTGATCTTATCCACGAATTCTGCTTCCCGGCTGGCTGCAAATATGAGGTGGGTATGACTATCGCACCAGGTAGGTAATACTGTGGCGCCCCTGGCATCATACAATTCCTCAGATGTTAATACGGTTGTATCTGCCAGTTCGGCCATGGTGCCATATTCACTGATCTTTCCTTCACGAATGCGCAACCATGCATTTTCGATCACCGGCAGCTCGGCCATTTCTTTTCCCCGTAACAATTGTGTCGTGGCCCGAACATTTACGAGTTGATGTATGTTGGTGATCAGGAGGTTCATACGGGCAAATTAACCAGAATCTGAAGAATCCCCAACAATGCGCTAATTTTCGCTCATGATCTGTCAATTGATAGTTGTTAGATATCCCAAATGGATGGGATGGGCAGGTTTTCTGTCCATGGCAGTTTTCCGTTTACCGCTCCTCTTTAACAAACAGATCCGTTTCTGGAAACTTATGGGTTGCGGCCGCAACGGCACATTCGACAAAACACCCGATTGGCGGCAATGGGCGGTTTTGTTAGTCAGGAGTGAGGAGTCTGGAGTCTGGAGTGAACCAGACTCACCGCTCCCAACTCCCAACTCCCAACTTCAAACTCCTAACTCCAAACTCCTAACTCCAAACTTCCTCTCCTCCTGGTGGAAATTCTTTGGTTGTGAAAAATGGGAACTGCTGCTGGAACCGATCGAGGGACATGGCACCTGGGACGGGCAGGCATGTTTCGGGGATCTGCCCAAACAGACAGACTATGCAGGTATGATCGGCATTCTCACCCGGGCTACCATCCGCGTAAGCAAGTTGGGTAGTTTCTGGAAGAATGTGGATGGTGTTGCGTCGCAAATGGCTGGTGCTGATGGCTTTATCACTTCTTTGGGTATTGGAGAAGTACCCTGGCTCAAACAGGCCACTTTCAGCATCTGGCAAAGCAGGGAACAGATGAAACAGTTTGCTTACCAGATGCACCAACATGCAGAAGTGATCCGTAAAACCAGGAAGGAGAACTGGTACAGTGAAGATATGTTTGTTCGGTTCCGGATCCTTTCTTCACAGGGAACTTTGAACGGAAAGTATCCTTTGCAGGGAAAGTTGTAATTTGAGTCAGTTTTATGAATCATTGCAGCACCATATCGTTCCTCACCGCCCATTTTGCATGGATGTACCGTGGATTGAATTCCATGCCCGATCATTGACCTGCCGGCTGCCCTATTCTGTTTTACTGCCTTTCATTCATTGATCACATTATTTATCATTTTGTATGGATACGACATTATCTGTAAGCTCCGAAACAGGAACTTTAAAACGTTTATTGGTACACAGTCCCGACAGTGGTTTGGGCAAAGTAGTACCTTCTAAAGCGCAGGACTGGCTTTTTGAAGACATTGTTCATCTGGATACCATCCGCCGTAATGAATATGATTATTATACCAAGATCCTGCTCTACTTTCTGGATCCTGCCAAAATCAAGGGCAAACTGGCCAAAGTGGATGCCGAAGAAGCACAGCGTAATTTCTACAAACCCGAGCATCCTGATTTTTTTGCTTCCGAAAATGTAGTAGAGCTGCAATGGCTGCTGGCGCAGGTATTGGCCGATAAGGATATTCTCACCAAACTGGTGGCTTCTGTCTGTGCCATTGAAGGATGCACCTATGAAGTGCAGAACCAGTTATTAAATTACACACCTGCCGAACTCGCAAAAACCTTTATCTCTGGTACGTCTAACAGCAAACAGTTATTGTTTGCGCCTATCCCCAATTTTATTTTTACGCGGGATATCGGTATCACCATCAAAGACCATGTATTACTGAACAAACCCGCCAAAAAAGCCAGAACCCGGGAAGCTTTGCTGGCGAAGTATATTTTCTTCCATCATGTTATGTTCAGTCAGTATCGAAGCAATATTATTGAGCTGGCTGATTCGAATCATAGCTTTCTGATGCCCAAAGAAGAAGATGATCGCAAGATCACACTGGAGGGTGGCGATATAATGGTGATCAGCGATAACCACCTGCTGGTGGGTGTGAGTGAAAGAACTTCTTCGGAGGCGGCAGTAAAGATCACTAATACCCTGTTTCAAAAGGGATTGATGGAGAAAGTGAGTATTATCAAGATCCCGAAAAAGCGGGATTACATGCATATTGATACGGTGTTTACGCAGGTGAAAAGAGATGTATGGGTGATGCTCGGTAATTTTTCACGGAAAGCGATGAAACACGAAGATGAAGATGCCATTGAGCGGATCCTGGAAGTGAAAAAGGAAGAGAAGATCAAGATCCTTCAGTTTCACCGGCAGGATCCGGAGAACCCCGTGTCCTTTGATAGTCTGGAAGACCTGCTGATCGATATCAGCAAAAACGACCTGCATTGTAAAACAGAAGTGCGGTTTATTTATTCCGGTAATAACGAGTTTCCCTATAATGCCCGCGAGCAGTGGACGGATTCCTGTAACCTGCTGGCCTTAAAAGAAGGTGTTGTGTTGGGATACGACAGGAATGATAAAACCACAGAAGCTTTCCGTAATGCCGGATTTGAGGTAATTCATGCCCGCGATCTGTTACAGCAACTGGAAGCCGGCACTATTCAAACCGCTACCATTACAAACACGCTGATCCTGATGCCATCGGCTGAATTATCACGAGCCAGAGGTGGTTTTCATTGTATGAGTATGCCGCTCTGGCGCGAGTCGTTGGCCATTGATCAGTAAACAGCTATTTGTCTTTACCCAAAATCTGAAAAATGCAGCATAGTTCTCATATACTGATGATCAAACCGGTGCAATTTGATTTTAACAGTCAAACCGCTGTTAACAACAGTTTCCAGTCCAGTTCGCCGGATGGCGAAAAACAAAGCAGGGCTTTGGCCGAATTCAACCAATTCATAGCGGTACTGGAAAAAAAAGGCATCGATGTTACGGTGGTAGAAGACACGGCTGAACCGCATACACCGGATTCTGTTTTCCCCAACAACTGGATCTCATTTCACGCAGATGGCCGGATTGTATTATACCCCATGTTTGCCGAAAACCGGCGACTGGAGCGTAAACAACATGTACTGGAAGCGATACAGCAGAAATTTCTGATCCGGCAGACCATCGATCTTACTCATTTCGAAAAAGAAAGTCTTTTTCTGGAAGGTACGGGCAGCATGGTGCTGGATCGGGAACACCAGATCGCTTACGCCTGTTTATCGTCCAGAACCATGGAAAAGCCCCTGGCCGTTTTTTGCGCGGAAATGGGATACCGTTCTGTCAGGTTTACAGCGGTGGATGGAAATGGTGATCCTATTTATCATACCAATGTGATGATGTGTGTGGCGGATGAATATGTGATCATCTGCCTGGACTGCCTCCCGAACGAAACAGAAAAACAGACACTGGTTAACAGTTTCCGTGAAACAGGCAAAGAAATCATTCCGATCAGTTACGACCAGGTGAACCAATTTGCGGGTAATATGCTGCAGGTGCATAACCGGGGGGGAGAAAAATGGCTGGTCATGTCATCGCAGGCTTATCATAGTTTAACTGCCGGGCAGATTACATTGATCGAAAAATACAATCCGATCATTCACAGCGATATTAGAACGATTGAAACCAATGGAGGAGGAAGTGCCCGTTGTATGATGGCCGAAATTTTCCTGCCGGAGAAAACAAAACATCATTGAAACAGCCCACATTTGACTAACATACGTTAGTTGTAAAATAAAAATATATTTACTTTTTCACAGGGTTACCTGCTTTTTTTGTGCAAACTCCCTGGCTGAAAACCTTTGATAGCAAAGCATCACAGCTTTTTCCGCAAAATACCGCAACTGCTTGTACACAAAATACTTGTGCAGTAGCAAGTCTGAATTGTGTTAATCGCTGTTCATTCCTTGGCATTTATTTTCAAATGCTTATTTTTGGAACTCCGTGTATTTAATACACACATTTACGAATGATTGCCGTTAATGTTTCACCGCTTTAAAGAAGAATTGCAAAATTACAATGTCTGCTAAACAAGTAACTAAGATTGGTGTACTGACTTCCGGTGGAGATGCCCCGGGTATGAATGCCGCTATCAGGGCCGTAGTAAGAACGGGGATTTATCATGGACTGGAAATTTACGGTATCATGCGTGGGTACAGCGGGATGATCGAAGATGATATTTTTGAAATGAACTCCCGTTCCGTTGCCAATATTATCCAGCGGGGAGGTACTATTTTAAAAACCGCCCGCAGCAAAGAATTTTTTGAACTGGAAGGACGTAGAAAAGCCTACGAGAACCTGAAGAAAAGAGGAATTGATTCTTTGGTGGTGATTGGTGGCGATGGCAGCTTCCGTGGTGCACAGAAATTCAGCAACGAATTTGATATTCCCTGTATCGGTCTGCCCGGTACCATCGATAAAGATATCGCCGGCAGTGATTTTACCATTGGTTTTGATACGGCTGTAAACACGGCTGTAGAAGCGATTGATAAAATCAGGGATACCGCCGATGCACACGACCGCCTTTTCATTGTAGAAGTGATGGGCCGCGATGCCGGTTATATTGCCCTGCACAGTGGTATTGCCACCGGTGCCGAAAATATCCTGATTCCGGAAACCAAAACAGATATTGAAGAACTGATCGCCTCTCTCACCGAAAAGGAAAAGAGAAGAAAACTCGTGAACCTGATTGTGGTAGCAGAAGGCGATGAATTTGGTGGCGGCAATGAAATAGCCGCTATCATTAAAAAAAGATTGCCCAATGCAGATACACGTGTTTGTATCCTCGGTCATATACAACGAGGCGGTTCTCCGAGTTGCCTCGACAGACTGATCGCCAGCCGGATGGGATACCATGCGGTTGAATGCCTGATCAACGGCAGACATAATGTGATGGTGGGCATCCTGAACAACAAGCTGCATTATACACCCCTCGACAATGCCGTAAAAGCCAAACAGAAAATTTCAGACGACTGGTTCAAGATCGTAAAGATCCTCGCCAGTTAATATAAACGCATATTCGTACAAGCAATCCCCACTAAAAAAAATACAATGTCAAAAAACCTTGAGAAGTACCTGCACAAAGACATGGATAAAAAAGCAGGTCTTGCACATGTAGATCACCGTACCAAAATTGTGGCTACTGTTGGCCCTGCCTGTGATTCATACGACCAGCTGCTGGCATTGGTAAGAGCCGGTGTAAATGTTTTCCGCCTGAATTTTTCACATGGCAGTCATGAAGACAAACTGAATATCATTGAGCATATCCGGAACATCAATAAAACACAACCTTATAATATTGCCATCCTTGCCGATCTGCAGGGACCCAAATTAAGGGTAGGTGAAATTGAAAACAATGCATTGGATGTGAAAGTGGGTGATGTGCTTACTTTCACCAACGAGAAATGTATCGGTACACTGGAAAAAATTTATGTATCGTATCCTAATCTGGCGGGTGATGTAACTCTGGGTAATATCATCATGATTGACGATGGTAAAATTGAAGTAAAAGTTACCGGCATTGAAAAAAACGGCGATGTAAAAGTAACCGTTACCCTGGGCGGAATCCTTTCTTCCAAAAAAGGAATTAACCTGCCTGATACCAAAATCTCTTTACCTGCCTTAACAGAAAAAGACCTTGCAGACCTGGAATTTATTATTGAACAGCAATGCGACTGGGTGGCACTGAGTTTTGTAAGAAGTGTAAAAGACATCGTTATCCTGCGCAGCAAACTGGATGAGAAGAAGAGCAAGACCAAAATCATTGCCAAAATAGAAAAACCGGAAGCCCTGGTCAATATCCGCGATATCATCCTGGAAAGTGATGGCATCATGGTAGCCCGTGGAGACCTGGGTGTTGAGTTACCTGTGGAGCAGATTCCTTTGATCCAGAAAGAACTGATCCGTAAATGTATCCATCGCGCCAAACCTGTGATTGTTGCTACCCAGATGATGGAAAGCATGATCGATCGGGTGAAACCCAACCGAAGCGAGATCACAGATGTGGCCAATGCCGTACTGGAAGGTGCTGATGCGGTGATGCTGAGTGGAGAAACGGCTGCCGGACAACACCCGGTACTGGTAGTAGAAACCATGCGTAAGATCATTGCGGAAGTAGAGAAGAAGGAATACCGCTATAACCGCGAAGCTGATCTGAAACCTCAACCCCACTCTCCTTCTTTCCACAGCGATGCCATCTGTTACAATGCCTGTAAGATCTCTGATGATGTAGAAGCCAAAGCTTTGATCGGTATGACGCAAAGTGGTTATACAGCATTTATGCTGAGCAGTTACCGTCCTTCATCACCACTTTATATCTTTACCAAAGAGAAAACACTGGTAAACCAGCTGAGCCTGAGCTGGGGTGTACGTGCGTTCCATTATGCGGAAGAAGAAAGTCTGGACGATATTATCCAGGACCAGATCCAGATCCTGAAAGAAAGAGGGTTTGTAAATTCCGGCGATGTAGTGATCAATACCGGAAGTACGCCGGTAGCCCTGCATCTTCCTACCAATATTATCAAGCTTACCAAAGTTGATTAATTAATTATCCTGACTACTGTAAAAAAGATTCCTGTTCTCACAGGAATCTTTTTTATTTTGAGGACTATAATCCCCAATTATGAAAAAAATCTTCTATTTGCTGCTTTTGCTTACTCCATTCGCGGTTTTGGCACAGAATGCAGACTCTGCTTGGATCAGGAACAACTACACCAAAAAAGAACTCTATATCCCCATGCGGGATGGTGTAAAACTTTTCACCGTAGTGTATGCACCGAAGAGTACCGATGAAAAACATCCGATCATCCTTACCAGAACACCTTATTCCTGTGCTCCGTATGGTGAAGATAAATTTCCTCCACTCTGGTACTCTACCCGTAAATATTTTCTGAAGGAGAATTATTATGTTGTTCAACAGGATGTACGTGGCCGATGGATGAGTGAAGGAAAATTTGTAGATGTACGGCCATACAATCCCAATAAAAAATCTGCGAATGATATTGACGAATCAACCGATGCATTCGATACCATTGACTGGCTTACCAAAAACCTGGCGAATAATAATAACAAAGTAGGTGTGTACGGCACTTCCTATCCCGGTTTTTATGCCACCCTGTCTGCACTGAGTAATCACCCGTCTTTAAAAGCTGTGAGTCCGCAGGCTCCGGTTACTGAATGGTTTCTGGGTGATGATTTTCATCACAACGGTGCATTTATGATGATGGATGCTTTTAATTTTTATTCAGGCTTCGGCAAACCCCGCCCTGCTCCTACCACCAAGGGCCCTTCCGGTTTCCCGATCCCGGTTAAAGACAACTATGAATTTTACCTGCGTGCCGGTGCCTTACCTAATCTTACCAAACTGATGGGCGATAGTATTGAATTCTGGAAAGACCTGATGAGTCATCCAACCTATGATGCTTTCTGGCAGGCAAGGAATACCCGGAATTTTGTACAGCATATCTCTCCCGATATTCCTACGCTGATCGTGGGTGGCTTATTTGATGCAGAAGATTGCTACGGTGCATGGAACCTGTACAAAGCTATTGAGAGCAAAAACAAAAACAATAACCAGATAGTGATGGGGCCCTGGTTTCATGGACAATGGGGCGCACCTGATGGCAGTTATCTCGGTAATGTACAATTCGGTAGCAATACCAGTGACTGGTACCGCCAGAACATAGAACTACCCTTTTTCAATTATTACCTGAAAGGAAAGGGATCTGTTGACGCGATCAAAGAAGCCAATATCTTTTTCAGTGGTGCCAATGAATGGAAGCAATTACCCGCCTGGCCACCCGCCAATAGTCAACCCCAGCCCATGTACCTGCAGCCCAATGGCAAACTGGGTTTTACAGATGCGGCGGCCGGAACCGTAAACAGTTTTGCAGCGTACACAAGTGATCCTGCCAAACCGGTTCCCTATACAGAAGATGTACATCTCGGACGTACCAGAGAGTATATGACAGACGACCAGCGTTTTGCTGCCCGCAGACCGGATGTATTGGTATTCAAGTCCGATATCTTAACAGAAGATGTAACGCTGGGTGGTGTGGTAACAGCTGATCTGCTGGTGAGTCTTTCTACTACTGATGCAGATTTTGTCGTAAAACTGATTGATGTATTCCCCGATGATTTTGCGTATGCTACCCCGGGTAGATCCAATTATGAAATGAGCGGATACCAGATGCTGGTACGCGGAGAAGTGATGCGCGGCAAATTCCGGAACAGTTTTGAAAAACCGGAAGCTTTTGTTCCCAACAAACCTACCCAGGTTAAATTTGCACTGCCCGATGTGGCACATAGCTTTAAAAAAGGCCACCGGATCATGATACAGGTACAAAGCAGCTGGTTTCCATTGGTAGACAGGAACCCGCAGAAGTTTACAGATATTTACCAGGCAAAGGACAGTGACTTCCAGCCTGCTACTATCAAACTGTACCACCATGCTTCTAAAGTAATATTACCTGTGCTTAAATAAAACTGATTACGGCGATTTATATCGCATTTAAAACATTGCCCCCATATGAAACAAAGATTGTTTGCCTTCGCGTTTTTAGTATCTTTTTATCTACAGGCACAGGAACCTGCCATTATTCCCAAACCATCCCGTTTAGAGATGCAGGACGGAAATTTCAGTATCACCCCCGCCACACAGATCGTAACTGCCGGAGCCGGTGTGGAGAAAGCAGCGATGTTCCTGAATGATTACCTGCAGAAATTTTATGGCTTTCGACTGAGTGTTTCAAAAACGGCGGTTGCCAAAAACAGTATTGCACTGGCCCTCGCTAAAAAAGCCGGCGATGTTGACGGAGCCTACCATCTGCAGGTAACCAGAACCGGTATACAGATCACAGGTGATAATGCTACCGGTACTTTTTATGGCGTACAATCACTGTTGCAGTTATTACCTGTGGAGAAAAAAAGGGAATTGATTATTCCGGCACTGGAGATCGATGACCAACCCCGTTTTGCGTATCGTGGTATGCACCTGGATGTGGGTCGCCATTTTTATCCGGTAGGTTTTGTCAAAAAGTTCATCGATTATATTGCCCTGCACAAGATGAATACTTTTCACTGGCATCTCACAGAAGACCAGGGCTGGCGCATCGAGATCAAGAAATATCCAAAGCTGACGCAGGTAGGCGCTTACCGGAATGGTACCATTATTGGTCACCACCCCGGCACCGGCAACGACCAGACAAAATATGGCGGCTATTATACACAGGAGCAGGTGAAAGAGATCGTAAAATATGCCAGCGACAGATTTATTACCGTTATTCCCGAGATCGAAATGCCGGGTCATGCATCTGCAGCCATTGCGGCTTATCCTGAACTCAGCGCTTTCCCTAATGAAGCTACCAAACACCCGGCCAAAGTAACCTGGTTCGGCGATAGCACCGGCAAACAGGTACAACAGGGCTGGGGTATTTACCCGGATGTATTTGCACCAACGGAGTTCACTTTTAAGTTCCTTGAGAATGTGCTGGATGAAGTAATGCAGCTTTTCCCCTCTACCTATATTCATATCGGTGGCGATGAGTGTCCGAAAGAAAACTGGAAACGTTCGGCTTTCTGTCAGCAACTCATCAAAGAAAAAGGATTAAAGGACGAGCATGACCTGCAGAGCTATTTTATCCAGCGGATCGAGAAATACCTGAACGGAAAAGGTCGGCAGATCATTGGCTGGGATGAGATCCTGGAAGGAGGTCTGGCACCCAATGCTACTGTGATGAGCTGGCGTGGAGAAAAGGGCGGCATTGAAGCGGCCCGGCAGAAACACAATGTGATCATGACACCCAACAGTTATGTGTATTTTGATTATGGCCAGAACAAAAAAGAAGATTCGCTCGTGATTGGCGGCTACCTCACCGTACAGAAAGTGTATGGTTACGAACCGGTACCGGCAGCATTACCAGCCGAAAACACCAAATATATCCTGGGTGCACAGGCCAATGTATGGTCGGAATACATGAAAACCCCTTCTAAAGTGGAATACATGATCTTTCCCCGCATGACGGCTTTAAGTGAAGTTTTATGGAGCCGGAAAGAAAGCCGGAACTGGCCCGATTTTGAAAAAAGAATGGAACAGCAGACCAAACGTTATGCTTTATGGAATACCAGTTATAACAGTAAATACCTGGATCCATTGAACAAATAATGTAGGTTTCTGCCTATTTTAAACAAAAAGATGCGTTTTTTTGCGTTTTTATATAGAATTTAGCCGCAGAAACATCCAATAACCGTTAAAAGTAATAAAACAGACAAACCATGGTTGACTCATTTGAAAAGATCCCGGTAAAAATATACCCGAATGCAGAAAAGGGTTCCGCATTTGTGGCCGCGGAAATTGCCAAACTGATCAGGGAGAAAGCTGCCGCTAACCAGTACTGTGTATTGGGGATGGCTACGGGTGGAACTCCGATTGACCTTTATGCCGAGTTGGTAAGGATGCACCGGGAAGAAGGGCTGAGTTTTAAAAATGTGATCACTTTTAACCTGGATGAATATTACCCGATTGAAAAGAATGCCTACCAGAGTTACTGGAGTTTTATGCACCGGCACCTGTTTAACCATGTAGATATTGACCCATCCAATATTCATATCCCCAACGGAAGCTGGCCCAAGGATGAGATCAAAAAATATTGTGCCGAATATGAAAGTAAAATGGAAAAAGCAGGCGGTGTAGACCTGCAGATACTGGGGATTGGTCTGAACGGGCATATCGGTTTTAATGAACCTGGTTCCAGCATCTATTCCCGCACCAGGCTGGTGAACCTGCAGAATACCACCCGTATTGCGAATACCTATGAGTTTGAAAATATTTCGAAAGTACCCCGTCTCGCTATTACCATGGGTATCGGTAATATCCTGAAAGCCAAACGCATTATTTTGATGGGATGGGGACAGAAAGCCGCCATTATTGCCCGTTCGGTGGAGGGAGATGTAACCGAACAGATCCCGGCCAGCATACTGCAGCAGCACGAAGACTGCACGTTTGTGATTGACGAAGCTGCCGCAACAGAACTTACCCGTATCAAATCGCCCTGGCTTACCGGCGATTGTGAGTGGACGCCGCAGATGATCAAAAGAGCGGTGGTACACATGGCCCTGAAAGTGAATAAATCGGTGCTGAGTCTTACATCCAACGACTATCTCGAAAACGGCCTCTCCGATCTGCTGGTAGAAAAAGGCGACGCTTACGAAATTAATCTGCAGGTATTTTACCTGCTTCGCGATAGTATTACCGGATGGCCGGGGGGTAAACCTGGGGCCCATATTCCGGCGCACCCGGAAAGAAGTGAGCCGCATCCCAAAAAATGTGTGATCTTCTCCCCTCATCCAGATGATGATATCATCAGTATGGGAGGAACCTTTATGCGCCTGCACGACCAGGGGCATGAAGTGCATGTGGCTTACCAGACCAGCGGTAATATTGCCGTTACAGATGAATTTGTAACGCGATTCCTGGATTTTGCTGTTGGATTTGAAGCAATGTTCGGGATCGATAATCACAAGAGTCAGGAAATCCTGACTGCTGCCAGAAATTATATTTCAGGCAAACAGAAAGACCAGCGCGATACGAATGAAATCCGCGCTATCAAAGGCCTGATCAGACGCTGTGAAGCAACTGCCACCTGCCGGTATGTGGGGCTAACTGAGGACCGCTGCCATTTCATGAACCTGCCTTTCTATGAAACAGGTACCATCGATAAAAAGCCCATGGGCGAAGAAGATGTGGTGCTGACCATGGAATTACTCCGCAAACTGAAACCGCACCAGGTATACTGCGCCGGCGATCTGGCCGATCCGCATGGCACCCATAAAGTGTGTCTCGAAGTCATTTTTGAAAGCTTACGCAGGATAAAAGCTGCGGGCGACGAATGGGTAAAAGATTGCTGGGTATGGTTGTATAAAGGCGCCTGGCAGGAATGGGATATTGCCGAAATTGAAATGGCGATCCCGATGAGTCCGGATCAGGTGATGAAAAAACGTTTTGGCATTTTTATCCATCAATCACAAAAAGATATGGTTCCCTTCCAGGGCAGCGACAGCCGCGAATTCTGGCAGCGTGCCGAAGACAGGAACGGCAATACCGCTAACCTGTATGCTGAATTGGGCATGACCAAATATGCGGCCATGGAGGCGTTTGTGCGCTGGCATTATTAACCGCTGGCCACAAAACCTGTTATCTAATTTCGTAGTGCTTATTTTTACCGGATGCAAGACCTCAGAAAAGGCCGCCAGGCAATTGCCATGGTTTGGAGTGAGTTATGGAAGAACCCGTCTTTCAAAAAAAAGACCATCGTTTACAGCAGCCTGCTGGTTGCCATACTGGTTATTTTACCTTTTTTCTTTTCCGCCATTGAAAAAAGAAACGGCATTCAGTTAAATGATCCGATCCTGCAATTGATTCCGGCAGTGGATGTATCGCTGGCAACCTTTCTGGTCATCTGGTCCATGACTATTTTTTTATGGGTGAGGATGCTGCAGAATCCTTCCCTGTTTCTCGTCACGCTCTGTTCCATGGTTTTACTGTTCCTTTCCAGGCTGGTCAGTATCAGCCTGCTGCCTCTCGATCCTCCAGTGGGTTTGATCCCCTTGAAAGACCCGATTGTGAATTTATTTTATGGGGGCACCAATGTATTTATTACGAAAGATCTTTTTTACTCAGGCCATACTTCCACCCAGTTCCTGTTCTTTCTTTGTCTGCATAAACGAAGGGATAAACTGATTGCCCTGGCGGCTTCTTTAGTGGTAGCTACGCTGGTACTGGTGCAACATGTTCATTATACCATTGATGTGGTTTTTGCATTTGTATTTACCTGGCCCATTTATCTGATCGGCAAGCGATTGGCCAAACATTAAGGAGATATCAGAAAGCCTCTCCCAACTGCAGGTAAAAACCATTGTTCTTTCCCTGACCAATGCCGTAGTCAAGGCGGATGTTCAGTTTTTCTTTTTTATTTACGGCTATCCGCAAGCCGCCGCCATAGGAATACTTGAGATCACGAAGCGTATAATCAGCAAAATCGTGGCCCACATTACCGGCACCACCAAAAACAACCGCGCTGATGCGTTTCAGCAAAGGGAAACGGTATTCTGTCTGAAAAACAAGTTGATTCTTGTCCTTATACCGTCCATCATAATAACCACGCATCCGGTTTGCTCCGCCAAAAGAGGCCAGGCTACGCACCGGAACCTCGCCCGTATTATTGAAGCTGAATAACTGAAAGGCCAATACTGATTTACGAACTGCTATGAACTTACGGAGATCGAACACATAATTGGTATACACATAATCAGACCCCAGCAGCTTGCTGAAATGATTGAAAGTGAACTGGTATAAGAATCCTTTGTCAGGAGCAAAAGCATTGTTTCTCGAATCCCAGGTAATACTTCCACCCAGGCCGGATACATGGTACCCATGCCTGCCAAAAACCTGCTGCTGATCAAACTTACCCCCTGCCTGGTATTCAATATCCCATACCTTCTGTTTCTCGAAAAGCAGTCCGGCAAATAAATGCGGCGCTACTTTCCGCATCAGATGCAGGTAAACATAGTACTGTTTGAATTTATAAGGTTCTTCATCCGCATCTGCGGTTTGCTGCCCCAATCCCCAGAACTTATCGGGATAAGAGCTGAAAGAAACCTGCTCATGAAGAATATATTTTTCTTGATTGAAATACTGGGAACCTGTAATGGCAACCACCAGCTGTTTTTTGGTGGAATAGAGCAATAAGGCATCCAGATCGGAGGTTCTGGATACAGTATCGGTTTTAAAAGGCCGGAAGGTTAAAGCACCCAGGGCACCAAACGACCAACCCGTTTCAATCGAACGGGCAATAACCGGGAAAAGAAGCAGGTTTTTCTGTTTGGCACTGTCTTTTTGTGAATAAACAAGCATAGGCAGGGATAAGAGCATGAGTATGCCTCCCAGATATGGCAGCTTTAGAGAACGTTTGTTTATCATAAAAGCTGTAAATTAACCACTTATACTTTAACAGGATAAAAACTCCCTATAAAAAACGTAGATTTGTTGTCATTTTGTGCTTTATCAGTTAACAATTTTGTAATATTAATTTAACATTACAGTCACCATAAACGCAACAGGATCAGGAATGAAAAAATGGGATAGTCATTTTCAGCTTGGGGATACGATAACAGAGGAGCAACTGGACTTTTTTGATCAGCATGGCGTTATCGTTTTCAGAAATTTTCTCAGCAAAGAGAAAGTGGCTGTATATATCAGTGAACTCAAAAGGCTGGAATCTCTCTGGCTGGAAGAGAAGCGGGACAAAGTGAACGGTATCCCCCTCAAATTCGGCAAAGACGAAGAAGGGAACAAAACCATCCAGCGTTTATGCTTCAGCAGCTTATACAGCGATCCTTTACACCAGTTACTGGAAGAACCCAGGCTAAAGGCCCTGATGTCTTTCTTAACTCCTTATGAAGGCCGGATCGCAGAAAATGAGAAAGATGGACTGGTAATCAATAATTATATCAATACCCCCAACAGTACTTTTACGCAGATGGGCTGGCATACCGATTCGCCCCGCGATCTGTTCCTTGGGCAAAAGATCATGCCGATGCTGAATGTGGGGATTCATCTTGACACCTGTCCGTTCGAAAACGGCGGACTACGTGTGATTCCCGGTACCCATAAACAGAACATGCTGAAATTACTGTTTGGTAAAAAATACTTTATTGATAACAGTGATGATTCGAGGGAAGTTGGCTTTGATATCAACGCAGGAGATCTGTCTGTACACGATGGCCGTTTATGGCACCGGGTAAAACAATCTCCCAAGTTCGGGGAAGAAAGCCGCCGCCGTGTAATGTATGTGCCCATGGTTACCGGCAAATACAAACCCAAAGACGAAAACAGTAAAACCCCGTTTTACCATCGTTTTACCGGCAAAGTGCACCATTGATTTTTTAAAACGCATTGCAGGAGCCAACTTTGTGTTGGCTTTTTGCTTTTAGAACGGAACCGACGTTTACCACAAACCCAACCATTATGTCGTACGCATTAATCACAGGTGCCAGCAAAGGAATCGGCAAAGCCATCGCTTTTGAGCTGGCAGCCCGGAAAATTGACCTGTTACTGGTAGCGAGAAGCGAATCGCTGTTACAGGCGTTAGGCAGCGAACTTTCGGGCCGGTTCGGGATACAGACCCATTATCTCGCCATAGACCTCGCCATCCCATCATCTCCCGTCGCTGTGGCAGCCTGGATCTCGCAAAATGACTATCCGGTTCATATACTCGTAAATAATGCCGGATTCGGTATCGGAGGCCCTTTTGACCAGCAAGATCCGGCCAGTACCCGGGACATGATGCAGGTAAATATGCATGTACCCGTAGAACTCTGCAGCCTGCTGTTGCCAGAGCTGAAAAAACATGCCCAAAGTTATATCCTGAACATTGCCAGTTCAGCAGCCTACCAGGCGGTACCAGGACTGGTAGTGTATGCGGCCACCAAGTCTTTTCTGTTGAGTTTTAGTCGCGGATTACAGTACGAGTTACGGAAAACCCCGGTTTCGGTAACAGCCGTGAGCCCGGGAGGAACCAGCACCGAATTTGCGAGTACGGCCCAATTGGGCGCCAAAGCGGTAAAGGCCGGCGAAAAACTGAATATGACGGCCGAGGCAGTAGCCCGTTTAGCGGTAAATGCGATGTTTACCCGTAAAACCGAACTGATTACAGGTACTTTGAACAAAATTGGCGCAGCAATGGTCTGGTTATTACCGAAATCTATAACCGAAAAAGCAGCAGCCGGGATCTATGAAATAAAATAATTTAGCAGGATAGCGCGGATTGGTTTTGTCAATTCTTGTTTACGTCTTATATTTGCAACCCCAAACGGGGAAATGGCTGCGTAGCTCAACTGAATAGAGCATCTGACTACGGATCAGAAGGTTTCAGGTTTGAATCCTGACGCGGTCACCAAGAGTCTCACAGAAATGTGGGACTTTTTTATGCCCGCAGTATTCCCTCACTTCCGTGTTTTGCTGTTCCGGGTTCCCTGTTCATCTGTTCAAATAAAAAGACCCGCTCAACCAGTGCAGATCTTTTTAGAACAATTACTAATTACTAATTATTAATTACTATTTCCCCCTCACAAATCCAACCGGTTCATCTGCTTCACCGCATAATCACAGGCCCTGGCGGTTATGGCCATATAGGTGATGGATGGATTGAGGCAGGCACTGGATGTCATGCAGGAACCATCTGTAATAAACACATTAGGCACTTCGTGCATCTGGTTAAACCCATTGAGTACAGAGGTCTTCGGATCTTTTCCCATCCTCGCCGTACCCATTTCATGGTTAGCATTTCCTGGTGAGGAAATTTTAGAACTATCCGTCACATTTTTATATCCCAGCGATTCCAGCATCTCGCGGCCCGTAGCCCTCATATCTGCATGCATGGTTTTTTCATTCTCGCGGAAAGTGCAATCAATACTGATCATGGGCAATCCCCAGGGATCGGTTTTGGTTTTACTAAGTGTTACCCTGTTATCCTGGTAAGGTAAACATTCGCCATACCCATAAAGCCTGATCTTCCATGGGCCGGGTTCGCACATGGCATCTTTAAAACCGGCACCTATCTGCTCTGCAGGTTCCGCAGCACCACGCGAAGCACCGGCATTCAAATGGTAGCCCCGCAGAAAACGGTTATCCGGTTCCAGGATATTTTTGAAACGGGGTATATACAGTGCCGTGGGCCTGCGACCACTATAATACGAATCTTCGAATCCATCTACCGATGCTGTAACCGAAATGCCTTTGTGGTGATCCATCAGGTTACGGCCCACCTGGTCGCTGCCATTACCGAGTCCGTTGGGAAAACGGTGAGAAGTGGATCGGAGCAGAATGGCTGCCGTAGCCACCGTTGACGCATTCAGGAATATCACACGGGCAAAGTATTTTTCTGTCTGTTTGCTCGTAACATCCATCACTTCTACGCCAGTGGCTTTCTTTTTTTGCTCATCGTAGAGTACCTGCAATACCAATGAGCCCGGACGTACCGTTAGTTTACCGGTGGCCAGGGCCGCAGGGATGGTGGCCGCATTACTGCTGAAATACGCTCCAAACGGACAACCACGGTGACATAGATTACGCGCCTGGCACTGTGTGCGGTTATGAATGGGCTGGGTAAGATTGGCGGTACGGCCCATGATCAGTTTGCGGGTGGCGTATTTGGATTCGAGACGGGCTTTCAGGTCTTTCTCCACACAATTCATCTCAAAGGGAGGGAGAAATTCGCCATCAGGCAAAGAAGCGATCCCGTCGCGGTTACCACTAACGCCCACAAATTTTTCTACATAATCGTACCAGGGAGCCAGATCACTGTAGCGGATGGGCCAGTCTACCCCATGCCCGTCTTTGGCATTCGATTCAAATTCATGATCGCTCCAGCGATAACAGGCCCTGCCCCATAACATCGATCGTCCACCTACAATATCACCACGTACCCAGTCAAAGCGACTGATCTCTTCGTAAGGGTTCTGGGTATCGTTGATGTAAAAATGTTTGTTGTCGTCCCGGTAAGAATAATGCCGGGTTTGTATGTGATGATCTTTCCTGTCTTCGGTAGAGAGGGTACCGCGGTGTTCAAATTCCCAGGGGGCTTTGTTGGCAGTGGGATAATCGGGATGCGCTACATTACGGCCCCGGTCGAGCAGCAATACTTTTAATCCCTTTTCACAGAGTTCTTTGGCGGCCCATCCCCCACTGATTCCCGAGCCTACCACAATTACATCAAACGTATTTTTTTCAGTTGCTGTATTGTTCAAGTAAGAAGAGTCGCCTGGCATAAAAATTATTTAATTGTTAACTCGGTAACCAAATGTATCCCATTCTGCTTTTTTATGCAAAGATTGTTACAGAGCCATAGCGGTCAGTTTCTGCAGCAGCACCAACTGGTTGCCGGCCCTCACAAAATTATGATCCGGATAACTGGCACCATAATACAGATCATGGTTGATATGATCGGTCAGAAACCGGAGTGCCTGCATGTAGATCATAAACTGACCGGCATAAAAAAAAGATCCCTTTTCTGCAGCCGAGAGCTCTTCGTCCATTTCTGAGAGATACCCTTTTACAATGGCATGGTACATATCTTCCCGTACATCAATCTTTGAAAAATCTTTTTCCTCTTCACTAACCGTTGGCAGGTAGGTTCGCATCATATCACCTACATCGCTGATAAAATAACCGGGCATTACAGTATCCAGGTCTATTACGCATAAAGCATGATCCTGTTCATCAAACAACACATTACTGATCTTGGTATCATGATGGGTAACCCTGATGCGGAAACCGGGATCGTTTTGTATCTCCACAAACCTGTTTACCAGCTGAGACTGTTCTTTTATCTGCTGAATCAACGCAGCAGACTGCCGGATCCTTTCCGGGTTACCTTGTTCGAGCGCCTGTAGAAACTGGCGGTAACGCAAAGACAGATCATGAAAGGAAGGAATAGTGGTATGTAATGTCTTTGCATCAAACCCCGACAACAAACGGGTAAATCTCCCAAACTGTTTAGCGGCTTCAAATGCCTGGTTTGCCTCGGTAGCCACTTCTTTTGAATGCGAGCCCGGAACAAAAGGGAAAACGCGGAAAGAACCGCCCTGCTCCCCTTCTATCGTAATCAATTGTTTTCCGTCAGCGGCGATCACAGGTGCTGCAAAGAAATAACCAGGTGCATGTTCCGCAAGGTATGCAGCAATACGACTGATATTATCCGCAATAGCTTCCGGTTGTTGAAAAACCTGTGTGTTGATTCTTTGCAGGATATACTTTTTCCCTTCCCTCGTTACCGTCCAGGTATGATTGATCAAACCGGTACCGAATGCGTTGATCACTGTATCCGGCCCGGTAAATCCATAGGCTGTTAAAACCGCTTGTGGTATGTCCATGATTTTCTTCCCGCCAGTGTTTAATAATCATCTCCTAATGCAAACACCGGTTTACGATACATCCATTGCCCGCCGGTAAAATCAGGAAACTCCACGATCTGGTTACCAAGGTCAATCGATTTTTCACTGAGCGGTGTAATGGCACTCCAGGCCGCCGCATCGTACACATCCAGCGGCGTAGGTGTTTTGCGTTTGATGGATTCGATGAAAGCATGGATCACAAAAAAGTCCATGCCGCCATGTCCTGCACCAGCCGTTTCTTTGCTCCAGCGCTGCCAGAGCGGGTGATCATATTTATCCAGCCAGGCTTTGGCATCATCCCACTGGTGTGCTTTGGCCGATTTACCTTCTACATAAATACTTTTGTTCACATCCATCCACAACCCTTCGGTACCCTGCACACGGAAACCGAGCGAATAAGGACGCGGCAGATTTGTATCATGCTGCAATAAAATGGTTTCACCATTGGCACAGTTAATGGAAGTGGTAACCACATCGCCCAGTTTGAAATTCACTTTGGCATTGGGATGGTTCTCTCCACCTTTTTTCACCACATAATTATGCAGTCCGCGGGCTTTGGATGAAAAAGAACTCAGAGTTAAAAACCGGTTGCCCCGGTTGATATTGATATAGTTCGCAATGGGCCCGATGCCATGCGTAGGATACAGATCACCATTGCGGTGAACCGAATGCTCCGTTCTCCAATGCGCTTCTGAATATCCTTTTTCACCAAACTCCACGCCATGACCATAGGTATTTACGCCATCATTAAATTTCACTTCGCGCAGATCGTGCTGGTAACCGCCCTGCAGGTGAATCAATTCACCAAATACACCCTGGCGCACCATATTCAATACCGCCATCACATCCCTGCGGTAACACACGTTCTCGAGCATCATTACCTGCGCCTTGTATTTTTCAGCGGCACGCACTACTTCCCAATGATCTTCGAGGGTAATGCCGATCATTACTTCAGAACCTACATATTTGATACCCGCTTCCAACGAGCCAATGATCATTTCTTTGTGCCATTCCCAGGGAGTAGCAATCACCACACCGTCTATATTCTTTTTCTCCACCATTTTTTTCCAGGCATACTTATCGCCTGTAAAAATTTCTGGCATGGGCTTACCTGATTTACTGATCATTTCTTTGGCGGCTGTAAGGGCTCGGGGTTCTATATCACAGATGCCCACCACTTCCACATCATTGCGGCGGAGTAAAAGATCCAGGTGATTCGCCCCCCTGGCACCGGTACCGATCAATACCATTCTTACTTTGGTATCGGGTGCAGCGGCAAATAATTTCATACCTGGTAATACGGCCATGGCGGCAGTGGCCAGGCCGGCTGTGCGAACAAATTCTTTACGGTTCATAGTGCATGTGCATTATCGTTAGCAATCAGTTGGTGGTGGCTGCAGGCAGCCCGTTGAAGCATCTAAGATAAAAAAGCTGAGGCATACATAAGTATGTTATTTAAGTTCCATAATGACGAATGCTTTCTCTATTTTTATCACATGAAAATGCAATTCTGGTCGGTAGGAAAAACACATGAAGTGTATGCAAAAGCGGGTATTGAAGAATTCTCCAAGCGACTCAATAATTATTTCCCGGCCGACTGGCTGATCATTGCCCCACCCAAAAATGCAGGTACTTTATCGGAAGCCGAACTGAAGAAAGCCGAAGCTGCCGTTATACTGGCGCAACTGCAAAAAGACGACCACCTGATTTTGCTGGATGAGCGGGGCAAAAATCTCAGCTCCCCCGAACTGGCCCAATGGATTCAACAAAGAGCTAACAGCAGTACCAAACGAATCGTTTTCCTGATTGGTGGCGCTTTTGGGGTGGATGAGTCTGTTAGCAAACGAGCCGATCTGGTCTGGAGTTTATCCCGACTGGTATTTCCGCATATGCTGGTCAGGCTGATCCTGGCCGAGCAGGTGTACCGGGCCTGTACCATTTTACGGAATGAGAAATACCATCATAGTTAAGTAACTCTCTGCGAAAACTCCGCCTCTCTTGTTCTCTGCGGTTGGTGAAAGCTCCATCCAACCGCAGAGAACAGGGAGGTTTCGCAGAGAGACAATAAACTGTGAAATATTTAATATATCTCTCCCACAGAATTTCATAAATTGCCTCTATGCTTACTATCACCCTTATCATATTGTTATTGACCTGTGTGATCTCTTTCACCGCTTTTTCGAATGAGAAGATCACCAATGATATGATCTTCTACCCCACGGCCGTTACCAATCACAACCAGTGGTATCGTTTTATTACCTGCGGTTTTATCCATGCCGATTTCATGCACCTGGCCTTTAACATGTACACGTTTTACCTGTTTGGCGATATGGTAGAAAGGGCATTCACTACTATTTATAGTGAGATGGGAAAAGCTTTGTACATCGTCATGTATATTTCATCCCTGGTGGTTTGTTTGCTGCCTACATATTTCAAACACCGCAACGATTATTATTACCGCAGCCTGGGCGCTTCGGGTGCGGTTTCTGCGGTAATTTTTACCGGGATCTTTTTAAATCCAACCATGGGCATGGGCATTTTCCCGATTCCTTTTCATATTCCGGCTTTTATCTTCGGGCCCTTGTACCTGGGCATTTCTGCCTATCTCGCTAAAAAGGGACATGGCAATATCAATCACTCCGCGCATATCTGGGGAGCCTTATACGGGGTTGTATTCCTCGTTATTACCAGCCAGTTTCTGAGTCCTTTCAGGCCACTGGAGAGTTTTGTAAATGAAGTGATGAATTATTTCAGATAGTTCAACTGTAGTACCTGCTTAGTTTTTCCGGTGATGCGGAAACGGTTATCAATCCGGTAACCCAGCACCCACAGAATCCTTTTATCGCTTTCAAGCACCCATACCTGTTCTTTTTCGGTACGGGATAATTTCAGGTCGATCAGAAACTTACCCAGCTTCTTTTTCTTCTGCATGCCCAGCGGATAAAAATAATCCCCGGCCTTCCATTTGCGCAGCAGCAGCGGGAAACGGATCTCACTGGCATCCAGAGAAGCTTCTGAGGAAGAATGAGTGAATGAGTGAATGAGTGGATGAGTGAATGTCTCTGATTTTGCAGTAATGAGGAGTTTCCCATTTTCGAATACCACTTCGGTCTGCCCTTCTTCTATCTGGATATGTTGCGCTGTGGCGGTGTGATTGGGCGAAATGATCATCCATTGGCGGTTACGGATGATGCGGTGACTGGGTGAAACCTGAAAACCCCCATTCTCCCCATCCAGCAGTTTGATGATTTCTGCTGTTTGCACCGCGTGAAATCCGAAACGACTGATCAGCTCCCAGGTAATGGTAGACAGGGGTTTTACCTGTTTCCATTTCATCACGGGCACATGCCACTCCGTACCTTTGGCTTCGAGCAAACGGTTCACCTGCTGGTCTACCGATTGCCGGTAAATCGCCTCGATCTCCCGGAACCGTTCAATAGTATGCAACAGGTTTTCTTCCACCTGCGGATACACTTCTTTGATCTGCGGTAATAACTGGTTACGGAAATAATTCCGCGTGTATTTATCAGATGCGTTAGAGGAATCTTCCACAAACGATAGGTCTCTCGCAGCTGCATACAACTGCAATTCATTTTTCCGGAAACCCAACAAAGGCCTGATCAGTTGCCGCTCTTTCAGCAAAGGTTGTATACCCGCCATTCCCTGTATACCGGTACCACGGAAAAAGTGCATCAATACCGTTTCGATATTATCATCCGCATGATGCGCCGTAACAATAAAATATGAAGTGAATTGTGGATTGTTGCCCGTACTTGTTGGGCTGTTGCGAGCTAACAGCCAACCAGCCAGTATTTCGCTGAACCAATCATACCGTAATACCCTTGCCGCTTCCTGGATGGAGAGTTTATGTTCCTGTGCGTATAGTTTTGTATCAAATTTCTTTACCAACAGTTCTTTGCCGTACATGTCAGCCAGCGATCGCACAAACTGTTCATCCCGCTCACTCTCCGAACCACGCAGTTGAAAATTCACATGCGCCATCACAAAATCAAAGCCCATGCAATTCAATAGATCCACCAGCACCACACTATCCACCCCTCCACTCACCGCCACCAGCAAACGGGTATTGGCCGGTGTTAGCTGACAGAATTCCTCCTGCCACTGCTCCTGAAATTTGTGTAGTAAATCCATCGCGAATAAATAGTATAGCAGCTTGGCTTACCCGTTTAGCAGTCAATACAAATAATAAAACCCCTGTAACCAGCAACCAGTAACCAGTAACCTGCATCCCCCTACCCCTTCTTCACCTCCTTCGCCCAGCCATCTTTTAAAGTAACGGTTCTGTTGAAAACGAGTTTACCGGGTGTACTGTCTTTATCGCGACTGAAATACCCTTTGCGGATAAACTGGTAGCGGTCATCGGCGGTATCGTTCAGTAAAGCGGGTTCTGCGTAGGCGTTCGGCAGCACGGTTAAAGAGGCTTCGTTGATATGATCTTTAAAATCGCCTTCTGCATTGGCCACATCTTCTACTTTAAAGAGCCGGTCGTACAAACGCACTTCGGCAGTTACCGCATGCGGCACACTTACCCAGTGCAAAGTTCCTTTTACGTTAATGCCCGATGTATCTGCGCCACTTTTGCTTTCAGGGATATAGGTACATCTTACTTCGGTGATATTTCCATCAGCATCTTTCACCACTTCTTCGCATTTAATAATGTAGGCGCTTTTTAAACGCACCATCATGCCGGGCGCCAGCCTGAAATATTTCTTGGCAGGTGTTTCCATAAAGTCTTCGCGCTCTATATACAGTTCTCTGCTGAAAGGGATCTCCCTGTGTCCGCCAACCGGATCTTCGGGGTTGTTCTCGCTCGGTAACCATTCTTCGCCCTCCGGATAATTGGCGATCACCACTTTCAGCGGATCAAATACCACCATACGGCGTAAAGCAATTTTATTCAGGTCTTCGCGCACACAGAATTCGAGCAAACTGAAATCGATCAGGTTCTCCCTTTTGGCAACCCCGATCCGGTCGCAGAACTCGCGGATGGCACTCGCGGTATATCCCCTGCGGCGCATACCACTAATGGTAGACATCCGCGGATCGTCCCAGCCATTCACATGCCCTTCATTCACCAGTTGCAGCAGTTTTCTTTTGCTCATGATGGTATAGGTCAGGTTTAACCGGGCAAATTCATACTGGCGCGAGGGATAAATACCCAGGTTCTCAATACACCAGTTATACAGATCGCGGTGAGGGATGAATTCGAGTGTACAGATAGAATGGGTGATCTTTTCGATCGCATCACTCTGTCCATGCGCAAAATCGTACATAGGGTAAATACACCAGTTATCACCGGTGCGGTGATGGTGGGCATGTTTGATGCGGTAAATGATCGGATCGCGCAGCAGCATATTGGGCGATGCCATATCAATCCGGGCACGCAGCACTTTACTGCCATCTTCAAATTTACCGGCACGCATGTCTGCAAACAACTGCAGGTTCTCTTCTATCGTTCTGTCAGCAAACCGGTTTCTCGTACCCGGTACCGTAGGTGTTCCTTTCTGCTGGGCAATTTCTTCACTGGTACTGTCATCCACATACGCCAGCCCCTTCTTGATCAGTGTTACTGCAAACCCGTATAACTGCTCAAAATAGTTGGACGCATACAGTTCATTACTCCACTCAAAACCCAGCCAGCGGATATCATCCTTGATGCTTTCTACATATTCTGTTTCTTCAGTGGTAGGATTGGTATCATCAAAACGCAGGTTGGTTTGTCCGCCATATTTTTTGGCCAGTCCAAAATTCAGGCAAATGCTCTTGGCATGCCCGATATGCAGGTACCCGTTCGGCTCCGGCGGAAAACGGGTGGTAATGGAACTATGTTTTCCACTCTTCAGATCCTCTTCGATGATCTCTTCAATAAAATTCAGGTTTTTTTCTTCGCTCATTGCTTTGCTTTGTAAGGGAACAAAGGTAAGGGAGAGTTTGGAGTTTGGAGTTTGGAGTTTGGAGTTTGGGGTTGGGGGTTTGGGGTGGGATAGCTTTTTTTTCTTGGAAACAGATGGGGCTGAGACCAGGGAGTATTGGGAGGATGTCTGACGTTTTTCCAGAGGTTGATTCCGCGTTAAAAGCAGGTGTCTGCCGTTTTGTAGAAAGATTACCCCTAACTCCAAACCCCAAACTCCAAACCCCAAACTACCGACTCCTACCTACCATACCCCTCCATAAAACGAATCGCCTCCACCATATCCTCATGCAACAACCTATCCGCTGCATTAAAGCTCACTTTTTCCCTAAAAGCGGTCATAAGTTGTTCCAGTGTGGACGAAGTACGCAGGGGGCGCCTGAAATCAAGCGCCTGGGCGGCACTGAGTAGTTCAATGGCCAGTACTTTTTCTACATTCTGTATTAACCGGTAACATTTGGTGGCAGCATTGGCACCCATGCTCACATGGTCTTCCTGGTTATTGGAGGAGGAAATACTGTCAACCGAAGCGGGTGTACATAATTGTTTGTTCTCGCTCACAATACCAGCGGCCGTGTACTGTGGGATCATGAAACCAGAATTGAGCCCGGCATCTTTTACGAGGAACAGGGGTAGTCCGCGTTGTCCGCTGATGAGCTGGTAGGTTCTCCGCTCCGAAATATTGGCAATTTCGCTCATGGCAATGGCGAGGTAATCCAGCGTAAGCGCCAGTGGCTGACCATGAAAATTACCACCGCTTACGATCAGGTCGTCTTCGGGGAAGATATTGGGGTTATCGGTTACAGAATTGATCTCCCGCACAAATACGTCCAGGATATGGTGAAAAGCATCTTTACTGGCCCCATGTACCTGCGGTATGCAGCGGAACGAATAGGGATCCTGCACCTGGCTCTTGGCCTGTTGGCCTATCTCGCTGCCTGCCAGGTGATTACGCAGTGTTTCGGCCGTATGCACCTGCCCTTTGTGGGCTCTTACGGCATGAATATGGGGGTCGAGGGGCTGACTGATACAATCAAAAGCATCAAACGACAAAGCACTGATCAGATCGGCCATGGCCAGCAGGTGTTCGGCTTTTTTGAGGCAATACATACCATAGGCACTCATGAATTGTGTACCATTGATCAGGGCCAGCCCTTCTTTGCTCTGTAACTGGATGGGCTGCCAGCCAAATTTCTGCAGGGCTTCGGCTGCGGGCATTTTACGGCCCTCGTGGTACACTTCGCCGAGACCCAGTAAGGGCAGGCTCAGGTGACTCAAAGGCGCCAGATCGCCCGATGCCCCCAGCGAGCCCTGGGTGTAGATCACGGGCAGCACATCGTTATTGTACATACTCATCAGGCGGATCACCGTATCTATCTGTACACCGCTGTTACCGTAACTGAGCGATTTGATCTTGAGCATCAGCATCAGTTTCACAATATCGCGGGGCACTTCTTCTCCCAGCCCGCAGGCATGGGAAACGAGCAGGTTGTACTGCAGTTGTTCTATCTGGCTGGCATCGATCTTAACGTTCTGGAGAAAGCCAAATCCGGTATTGATCCCGTAAAAAAGGCCGTTTTTATCTTCCATTTTGGCATCCAGGTACTGGCGGCAGGCCAGTATCCGTTCATGGGCGTCGAAAGTGATGGAAACCTGCTGGTTGTAGTCGAGCAGGTTTTTTACCTGGTCAAAGTGGAGCCATTTCCGGTCTAAGGGAAGATAATTATAACTCATTGGCAATCGTTTGCCGCAAAGTAAAACGTTTTTGGTACAGACCGAGGGCATTTCTATGCACAGCACCTTTGAATCTGTTTCTGTTTGTTTCGATACCGTTTTTTCCGTTATTTTGCAGCCCGTTCGAGCAGTTTTAAGGGATGGTCTTTAGTCTTAGGTCTTTGGTATCAATTAGATACTGACTACCAAAGACCTAAGACTAATAGCCAAAGACTATAAGGACCGGTAGCTCAGCTGGATAGAGCAGCTGCCTTCTAAGCAGCAGGTCATTGGTTCGAATCCAATCCGGTTCACGAGAGAAGTCTATATGGCTTCTCTTTTTTTTGCACCATAACCCAAACTAAACAGGACCAGTAGCTCTGCTTGATAGAGCATCCCGCTGCAAGCGGGAAGGTCATTGGTTCGAATCCAATCCGGTTCACGAGAGAAGTCTATATGGCTTCTCTTTTTTTGCACCCTACGGAACACGGAACGACTTAAAATGGTGTTGGAAGGATTTTGGCGCCGGTTGCAGACATTTATCTGCCTTTTGCATACCGGGTTGTCAAAATGCGAAAGAAAAGCGTCAATTGCACCATGAGATACCTTGTCTTTCCTATTCTCCTGTTACTTAGTTACATTAGTGGATCGGCGCAAGCGCCATTTACATTGGGATTTGCGGACAGTGTTTACTCAACGATCCTGCATGAAGAGCGCCCACTTTTGATCTGGACACCGTATGGGATCAAGAAAAAGAAAACAGCCACAAGTGAAAGATTCCCGGTATTGTATGTCCTGGATGGAGAGAATAACTTCCGTTCAGTGGCAGCGATGGTGGAAAGAATGGTCAGCTCGGGTACTGTTCCGCCAATGATGGTTGTAGGCATCCCTAATACGAACAGGGGACGCGACCTGACGCCCACTGCTGTAACAGCTGGCCCTGATGGAATCAGTAGTTCAGGTGGCGGTGAAAAATTTGTAGTGTTTCTGGAGCAGGAGTTACTACCTTATATCGGGGCGAATTACCCGGTATCTGAATATAAATTACTGATGGGTCATTCACTGGGTGGTTTGATGGTGATTCACACCCTGGTACACCACCCGGCTTTGTTTAATGCATATCTATCTTTTGATGCAGCGCTTTGGTGGGATGATCATGCAATCGTAAAAGAAGGGCTAAGGGCCATTGCGAAAGGTCAATACGAAAATAAAACACTGTTCATGTCCATAGCAAACCGCATGGAAAAAGGTATGGATACAACGGCCGTTCAATCAGACACCACTGATAATACAGAGCTGATTCGTGATAATTTAGAACTGATTCATTTAGTTAAACAACACCCGGAAAATAAACTGAGGTTTCAGTATGCTTACTACGAGAACGAAACACATGGCACTGTTTCATTTATTTCCGCCTACAACGCCCTGAAATTTATATTTGACTATTACGCGTTTCCGATCAATGCGGATCATCAGGTATCTAACCCTCAATTAGTACCCGTTATAAAGGAACATTATCTGACGATTTCCCGGCAACTCGGCTATACGGTGTTGCCCGACGCTTCGCTGGTAAACAGCCTGGGCTATCGTTCGTTGAATGCAAAGCAGTTCAATATGGCAGGGCAGTTGTTTGCACTGAACGTGCTGAATTATCCTTTAGACGCCAATCTCCAGGATTCTTATGGAGATTATTACTTAGCGATTGGCGATAAACAACAAGCCATTGAACGATTCAGGAAAGCATTGTCCATCCGGGAAATCGCTGAAACAAGAACAAAACTAAACGCCTTGATCAAATAGTCATAAAATCACTAATTGCACATGATTCAAAATGGCGGGAATAACTCAGGGTCTACGGGGTATTTTGAACGGATACAGCAGCAAGATGTTAATGTGATCATCCTAACTATCATCTACAACCACCAGATCGAATCCATCAGCTTTCTATATTTGCGATCCAGTTCTGTAGCAGACAATACCAGCTAAGTATTCAAAAGAATAGTGATCAGCAGCAGTACGCTATTGCTATAAAAAGGTCATATTTTTTCAAAAGGATGATGTTATCAGGGTGTCTTTCCAGGATAACAGTGGCATAGTTGACCGGGGTACCACTATGGAAGGCCCGAATACCAAAAAGGTAGACAAAAATTAAAAATCAGTAAGTATTTAACCCTACATTCATATTGGTTCCTCTCATTTTGAAGACATATTTGCCGGTTTTGCATATAAATTGCAGAAACGACGGGACTGAGAGAGACTTTTACAGGATACTACTTAACATCTCTAATGAAAAAATCATTTGTCATCCTGTTGCATGTCGGATTCTGGTTCTGCTACGGTATGTTGATTTTTATCATGCTCTCGGTATATTACCGCAGCAGCGCCAACACAGCCGAGCACCTGCCGAGAATGATCAATGCGCTTAAAAACCTGTTCTTTTTTGCCTTTATCCCTTCGGTGATCGCCTATTTCCTGAATTACTTTTTACTCTTTCCCCGGTACCTGCAGCAGAAAAAATACCTGCTCTCTATCCTGATCGGGATCGGCATTGCAGCGGGAGCCGCGATAGTGGGCTATACGCTCCTGCGGTTCTATATCGAGACCGGCAATATGAAGGATATGGATAAAGGCGGAAGAAACGGCAGATCAACCGCTGTAACGGTGATTGCATTTATGACATTTATAGGCTCCATATCGGGTGTAGTGGCGCTTATTATCAAGGGATTTGTTACCTGGGTGAACGAGATCAAACTAAAGGAGAATTTCCGGGAAAAGAATCACCAGATGGAAATGGCCTTAATCAAGTCTCAGCTTGACCCTCACCTGCTCTTTAATACCATCAATAACATTGATGCATTGATTCTGAATGATTCCGTGGCGGCTTCCGAATATTTAAACAAGCTTTCGGATATCATGCGTTTTATCCTCTATGAAACAAAACCTGACAAGATCCTTTTATCGAAAGAGATCGAATACATCGGGAAATATATCTCTTTACAAAAGATCAGGACCGCAAATGAGAACTATGTTCATTTTTCGGTGACCGGTGTTGTTGGTACCAGGAGCATTGCCCCTATGGTTTTTATCCCATTTATTGAAAATGCTTTTAAGCACGCCAATAACAAGAAACTGGAGAATGCCATCACCATCAGTATTCATATCATGAGCGAAACCGTACAATTGGTCTGTGAAAACAAATTCGACCAGAAGATGCTGTTGCCGGAAGCCTATGGCGGTTTGGGTAATAACCTGATCAGAAAAAGAATCGAACTGATCTATGCCGGGAGGCAAAAACTGGAAGTAACCAAAACAGATGAACGTTATTGCATTGACCTAACCATCCCTTATGAATAAGTACACCTGCATCATCATCGAGGACGAGCCGCTGGCCCTGGGCAAAACAAAAAGTTTTGTTGCCAAAGTTCCTTTCCTTGAATTATCTGCCACTTTTGATAATGCGCTGGCAGGGCTTGCTTACCTGAAGAATAATAACGTGGATATCTTATTGCTCGATATCAATATGGACGAACTTTCCGGTATTGAATTACTGGAAAGCACCCGGATCTCAAGCCAGGTGATCATTACCACGGCTTACCAGGAATATGCGCTCAAAGGTTATGAACTTTCTATCACGGACTATCTGCTGAAACCCTTCACCTTCAACCGCTTTCTGCAGGCGGTCAACAAGGCGCAGGAAAACATCATGCGAAGAAGTACCGACCAGTCTGCGCCTGAGTTCATTTTTGTGAAAACAGAGAACCGGCTGGAAAAAGTGAGGATCGATGAGATCCTCTATATTGAAGGGATGCGCGATTATTTAAAGATCCATACAACGGGCAAAAAGATCATGACCCTGCAGAGCTTCAGTGAATTTGAAAAACTGATCCCGCCCAATTTGGTGTGCAGGGTGCATAAATCGTATATGGTGTCACTAAACAAAATAGAATCCATTGAGCGCAGCCGTATCAGGATCGGCGCCGAACTGATTCCTGTTTCTGATACATATAAGGAAGCTTTCTACCAGCACATCAATAATAAGCCCTTAAGCTAAACCCTCTTGAAGATGAGTAAGGGCAAAACGTAGATACCTCAACCCGCTTTGCATACTTCGATTGTTGCACCTCTCCTGCACAGATACTTTTGTTCGAGTTAATTATATCTCCACCTCAAACAAAGTATTATGAAAAAGAAAACGCACATCACCATCCTGCTGGCACTGCTCTTAGTAAGCGCTGCGGGTTTGGGCCAGACAACCTACCTCGACCCTGTTATTAACCTGGTCGGCACCAACTTCAACTATGGCAAGGCCAACAGTTCATTAAAGGATTACAGGAAAGCTGTGCTGGGTGTACAGGTAGGTGCCACTTTCCAGGCAGGTATCACAAAACATTTTTCCCTAGTCACTGAATTTTATTTCATGTCAAAGGGTGGGAAGTTAAAAGAAAACAATCCATTCAACGGTAAAGAGACAACAACACATGTATACAGTCTTGAATTGCCTGTCCTGGCCCGTGTTCACTTTGGACCGGTTTACCTGAATGCCGGACCATCCATTGCGTATAATCTGTCAGGAACCCATAAGATCGACAATTTATCTAAGAACATTGTTTTTAATAAGACCTCGGAAGGATTTAAACGTTGGGATGCCGGTATACAGGCAGGTGGGGGCTTTGAATTCCCGTTCAGGCAAAAAAGGGTTGCGATCGATTTACGGTACAACTACGGTCTGACCAATATCTCATACGGACAGGAATCTTATAACAGGAGTTTCATTGTAAGCATCCATTTTTCAAGAGCCTGGAAGAAGAACCCATTACATGCAAAATTATGAGCACATTCCATCAATTAAGTCCAGATCGTAAGGTCTCACTTACAGCAGGTTTGTTTTACCTTCTGACCTTTGTATCGATCCCCACCCTTTCGCTGTATGCCGGGATCCATGAGCCGGGGTACATGACCAGTGTGGGAGCAGATACAAAAGTGATCATTGGAGGAATACTGGAAATTATCGTAGCCCTCGCTGGTATTGCTACCGCGCTGGTACTCTATCCGGTACTTAAAAAGCAGCACCGGGTCATGTCAATGGGCCTCCTGCTATCAAGGGTACTGGAAGCATCCACCATCTTTGCTGGTGTGGCTTTCCTGCTTGGTACTGTGAGCCTGCACCAGTCTGGTTTGGGTGCCAGCGGCAACATTACTGCACAGGCATTGGTGGCACTATATGACCGGATCTTTCTGCTTGGCCAAAGTTTTCTACCCGCCATCAATGATCTGTTGTTGGGATTCTTATTATACAGATCAGGACTAGTGCCACGTTGGCTGGCCATGATAGGGATACTGGGGGCGTTCCCGTTAATTGCCGGGTATCTCGCTATCATGTTTGGCAGTATCGGGCAGCACAGTGCGCTGGCAGGCTTATCTGCACTACTTGTGGCAGTTTTTGAATTTTCGTTGGGCCTTTACCTGGTTAGTAAGGGTTTTCGGCGGGTAAAATAGAAATGCATTAAGTAAACCCGGGTTCGGCACCCTGACCGCAGAGTCTCTGCCCCAGGCGGAAGACATTTGCTGAGACCCATCATGAAAGAACACGCTGAGAAGACTAAATATGCCCGAGCGGCTGACTTTGATTAAACTTCTATTTACGTTTATAGGCATATCTTTGTTTACTTACAGTCTGGCTGTATAGTCGCCTCTTCTGAAAGAACAACAGGTAAGAAAAGGCAAAATACGCTGCAGCCATGGGTAAATAATTCACTAACCTTAAATTAAAATCTATGTCGAAAAAGACAGCTGAACCAAAAAAGAATAAGCCTACTAAAAAGAAAAGCTCCGCACAGAAGAAAGCGGATCCAAAGAAAAAAGCACGGTAAGGTCAAAGGCGCTGAGAGCCCGGTTCACAGAGCCGGGCTTTTTTTATGCCGTTGTTTGAGTGTTGATTTAGGAGGATAGCACCGGGTTTTTCCTTCAGCGATTAAAACAAATCCGGGAATGCTTTAAATATGAAGAAAGCCACCCATCATTTCGGCTTAGGAGGAGTGCGCACAACTTAATTTGACACGATAAATTATTGCGCCAATAGAGCTATTTAGCACAGCCTTGCGTGTATAACCAGCTTAAATTAAATGATTATAACTATATTCTAAGCCGTCAAAAGGTGTTTTATATTTTTAGAATACGCAGAGGAAACTTGCCGTGAGTAAAATTGAACTACAGGACGTAGACAGAGGTTCGGCATCTTGATCGCAGCGTCTGCGGAGACAACATTCTGTAGCCCCACTTTTGCAAAGCCACTTGTCAGGTGCAGAAAGGTTCACTTTATTTTTTTGTAGGTTATATTCCAAATCATAGGTTGTAAAGTTTGAATTCCACTCCATTTCATTTCACAGCTAATGGGCAATCCCTCGCTATTATATTCATATGACCAAGTTGTTCCTCTGTTTTGAAATTTTTGTAGATTACAAGCAGACAGTTCTCTGGCATATCCTGTTTCTGTTCCTAAGTTTTGAAATGGTGAATAGACAAATAGATAATCTAACCCTATATTAGGTTTTGATTTATCATCATATTCATACATATAATTCAACTCCATGAATTCGTTAGGGACGGGGAAGCCAAATACGTCGGTTTTCGGAATTCGATACGAATGTTTTATCAGATTTCCAGAATTATCATAATAAAGTGTATTTGTTTCGAAGGGTTTAGAATTATCAGCATAGATGCTTACCATTTTATTGTCCAAATAATAAAAATTTTGGTGTCCCATCCTAGTATTGTTCATCCAGGTTTCTTCTCTTAGAAGTTGATTTTTTGAATTATAAAACAGATGTAGCTCGTAACTTGACATAAAATAGGTTAAGTCCTGGATACGAATTTTTGAAACAAGTCCATTCGTGTATTCAAATTCATCCACATATTTCTTTTCACGCACCTTCCTATTTTCAACAAATTTTCCTGTCGTTATTCTTTTGACAAGATGGTTGTTGCTATCATATATAAAAGAGGTATTAGTGAAATTTGCAGTGTCCAGAACTATTGTTATTTTATCCACTAAATAATTCTCACGCTTATTTAAGCTATATTCCAAAGCATTTTTAGTACAACTGCAGAAAATTAGTTGTACTGAGAATAAAATAATTAGTTGGTTTAATATATTCCTCACAATTACTTGCTTTTTGACTGTTTTTTAGAGAATGCCTGTACCTAACGTCCCAGCATTGGCGTTGTGGCGGCATTCCGTGATCCGTCTGCCGGGAACTGTTGCTGATTAAAGATACAAAAGGCGATGATTTATTCTGTCGCAAAATTGATAACATCAAGTTGGAACTATAGCTGATTTCTTGTTGCTGCTGGGCACCTGCATTCCGTCAGCCGCCATAATGCCAATGCAATGTTGGCTGCAGCCTTTTTTTGTCAGTTTTTTTTTGTCAAGTAGTTTAGTTCTACTGGTAATGCGTTTTGTATTATAGTTTCCAGTTTCCGTATGTTTTTCTTTTTCAATTCTTCTGGTGTGAACATTACACAAAAAAAGATAGCTTTATCAAACTCCACAAAGCCAGTATATTCTTTGGTTGGATAGCCAGAAGTTTCAATTGTTCTCAATTTAGTAGCGAAGTCGGTTCTTTTAATTGTGTTCAAGTAATTAATTTTTGCATTGCGGTCGTGTTTCAAAGTGTCTTGCTCTTGCTGCTTTATCAAGTCGTCTAAACTGTTTATTTGGTCACCCTTTGTCCAAATGTTAGCATAAATCCATTCTTTCTTTGTCTGTGCATCAATTAAAGTCAGTCCACGCTGATAAAGTGTTGCCAAAACTCCTTCATATTGTGTTGCGTCAATTATCCAACCAAAGGGTGCAGGAAAAGCAACACCTTCTTTACCACGATGAATTACACCTTCAAAACCTTGAAAATCATAAAGCTCTTTGAAATTTAAAATGTCTAACTCAATATCAATAGGGTCGAAAAATGCTCTATTTATTGCAGCTTGGGAATATCCTTCTTGTGTTATAAGCAAGCCTTTGTTTGCTTCACAATCATTGAGCAATCCGATAAACATTTCTACACCTTTAACGTCAATGTTTGCAGAAAAAAATTTTCCATCAACTACAATTCTCATTCTATTCCCAGCAACATAGTCTTCTATTAAAATGTCTATTTGTCGTTGAATTTTAGAGTAGCGTCCTTCAACTTTTACATTGTGGCTTATGTCAGCATTAGGAAACTGTCGTTTAAAGTATTCTGAAATTTCTATTTCGTAATCTTTCCAAGTCATTGTAAATTGTCATATAAGGTTGCAGCCAACTTAGTTATACCCGCTACACTATAGCGCCAATCCAGCTATTTAAGTTGGCTTTGCGTGTATAACTATCGTATAATAAACATAAGTAAAATATATTATAAGTTATCAAAAAGGGTTCTATTATTTTTGTAAGTCTCCCACATATTCAGTCAGTAAGATGAGAACTAACAACAAATCTATCCCTCATTCCTTCCCATAAAACCTCACCACATACTCCGACAAATACATCGCCGTATCCTTCGCATTATCCTTAAAAAACAAACGGGCGGTTTTGCCTACCTGTAAGCAGGTGTTTTTGTTTTGCACTTCCGCGGTTCCGCCAATGGGTTGTAAAGAAGGGTACCAGATGGTATGTCCGGGTTTGCTCACCAGCAGTTCGGGTGTGCTCCACTCCTGCCCTGCTTTACCAGCCAGCGAGGGGTTGGTATTGAAAGAGATGTATACATTCGAGCCCATCCACTTAGGGCCTTCCGCCCTGGCCATCAGCATTACCCAGGCTTTCAGGTGGGTATTCCAGCTAACAGATGGGCCCCAGTAATATTTACTTTGGGGCGAGGAAGTGGGCCCGCCACCAGCCGCTACCGGGATCTGCAAAGAACGGATGGGTGTGCCAATGCCATCATAGGGCACGGTAAAATCAGCACCATCCCAGCGTTTGGCTTTACCTGCGGGATTGGGCAGATCGGCCAGCGCAATCCGGGCCATGCTGATGCATTGCCCGCTGTATTCTTTCAGCGGGTCATAACTGGCCTGTTCATATTGGCCGGGATACCCATATTCGCCATAAAAAATATAGAGATAACCCTCACTCGCAATAGCAGAAGGATCTCCCACCCCACCCGCAAAGGTAACCGAAGTATTATGCGGTTTCAGGATCATACGGGGCTGGTTATCTTCCAGCACAATGCCTTTGTTCTCCCAGCTATGCCCACCATTCAGCGATCGCATGATACCGATACGGCAAACCGCTGCCGGTGTTTTTTGTCCGGTTAAACCCTCCGGCCAGTTTTGATCAATATAACCTTTCCCTGTGTTGGTACGGTAAGGAAAAGTATTGGGATAATTTTCGTTGTGATACAATGCATACAAGGTTTTGCCTGATTTGTCTTTGGGATCCTGGTAAACGGTTTCAAACCAGACAGCACCATGCAGGCCCTCTGCCTTGGGTGCCACATTTTTGGGAAGGATGGGTTCTGTAAATTCTTCGAAGCGGCGGTTAAAGGCTTCTGCAGCATTTTTGCCATCGGCATATTTCAGGTCGCGGGCATCGCCCCACAAGGGGTCTTCGCCATATTTGCCCGGGAATATGCGAAAGGTATCGCCCACCCAGGCTTCGGCCATATTGCAGTCTACAAAAGATTTAAAATACACCGGCTCTGCAGCGGTAATGGTAAAGGAAGGTGTGGTTGTTTTGGGTGTTGAGGTACAGGCTATCAGTAAACAAAACGGAATTATTCCTACAAGCAGGTATTTTCTCATAAGGCAGACATTGAATTTCTAAGTTAGCGAAAACTCTTATTGATAGTGAGAAGCTATCTCCTTGCCCCCTCTCTGCGACAACTCCCCGTTCTCCCGTTCTCTGCGGTTGGTGGTAACTCCATCCAACCGCAGAGGGGCAGAGAAGCGGAGTTTTCGCAGAGAGATTTCCTGACTAACTACCTAAAACTTTTCACGCTAACCCGTTTTAATAGCAGAACTCAGTAGTACCTTCATTTTTCAACCATTCCAATACAAACAGTTCATGGTTTTTTTATCCGTATCGCATCTCTGTGATCCTCTGTTGCTCTGAGGACGCTGTGTTAAAAAATAAGCTGGATGTTTTTGCGTAATTGTGATTCAGTGGTGTTTTTCAACACAGAGGGACAGAGATCAGGAGTTACACAGAGAAAAGCTGCTGTTTTACCGGCCGTAGTGATGAAAGCAAATTCTTCCAATTGCTCCCTCTCTGCGCAAACTCCCCGCTCTCCCGTTCTCTGCGGTTGGTGGTAACTCCATCCAACCGCAGAGGGGCAGAGAAGCGGAGTTTACGCAGAGGAATTTTCTGACTAACTACGGAAAACATTTTACGCTAATCCGCTTGAATAGCAGAACTCAGTAGTACCTTCATTTTTCAACCATTCCAATACAAACAGTTCATGGGGTTTTTATCCGTATCGCATCTCTGTGATCCTCTGTTGCTCTGAGGACTCTGTGTTAAAAAATAAGCTGGATGTTTTTGCGTAATTGTGATTCAGTGTTGTTTTTCAACACAGAGGGACAGAGATCAGGAGTTACACAGAGAAAAGCTGCTGTTTTACCGGCCGTAGTGATGAAAGCAAATTCTTCCAATTGCTCCCTCTCTGCGCAAACTCCCCGTTCTCCCGTTCTCTGCGGTTGGTGGTAACTACATCCAACCGCAGAGGGGCAGAGAAGCGGAGTTTACGCAGAGGAATTTTCTGACTAACTACGGAAAACATTTTACGCTAATCCGCTTGAATAGCAGAACTCAGTAGTACCTTCATTTTTCAACCATTCCAATACAAACAGTTCATGGGGTTTTTATCCGTATCGCATCTCTGTGATCCTCTGTTGCTCTGAGGACGCTGTGTTAAAAAATAAGCTGGATGTTTTTGCGTAATTGTGATTCAGTGTTGTTTTTCAACACAGAGGGACAGAGATC